>CAYOBN010000016.1:0-76133 GCA_964402175.1 uncultured Planctomycetaceae bacterium | reverse complement strand
CCGCCGCGGCCGCTGCGGGCGATCGCCGAGTACCACGACCTGGCCGCCGCCGCGCGGCACACCGGCCAGGCGGCCGAGGGCGGGGCGCGCCTCGTTCTGTTGCCCGTCGGCTCGGATTCGCACGAGCTGTTCGCGGTGCGGATCGCGGGCACGGCGCTGGACGGGGGCGCCGAGCCGCTGCGTGACGGGGACTGGGCGGTGTTCCGGGTAGGCGAGCGAGCGCACGCCTCCGTGCCGCCTGCGGGTGTCGTGTTGGTCGAGAGGATGGGGGAGCTCGGGGCAGAGTTTCAGATTCGGCGCTCGGCGCGCGCGACGGACGATCGCGCGCCCATCGGAGAGAACGACGGCGAGGTCTACACGAGCGCGCTCGAGGCTTCGGCTTCGCCGCGTATCGCCGCGACGTTGCACGCGGTCGTGCAGCCCGAACAGCTTGCGCCGCGGGTCGGCACGCTGCTGACGGAGGGGCAGATCGGGCCCGCCTTCAACCTGCCCGCGCTCGCTCCGCACACGGGCGAGGTCGGCGGGCACCGGTTCGTGTGGATCCACACGCAGGGGATGTTGGTCGCGCCCGACCGGCTCGCGGCCGAGGGGCCGCGGCATGCGGGCGAGACCTCGTTCGTGCTGGCCGCGGTCGACGGCGGGTTCCGTTACCTGGGTGTGGGGCGTTGGCGCTCGGATGAGCGGTTGTGGGCGATCCCCGAGGTCGACTTCGCGACGTGGCGCGCGTGGGGTCACGGGCGCTCGGTGTCGCGGCCGTTGCCGCAGGGGCTCGCGGTGCGGGCAGAGGGCGTGGTCGAGGCGTTGCTGGACCTCGCCGAGGGTGAGCGCCACCTGCGCCAGGGCGACAACCACGCGCGGATCCTGGGCCGCTCAGCGCGGGGCGGGTTGCGCCTCGCGGTGGGCGAGGGCGAGCGCACGGTGTCGCTGACGGACCTCGCGTGGGTGATCGCGGCGGCGGACGATGTCGAGGTGCGTGGGGGCGTTTTGGACGAGGCGCGGGTGAACCGGCTGCGGTACCTCGAGGGCACGCCGAAGGGCTCGACGCGGTGGATCGATACGGGCTGGGCGCTGGCGGCGTGGCGGCGGGGCGGCGGGGCGGGGCGCTCGCGGCGCAGCGAGCGTCGGTGAACGCGCCGCAGCGACCGCTGCGCGCGGACGGGACCGAAGTGGACGCGACGTTCCGCGTCGAAGAGGTCGACGGCGCGGTGACGATCGTGCTGGAGGCGCGCGGGGGCAAACGAGGCTCGGCCGAGGCGGTGACAACGATGCGACACAGGGGGGGCAGTACGCGGAGGGGCTGCGGCTGGTGCTCGAGCGGCTGCACGCGGCGGGGCTGAGCCTCGCCGATGCGGCGCTCGACACGCGCAAGACTCAGGGCCTGACGCGTGAGGAGCGGCGCCTCGACCTGGGCCTGCCCTGGCCCGTCGACCTGTCCGCTTCCGACGACATCGCGAACCGGATCGGGCGAGCCCAAGAGCGGCACGGCAAGGGCGCGGGGGCGAAGGGCGGGAACCCCACGCGGCGGGTGCGGCTCTGGATCGAAGGCGAAGTCGACCTGGCGGCCGTGGTGCGCGCACTGGTCGGCGGAGCGGAGCTCGAACGGTGAGGAGAGCCCTGCAGGTACCCGAAGAAGAGCAGGTCTGGCGTGTCCTCGGGACGTGTGGTTCAGGTGCCCGTGGTCCGGACCGTGCGCCTGCTCGCGCACCGGCGCGAAGCAGGGCGCTCTCGAGTGGGGATCGGCGGCTCGTGCTTTCCTATGCGCCTCCTTCCGCCGCGGCGATCTTCTGCAGGGATGACGATCGCGGCGGGTCGATGCTCTCCACGGCGGCATGTTCTGGCTGCGCCGTCGGCTCCAGGTGTAACGCAGGGCCCAGGCCGACGTGTTCCGCATCGCCATGTGCGCGGACGTCGCTCAGGTCTTCCGCGACGTCTTCGACGCGGCGCGCCCATGTCAGGATGCCGAGCCCGGTCGGGGACTGCCCGCAGGCTGCACCCAGTCCTGGAACGTCTGCGCTGTGACGCCGAGGAGTCGGGCGGCGCGGGCCTTCACGCCCTCGGCCTCGTTGAGCGCTCGTTCGACGTAGTGTTGGCGGACTTCCTTGAGCAAGAGGGGCAGCTCGAACCCGTCGCCCAGCGGGCGTTCCAGTGGGTTCGTTGGGCCTGCTGTCGCGGGTCGCAGGAGGGCCAGGTCGACGTCGCTGCGGTCGATGCGTTCGCCAGAGGCGAAGAGTGTGGCGCGGGTCAGGGTGTTCTCCAGCTCGCGCACGTTGCCTGGCCAGGTGTGGGCGGCGAGGCGGCGGCGGGCCGGTTGGGAGAGTTGGCGGCGCTTGAAGTCGGGTTGTCCGCTCAGCTTGGGCTGGAGCTTCGTGAGGAGCGCGTCGATCAGCGCGTGCAGGTCCTCGCCGCGCTCGCGCAGGGCGGGGAGGCGGACCACGCCGACCGCCAGGCGATAGAAGAGGTCGTGCCGGAACGATCCGCGCTCGACGGCGGAGAAGAGGTCGACGTGGGTCGCGGCGAGGATGCGCGCGTCGACCTTGCGCGGCTCGTTCTCGCCGATGCGGGTGACCTCGCCCTCTTGCAGCGAGCGCAAGAGGCGCACTTGGGCCTCGAGGGGCAGCTCGCCGATCTCGTCCAGGAAGAGGGTGCCTCCGTCGGCCGCTTCGAAGACCCCGCGAGCGTCTTCGATCGCTCCGGTGAAGGCGCCCTTGCGGTGGCCGAAGAGGCGTGAGTCGACGAGCTCCGGCGGGATCGCGCCGCAGTTGAGCGCGATGAAGGGGCGTCCGGCGCGCGGGCTCGCGCTGTGGATCGCGCGCGCGAAGAGCTCCTTGCCCGTGCCCGTCTCGCCGAGGATCAGGACCGGCACCGAGCGCGGCGCAAAGCGGCGCGCGAGCGCCACGGCCTCGCGCATCGGCTTGCACTTCGCCACGATGCTGACGAACTCCGGCGTGTCCGGCGGCAGGCCCTGGGTCAGTCGCACCAGCGTCTCGTCCTGGCGGTCCAGGAGGTCAGCCGCGAAGTCCGTCGAGATCTCGAACGGCAGCTCGACCAGCTCCGTGCCCCGCTCGATCGAGCACTTGACGAGGCGCGCCCGGAAGCGCGCCTTGCCGAGCAACAGCCAAACGGCGTGCATCGCCGGCGTGCCCGCGCTCAGCAGGAAGTGCAGGTCCGCCCCGGGGTACCTCCGCTCGACGTCTTCGACGCAGGCGGTCGCGCAAACCCGAATCGCGTCGTGGTCGCTCGGGTCGCGCAGGTCCACGGGCAGGAGCTCGACGTCCGCATCGGCGCTCTCCCGCAGCCAGTCCGCATACCTCTGGGCGAGCGCCGCCTCGTTCCCGCGGTAGTTCGACAGCAGGATCGTCCGCGCGGCAGGCAGGCCCCCGGTCGCGCGCAGGGTCGGGCCGAGCTCGCACGGGTCCGGGTCGTCCATGGCGCGCAGGTCCTCGCGCGAGATCCAGGCCAAGAGGGTTGCGCTCATGGATGTAGTGTACGGGAAAGTGCATATCGATGTACGGATTCCCGGATGATGGGGTTGTTCGAATACGCTGGCTGGGATCGCCTAAACCCGCCTCGGGCGGCAGATTGGGCGAATTCGCGGAGGCGGCGGAGACCTCTGGCACGAGTTTTGACGTATAGGAGTCGTGGCCGCCCCGACACCCACCGACCTCGTCGCCGTTCTCGAACCGGCTGCGCTCGCTGCACGCAGCGACGACGCGGCGGTCGCCACGGCGAGCTGGACGCGCGCACGGCGTCGCCGCCGGCAATGCAGGGCCCGACCGTCGTCGGTGGAGGGGCCTCGCCGCCCCACGACACCGCTGCCACGTCGGCTCGTGTGTGGCCCCCGAACAAACCCGACCTCTCGCCGCCTGTGATGACCCCCTTCGCCCACCCCGACGCGACCCGGACCGCCGCCATGCTCGAAACGCTCCTCACCGACCCGCGCGCAGCCCTCGACGCCCGCCTCTTGAATCGCGACGGCTCCGGGCTCGTGCTCGACCGTCTCGACAGCGACGTGATCGCACGGCTCGTCGCGTGGTTCCTTCGCCCGCCCTCGATCGCCAGCGGCATGCTGGCGCTGCGGATGCCGCTGCTCGACGCCTGGCTCGAGCAGCTCGCCCCGGACGTGCCCATGAACGTCGACGGGTATGGCCGTGCGATCGGTGGCGTGAACTTCGTCGCCGGCCTCGTTGCCGGCCATTGGGTCCTCGACCGCGAGGGCGGGGAGGACCTCGCGTCGCCGGCGGTCGGCCTCCAGCGCGCGTTCGACGTCCTCGCGGCGGAGACCCTCCGACCGCGCAAGCTGCTCCACGGTGATTCGGTCACGGCGCAGTATTCGGACACCCTCGAGGCGCTGATGGCGCTCGAGCCGGGGCTCGTCCTCGTCCTCCGCGCGCTGTTCAACGCTAGCACGCGCTCCGCCCTGCGCGTAGACGGACACGTCGGACGGCTCTCATGGCCGCGTCTGCCGTTCCTCGCAGGGCTCGTCGCGGCCGGCATCGCTGCGCCGACCCCTGCCGAGATCTACGCCGGCAAGGGCGCGCGCGGCCGCAGCGTGCCGCCTGAACCGCGCTGAGCGTCGCCACTGATCCGACACGTACCGACCTTTTGTCCCTCGCGATCCACGCGAACCCTGCAACACAACACCACCATGCGCCCCGTTCCGCCCAGCCCCGAGGTCCGCGAGGAGGCTCTCCTCCGCGCCCGCCGCCTCGCCGAAGGCCTCTACCCGCACCAAGTCGAAGGCGTCGCCTTTCTGCTCGCGCGCCGTGGCGCGATCCTCGCGGACGACATGGGGCTCGGCAAGACGCGTCAGGCCATCGTCGCGTTGCGCGAGGCCGCGCCGGCCGGCCCCTACCTCGTCGTCTGCCCGGCTTCCGTCAAGGTCAACTGGCGGCGCGAGATCGAGGCCGTCGCGCCTGGCGCCGAGGTGCACGTTGTCGGCGCGCCCGCGCCCAAAGGCTTCGACGGCTGGGTGGTCGTCAACTACGACGTCCTGGGCAGGCACCTCGAGTGGCTCCGGGCTGCCGGCTTCCGCGGGCTCGTGTTCGACGAGGCGCACTACCTCAAGAACCATACGAGCCAGCGCAGCCGGTACGCGAGCGCCCTCGTCCATGTGCCTTCGAGGCCCGTGACGTACCTACTGACCGGCACGCCGCTGACAAACCGGCCACGCGATCTCTTCCCGCTGCTGCAGCTCGTCGGCCACCCGCTCGGACGCAGCTTCTTCACCTTCGCGCGCCGCTACTGCGCGGCGACGCACAATGGCTACGGCCTCGTCACCGACGGCGCGAGCCGCCTCGACGAGCTGGCGCTACAGCTGAAGGGTGTCCTGCTGCGTCGCACGAAGGATGAGGTCCTCGACCTACCGCCGAAGGTGCGCACGTTCCTCGACGTCGAGGTCGCCGCAGGTACGGCTGCACGTGAGACGGCGAAGCTGGTCGAGCACCTCCTCGGGAACCCAGGCGAGCGCGGCGACCGCAGCCGGCCGGGCGACGCGCGGGCGCGGCTGCTCGCTCTCTTCACCCGCGTTCGCCATGCGCTCGCGAAGGCGAAGGTGAAAGCGACGATCGACTTCGTCAGCGGCGCCGTTGCCCAAGGTGAGAAGGTGCTCGTGTTCTCCGGCTTCGACGCGCCGCTGCAGGCGCTCGCGAAGAAGCTCGGCGATGCCTGCGTGGTGCTCACCGGCAAGACGCCGGCGCGCAAACGTCAGCGCCTCGTCGACGCCTTCCAGACAGACCCCTCGGTCACCGTGTTCGCCGCCAACATCCAGGCTGGCGGGGTCGGCCTCAACCTGACCGCTGCCCGCCAGGTCGTGTTCAACGATCTCGACTGGGTGCCCGCGAACCACTGGCAGGCTGAGGACCGCGCGTACCGTATCGGCCAGACGGGCAGCGTGCATGTCGCGTACATGACAGCGCCCGAGACGCTCGACGTGTTCGTCAAGAACGTGCTCGAGGTCAAGGCCGCGCTCGTCGACGCCGTTGTCGACGGCGGCGCGCTCACCGCGCGCGCGGAGGGCTCGACGCTCGAGGAGCTCGAGCGCGTCGTGCGGCTCCTCTCGCCCGGGCTCGCCGACACCAGAGTCGACCGCTCCGATCCGCAGTGGGTGCGTGCAGTCCTCATGGCTGCGGCCGCCGAGGTCGCCGCCGAGTCCGAAGCGAACGACCGTGGCGCGGCCCGCGCCGTCACGCCGTCCGAGGAGCTCGTTCATTGGCTCGCGAGCGCGCTTGCGGGACCCACGAGCGTGCGCTACCAGGTCCCGTCGAGCTCCAAGCCCGGCGCGTTCTACGAACTCGAGGTCGTTGGCGACGACGTGAGCTGCACGTGCCCTGGCTTTCAATATCGCGGGACGTGCAGCCATGCCCGCGAGCTCAAGGCCTATGTCGTCGCGAAGCACGATGTCCCTGCTCCCTATCGCGCCGTTGGCGCCTGATGCGAGCCACATGTCCCTTCCGCCTCCCGCCACGTCCGTGGGTCCGCACGTGTCACTCGTTCATCTCGCCAGCTGGCTTCGGTTCGCCGCGAAAGCCGCGACGAAGACGGTCCTCGTACAGGTCCACGGTCTCGCCTGCCCGTGGACGCTTGCCGAGCGAACCGGGTGGGTCGCCGCGGATGAGGCGGTCGTTCACCTGGGCGAGGTGAATGCCTACGATAGAAACGACATCCGAAGGAGATTCGCGGCGGCGACACGCGGCTCCTGTACGAACTTGTCGAGGTGCTCAGCGTTGTCGCGCCGCGCTTGTCCGTGCGCGAATGGAGCCTTCGATGGCTCGGTCGCCGGGCGCCGGTCTACGCGGCAGGGCGCCGGATTTCTGGACGGAGCTATGATCGAGGTCAAATCATGACGAAGCGCAAAGGTAAAGCTGGCTCTGATGCGAGCGCACAGTTGCTCGGATCGCTGAGCCAGGTGTTGCAGTCGACGACGCTGGCGCCGCGCATCGAGGGCGATACCCTCGTCGCGACCCACGAGCACTATCGTGTGCGCGTCGAGGTCGCGGCGCCGCGGGTGCGCGACACGGACGTCGGGCCCATTCGGGCAGTGGTGCGTGTGCTGTGCGAGCTCCCGAAGGTGCTCGCGCCGACCCTCGGCGCGGGGCGGGTGATGCTCAACAGCATGGCGTCGCTCGGCGCGCTCACGGAGCGCAGCGGCGCGACAGTCATCGGTTCGCGCGTGACGCTGTACGAGGCCGAGGACAGCTGGGGAGCACGCGAACTCCCGCTCGTCGCGTTCGCCACGATCGCCGGCGCCGAGCCGATCCTCGGCGCGCTGCGGCGCAGCATGGGCGTGGGCGAGGCAGGCGGACGGCGGATGCGCTCGGAATGGAAGGCGCAGGAGTTCGACGCGCTCGCGCGCGAGTTCGGCGCGCTCGGCATCCTGTGTTCCGCTGGCGGGCTCGGCTTCACCGCCGAATTCGAGCTCGAAGACGGGCCGCCCGCACGAGCGTCGCGCCTGGCGTCGCCGACTTCGGCGCTCTTCCAACTCGACGCGGAATCGCCGCACCCCGAGCTCGGCGCGGGGGTGCTCTGCCTCTTACAGATGCCGCACCAGACCGAGGACGAAGGCGCCTTGCACGCGGCCTGCGAGGAGCTCAACCGCCGGGAGCTCGAGGGTGAGGATCTGCCGCCACACTTCGGGGCATGGTGCCCGGGAAGGCTCGACGGGGCGCCTGCGTACGTGTCCTTCTTGCCGAACGCGCTCCACCGCATACCGCGACTCGCGCACAGCGTGGTGATGTGGGCCGCGGGGCGGGCGGCGTGGGCGGACGGCGTGCTCGACGCGCTCGGTGTGCGGCGCAGGCCGGGGCGCCGCGGTTGAGCCGCCGGGATGACCGGGACATGCAGATCGCGCGTAGGATGGGGTGATGGGGACGGAGGAATTCCTGAAGCGGGTCGCGTCCCTGCGCGTCTTCGAGAACGAAGCGCACGGGCGCGCGCCGCACAAGCCGCTGTTGCTGCTCTACGCGCTCGGGCGCCTGCAACGCGGGGACGGCAGGAACTTGGTGTACCCCGAGGTCGAGCGCGACCTCGGGGACCTCTTGAGAGAGTTCGGGCCGCCTCGCGAGACGTCGCCGCACTATCCGTTCTGGCACCTGCAGAGCGACGGCATGTGGACCGTCGACCGTGGCGGTTATGCGGGCCAAGGTCGCCCCCCGCTCACGACGATGCGCGAGGAGCGCATGAGCGGTGCCCTCCCCGCGGAGGTGCAAGCGCTCCTCCGCGCAGAGCCACACCTTATCGCGAAGGCCGCGCGCATCCTCCTCGAGCGCCATTTCCCCGAGACCATGCACGCCGAGCTCTCAGCCGAGGTCGGCATCGACCTCGAGCTCACGACGGGGCGAGGCCGCGACCCAGCCTTCCGCGCGGCGGTGCTGGAGGCGTACGGTTGGCGGTGCGCCGTCTGTGGGCTGCACGCGTCGGTCGGGGGCGCTTCCTTCGCGCTCGACGCGGCGCACGTGCGCTGGCGCAACGCCGCTGGACCCGATGCTGTGACCAATGGGCTCGCCTTGTGCGTGCTGCACCACCGCGCCCTCGACCGAGGCGTCCTGGGCATCGGTGAGGAGCGAGAGGTGCTCGTGTCCGCCAAGCTGCGGGGCGGCGCGCTCGAAGAGCCTTTCCTGCGGCACCACCGGAAGGTGCTGCTGGCCCCGCACGACGACACGTTGGCGGTCGAGCCGCTGCACGCTGCGTGGCACCGCGATGAGGTCTTCCTCTGGCCGGCGCGCGGGGCGAGCTGAACGGACCCGCCCGTGGTCGGTGTCGCGGGGGGGGGCGCGTCAGTTGGTGCGGAGGCTCCTAGCGGACCGGGCCCGAGGGGCCCCGCCAGGTGAGCGTTGAGATGCGAAGAGGTGTCTCGCAATGAGGCGTTTTGGGTGATAATCGGCCACGCAATGGTGGATTATCATCTTTATGGGTCCGATCATCCCCGCATGTCCGCCCCGTTCCGCCCCCGTCTGATCGCGACCTCCCTCGCACGTGACCTCGCCACCTTTCCTGCTGTCGTGCTCTCCGGCGCGCGCCAGACAGGGAAGAGCACGCTCGCGCAGGAGGAGCACGGGCTGGCGACACGGCCGTACCTGACCCTCGACGAGCCAGCGGTGCGGCAACAGGCGCGGGACAGTGCGCCCGACTTGCTCCAGCGGTTCCCGAGACTGACCCTCGACGAGGTCCAACGCGAGCCGGAGCTGCTGCTCGCCGTCAAGGCGCTCGTGGATTTGGATCGGCCGCGCCGACCGGGCCGGTTCTTGCTGACGGGCTCGGCGAACTTGTTGTTGATGAAGGCGGTCGCGGACTCGCTTGCGGGTCGCGCGGCCTATCGCACGCTGCATCCGCTGACGCGACGCGAGCAGCTCGGGCTCGGTGTGCCCGGACGCTGGAGTGAGCTGTTTGCGAAGGGGGTGACGGAGTGGGCCGAGCTGCTCGAGGAGAGCGCGCCGATCGAAGAGGACTGGGCCGTGCTGGCGCGGCGCGGTGGCTTTCCCGTGCCGGCGCTCGAGCTGGTCTCGGACGACGAGCGAGCGGCCTGGTTCGAGGGTTACGTCCGAACGTACCTCGAGCGCGACCTACGCGATCTGGCCAGCGTGCAGAGTCTGCCGGACTTCCGCCGGCTCATGCGCGCCGCGGCGCTGCGCACCGGGGGCCTCTTGAACGTCGCCGAGGTCGGGCGTGACATCGGCATGCCGGCGACGAGTGTGCAGCGACATCTGGGCCTGCTCGAGACGTCACACCTCATCGTGCGCCTCGAAGCGTACGCCGTGAATCGCACGAAGCGCCTCATCAAAGCACCGAAGGTGTACTGGACCGACACGGGCCTCGGGTTGCACCTCGCGGGGGCGAGCCCCGGTGGAGCGCACCTCGAGAACCTCGTTCTGTCCGACCTGCTGGCTTGGACCGATGGGCACTCGGGGCGGCGGCCCGAGGTCATGCACTGGCGTACGGCGTCGGGCCAGGAGGTCGACTTCGTCATCGAGCACGAGGGGCGCCTCCTCGCGATCGAAGTGAAAGCGACCAAGCAGCCTACGCCGCGCGATGCGCGACATCTGGGCGTGTTCCGCACGGAGTACGGCGCGGAGGTGGCAGGCTGCCTGTTGTTGCACGCGGGGAACACCACGTTCCGGATGGGCGAGGGCATCATCGCTGCGCCGTGGTGGAGGGTCCTGTAGGGAGGGCCAGGAGAGCGCTGCTGGCGGGCGACGGTCAGGTCGCCGAGGGCTCATTGCCGCGGCACAGTCCGTACGTCGTTCGTCCGCGGACGTTACTGTCACAGCCCCCGAGGGCTCGCGGTTCGGCGCTTCCGCGCGGCGAGCTCGAGCTCCAGAGCCCGGCCTCATTTCTGCAAGCCCCATGATCGTTCACCGCACCGTCTCTCGCTGGTTCTCGTTCGGCTGCGCAGCCTTGGTGCTCGCTTCGGCACAGGTCATGGGCAGTGCCCTGCAGGAAGAGGCGCGACGCCGCACACAGGTCGTCGAAGGTTGGACCTTGCATGTGCACGAGGCGCTGTTCGAGCAGGACGCCGCTGCGACGGCGCGCGCGTTGGAGCTCTTGTCGTGGCAACTGCGGGATGTGACGCGGGTGGTGCCCGCGGGTGCGCTCGAAGAGCTGCGGCGGGTGCCGCTCTGGATGTCGAGTGAGTATCCCGGTGTGCAGCCGACTGCGGAATACCATCCGGGGGCTGGTTGGTTGCGCGACAACGGGCGCGATCCGGCCATGGCGAAGGGCGTCGAGTTCACCAATGTCCGCGGATTCGAGCAGGATGCGCGGCGGATGCCGGCGCTCGTGCTGCACGAGCTCGCGCATGCGTACCACGATCGTGTGCTCGAGGGTGGGTTCGGCAACGGGGAGATCCAGGCGCTGTTCGAGAAGGCGCAGGCCAGCGGCCGGTACGAGCGCGTCGAACACCGCTTCGGCGATGGCCGCGCGAGCGTCGTGCGTGCGTACGCGATGTCGAACGCGATGGAGTACTTCGCCGAGTGCACCGAGGCCTTCTTCTCGACCAACGACTTCTTTCCGTTCCATCGGTCGGAGCTGGCGCGGCACGACCCCGAGATGTTCCGGCTGTTGCAGCGGGTCTGGGGAGAGCCTGAGGGCTCGCTCGGGCCGGTCAAGGTCTTCATCTTGGCTGGGCAATCCAACATGGAGGGCGCTGGGATCATCGCTCTGGATCCGAAGCGCAATGGGGGGCAGGGTTCGCTCGAGTTCCTCGTGCGCGATGCTGCGACGGCGCCGCGGTTTGCGTCACTGGTGAACGCGGACGGGTCGTGGCGGGCGCGCGACGACGTGTGGATCACGTATCTCGATCGCTCGGGGCCGCTGACGGTCGGCTACGGCGCGCGCAAGGAGACGATCGGGCCCGAGCTCGGCTTCGGCTGGGTCCAGGGCGAAGCGCTCGTCGAGCCCGTTCTGTTGATCAAGTGTGCATGGGGCGGGAAGAGCCTCGCGATCGACTTCCGCCCGCCCAGCGCCGGCAAGCCGCCGTATTCGCTGGGCGCACAGCAGGACGCGGCGCTGGTCGCGAACCCCGAGATCCTCGGCAAGTACTACCGCGAGACGTTGGCGCTCACGGAGGCGGCGTTGGCTCGCGTGAAGGAGCTGGTCCCGGGCTCGGACGGGCGTTTTGTCGTCGCGGGCTTCGCCTGGCACCAAGGCTGGAACGACCGCATCAGCGACGCCTTCAACGCCGAGTACGAACAGAACATGGCGCACTTCATCGGTGACATCCGCCGCGCGCTCGGTGTTCCCTACCTGCCGTTTGTCCTCGCCGAGACTGGCATGACGGGTCCCGAAGAGAAGCACCCGCGCGCGCTGTCCCTGATGCGCGCGCAAGCCGCCGTCGCCAAGCGGCCCGAGTTCCAAGGCAACGTCGCGTTCGTCGCGACCCGCGAGTTCTGGCGCCCGGCCGAGCGCTCGCCGAGCGGCCAGGGGTACCACTGGAACTCGAACGCCGAGACGTACTTCCTGATCGGCGAGGGGCTCGGGCGGGCGATGTTGCGGCTGCTTGGAGCCAGTCCGTGAGGGCACCGATCAGGGTCCGGATGGTGCGGTGCTCGGGACGGATGCTGACGGAGGGCGTCACCTCGCGCACGGTCCACGGAGTCCGCGTTCGCCTCGACGATCCCGCGCGTACGGTGGTCGACCGCTTCCGGTATCGGAGCAAGCTCGGGTTCGACGTCGCGATCGGGGCCCTGCGTGACGGGCCGCGCACAAGAAAAACCGAGTGTCGCGCAACTGGAGCGAGTGGCGGAGGTCTGTCGTAGCAGGACGGTGATGGGGCCCTACCTCGAAGCGCGCGCAGGTCGAGCTGCCTCGGATCGAGCCATGACCGCCCCCAGGGCAGCGCCGAGGCTCCATCAACCGGAAAGGCCCGTGGTTTCTCGGCGCGGTCCCCACCGTCACGCTTTGGGCGCCATCGAGCGATGTTACGATAAGGCGATACATACAGACGTGTGATGTAGTTTCGTATCATGGCCGCGACCCAGCCCAACCAGATCCTCGCGCTCGCCCGCCGCCGCGGCGTGCTTCGCGCGCGCGAGCTCGACTCGCTCGGTATCCCGCGCACCGTCCTCAGCCGCCTGGTCGAGCAGGGCGCGCTGGTGCGGGTCGGACGTGGGCTGTACGCGCGTCCCGACGCCGAGGTCACACCGCACCACTCGCTCGTGGAAGTCAGCGCTCGTGTGCCGGGCGGAGTGGTCAACCTCCTCTCGGCGCTGGCCTTCCACGAGCTGACCGACGAGCTGCCGGCGGCCGTCTGGATCGCGGTCCGCACGGGCCGCCGCGCGCCAACGCTGGGTTCGCCTCGCCTGGAGGTCACGTGGACGGCGCCGCGTTTCCTAGCGCTCGGCGTTCGGCGCCACCGTATCGAGGGGGTCGACGTCGCGGTGACCGATCCGGCTCGCACCGTCGCGGATTGCTTCAAGTTCCGCTCGCGGATCGGCGTGGATGTCGCCATCGCCGCGCTGCGGGACTATGTCGCGCGCTATCGCGGCGGGCGCGATGCGCTGTGGGAGATGGCTGGTGCTTGCCGGGTCCAGACCGTGCTGCGGCCCTACCTCGAGGCGCTGTCGTGACTGGCAAGGACCACGCGCGATCGGTACGTGCACGCCTGCTCGAGCGCGCCCGCCGAGAGGGGGATGACTTCCAGCGATTGCTTGTCCGCTTTGCCATCGAACGCCTGCTGTACAGGCTTTCGGCGAGCGATCACTCGGCAGACTTCGTCCTGAAGGGCGCGACATTGTTCACGCTGTGGATGGGCAAGCCGCACCGTGCAACCAAGGACCTCGACTTACTCGGACGAGGCAATCCCGACCTGGACCGCCTCGTCGCCGTGTTCCGCGAGATCGCTTCGGTGACCTGCCTCGAGGATGGCATGCTCTTCGACGTCGAAGGCGTCACAGGTGCGCACATTCGCATGGAGGCAGTCTATGCCGGTGTTCGCGTCGTCGTACCCTGCGACCTCGCGGGCGCCCGATTCAAGGTCCAGGTCGACATCGGCTTCGGCGACGCTGTTGTTCCTTCGCCGCATGTCGTGGAGTTCGGTAGCTTGCTAGACCTGCCTCGCCCTCGCATCCAGGCTTATGCGCCCGAGTCCGTCGTCGCCGAGAAGCTGGAGGCGCTCGTGGTGCTGGGCATCACGACCAGCAGGATGAAGGATCTGTATGACCTCGACTGGATTCGGCGGAGCTTTGCGTTCGACGAGGCGCTCGTCGCTGCCGTGGCCGCCACGTTCCTCCGGCGTGGCACCCCTATCCCGTCCTCGCTTCCCGTCGGGCTTTCCGACGAGTTCGCCGCGGATGCCGTGAAACAGACCCAATGGCGGGCTTTTCTGGTCAAAGCGGGTGGCGAGCGTGAACTCGATCTGGGTGAGGTCGTCGCGGCGCTGAGGGCATGGCTGTGGCCTGTTCTCGAGCTAGCGAGACGCGCCTAGCGGAGCCGACGCTGTGCAATGATCGCTAGTGTCCGTTGACATGGTGCGCGATTCGTCGTGATCCTCTCAACTATGGCAGGACAAAGTCTCGCTCGCGCTCCGGCGTTGGGCGCGGTCGCCGCTCATCGCGCGCGCTGCCGATCAGAGGGCGCATCGCGCAGAACTCCGGACGGATGTTGCTCTCGCGCACTGTCCGGTGGTTCAGCAAGCCCCTACGCAGGATGGTCGACAGCTTCCGGTGCCGGAGAACGTTCAGGCTCGACATCCATCGGATCGTGCTGCACACGAGAGCGGCGAGAGTCCACTCAACTGGAGCGTGTGGCGGAGGTCCGTCGTATCAGGACGACGATCAGCCCCTACGTCGAAGCGCTCGCTTCAAGGGCCAAGGCGAAGCAGGGAAGGAGTCGGCATGTCGCGCGAGCTTCGACGTTACGTAACCGGGGCGCCCACCGCGTCCGACGGTGAGGGGCTCGAGGAGGCGAGTGGGAGAGGGCGACTTCGTAGGTCGCAGCCAACGCGGCTTGATTCCGTTGTACCCTGTGGCGGCGACGGAGCGCCGACGGCAGCAGCGGGTTGAGGCGCTCGGCTCCGCTCGAATCCCCGCGCCACGCCGACGTGACGCGCGCGCGTGACCCCACACCATGAATCCGCCGAACGCCCACGCAGCCCATGTGTTGCGTCCAGCTCTGCTGGCTGGTTGCACCTACTTCGCGGTCGTCTTCAGCGCGGGGTTCGTCCTGGGCGTAGTGCGGGTCCTCTGGTTGCAGGGGCGGCTGGGTGAGACGGTCGCGGTGCTCGTCGAGCTGCCGGTCATCCTCACCGTTGCGTGGCTCGCCTGCACGCGGATCGCCGATCGCTCGAGGGTGATTCCGCGGATTGGGCCGCGCCTCGTCATGGGCGCGGTGGCGCTCGGGCTCTTGCTGGCGGCAGAGCTCGTGCTCTCCGTGTCGCTCGCCGGGCGGACGCCGCTCGAGCACTTTGCGCTGTACCGCGAGCCGGCGGCTCAGCTCGGTCTCGCGGGTCAGCTGCTGTTCGGTCTCATGCCCAGCTTGGCCGGGCGACGTCGGCGGGGCTGAGGACACGCGGCTCCGTATGCAAGCTGGGCCCGAGGTCCCCTCCGGCGCGCGGGGACGCCAGCTCGGGGCACGCCCGCCAGCCGGGCGGCGCAGGTCGCCCGACTCCGCCCGAACCGCGGGACTGTTTCGTAAGTCAGGCGCTTATGAAACAGTTGTTGTGTAGCGGGGGCGCGGGTGCCGTCTTTGTTGCATAAGCCGGGGAGCGACAGCGCAACGGCCTGCGAAGTCTGGCTTAGGACACTCACGGCGAGCGCGCGCGGGCGCGAGTATGCGTATCGCGCCTACCTCCACGCACTTCGACGCAGCGTGCAAGCAGAGGCGCTGGACGCCACGTAAGTCCATGAATACGGTGACCGGAGAGCGCCTCTTCGGCGTGCCGAACGTCCCGCCGCGGTGATCTCCGCGGGTTCTGCGATGGGGAGCTCGAGTTGTGGCGTCGGATTTGCTGCAATCCGCACGCCATGGCTACACAAACGCCGAACTCAAGGACCCCCGCTTTCGACGAGCTCGTCTCTGGAATGGGCCAGGGGCGTAACTGGGGCCTGATGGAGCGGCCCGATGAAGTGCGCGGCCTCCTCGGGCGGGTCTATGACGAACGCTGCCACAGCGCGGCGCATCACCGCGACGCATACCAGTTGCGCGTGAACCTGCAGAAGAAAGCCGATGCGGCTTCGTACGCGGGCTGGATCACGGCCGAGAATCCGACCTCTGGGCCGTACCAAGGGACCTCGCTCGTTTGGTTTCCAGGTGAGGGGGGCAGCGTCGCGGTGCTCGTCATCGGGACCGATGGGTTCGGCGCGGACGCGCACATCCTGGGGAGGCCCGGGCATCGGCGGAGGCTGAAGGCCCTATCGCGGTTGCATGGGGGGCGGACTTGGGTCAAACCGGATCTGCTCGATCTGGTCGCTGGAGTCCCCGAGGTTGTCGCCGATGGCTGGCCGGAGATACCTGCGGCCCTCAGGTCCTACGCGCGTGTGATCTACGCCGCGACGCCCGTCCGGGGCGCTGAGGATGCGGAGCGGGTCGCGGACTTGCTGGACCTCTTCTTCGAAGAGCACGGCACACCGCTGACGGGCGATGCGAAGAAGCGCTGGGAGCAGCGTACGCGCGATATCGCGGGCGCCATCTTCCCGCGCTGTGAGGAGAGCAGCGTGCTGGATCTCCTGCGCGAGCGGCGCTTTGTCGTACTGGAAGGTCCGCCGGGTACGGGCAAGACTCGGCTCGCGTGGCGCATCGCGGACACGATCGGGTCAGCGACGCGGATTCAGTTCCATCCGGCGCGCACGTACGAGGATTTCGTCGTCGGGCTGTTTCCGCGGCCCGTTGCGGGCGGTTTGGCGTTCGAGGTCCGCGCGGGTGACCTGTTGCGCGCGAACCAGGCCGCGGCCGAGCGCGAGCACGTGCTCGTCATCGACGAACTCAACCGTGCAGACCTCGGGCGCGTCTTGGGAGAGGCGATCCTCCTGTTCGAGTCGGGTGAGCTCGGACGTGCCGTCGACTTGCCCCACGTCCCGGCAGGACATCCGGAGACGTTGCAGTTGCAGCCAGGCCTGTCCGTGTTGGCGACTCGGAACACGGCTGATCGCTCGATCGCGCGAATGGACGTCGCCATCCGGCGCCGCTTCGCGTTCGTCGAGGTCTGGCCGGACCTCGAGGTGGTCGCGGCCAAGGGCAGCGAGCTCGCGACGAAGCTCTTCACCGACACGATCCACACGTTCGCGGAGTTCGCCGACGACGAGACCTTGCGGATCGTGCCAGGGCACGCGTACTTCTTGGATCCGCGGCCAGACCTCGCGAGTGACGCTCGCGAAGCGCGGATCGCGCGACGTTTGCGCCTCGAGCTCCTGCCGTTGCTGCGGGATTACCTCGACGAGCGGATGTGCGGAGGCGCGTCCGAGGCGATCGCAGGGCTTGCGGATCGTATCGAGTCCCGGCTCATGGAGCTCGCGTGACACGGGTACGGACGAGCCTTGGGCGCGCACGGGCAGAGCGCGGCTTGCCGCTGCCGCCTTCGCAGAGACCGCTCCTGCGTGTCCGCGATCACGGCGAGGGGGTGCGACTCGACGGCAAAGTGCTGCAGGTCGACGGCGAGCGCTGGGCGGACGCGTTCGTCGATGCCAATCGAGCGCAGCTTCTGCGCCTCGAGATCTCGGCTACGATCGAGTCGCGCGGCGGATTTGCGATGCGCCTCACACCAGGCGGCCGCGTCGGCGCGATCCCGTTGCTGTCGCCCAAGACGCGCCGCGTCGTCGCGGGCGTCTTGGTCGAGCCGCGCTTTCGTTGGCCCGCGATGGGCGCTGTCCTCGGCGATATCGCCTTCGAGGTCGAGCCTGTCCTCGGTGGTGCACCGCTCGTGCCGGGGTCCGCGCGTGAGGTGCCTACGTGGCTGCTCGCGGCGCCCGTGGTGAGGCGTCTCGAGGCTCTGTTGCACCATCAGAGGCGCGGATTCGTACCGCGTGCGGAGGTTCGTACTGGCCCCAGGGGGCGTATCGACTGGACACGCTGGGCCACGCAGCACGTCCCGCGCGGACGCTGGACGGCTTTCCCCTGCCACTTCTCGGAACCCGATGACGACCCCGAGCTGATGGCGGCGGTGCGGTGGACCTTGGCGCGGCTCGACGAAGACTTGGCGGCCCTGGGCGAGCTCGGCGCTGCGCGTGTCTTGCGCGCCCGCGTCGCGGAGCTGCGCACCGCGATCGGCGATGGCGGAGTGCGGCGGCCAGTTGTGCAGCCACGTGCCAGTGACAGCGCTTGGGTCGCAGAGGCGACCCAGGCGATGGGGTGGATCGCAGAGGAGCGCGGCCTCGGAGGCTCACGCGTCTTGGACGGGATGGCCTGGGATCTGGCCGTCGAAGAGGTCTGGGAAGCTTGGGTCGATCGATTCGTCGCGGACCTTGCGCCGCGCTGTGGACTGGTGGCGCTGCGCCGGGGAGAGACCGCGCGCCGCCTGAACTGGACGACCTCGACGAGCTCGATGCGGATGTTGATACCGGACAGCGGCCTGCACGCACCGGGCCGCGCCGTTTGGATCGATGCGAAGTACAAAGCCCACCTGCAACTGCTGCGACGCGATGGTTGGTCGCGGCTCAGCGCAGCGGTCCAGGACGCCCATCGCGCTGACCTGCACCAGGCGCTCGCCTATGCGGCGCTCGAGGATGTCGACGAGATTGACTCGATCTTGGTCTATCCCGAGTCGCCGACAGAGCCCTCCACTCGCCCTGGTCTCGCGACGATTGCTGCAGGGCGGCGCCGTCTTCGGTTGTTGCTGATCGGCCTGCCGTTCGGCTTTCAGACGTTCGAGCAGCGCGAGCGGGCTCTGGCGGAATGGCGTGAGCTCCTCGCGGGCCCGGTGGACAGCCGCTGACGCTCGACGCTTTGCGGCTTGGACCCGCCAACGTTACGACCTGCTCAGGATGCTGCCGTACGGTTCGCAAGGGAGAAGGCGGAACCGGACCCAGGGCTGCGCCTTCACGGTAGGTGCGAAGGGGCGTCACAGCCCGGGGGCCGAACCTCTAGGCCCTTTCATAAGACCGGACCTTACGAAGCGATTGTCGTATCAGGGGCGCGCGCGTGGCGGTTCTGTTGCATTGCTTGCTCTGCGCGGCCAGGTGGGCCGCGCTCGTCGGGCTGCCTCGCCGCGCTCGCCGAGTGTCGAGCGGGCCGCTCGCGGCGGGTGGCGGCGCGGCCTCTCTGCTCTGCGTTCAGCCGATGAACTCGATCGCGATCGCGTCGCTCAGGTTCGTCCGCGCGCCGCCGGGGCCGACGTCGCGGAACCAGACTTGGAAGTGCCACACGGAGGACGCGGTGATCGCTCCTGTCGGGGGCAGGTTGGCGATGTCTAGCCAGAGGTCCAGGGTGCCGTCGAAGCGTACGAGCTGCACCGGTTGCAGGCGGAAGAGGCCCGGGGTGAATGGGCTGATGCACAGGGTTCCGCCGCCGAAGGGGATCGCTGCGGGCGCGCTGCCGTAGAGGAAGAGCGCGGCGTGGCCCGCCGGGCAGCCTGCGGCGGTCAGGTGGGTGTCGTTGGCCGAGATCGAGCGGCTGCCCGTGAAGTCGATGCGCGCGGGGGCTCCAGAGGAGTTCGCGGTGCTGGTGCAGTAACGCACCGAGCCGCCGGAGCTGCCCGTGCTCAACGTGACCTCGTACCAGGCGTCGCCCGAGAGACCGTTGTCGTTGAACTCGATCACCGTACGGTAGCCGTTGGCGATCGAGGGCAGCTCGACGAGCGTGACTTCGCCTCGCGCTTGCTGCACCGAGAGCGTCGGTGTGAAGAGGCTCGTGGGGAGCGGGTTCGGTATGCCGATCCAGGTGTCGCTCGTGCATCCGCCGCAGTCGCGGTTCTCGCACGTCGGCACGTCGGGCCACGTCGGGAACCACACGACCCCGTCGATCAAGGTCGGCTGGACCGGGGCGCCGATATCGCAGTCGAGGCGACCGGGGCTTGCGAAGTCGAAGTGCTGCCACGTGGCGGTGTCACCGGCGAGCACCAGCCGACTACGGCCGTCGATCTCGGCGCGCACGGTGACGTCGACCTGGGGCACAGCGCCGACGATGGGTGCGAGGGCGAAGAGCGCGACGGAAAGACCGAAGCTCCGCGGGACGAGGGGGTCGTGGGGGATCTGCATGGGTTGGGGACGGGCCAGGGCGCCGACATGCGGCGCCGCAACGGAATCCTGGCCTGGGCGGTGAGGCGGTTCGATACGGTGAGGTTCGCAGTCCTGGGACGCTGGAGTGCGAACGGGCGGTGCATCGAGGGGTGACCGAGTCGTCTGGCAACACGCTCGTGTCCAGGACGCCGGACCAACATGGAGCGTCCGCAAAGCTCTCCTGGGCGTCGACGAAGGATGCACTTCGGTTGGTACGCTCTTCGGGCCGCTCGGTCCGCTCCGCTCCTGCCCATGCCCTTGGCCCACACGATCGTCGATGCGGTTGCGTTGTACCTGGCCGTCGGGGCCGTGTTTGCGCTGCCGTTCGTCGTTGTGGGCGTCGGCCGCGTGGACCCTGACGCGCGGCACGGGACGTTCGGGTTCCGCGTGTTGATCCTGCCCGGGGTCGTCTTGTTGTGGCCGCTCTTGCTCACCCGATGGATGCAGCGCGGCGGGCCGCCCGAGGAGCGTACGCCGCACAAACGCGCGCTCGAGGGGGACCAGACGCGATGATCACGCCCCTGCGTCAGAGGCATCGGTGGATGGCGCCTGCGGCGTTTGTGTGTGCGCTCGTCGGGCTCGGGCTGGGCCTCGCTTTGCGGCCGACGGAGCTCGTCGAGCGAGCGCGCTGGGCAGAAGCCAGCGGTCTCTTGCCTGCGGGCGCGCGTGTGCTGGCGGCGCGGCCTACGTTCACCGTGGCGCTGGGGCAGGATGGTCTCCTTTGGCTCGTGCCGCACGTTGCGCTCGATGCGCCGGACCTGCTCGTCTATCGAGCTGGAGCCCGCGACGAAGGCGGCGAGCAGCTTCCACCCGACGCGCAGCTCCTTGGACCTACATCGCCGAGTGTCGCAACCTCGTTCGAAAGTCGCGATGTGCCTGTGACGTTGATCCTGTACAGCCTTGGACACCGCCGGCGCTTCGACACGGTGACCTTGCGCGGAGAAGGAGCGCGCTGAGATGGGACACGCCTATCGAGCGGTGCAATGGAACCGTCAGAAGCGCCGGTATGACCTGGTGCTGATGCTGGGGGTGCTCCTGTACTTGCTGGCGTTCGTGGGAGGTGGAGCGCTCCTCTGGCCCCTCGCGACGGCGGAGACCCTGTTGATTCGAGGGCTCGGCAGCGCGGCGTTCCTGCTGCTGCACGTGGTCTTGGCCATCGGTCCGCTGGCGCGGCTGGACGCGCGCTGGTTGCCATGGCTCTACAACCGCAGGCACCTCGGGGTGACGGTCTGTACGCTCGGCCTCTTGCACGGCGGTTTTGCGCTCGTGCAGTTCCACGGGTTCGGCAACGTCAATCCCTTCGTCAGCTTGCTGACGGCGAACCCGCGTTACGACAGCTTCGTCCAGTTCCCCTTCGAGGTCTTGGGTGCGGCGGCGCTCGTCATCTTGGTGTTGATGGCGGCGACGAGCCACGATTTCTGGCTCAGGAACCTGACGGCGCCTGTTTGGAAGGCGCTGCACATGTCCGTGTACGGCGCGTACATGCTGCTGGTGCTGCATGTCGCGCTCGGGGCGTTGCAGGCCGAAACGAGCCCGATTCTGGCGCTGCTCGTGGCAGCCGGAGTCGTGGTGCTCGGTGCGCTGCACCTGGTTGCGGCGCGCAAGGATGCGCGCGTCGACCGAGAGATCGCGCCGGGGATGTCCAGCGCGCCATGGGTGGACGTCTGCGACGTGCACGAGGTCCCGAAGGGGCGCGCGCGCGTGGTCCTCGCTGGCGGCGAGCGCATCGCGCTCTTCCGCACGGAAGAGGGGCTCTCGGCGCTGTCGGGGGTCTGCCAGCACCAGAACGGCCCGCTGGGGGAGGGCCGCGTGCTGGACGGCCTCGTCGTGTGCCCGTGGCACGGTTACCAGTATCGCCCCCGTTGCGGTCGCTCGCCCGAGCCGTTCCAGGAGTGGGTGCCGACCTTCCGCGTGCGGCTCGAGGGCGAGCGGGTCCTCGTCGATCCGCGGCCCCTGCCGCGCGGCACCGAGACCGAGCCCCTGCGAATCGGAGGCGAGCTGTGACGACGGAAGAGCCGTTCTATATCGGCTGGCAGAGCCACGCGGCGCCGAGCCTTGCGCGGTGGGTGCGGTTGCGGGTCCTTCTGCTCGTGCTCGCTGTCGGGATATTGGGCGCGGTCTTGATCGCCTCTCATGCGCCGCCGTCGTCGGCGCGCTTCGAATTCGGCGTTGTGCGCCGATTCAACGGCCGCCTGGAGCACATTCCGTATCCGACGCTGGTGGTGGCTCGCCCTGGAGCAGAGGGCTCGTCGTCACGCTGGCTCTTGACGGTCTTCGGCAAACGCGGGGCCGACGAGGTCACGCGGGCCCTCGATGGTCACGACGTGCAGTTCGACGGCAGCTTGATCCACCGCGACGGTGTCACGATGGTCGAGCTGCTGCCAGAGACCGTCGTCGACCTGGGCCGCGCGGCGGCTTCGACTGCGGCCGTACCGGTTGGTGTTCCTGTGCGCCTCGAAGGCGAGATCGTGGACTCCAAGTGTTTCCTCGGCGTGATGAAACCGGGTGACTTGAAGACCCACCGTGCCTGCGCAGCCCGCTGCATCAGCGGAGGTGTGCCGCCTGTCCTCCTGGTTCGGGATGCGGCGGGCCACGCGACCTACCACCTGCTGGTCGACGAAGCAGGCGCAGCGGTCAACGACCGCGTCCTCGAGTGGATTGCGGAGCCCATCGTCGTCGAAGGCCGCTTGTTCGAACGCGACGGCCTTACGGTCTTGTACGCGGACCCGCGCACCTTCGTGCGTCGCTGACGGACGCGCCGCCCTTCGTGCCCTTGGAAGTTGACCCCGACCGGGATCGATTGGGCCGGTGCTCCCGTAGCGCCTGGGAGGGTTGTACGCTGAGCCTCCGACGCCTCCCGCTGTCCCGGAGTTGAACCCTGTCGTGCCACGATGGACGCCACCGCAAGTGCGACGACGACGAGACCTGCGAGCGCTCGCATGCCGTATCACTCCAAGTACTGGCGCTCGATCACGGTCCATTGCGCGGGCGTAGCCAGGAAGGGTCCGCGAGGCTCCTGCTCGCCGCTGAGCGTGACCGTGTAGTGGCCGGTGGGGATGCCCCAGAGGCGCACGCCGGCTTCGTAGCGCTCGATCTTCACGGAGGGATCGGCTCGCAGCTCGGCGAGGGTGAGGCCGGTCTCTTGGTGTACCGCCTCGACCAGATCGCGTTCGCCGATGCGCAGGGCGAGCCACGCGCGGTGAACCACAGGGATGCGTAGGCTGCCGGGGCGCAGCGGGATGGGGTCGCGGGGGGACCAGACGTCGAGGGACTCCAGTTCGAGCACCGCATTCGAGGCCGAGAACCAGCGCAGAGAATGCAGCCCCCCTTCGGGCACTTCGACGAGGCTCGCCATCTGGCCGGTCCGAGGACAGACCACGAGCACCCTCGTTCCGTGTGTTACGGGCACGCCCGCGGAAGTGACCAACTCGATGTGGGTTGTCTCGATCTCGCCTAGTGAGACCTGGGTCGTTTCGTCGACCGGCGATCTCAACTGGAGCGGGATCCCCGCGAACGGAACGGCCTCGGGTGTGGCCTCTCCTAGCAACCAGATCGGCGAACGTTCGAGGTCGGGCAGCAGCGCCGTTCCGCTTGCATCGAGAGCACCGCCCGGCGTTGCAAGGAAATCCGCCCCGGGGCTAGCGAACCAAACGTTGCCAACAGTGACGCGCGCACCCTGTGCTTCGCGCAGCTCGAGTCGGCGGAGCCTCTCGGGGAGCTCGAGCGTGATCGCTCGAACCTCGCCTGGTACGATGTTCACCGAGCGACGGACGATGGTCCGGGGATTCCTGTCAGCGCCTAGAAAGGACGCATCGACGGTCACTTCTCCAATGGCCCCAACGGGTACTCGTTTGGTCTCACCCGAAGGAGCCCAGACGTTCGAGAACACCTCGTTGCCGCTCGCGTCCGTGTAGAAGACGACGGCGAGCATGCGCTCGTCGACGGGTGGCTTGCCGACGAGAGTCACATCCACTGCCCCGGCAGAGAGGTCGATCACGACTCCGTCCTCGGGCGGCTCAGAAGAGAGCACCCCACAGTGGGTCGTCACTTCGAGATCGCCGGGCATCCCCACAGCGATGTCGAGTCGTTCGATCTCTAGATCGATCGGGACGTCGGCCCACCAATCGTCGCCGAAGACAGCGCGTGTGCCGTTGATCGTGTGCGCCGCGTAATAGTCAGCCGCATCGCCTTCAGCGCCTATGAGGCTGACACGGACTGTAGGTCGAGCCACGAGCGCGAATGGCTCTAGATCGTGCTGAGCACGCTCCACATCCACCGAGAGGCGACCGCTCTGGTGAAGTGGGCTCGTACAGACAAGATCGAGGGTACCCGTACAGGCCACTTCCAGTTCAAAGCGCCCCAGTTGGTCCGTCGTCGCTTCGATCGCGCCGTCGGCGCCCAGCCAGTCGCACCACGTAGGTTCATCTTGCCACTTCGCCGTGATCAGTGCTTCCTCGATCGGATGTCCGCCTCTTGCGTCGTTGACTGATCCTCGAAGCCTCGACAGCGGTAAGGCAAAGAAGGTCGTTTGATCCTCTCGCAGCGCCGCGACCTCCATGGGGCCACTCCAGCGCATGGTATTCTGTTCAAGCGTCGCAATCGCAAAGACCCCCCGGGACATGGCGCGAAGCTCATCGAACGCCACGTCGACGATCGCCTCGCGTGGCCCTTGTTGAAAGCCAATACGAATTGCGCGATGCAACTCTCCATCGACGTCCAACACAGCCTCGAACTCACTGTACGCCCGTGGCGGGAGCTCGAGCGTTCCGGTCTCGTCGGAAGCGGTCATCGCTGCTGTGACCAACCTGCGCTCTTGCGCGACGGCAGCAGACCCGGACCGTGAATGGGAGAGAGGCTCCGCGGCAACTGAGCCGCGCCCAGCCGTTTCCCGAACCGCGGATTCCTCTCCTTCACCAGTGTTGGAGGCAGCCGGGGGTAGATCTCCATCAGTGAAGCGCGCTGACCATCCAATCAGAATGAGGATGGAGATGAAGACGGCAACACTCGAGGGGGTGAGTTTCATGTCGCTGCTCGGCCTACGCTTCGAGGGAGATACAGGATCCAGGGCCTGATGAAGGCTTGCGTTCGTACGGCCTCGAAGCCCGGATCAATCATCGTAAGGTCTCTGCGGAGAGCTTGGTCCAGACGAGCGGCGGCGCCTCGAGCACGGGACGCGCCGCCTGATCGCCTGTCAGCGCATACCGATAGGTACCGGCAGGGACACCCCAGAAGCGCACCCCCTTCTCGTGGACCTCACGCCGCACCGAAGGGTCAGCGAGGAGCGCGGCCAGGGTGAGCCCAGACTCGACATGCTCCAGCGCCGTGACGTCGCGGCTGCCACACTCGAGGGCGAGCCAGGCGCGGAGGGTCGTGGGGACTTCGATGGTGCCGGGGGTCAGAGGGATCGGAGTGCGGGGACTCCAGATGATGTCCGAAGGAAGCGAGACAGTGAGGTGCGACGCATCAAACCAACGCAGCGCGAGTGCGGCCTCTGCGTTCGTGATGCGCCAAGTCAGGGAGTGTCCGGTCTCGCCGTCGCACAGCTCGAGGTCGACATCCGCGCACGTGAAAGGCCAAGTCGTCGAGCGCAGGTGGACTTGGGTCTCAACGACTTTGCCCAGGTCTACCGTCGTCCGCGAACTTGTCGCCGTGTCAGAGGGGAAGGGAACGCCGCCGAAGAGGACTTGGTCCGCCGTTCCGCTGCCGTGCAGCCAGATCTCCGTCAGGCCAAGATCTGGAATGACATAACTGCCATCGGTGTCCAAGGCGCCACCGGGTTGCGCGAAGCGGTGTCGGTTCCGCGTCATGAAGCCGACGTCGCCTTGAGTGATAGGCTCGCCGCCAGAGTGGGTCACCTGAATCCGACGAACGAGCTTCGGTAGTGGGATCGTCAGCGCCGTAGCCTCTCCAGGACGCACGTCGACGGAGCGCTGGACGAGTGTCATCGGGGTACTGTCGAGCGCTTTCCACGCGACATCCACCAACACATGGCCTGGGGCACTGAATGGGATGCGGGCGACTTCACCAGGGCGAATCCAGCGACTCGCAAAGGACTCAACGCCCTCCGGTGTGTGGAAGTGCGCCAAGGCGACCAGAGGCTGGTCATCGGGTGGCGTGCCCTCGAGCGCCAGGTCGAGCGCCGCGCCATTCAAGACGACCGTCAGACCATCCGGATAGTCCGACGGAGTCCCGGGGAAGAAGGTCGTGATTTCGGTCTCGATCTCGTGACCATTCGGGATCCCGACCGCAATCTCGAGTCGATCGAGCGCCGGGTCCAACGGCACATCTACGCTCCAATCCTGCCGGAACCGCACCCGTGTCCCATGCAGGTGGTGGGCCGCAAAGTGGCGCTCTGGCTCTCGCTCAGCGCCCACGAGGGTCACGCGAATCGTCTCGCGTGGGACGAGTGCGAGTGACGTGCCGAGGTCCAGCCGGTCGATGACGCTTCGCTCGACCGAAGCGGAGGAATGGTACGGACCCTGGGCCGTGATCGTCACGGGGCCGCCGACCGGCAGCGGAAGCGAAAATCGACCCCCTGCGTTCGTGTTCGTCGAAAGTGACCGCTCGTCTCCGAGCAACCATGCTTCGAACGGTCCCGCATCATCGAAGCGCACCCTGACCTCGGCGTCGGCGACGGGTTCTTCAGTACCAGCGACGACGACGAAGCCCTGGACCTCCAAGAGGGGGAGGGCGTCGATGCGACCCTCGTTGGCAGCGAGATCCTCAGCGTCGATGGGACCGGACCAGCGGATGGTCGCCTGGTCCGGGTTCACTGACGCGATCGCTCCTTGGGCGCCTTCGTGGGAGTGCAGCGCAGCGAGCCATTCCACTGCTGCAACGGGGGTCAAGTACGCCGCGCCGGGGAATCGGACGGCGCAGCGATGGGACTTACTCGGCCACCCATCGACAAAGAAGGTCCATGACTCGGCGCCGTTCTTGCCTTCGTTCTCAGTGCGCGGAAAGGCAGTCGCGACCGTTCTTTGATTCTGCGATTCTCTCGAGGTCGCGCCACTCTCGGGTCGAGAATTCGCCCCAGCTTCGACGTCGGACCCGACGCGCGTTGAAGCATGAGGACTCGCATCGTCGA
This sequence comes from uncultured Planctomycetaceae bacterium, assembly GCA_964402175.1. GTDB lineage: Bacteria > Planctomycetota > UBA1135 > UBA1135 > JAWKUK01. The sequence continues at coordinate 49,409 of CAYOBN010000016.1, read as the reverse complement.
AGAGAGATGTCTCGGTCGATAGGTCTGACGAGTATCTCTCGGATCGTAGTCGATCCTGCCGCCAGACGAAGGTGACGACTGCCAGCACCATGACAATGAGTAGTCCGAGCGCGCGCATGCAGTATCACTCCAAGTACTGGCTCTCGATCACGGTCCATTGCGCGGGCGCAGCCAGGAAGGGTCCGCGAGGCTCCTGCTCGCCGCTGAGCGTGACCGTGTAGTGGCCGGTGGGGATGCCCCAGAGGCGCACGCCGGCTTCGTAGCGCTCGATCTTCACGGAGGGATCGGCTCGCAGCTCGGCGAGGGTGAGGCCGGTCTCTTGGTGTACCGCCTCGACCAGATCGCGTTCGCCGATGCGCAGGGCGAGCCACGCGCGGTGAACCACAGGGATGCGTAGGCTGCCGGGGCGCAGCGGGATGGGGTCGCGGGGGGACCAGATGTCGAGTGGTTCTAGTATCAGGTTTGCGTTCGATTCCGAGAACCACCGGAGCGAGTACTGACTGCCTCTGGGGACTTCGAATGCAGTGGCGAGGTATCCCGAGTGAGCGCAAACGACCGACATGCGTGTCGCCGATGCCAGGGGGGCACCATTCGGGGAGATCAGCTCCAAATCGGATGTCGTGACATTGCCTAGGGACGCGATCGTCAGCTCCGGTGCTGGTGACCCGACGTGAAGTACGACGCCCGCGTAAGGAATGGCATCCGGGCCCGCCTCCCCCGCGAGCCACAGGGGAGCACGCTGCAGATCGGGAAGCAGGGTGGTGCCGTCCGCATCGAGCGCGCCACCCGGTGTCGACAGGTGCGCGCACCCGGCCCAAGAGAACCAGACGTTGCCGCCCTCGATCCTGGCGCCTGTCGCATCGCTGAGGCCAAGGCGACGTGCAGTGTCCGGAAGCTCGATGGTGACCGCTACCACTTCCCCTGGTGGTACAACCGTGGTGCGGCGTGCGAGTGTACGTGGCGTTCGATCGGTCGCGAGGAATGCGGCATCGACGCTGACCTCGGTAGCAATGCCGACGGGGATCCGCTTGGTGCTTCCTGGTGGGGCCCAGACGTTGGTGAAAACTTCTCGCCCGTTCACATCGGTGTAGAACACGACGGCGAGGAGTCGCTCGTCGACTGGCGAGTCGCCGACCAGTGTCACCTCGACCGCACCACCTGACAGATCGATCGTGACTCCCTCAGATGGGGCGTCGGCGGGGTGGCCAGGGACAAAGGTCGTCACTTCCAGATCACCCGGGATCCCGATGGCCAGATCCATGAACTCGAAGTCGAGGTCCAGCGGAACGTTTGCGAACCAGTCGTCGCCGAAAGGCGCCCGCGTTCCAGTCACCGTATGTGCCGCGTAGTGCTCTTCGGGCTCACCTTCGGCACCGAGAAGCCGGACCCGCAAAGTAGGCCGGGCCAGCAGCTCGATTGCGTCGAGATCGTGCTGTGCACGCGCCACGTCCACTGAGAGGCGACCGCTCTGGTGAAGCGGGCTCGTGCAGACGAGATCGAGGGTACCCGTACAGGCCACTTCGAGTTCAAAGCGCCCCAGTTGGTCGGTCGTCGCTTCGATCGTGCCGTCGACGCCTAACCAGGTCCGCCATGGAGACTCGCTTTGCCACTGCCCCTGAATCTCTGACGCGACGATGGGTTGTCCGGTGCCGGCTTCGATGACCGAGCCCCGTAACTGCGAGAGCGGTAAGGCAACGTAGGTCGAGTCGCCTTCTCGCAGCGACGACACGTCAATGGGTCCACTCCAGCGGGGGACTTCTCGGTCCGTCGTGCAGATCGCGATGGTGCCTACTTCGACCAGAGCCAAGGTAGTGTGCTCGAGATCAACGACGACCCCGTCGGGGGACGCCTGGTATCCGATCCTTGGGTTAGAGGCCTCGAGACCGTCAACCAGGAACGTCAAGGAGCCCAGATCGGGCTCGAAATCCGTCGGCGCCGCTTCCATTGCTGAAAGCGAACTCCGTTCAGATCGGAGCTGTGCGAACGTCCCAGTGGACGATCTTTCTCGCTGAGTGTCCTTGCGGGTGTCGGCGAGTGATATCTGACCGGAGCTACCTAATGAGTCCGCTTGACCGCGCGGATTGGCGACTTGCTCTGATGTTGCCTCGTCTTCACGCGCAACGCTCCGGTGATGACTGACCCAGCGAGCGACGACGGTGACAGCGATGAGTAGCCCAAGGACGAGCGCGGAGGACCGCTTCATCTGGCGTCAACCTCCTGTGCCTTGAGCCGGACCTACACCACCGTGGTTCGGGACCGTTGCGACTCTGCGCTTGCCGATGATGCCTGCAGAGCCACCGCCTCCTGAGGTTTGAGTGGCTGCAAGGGTGGCACTCTGCTGCGGAACGCTTGGCTCCGCGGCGGACTGACTCGTCAGCGGTGCGGTTCCAAGGATGAAGACGAGGGCAAGTCTCATCGAATGATCTCCTCGACGCGCGACGCGATGGATGCGCCCACCGGGCCAGCCCAGCGCAGCGTATCCAGTGTTGCTTGGTCACGAGCTCGTTGCTCGCCATCGATGTAGCGTGCGAGTAGTCCTGCGGTGGTGTCTAGCGCCGTGTGCGTGAGCATGTCGAACGACGCGTCGACTCCACGTCGAGTTGCAGCGAGATTTGCGCTACGCGCTCCCTGCACCAACAATGACAGTGCCGCGTGTGGCGCAACCTGAGGGAAGGGAGAGCGGATCGCTAGGTTGCACCACTGAATGGCGTCTTGGGTTGCGCCCTGTACAGAGAGGGCGAGGGAAAGTCCGAGCGCGCCGGCGTCGGCATAGAGCCTGTCGGTCGATTGTGCTCTGACGCGGTCGAAGACGGCGAGTGCGTCGGCGTTCCACCCTGCGGCAAGCAGTGCATACGCGAGAAGGTGGAGCGCGTCGACGTCCGGGCTTAGGTCAACCAGTGAGCGGGCTGGGATCCAGACCCGACGCGCGCGCGCGTGGGACCTGCGCTGACGACGTGCCGTTGATCCGAAGCCGGCCTCTGTTGTCGCCGCCTTGACGTCGGCGCGCACCTTCACCCGCAACCGATCCACCACCTCCTCCCGCGCCTCCCCGCGCATGAGGCCTGTCGTCAGCTCCGTGCGGAGGATGTCCGCCGAATCAGTCGGCCAGGTCGGCATCGGAGGTCACCCGGGTCAGGGTGCGGACCATGTCGCGGAAGGTGGATTCGAACTCGCGCCAGGTGGTGGGGGGCAGGGCGCGGGGTTGGTTCTGGGTCAGGGCGGTCAGGCCCTGTTGGAGGAGGCGGCGGGTGGGAGGGGGGAGGGTGTGGAAGAGGGCCAGGACGTCGAAGCCGCGGGAATCGGGCTGGCCGAAGTGGGCGGCGGCGCGGTGGGAGAGGGTGCGCCAGGCGGCTTGGAGCTCGGGCTGGTGGGCGGCGGCGTGGTTCGTGGCCTCTTGGGCCGCGAGGTCGATCTGGTGGTTCAGCCAGGACTCGTCGAGCGCTTCGGCTCGGGCCTGGGAGATGGCGCGGGCGACGGCGCGGCGGACTTTGGCCAGGGCGAGGCCGGGGGGGAGCCAGAGGCCGAGGCGCGCTTCGGTGGCCGCGACGCGCTCGGTGAGCTCGAGCGGGTCGGCGCTGTGGAGCGTGGCGAGGATCACCTCGAAGGGCTGCTCCTTCAGGCGGACGAGGCGCTGTGCGAGGGGGAAGTCCTGGGCCATGGCACCGGCATGGTGTCGCAGGTGGTGGAGGGCGTCAAGGGAGCGGGGATTCCCGAACAGGCGGTCGGGGCTCCGGGCTCACGTACGCGGTTTGCGGGGCCGGCGGCGGAGGGGCTGGATACGCGCTTCGGTGCCCGGAATCTCGGCGAGGCCGAAATCGCGGAGCGCCTCGAGCACCGGCATGAGCGCCCGGCCGCGCTCGGTGAGGTGATAGGCGACGGCTCCAGTGCGCTCCGCGATGGGCTCGGTCGTCACGAGCTGCTGCTCGACGAGGCGCTTCAAGCGCTCGGCGAGGATGTTCGTCGCGATGCGCTCAGGTGAAGCGCAGAACTCTTGAAAGCGCGCTTTGCCCGCGAAGAGGTCGCGGATCACCAAGAGCGTCCAGCGGTCGCCCACGAGGTCGAGCGTACACGCGACGGGGCAGACGGAACGGCGCTCTGTCATCGAGCCTCTGCCGGCCCACTGTAATCGACCAGAGGGAGAGGCGCGAGCGCAGCCAGGGCCGCCTTCCAATTCGGTCGGCCCGACGCCTTCGGCCAAAGGAACTCTGCGAAACGCGCGCGTACGAGCGCAGCACGACCTTCGCGCATCGCTCGACGGTGCGAGGCCGAGCGCACGAACGCCGCGTGTGCCGCCGCATCTCGCCAAACGGTCATCGTCCACGCTTCATTGCCGAAGAGCTCCTTGCGCCGCGAGTACGCGAGGAGGCCCTCCTCCGCAGCCAGCGTCGCGAAGAGCGCCTCGGTGCCCTCATCGAACGCGTCGCGTTGCGCTGGATCGAGCACCGCGTGGGTGACGCTGATGTACAGCTCTTCGGGGGCGCTCTCTGGGGGCGCCGTCCAGCGCAGCGGAGTGGCGATCGAACAGCTCGGCAGCCACGCACCTGCGGCGCACAGCAGTGCGAGCCCGAAGAGGTCGCAGAGGGCACGGAGGGCGCGCGAGGGCCTGAGTCGGGCGGACATGGCGGGATCATGGGCCATGGCTTGCAGTTTGCAAGTGATAGATCTCGAACGCCCGAGACGGCCTCTCCGCAGCCATCGATACACACCTCGTACACACGAGCGGAAAGGACGGTGACACTCCCGCGATCCGACTGGCGCAGGGGGGCCGGGGGCGCTACAGAAGAACCCCTACACGCGGCGCCGCCGCGCGACGACGAACCCCTACCGCCCCACGACCATGCTGCACCTCGCCGCCCTGATGGGCGCACTTGCGCCCTTCACCCCTGCCGCCGATGTCCAAACGGTCCCCGCGACCGTGCGCACGATCGACCCGATGACCCGACAGGCCGGGCTGCCGGTGTCCCCGATGTCCGCGCGCGCCAGCTTCGGCGAAGTGCCGGCCACGGTGAAGCTGCCCGCAGGCCTGAGCGAGGCCTCGTACGGCGTGCTGAAGGTCGGCAAGCGCGACCACGGCGTCCTCATCGGCAAGAAGGACGCCAGCGCGGCGCTCGCCGATACCCTCGCCATCGACCTCGACGGTGACGGCGCGTTCGGCGAGAGCGAGCACGTTCCGCTCGCCCTCGAGACGCAGCAGCGCGAGCGCGGCTCCGTCACGACGGGCGCTCCCATCCGCGGTGCGCTTCCGAGCGGCGTCAAGTACGTCGCGTCGTTCATGCAGCCCGAGGGCCGCCCCGCGACGCTCTCGCTGACGTTCGTCGAGTACCTCGGCGCCAGCGTCGCCGCAGGCGAGATCGCGATCGTCGACCGCGATCTGGACGGCAAGTTCGGTTCGGCCGGCGACGCGTGGGCCATGGTGCCGAAAGACGGCCGGCCCGCAGGCGAGTACGGCCTGATGAACCTCGACGAGAGCATCTTCGTCGCGGGCCACCGCCACACGATCCAGCTCGCGGGCGAGCTCTTGAACGTCTCCAGCGTCGCCGCCGACGGCCCCGATCCCGCCGTGATGGCCGCGCAGCGCGCGCGCGTCGAGCACCTCTGGATGGAGCGCTTCGAGCCGGGCCGCAAGGAGTTCTTCGAACAGCGCGGCCTCGACGCGACGCGCCCGCTGGCGACGCAGCCGATCCGCTGGCAGTACCTCACGTACGCCGACGCGATCGCGCTCGGCGCGAAAGAGAAGAAGCCCGTCTTCATCGACGTGATGGCCTTCTGGTGCGTCTGGTGCTACCGCATGGACTGGTGCACCTATCCCGACGCCGAAGTCACGCGCGCGCTCAACGAGGACTTCATCGCCGTGAAGATCATCCAAGAGCAAGACCTCGTCGGTGACTACGACCTCGTCATGAAGGAGAAGCTGCAGGCCCGCGGCATCCCCGCGATGGGCATCTTCGACGGCGAGGGCAACGTCCTGCAGACGATCGGCGGCTGGAAGAAGCCCGAGGACTTCCTGAAGGAGCTCGCCGAAGGCAAAGCCAAGTTCGCGGGGCAGTGACGGTTTGCGAGCCGGGGCAATGATCTGACGATTCCATCGACGGAAGGCGGAGTCCCAGCATTCGCCGCAGGCGCCCAAGCGTCGCCCGTCACCGTTACCCTCCAGGGCCCGTGCAGCCGGCTGGCGCCCGCGGGCCCTTGCTTTTCGCGCTCTTCGGCTGCGACCGCAAGATGTTCGTGCAGGACGACTGCCGGGACGTGCCCAGCCAGCTCGAAGAGCTCGTCGCGCAGGAGGTCGCCCTCGCGCAGAAGGGTCCGAAGGAGCTGCCGAAGTAGCTGCCTAAAGATCTGAAGGGCGCGTGGAAGGCCTCGGGCAAGGGTGAGTACGCCGCCGCGATCCAAGAGGCCCGCGCCGCAGAGGCGAAAGGCATCGAAGGTGTCGCGGAGTTCGTCCAGCGCGTCGAGTCGCTGGCCAACGCCCGCCTCCGCCGAATCGAGTGGCTGATCGAAGACGGCCGCGCAGACCTCGCCGCCGACGAGGCGCCGACCTTCGCCAAAGCGACGCAAGGTCTGACCGGCATCGGCGAAAAAGCCGCCGAGCTCGCCGCACGCCTCGCCAGCGCAGACATGAAAGCCGAGATCGAAGCCGCCAAACAGCTCGGCAAACTCAAAGACGCCATCGTCGCCGACAAGCTGGACTCGAAGGGCATGGACAAGAAACTCGCCAAGCTGGCCGAGAAGCACGCCGGCACCCACGCCGCCCGCCGCGCACAGCAACTGATGTCACTCGTCACCGCCGGCTGAGCGCTCGAGCTCTCGAGGCTAGCTCGTGAGAGAGGGGGGTCGCCCGTGGGGCGGCGCCCCTCTCGTGTTGACTGGGGGTGTCATCGGGGGGGGCTTGCGCCCTTTGACCCGATGCCGCATCCTCCTGCCGGAGACGCACCATGGCCCCTACGAATCCAGGCACCTTCGTTCGGCGCGTGCACCAGGCGCGTGTCGAGTGGACCCACGCAGCCATCGTCGGACAACTGCTCACCGATCGCTCGCTCGGGTTGCGAGAGCTCACCTGCACCGGACTAGTCGCGGCTGGGGTCATCGTCCCTGTCGAGATCGCCCGGCGTCGGCTCGCGGAGCGAGTTGCGACCGAGGTGCTGCGCGATGAAGTGCTTCGGCAGGACGTCGACCAATGGCTCACCGAACTCGCCACCGAGTCGGCTTTCGCGATCCGGGTCGACGGGGTCAACGAGCTCATGAATCCAGACCATGAAGAGTTTCTCGCGCGACTCGCCGCCTGCCTCGGTGTCGATGCCCCGCGTGCGATCCGAGCATGGCTCGCTTTGCATGCCCAGAGCCCAGCACACGTCAACGCGCTGCGCGCATTCTTGCCAGCGACTTGGGCTGATGTCGCTTTGGGCGCAGTCGAGTCATCCAGCTCCGCGAGCTTGGCGGGTGAGGCGGTTCGTAGGGTCATACTCACGGTGGGACCTCTCCGCTGAGCCCATGCAGCCTTCGGCTCGGCGTGCAAGCCTTTGGTGGGCGATGCGGCAACTCGCGCCGGTCTCGGAGGCTTCCGATCCGGGGCGAGGAGACGCTCGTGCCGCCCTTGGCCGCGACTTGCAGCTGCGAGTCCGCGCCATGTTGCTCGCGCATCCGATGGCCGACACGATCTTCATCCACGTCCGTGGCGGGACAGAGGCGGATCACCGCTCCGCCGCGCGCGTTGTTGAACTGCCAAGTGCCCGAACACTCCAACTCTGGTCGGAAGCTGCGCTAGCCCTCTCCCCGCGAGATCCGCTGCGGTGGGTTACCGTCGCCCATTCACGTCTCCTGGGCGGGGATGAACGCGGCGCAGTCGAAGCTCTCCAGGCTGGACTGCAGCTCTTTCCAGACCATCCCCAACGTTACGTTCTCCATCAGAACCTGGGGCTTGCGTACAGCTTCTTGGGCGACGTTCCCTCCGCCCTCGATGCGTACCGCTGCGCTGCAAGGTCGCCGAGCGTCGTCGACCGAGAGGTCGCCGCCGTCTCACTCTGCGTCGTGGGTTCGAAGCTACGTACACCCGAGATCGTACGCGAAGGAGCGACCCTACTGCTGGAGGTTGCGCCACGCAACGCGGCGAGTGTGCTCGCTGCGACGATTCGAGCCCGACGTCGCCGGGGCTCGACTCCCTACTGGGGATTCGATGAAGACGATCTGGAGATCTTGCGCCGTGGAGCTCCTGAGCTTGGACCCATGGAAGATTGGAGGGTAGCGTGAAGCAGTGGATGATCGCCTTTGCCGTCGTGATTCTCGCCCGAGACCTCACAGCTCGGCAGTGCCCAGATCAGCCCCGTGAGTCGCGGCTGCTCGCGCTGAACCCCGGCGGCGGCGGCACCATCGGTGGAGACCATCGCACACGGGTGCCCAACGCTCGGCAGCGCGGTGGAATAGGCGCGCCGCCTGTTTCGCCTTCGCCATGAAGCGCTTCGTCATCGGTCTCGCCCTCCTCGGGCTCGCCATCGCTGGCTTCTGGCGACACGGCGCGCGCGAGGCCCCTGGCAGCCCGATCAGCGAGGACCCGCAGAGCAGTTCCAGCTCGGTTGGCGGCGCCTCTTCATCTTCGTTCGATTCGGCGGACATGGGGAGTGCTCGTGACGGTGGGCGCGGGCGTGTGGCGCTGGCTGGCGGGGCCGCCAAGGAAGCGGATGACTCGGACGCGGCAGACGGAGGGGGCCAGCAGAGCACGCTCGTCTTCGTCGATGCGGCTGGGGGCCCTGTTGCGTGTGAGGTCGGTATCTTCGCTGGGGTCGACTCGAACGAGCCGCTACGGACGCTGCAGACGGATGGGAACGGGCGAGTGCAAGCAGAGGTCGTACCCGCTCAAGTCATCGCTGGGTTCGCGTCGGGGGGGCGTGTCGGAGTCAGGGTTGTCGATGATGTGAGTCCTGAGATCACAGTACGGGTCATGCCGCCCGTCGTCGTCCGCGGTGAGGTGCGCGACCTCGTCTCGGATGCGCCCATCGAAGGAGCGCGGGTAACCGCACGCTGGCTCGATGCGCCGGAGGGGGCGCTGGAGCGTCTCGGTGCGGACGGGCTGCGCGAGCGCAGCGCCTTGGCCGACGCGCGGGGCACCTTCGAGCTGCCGCGTTTCCGCCCCGGGACCTACCGGATCACGGTCAGTGCGGAGGGTTACTCCTCCGAGCACAGCGAGGGGCCTTGGTTCCCGAAGGCGGACTGGCACCTCGGCACCGTGCTGCTAGAGGCCCTCGGTGGACTCTCCATCCAACTGCTCGGCAGCGACGCTGCGGTGCCGCCGCGCGTGAGCTCCGGCATCGATGGTGAACGTGTGCCCGTCGGTCCGGATGGGCGCGTCGTGTTGCAAGTGCCCCGCTTCGGCGAGCCCCAGCACTTCTCAGTCTGGCTCGGCGACGGTTCGATGATGAACGTCTATCGCACGGGGACACTCGACGAGGTCGAGGAGGTCGCGCTCCGGGTCGGAGCTGCGCGCTCGCTGCGGGTGAACATCGAAGGGGACTTCGATGGCGCGGTCGCGGCGCAGGGGGAACTGTCCGTGCGTGTGCGCTACAGCCCCGAGCCGCTTCTGTACGCGGAATGGAACTGCGACCTCGACGGGCGGCGCGCGCTCTCCACCGACCGCATCGATGGCGAGGCGGCTTCGATCGACTTGCTCGCGCTCGTCGAGCGCTGGCCGAACGTCCTGTGCTCCACTCGGGTGCCACTCGCTGTGAGCGGCGCGACCGAGGTCACGCTGCGGATTCCGGACGAAGCGCGCCGTCTTGTGTTGCTGGGGCCAGAGGGACGCCGGCTCCAGGAGGGCACCTTCGTCGAGCTGCGCCGCGCGCACGACACCACACGCTGGTTGGCGTCGGGTCACACCGACGCAGCGGGCGCCGTATTCTGGCCGGAGGTCGTCGCCGAGCGCCTCTATTGCAGCGGCGCCCTGGATTGGGGCCCACCGGCAGCCTTCTTCATCGACTTGCCCCTGCCGAACGCCGCGGGCGCTGCGCCGCAGCAGCCGCTCGCGCTCGGGACCCTGTTGGAGCACCGAGCGAGGGTCGTCGTCGACGGGCAACCGTTGGGCGGTGCCCGGGTGCGACTCGTCGGACGTCACACCGACCACCCGTGGGTGACGTTCGAGACGGATGCTGAGGGCTGGACGCCCACGTTCCTGCTCGCGGCCGGCAGTGAAGCGGATGCGTGGGTGGTCGATGCTCGGGTGGTCGAGGCGCGGGCTGCGCTGCGACTGCCGAACACCGAGATCCACGTCACAGCCCGTTGAGCGCGAGCTCCGGGAGCGACCCGTTGCTGACGTTCACTTCTCGAAGACCGTCAGGACCGCCATCATGCGCGTGCTGGCCAGGATCGCCAAGGCTTCGCGTTCGCGCATCGAGGCGGCATCGTCGTCGCGATTCTGTTTCCCCTTCTTCTTCTTGTAGTGCTCGACCGCGTCGAAGAGGGTGGCCGGGAGCTTGCCGGCGGCTTCCGCGGGGAGACCTGCGGAAGCGGATGGGGCCACCTCCAGTTCGTAGCAGCGGATGATCTCCCATTTCACTGTACCGGGTATCGGGCTGCACCATCCGTCTCCGGCGCTCTCCTTGCTGACGCTCAGGGTGCCATGGTCGGTCGTCCGGAGGTCCTTCAGCGCGTCGTTGATCGCCTCGATCCACTTCTGCTCCTTCGCATGTTCGTGGAACTCATACATCACGGTGTGCAACGACATGATCTGAGGTCCGACGAACGCGCTGGTCGAAGGGATCGCGACCGATAGCTTGGAGACCGTCTCGAGGCCTCCCTCAGCGTTCCTGCGCGTCGGTAGCGTCGCATTGAACGAATCCTTGAAGTCCTGATCCTGCTCGATGATGTGAGCGTAACGCGTCATGTGGCGGTGCATCGAGATGCATAGCCGGAGGTGTGCTTCGAGGTTCCTTGGCTTCAGTTCGGTCATGGTGCACTTCTCGCGCAGCGAATCCCGCGCGTCGGGGTGGATTCCACGAAGGTCGCTTGGACCTCGTGGTACTGCTTCAGGAACGAGCTGGTGCGGCCGCGCCAGCTCCAGCCTTTGCCGCGGCGGTGGGTGGGGAGCTCGTGGAGGCGGCCTTCGACTTCGCCCAGGGCCATCGTCTCCGTCCACTCGGCGACGTTGCCGGCGAGGTGCAGGATGGGGGGCGTGTCGAGGGTGCTGTCCGTGGTGCGGGTGCGCGCAGGGTGCAGCGCGGACATCCACGCTCGAACGCGCTCCGCAGGCTCGAGGTCTGGATCGTCTGCGGCCTCGTTCGGTCGGAAGAGGCTCGCGAGGGGTGCCGGGTCGGTGCCCCACGGGAAGGGGCGTTCCTCGGCGCCTTCGAGCGCGCGGTTCCATTCGGGCTCGGTGGGGAGGCGCTTGCCTGCCCACTCGGCGAAGGCGCGGGCTTGGTAGTACGTCACTCCGGCTACGGGCAGGTCGCGCCAGCCGGCGGTGGTGGTGACCAGGGACCAGTACGGTGGTTCGAACGGGGTCGGGGTCGGCACGCTCGCGAGGAATTCGGCGTACTCGCCGTTGGTCACCTCGTAAGGATCGATGAAGAACGCAGGGACCTCGACGGTGACTTGCTGGAAGGTGCCGCCTTTGCTGATCGGCAGCACGATCTTCGTCGTGCCAGCGGGGATGTGCACCATGTCGGCTTCGAGCAGTGCGCTCGCCCGCAGGCGCCGTGTGCCCTCGTCGAAGTGGCGGCCCCACTCGCCGTACCAACGGGTCAGCTCCAGCGTGCCGAACCCTGGGCGGCGGATGGTCAAGCGGTAGTTGCCCGGCGCGAGCAGGTGCTCTGCGACGGGCAAGGTGAGCGTCGTGGTCTCGCCGCGCACGAGCCCCGTCACAGGATCGAGCACCTGCACGTCCACCGTATCGAGGGCCCCGTCGGTGGCGAGCGAGAGGCGCGGGAAGTCCGCGGACGAGTCCTGCGCGCGAGGAGCACTCTCTCCAAGGTCCGCCAAGGCCTCGGCGTCGTTCAGCGCCGCGCGCAGGCTGAAGACGCTGCGCAGGTCCTGCGTCGAGTTCCACGGCGGCGCCAGCGCGCTTTCGAGCGCGGCGCGTGTCGCCTCCGCTCGCAGCGCGCCGAAGCTGCGCAGTTTGCTGCGCAACAGGGTCGCGCGCGCCGCTAGCGACGAGCCTCTATCGATGCGGCCCTCCAGCGCCGACAAACGCGCCGCTGCGGCTTGCAGCGAGGGAGTGTCCGAGGCCGCGATGTGGGTGTCGACTTGACCTTCGAGCGTGTCGAGCGCGGCGAGCAGCTCCGCGCGCTGGCCCGCAACACGCGCTTGCAGCACCAGCACGCCGAGGACGACGGCCGCCGCCACGGCGACAGTCAAGCCGCGCCGCTTACGTTTCATCCAGCGCCACAGGCGCGCGGTCCAGCCCAGCGGCCGCGCGGCGACGGGGCGCCCGTCCGCGAGGCGCTTCAGGTCCTCCGCGAACTCTGCGGCCGTCGGATAGCGGTCGTCGGCTTCGTACGCCATCGCCTTGGCGCAGACTGCATCGAGGTCCGCCGGGATGTTCGGCGCGACTTGGCCGAGCCGCGGCGTTCGGCCCTGCTCCAACGCGCGCAGGACCGCCAGCGCATCGCGGCCGGAGTAGGGAAGGCGGCCCGAAACGAGGTGGAACAGCACCACACCGAGCGAATAGACGTCGGTCCGCCGGTCGAGCGCAGCCCCGCGCGCTTGTTCAGGGCTCATCGTGTGCACACTGCCCGCGATGACTCCAGACTCCGTGATCGTCTCGTTGGTCATCATCCGCGCGAGCCCGAAGTCGACGAGCTTCGGCTCCCCGGACCGCGTCAGCATGATGTTCGAGGCCTTCACGTCGCGGTGGATCACGCCGCGCTCGTGGGCCTCGTGCAGCGTCCCGGCGACCTGTGCGATCAACTCGATTCGGCGCACAAGTTGCTCTGGCTCGTCGAAGCCCGGCAGAATCGGGCGTGAGTCACTCTCGAGCTCGCCGGTGCTGTGCAGAGCGATCTCACGCGCGACGTCGTGTCCGTCGATCCACTCCATCGCGACCCACGTCGAGCGCGAGTCGCCGCCGACGTCGAACAGGGTCGCGATGCCCTTCGCAGCGAGCTGCGCCAGGACTCGCGCCTCGCGGCGCAACCGCCGCGCCAGGTCACCCGCAAGGTCATCGTCGTGGTGCAGGACCTTCAGGGCCACGCGGCGGTCTGCGCTCTCCTGCTCGGCTTCGTAGACGACGCCGCCGCCGCCGCGTCCGACCTGCCGCAGGATGCGATACCCGTGGAGCTCCGGCGAGCCGCTCGGCTGCGTGCCCGCGCCGAGGAACCCCTCGCTCACCTGGGCCATCGCAGCGAGCTGCTCGCGCACGAGCCGCTCCAGCGCCGCATCGCCGCGGCACACGCGCTGCAGCAGCGCCTCACGCTCCGCCCCCTCGACGCTCTCGAGGCGGTCGAGCACGCCGTTCACGCGGGACCAGGCTTGGGCATCCATGGCATCTTCGCGTGCAGGCGCGCCCGCGCTCGGGCGAAGCGTCGCTCGAACGTGCGCAAGGTCAGGCCTAGCAGCTCGGCGATCTCCTCGCTGGCGTAACCCATCGCGCGCAGCTCGGCGGCGTGGGCCATCTCCGGATCGATCCGGCGGAACTCCTCGAGCACTTCGTAGAACCCCGTGAGGTCCCCGCCGACGCGGTCTGCGATCGCGTCGGCGACGGCGTCGAACGGCTCGTCCTGGCGCTCGGAGCGCAGGTGGTCCAAGAGCGCCGTGCGCATCGCTTGCACCGCGTACGCGATGAAGTGGCGCCGGCTCGCAAAGGTCAGGCCGTCCGTGGCCCCGCCCACCCGCAGGTACGCCTGCTGGATCAGCTCGGTCGCCTGCGGCGCGCGTTGGCCCGCGCGCGCAGCGACCCGGCCCGCGCAGCGGCGCAGCTCGCCGTAGAGCGCCTCCCAAACTGCCGCTCGCGCTGCCTCGTCGCCCCCTGCGAGGCGCGCGAGCAGAGCGGTGATGTCCGGCGGGGCGGGCGAGGGCGTCGACATCGGGGGCAGGGGGGCGCCTGGGGCCGTCGGTCGCATCCAGTATTGCATCCACATTCTCTGGCGTCCTGCCTCGCTGGGGGGAACGGACGGTCGCGGGGTGCTCCGCCAGGAATCGCCCGCGAGGTGCGGGAGTGGCTCTCTGGGAGAGCCCCCCCGCGGGCGCGCGCTGCGCAGTCGAGTGCCCGCCAACCGGCCGAGGTACGTATTTCGCAGCTTCGCGCAAGGACGAAACTGTCGCCATGGCTCCCGCCCCCGACCGTGTCTTCCGCGCCCTCGGCCACCCGGTTCGGCTCTGCATCGCCGAGGCCCTTGCCGGCGGGCCGCGACCCGTCGGCGACCTCGTGGAGCTCGTCGGCCTCGGTTGGTCGACGGTCTCCCGGCACCTCGCCGTCCTGCGCGAGGCGGGGGTCGTCGGCGACGAGCGCCGCGGCAACCGAGTGCACGACACGCTCGCGCTGCCCTGTGTCGCGAGCTTCAGCCAGTGCATCCGTGCGGCCCAAGCCGGGCACGAGGTCCTCCTCTCCACGCGCTAGCCACCGCTCGCTCCGTCCATGCAGGACGAACTCCGCTCCGAGTGGCTGCGCCTGGCCACGTTCAGCGCCATCTTCGCGGCGCTCTATTTCGTGCCGATCGGCAACAGCCGCTTCAACGGAGCGCTCCTCGAGGCCCTCCACATGTCGCGTGACTACGCGCGCGAACACGTGGTCCTGTGCCTCCTGCCCGCGTTCTGGATCTCCGGTGCGATCGCGACGTTCGTCTCACAGGGGGCAGTGCTGCGTTACATGGGGCCCAAGGCGCCTCCCGCCGTGGCGTACGGAGTCGCCTCGGTCTCGGGCACGATCCTCGCCGTTTGCTCCTGCACGGTGCTGCCGCTCTTCGCCGGCATCTATCGCATGGGTGCAGGCCTCGGACCCGCGTCTGCGTTCCTCTACTCGGGTCCCGCCATCAACGTCCTGGCCATCGTCATGACGGCGAAGGTCCTGGGCTTCGAGCTCGGCCTCGCCCGCGGCGTCGTGGCCGTCGTGTTCAGCGTGCTCCTCGGCGTCTGCATGGCGAGGCTCTTTCGCCGCGAGCAGAGCGAGCGAGTCGCCGCGGCCGCAGAGCTGCCCGAGGCGCCGCAGCCACGTCCCCTTTGGCAGACGGCCAGCTTCTTCGCGACCATGATCGCGATCCTCGTGTTCGCCAACTGGGGCGATCCGAAGTCCAGCGACGGGTTCTTCGCCGCAGTGCGCGGAATCAAGTGGCACCTTGTCAGTGGCGCGGCGGTCGCGTTCGCCGTGATGTGCTGGCGTTGGATCGGCTTGTCCGCCGCGCACCTGGCGCTCACCGCCGCAGGTCTGGGGCTCGCCGCTTGGATCGCGCCCGGTCACCCCGAGCTCGCGATGCTCGTCGCTGTCGCAGGCCTCGCACTGACGAGCGCCCGCTCTCCTGGCGAAGGGCGGCAGTGGTTCGACGAGACATGGAACGTGACGAAGCTCATCTTCCCGCTGCTCATCGCGGGGGTCCTGGCTGCCGGACTCCTGCTCGGGCGACCGGGCCATGAAGCCCTCATCCCCGGCCACTGGATCGCCACGGCTGTCGGTGGCAACTCTCTCGCCGCCAACGCCTTCGCTTCGGTCGCGGGCACATTGATGTACTTCGCGACGCTGACGGAGGTCCCGATCCTCGAGGGGCTGCTCGGCAGCGGTATGGGCAAAGGGGCCGCGCTGGCGCTGATGCTCGCGGGGCCCGCGCTCAGCCTGCCTTCGCTCATCGTACTGCGCTCCATCCTCGGAGCGCAGAAGACCCTCGTCTTCGCCCTACTGGTGGTGCTCTTGGCCACGCTCGCCGGTTGGCTCTTCGGATTCGTGGCCCAGAACCCGGTTTGAACCCATGCGCGACATCAAAGTCCTCGGCACCGGCTGCCGTAAGTGCCACCAGCTCGAGGAGCTCACCAAGTCCGTCGCGGACCAGCTCGGTGCACCGTACAAACTGGAGAAGGTGACGGACTTCATGAAGTTCGCCGATTACGGCGTGATGATCACGCCCGCGCTCGTCGTCGACGGGAAGGTGGTGGTCGCGGGGAAGCTCCCTAGCACCGCGGAGCTGCAGGTCCTGTTGGCTCCGCTGACTTGACGGTCGACGTCGGCTTCAGCGGTACCCAGCGCAGCGGAGCAGTCGAAGCCGCGCCGGGCTCACCCGATGGGGCCCAGTCGATCGCTGCATGTAGCCAAAAAACGTGACGATCGCGCGTCGATTGCGATCGCCCGATACAGCGTTGGATGTCTCCGACGCTACGGATCGCCGTCACTGCGGAGCAGTCGTTGCAGCGCGTCCGAGAGGCGCGGGTCGAGCGCGATCGCCTCCTGCTCCAACCATGCGCCGCGCTCTGCGAGCAGCTGCACGAGCTCCGGTGCATCGGCCAGGGTGAGCTCCGCAGGCCAATCACACGGCAGCGCCCGGAGCTCCATGTGCTCTGCCCAGAAGTCTGGAACGAACCAGCGCAGGTCGGGATGTTCGCGCTGCAGGTGGCGGAAGATCCGGAGGCCGTTCGGATCGAGGTCGCCGAAGTGAACGGCAGGGACGTGACTGAGCCCGCGCAGGAAGAGGCTCACGGTCGCGGTATCCCAGCCCGGAACGTGGGCGACGATCCAGCCTTCGGGGACCCGCACGTCGCAATACGTGCCGAGGTTCTCCACCAGGAGCACTGCAGCGACCTCACCGGCGAGGCGCACGCCGGACTTCAGCGCCCGCTCTGGGAGCGCGACCTCGCCGAACACCGCTGCTACCGCATCGAGCGCGATGCTCGCCGCGGGCCCCACTGCGGTCAACCCCGACGACGGCCGGACGCGCACGATTCCGTCCTGGGTCGTCTCCGTGTCGCCGAGTCGAGCGGTGCGTCTGTCCGAGAGGCTGGACTTCGAATGCGGACCGAGCAGCGCCGCAGCGGTCCGCCGATTCAACTGATCCGGTAATGTCGGCAGATTCAACGAGCGCTCGCGGTCCCGTAGAGCAGCCAGACCCTCCGGTGTCGCGGGAAGGTCGTTGGCGGTGAGAGCGGCGCACACGGCGCCCCAATCCGGCCACACGTGGTCGAGCAGAGCGATCAAGTCTGCGCGGCGCTCTGCGACGAGGGCGAGCTCGTCGCGCCTTCCAGTGAGCTTCGTCCAAGGGAGCTCGGCGAGCGCGTCGAAGGCCTCGGCCTGGCCCTGGCGTCTCTTGAGAGAGCCTCGCACGAGGAGCTCCAGCAGCGCCTGCTGCGCGCTCGATGTGCGCCAGATCAAGCCTCGGTCCTCGTCCGGCGGCCCGTGACCATGACCTCTTCGCGCCCGTCCGCGGTGGCGCGCCGTACGAGGCGATACGTCGTATTGCCCTCGGCGCGTGCGACCTCGGGCGCGGCGATCAGGAGCTGCAGGTCCAGCGTCTGACACAGGTCGAAGAGCACACCGAGGTTGTCGTGGGACAGCCGGTTCGCTTCGTCGAGGAACAGGAAGCGCAACGAGCCGTGTTGGCGGCGGCCGCGCAGCAGGGTCGCGTCGCGCTCCCATTCGGTGAGCACCACCATCATCAGCGCTGCGCCGACGCCGATCGCCTCGCCCGTGGAGAGGCGGGTCGGGTTCGCGAGCTCCCACTCCGCGCCGGTCTTGCGGCGGACCTCGACGGTGAGCTGGACGTACTCGCGGTAGTCCAAGAGCCGCTGGCCGCCGGTCCGGCCGCCGCCGTAGCGGCGGAAGATCTCTTCGAGCGCCTCTTCGAACGGCAGGTCGGCCTGGAATAGCAGCGCTTGGGCTTCGCCGCCGCGCAAGGCGCGCAGGACTTGCTCCATACGCTCGACGATCGAGAGGCGGACGCGGATGCCCTGGATGCTGCCGAAGCGTACACCCTCCAGGTTCGTGTTGAGGCGGTTCGTCTGGCCGCGTGCTTTGCGGATGTGCACGTCGATGCCGCGGGCGACGTCTTCGCTGGCGCCGCGTAGGTCGTCCTCTTGGCGCTGCAGGCGCTCTTCGAGGCCGTTGAGCTGATCCGCAAGGCGCTGGAGCGCTTCGCGGGGGTCATCGACTTCGGCGATCTGCGCCGGCAGCCGTCGGCGCAGCCAGTCGCGCACGGCCAGCCAGAGGTCGACGAAGACATCGGCAAAGGCCGCATCGCTGACGTCGCGACGGAGCTGCAACTCTGCCAGCAGCGCCGCGCCTCCGTGGGCTGCGCGCAGGCGCTCGTAGAGCACCTCGCGGCGCGTGTGGGCTGCGTGCAGGAGGTTCACGTGGCCGCGTACATCGGCCAGCTCATGGGCGGGCCCGGTCGTGTCGAGGAGGCCGCCGACGAGGCTGGCTTCCTCCGCACGCTTGCGGAGCTCGTTCCAGCGGCGGACAGCGGGCTCCGCTTCGCGCCGCGCTGCGGTCAACGCCTCGCGGGACTCGGCGAGCCGCGCCGCAGCCTCGCGCACCGCGGCTTCGTCCCGGCCGCGCGCCGTCAACAGCGCGTCGCGGCGCGCTTCGTGAGCAGCGAGAGCTTGTGTGTGTCGGTCGGCCTCGGCGTGAGCTGCGGCGCGCTCCGACTCGGTCGGCTCGGCGACGCCGATGGCTCGGAACGCTTCGTCGGCCGCAGCATGGGCCTTCGCCGCGACGCGCCGATCGCCGTCGGCGTCCTGGAAGGCCGCCGTGCGCTCGTCCAGGCGCGCCTGCGCCAGCTCCGCTGCGGCTTCGGCGCTGCGGCGCAACGCAGCGGCTTCGTCGAGCTGCGCCCGCAGAGCAGGCAAGAGGCGCTCTTCGTCGGCGAGGCGGCGCGGCGCTTCGCTCCAACCGAGGGCCGGCAGGTTCGCGCGCACCTCCTCCAAGGCCTCGATCCCGGCTTCGAGCGTGTTGCGCCGCGCGCGCAGCTCGTCGGCGCGCTGTTGCAGCGCGGCGATGGCAGAGGGCGCCAGAGGTGGCAAGCGCAAGGTCGCGAGCTCGCGCTCGATCTGGGCTGCGGGCTCTGCCATGTGTGTGACACGCTCTCGCGCCGCCGACGCATCCGCGCGCTCCTGCGCCAATCGCGCGCGACGCTCGCCGTGGTCGGGCGGGTCCAGCAGCAGCGCCTCACCCAGCAGCGCCCGCAGCGCTTCGATGCGGGGCGCTTCGGCGCGTGCGGCCAGCTCCGAGGTCCGCGCGGCTTCGTTGGAGGCGCGCACAGTGGACGCACAGGCTTCGAGCTCGCTCGCTAGCGCTTGAATGCGGGGCGCGGGGTCACCCGCGAGCCACACCGCTTGTCCAGCGAGGAGGGCGTCGCCGTCCGTGACGAGGCGCTCGACCTGTCGCCGCTCGCTGCGCACCGCATCCAGAGCAGTCGTGCGCTGCTCCGCGAGCGCGCGCAGTTGCTCCGCACGCGCTTCGCGGGCACGCCGTCCGAGCCGCGGATGGTCGGGTTTGCGGGTCACGCGCAGCGACACGCCCTCATGCACCCAGACGTCGCGCGCGCCTGGATCGTCCTGCGTCGCTGCCGAGAGCTCCAGGGCGTCGGCGTCGCGGGGCACGAAGATGACTTGTTCGAGGGCCTCACTGCGCTCGGCGGCTTGCAGCGCCGCTGCTTCCACGTTGTCCACGACCAGCGCTTGGGCGAGGCTCCCGAGGCGCGCCTCGAGCAGCGCCGCCTCGTCGAGCCCCACGTCCTCGAACGCGGCAGCGAAGAGCGTCGCGCCCAACGCGTCGCGCAAACGCAAGAGCTCGGCGGGGTAGGGCCCGCCTGCGGCCGAGAGCTCGCGCGCGGTCTCCAAGAGCTGCTCTGCCTCCGCGCCGAGGCTGGCTTCGCGAGCGCGCAGGGCCGCGAGCAGGTCGCTCAGCCGTGCGCGTGCGTCCCGCAGCGTGTCCCGGTCGTCGAGCGGTGCTCCGAGGAAGCTCGCGATCCTCGCGGCGCGCTCCGCGAACGCGGCCCATTCCGGCTGCTGCGCGACGAGCGCACTGTGCGCAACCGAGAGCTCGCGCGAGCGGCGCAGCGCATCGGCTGCAGCGCTCGTGTGGGCACGGGCCGCCTCTTCGTGGCCCCTGCGTGCGTCTTCTGCGGCTTCGAGCGACGCGCCGAGCGCCGCGCGGGCGGATGGCGCGAGCTGCGCTGGGTCAAGGCCCAGCTCCACGGCGCGCGCACGCGCCGCTGCTTGCCGCGCCGCGAGGTGCTCCGCCTCGGCGAGGTCCTGCTCGATCGCAGGGAGGCGGCTGGCGAGCAACGCAGCGGCGCGGAAACGCGCGAGCTCCGCTTCGGCCAGCGCCGACGCGTTCTCCACCGTCGCCGGCGCACCGGCGAGCGTCTCCAGCGCGCGCAGCGCGAGGGAGTGTCGTTTGGCGTGGCTCTCGGCGTCCGCCGAGCGGGTCGAAACCTCGCGGCGTTCGTCGTCCGTCCGGCGCAGCTCCGCACGCGCCGCATCCAGGCGCGCGTCGCACGCACCGGCGTCGTCGCTGAACCCCGTCTCCGTCTGCGAGGGCAGGCCTTCCGGGCCGAGGGTCGCGCGCGCCTCGCCGAGGCGCCGCGTCACGTGCCGGTAGGCACCCGCGCGTCGGTGCAGCTCTTCGAGACCCCGCTGCAGGTCGGCCAGGCCCGCGGCGGCGCGGCTGTAACCTTCCTCCGCCGCGCGTGAATCCGCGCGACAGCGCTCCAGTTGCGCGCGGGCTGCGCCGCGCGCGGTGTCCGCCGATTCGAGGCGCTCTAGGGTCGCGGCCAGAGAGTCCCGGCATACCTCCAGCTCTGCGAGGGCGAGCAGCGCAGAGGTGAGCTTCTGATAACGGGCTTCAGCGGCCGCAAGTGCGGTCTGAGTTGCGATGCGCTGTCCGTCGAGCTGGTCGAGCGACGCGAGCGTCGAGCCGAGCGCAGCCTCCGCGGCCTCCCAGACTTCGGCCGAAGCGAGCTCCGCGGCCTCTGCCTCGGTGACACGGCGGGTCTGTTCGTCGGCGCGCTCGCGCAGGGCGAGGAACGCCGCAGCGAACATCACCTGGCCCGCCTCGAAGACGCCGCCGATCTCGCGCTCGAGGCGGCGCGCCTCGTGCACCTCCGTCCGCGTGCGGCGGCACGCATCCAGGTTCGCGCGCATCCGTTGCAGGGTCTCGGCGAGCCCCGCCTCTTCTTTGAGCAAGAACGTCCGCAGCTCGCTCGTCAATGCGCGCGAGATGCCGCCGGTCATGCTCGTGCGCAGCATCTCGTTGAGCTTGTTGCGCTCTTCGTCGGTCCCGAGGCGCAGCGGGGTGACTCCGAGCTCGAAGAGCGTCGCAAAGTACTCGCGCGCGGTGTTGAAGGACTGCAAGCGGCCGCCCGCGCGAGCCGCGGTCTCACGCAGCTCGGA
This sequence comes from uncultured Planctomycetaceae bacterium, assembly GCA_964402175.1. Lineage (GTDB taxonomy): Bacteria > Planctomycetota > UBA1135 > UBA1135 > JAWKUK01. Next base: position 28,124 of record CAYOBN010000016.1, on the reverse strand, counting down.
GAGCTCCGGGACGAGCTCGCTGTCGCCGTGTTGGACCAGCAGGACATCCTGCAACCGCACGTCGTCGGCGAGACCGGTCACGATGAAGGGCGTCGCGTCGAGCGCGGGCTCACCCTTGCGCTCGAGGTGCACCCCGGCCAGCACACGCTCGCCGCGCGGCAGCGCGAAGTCGAGCACCGCGTAGGAGGGTCGGCCCCGCTCGCCGAGCCGTCCCCAGATGCCCTTGTCGCCGCCGGTCGCGCCGGTCTCACCCAGGTTCGTGAAGCGCAGCCTGGCGAGGTCCGGCAGCAGCACGACGTACGCGGCGATCATCACCGTCGTCTTGCCGGCTCCGTTGGCGCCTTCCAGCGCGGTGACGTGACGGTCCAGGGTGTAGCGCTCGTAGAACACCCCCTTCCAATTGACGAGCGCCAGCGCTTCAGCGCGAGTGCGGCTCATACCTCGGCCTCCTCACTCGCGTCGCCGAGCGCAGCGGCGCCATCATCCGCCGAATCATCGCCGGAGTCACGGGTCGCCTCTGTTTCCGCAAGCAGCACTTCGCCGCTGCGGACGAGGCGCTCCAGCGCCGCATCGGGATCGCTGAGTCCGCGCACCGGTTCGGCGAAGCGCATCAATGCCGGTCGGAGCCGCAGGTGACCCTCATCGAGGAGCTCGATGAAACCCAGGTCTCCGAGCCGTCGCAGGGCTTCGCCGACTTGGGTGCGGATCGTCTCTGCCGCGATACGCTCGTCGAAGCGCCGCTTCCGTGGCTGCAGGGTCTTGACGAGCGTTTCGATGCCCAGCAGGCCCGAGAGGCGCTGCAGCAGCGCCTCGCGTGTCACGGTCCCGCCGTGTTGCAGGGTGGCGGGGTCGAGGTACAAGAGCGCCAGCGTCTGCCCGACGAGCATCTCGCCCGCAGAGAGGTGGCGCCTGCCGAGGCGCTCGCCGGAGGGCAGCAGGTAGAAGTACCCGTCGCTCTGATGGACGAGCTCGCAGCCGAAGCGGCGATAGAACGTCTCCAGGTGGGCGGCGGCATCGACGAGGTAGTCGTACGCAGCGCCGTCGTCGCGGCCCACATGACGGCCGCGGCGCAGGACGAGATCGACCTGCGGGAACAGGTCGTCTTCGAGGGCTCTGCCCAGGGAAACAAACGTGGAGTCGGTCACGGGCGCTCTGGCGTTTCGACCTGCCATTGTTCCACGAGCAAGCGCTCGTTTGCGAGGACCCAGGGGCGCTCGCGTTCGCTATGCACACGCGTGAGGCGGGCCAGGACCTCTGCGATGCGCCCCAAGGCGCCGTAGTGTGCGTCCTCCGCGAGCTCGGGGAGGACCGCACGGGCGACCTGCGCCAGATCGACCGCGCCGCCGCGCAACGCGCGCAGGACGAGGGCTTCGAGGACGGCGTGCGGGTCCTCGGCGGCCACCCATTCGGGCATGGACTCGCGCTCTGTCCGGGGGCGCTGGACCGGCGGGCGCTCGATCCGTGCCTCCAGGGGGCGCAGCACACGGATCGGCCCGGCGTAGGCCGCAGAGAGGTGGAACCTGCGTGTCGGCCACGCGGCGAGCTGATCGCGCAGGCGCTGGCTCAGGGCCCGATCCGGATCGAGGCGGACGACATCGCGCAGATAGCGGTGCACGTACTGGTAGTACTCGGACCACGCACGCTGGCGCGAAGTGCCCCACGCCGCGATGCGATCGACCTGTTCGATGACACGCTGGACGGCGGCGACCGCGCCGTGGTTCTGCGCATGGTCCGCCAGGGCTTGGATGTCCTGGAGCAGCGCCACGAAGTGGTGGGTGTCGCGCAAGAGCACCTCGTTGAGCTCGCTCAGCGTGCGGGTCGTTGTGTCCAGCAACGTCTGACAGCGATCGACCGCGCTGAACCAGTCCGCGGTGAGCAGCTTCGCGATCTCTGCCTGCACCTCTTCCTGCTGCGCGTCGAGGCCGCGTTGGCGCCGTTCGATCCCGGAGACGAGGTCCGCGACGGTCACACGCAGCGGGCCGCTCACTCCAGTCTGCCAGTCCTCGTCGGTCTCCGCGCGCCGCGCCGCCGTCAGGACCTCGGCGAGCTGAGCGCGCAGCGTGCCGGTCAGGAGCGTGAGGCTCTCGCGCGTCAGCGCCTCGTCCGCCATGTAGAACTGCACGATCGCCGCCGCGAGCCGCGACAGGGCGTATTCGCCTGCGCGCACGATCCCAGCCCCGTCGACACGCGCCAGCATGCGCTGCTCGCGCAGCCTCTGGATCGCAAACGTCGCGCGTTTGCGGGGGCTCTCGGCGCTGGGCTCCGCGACCTCGCAGACCTGCTCGAAGAGGTCGAGCAGAGTGTCTTCGTCGAAGGACGCGAGCGCCGCGCGGTCCGCGCGCAGATAGAGCGCAGCCAAGAAGCAGAGGTCGACGGTGCGCAGCTCGAGGCGGACCCCGTCCCGCGCCAACGCGGCGATCACGCGACTCGGGTCAGGGGCCTCGTCCATCGGCCCGGAACCGTAACCGATGGGGCGGGCTCTCCGGGGCTCTGGTACCCTCTCGCGCCATGTCCGCGGAGCTGGAGGTGGTCGAGCTGGGGCGAGTGCCCTGGGAGCGGGCGTATGCGCTCCAGCAGGAGCGCCTCGCCGCGCGCCTCGCGGGCGAGGTCCCGGACGGGCTGCTCCTCTGCGAGCACGAGCCGATCGTGACACTGGGGCGGCGCTCGCCGCCCGGCGACGCCGCGGGGGTGCCGTTCCCGATCGTGGCGATCGAGCGGGGGGGCGAAGCGACCTACCACGGGCCTGGGCAGCTCGTGGCCTATCCCGTCATCGAGCTGGGCCTGGGCCGGCGCGACCTGCACCGCTATCTGCGTGACCTCGAGCAGGTCGGGATCGACACCCTGGCGGCGTTCGGGGTCGCGGGCGGGCGGCGCGAGGGCTATACCGGGGTCTGGATCGGAGGCCTCAAAGTGGCGTCGATCGGGGTCGCGGTGCGGCGCTGGGTCACATGGCACGGGCTCGCGCTGAACGTCGACACGGACCTCGGGCCGTTCCGGACGTTCCAGCCCTGTGGGCTCGACGCGGCGGTGATGACGCGGCTCGCGGATCACGTGCCAGGGGTCTCGGTGGCGGACGTCCAGGGCCCCTTCGTCGCGGCCTTCCGGGCGCGCTTCGGGTACGTCCCGGAGTGAGGCGACTCGGCGCTCGACGACGCTTCCGGCCGACGGGCAAAAGGTCGTCGCCCCCGGCGCCCGATGAGGGGGCTGTGCTGTCTTCCCCGGCGAACCGTGACCTGCCCGAGCCCCGCCTATGACCATCGACCCCAACCTCGCGCAAGGCCTGCTCCATTCCGATGACGTCGGCGGGGGCGCCATCCTCGACAAGGAGACGCTTGCGGCGCTCGTCGAGCTCGGGGGAGAGGACGACCCGGGGCTGCTCCAGGAGCTCGTCGAGCTCTTCGTCGATGACGCCGGACGGCGCGTTCAGGGCATCCTCGCAGCCCTCGATCGCGGCGACGTCGAAGCGATCGGGCGCGCTGCACACGCGTTGAAGTCCGCCGCGGCCAACCTGGGCGCGCTGCCTTTCTCGGCCGCGTGCCGCGAGTTGGAAGCTTCTGCCCGGCAACAGCGCGAAGTCGCTGCGCCGGCGCGCCGTGTCACCCGTATGTTCCCCGAGGTCGCCGACGCGCTGGCGAAGCTGCAGGGCCGCTGATCCCAAACGCGAGATAGCGCCATGCAGCTCCAGAGCTTCGAAGAACTCAAGTTGTCGGGGAACCTCCCGTCGCCAGCAGGCGTCGGGATGCGTATCCTGCAGCTGACGCGCACGGAAGACTACAGCGCCGAGGAGATGGGCGAAGCGATCCGCACGGACCCTTCGCTCACCGGGCGCATTCTCAAGCTTGCGAACTCCGCTAGCAATGCAGGCTTGGAGCCGGCGACGACGGTATCCGAGGCGATCATGCGCCTCGGCAGCCGTACGGTCCGCGACCTCGCGCTCGCGTTCTCGCTCGTGTCGGTGCGCAAAGCGGGCACCTGCAAGGCCTTTGACTACGACCTGTACTGGGCGCGTTCGCTCGCTCGTGCCGTCGCTGCGCAGACGCTGTATCGCGTCCGGATGATCGGCAAACCCGAAGAGGCCTACATCTGCGGCCTGTTGAGCGAGATCGGCCTCTTGGCGCTGGCCTCGGTCTACTCCGAGCCCTACAGCGAGCTCCTGTGCACTGATGCCGGGCGCGACATGCAGCTCCTCCTGACCCTCGAGCGCGAGCACTTCAACATCGACCACTCGGAGGTCGGTCAGTGCATGCTCGAGGACTGGGGCCTGCCGGAGCGCTTCTCTGCTTCGATCGGTGCATTCACTCGAGATCGTCGTCCGCGCTCGGACGTGATCGAGATGAAGGACCTCGCCACGACCCTGCGCTTTGCGACCCTTATCGCCGAAGCGTGCGTGACGGACGAAGCGACGTCGACTCGGGAGTTCGTGCGCCTCGGTGAGGGCCTCGATCACCTTCGCGACGTGCTGGGCCTCGACGAGACGAGCTTCCAGCGCTTCTGCGATACCTGCGCCAACGAATGGGCTGCATGGGGTGAGAGCCTCGACATCACCGCCGAGCGCATTCGCTTCAGCCACGTCTTCAACTCGATCTCGCTCGCCCGCGAGGCGCTCGCGCGCGCGGGGGACGAGGTCTCTGCGACCGCCGCGGGCCCCGCGCCGGTGAAGGCGGACCTGTGTCCATTGACTCGAACGGCCCCGATTCCGGAGGCGCCGCCCAAGACCGAAACGGACTCGGGCATGGACGCCCCTCAGCGTACGCAGCGCACGCAGCGCGCGACCGAGCCCGTTCGTGCGGTCGCGGAGGAACGGTTCAACGTCCTGGCGATCGACGATGACCCGGTCTCACTACGGCTGCTGGTCAAGCACCTGCGGAACGACGGGTATCAGGTCGAAATGGCGCGCGGCGGCAAAGAGGGTCTCAAGGTCGCTCTGCGCAATACCCCCGACGTGCTCATCGTCGATCACGAGATGCCCGATATGGATGGCCTCGAGGTCATCCGATCGCTGCGCCGCACAGAAGCCGGCGCTGCGATGTACATCCTGTTGCTGACGGGCAACCAGAGCGACGACTTGCTCGTTGCGGCCTTCGATGCGGGCGTAGACGATTTCGTCACCAAGCCGTTCCTACCGCGTGTTCTGAGCGCCCGCATAAAAGGCGGCATCCGCCTCGCACGCCTACAGCGAAAGACGGAAGCGGATAAACAGACCATCATGCGACAGGTGGCCGAGCTCGGACGGCTTACGCGTAAGCTACGGGCGGCAGCGCTGACCGATTCGCTGACGGATCTGCCCAATCGTCGCTACGCGATGAAGCGCCTGGAGAGCGAATGGGCGGCCTCGCAGCGCTCCGGACGGCCGGTCAGTGTCGTGATGCTCGACATCGATCACTTCAAGAGCGTCAACGACATGTACGGTCACGATATCGGTGACCTAGTCCTGAAAGAGACGGCTCAGATCCTGAAGGGCTGTCTACGTGAAGAGGACGAAGTTTGCCGGCTCGGAGGCGAAGAGTTCCTTGTCATCTGCCGCAACACTGCCACGGACGACTGCGTACGTGTCGCCGGTCGGCTCCGTAGCTCGATCGAGGGGCACCGCATCTCGAACCCAGTCTTCGACCGTGGCAACGTCACCGCATCGCTGGGGGTCTCCGGCTCCGATCTGAAGTTCGATTCGATCGCGGAGATGCTGAAAGCGGCTGACGAAGCGGTCTATGCCGCGAAAGCGGGCGGCCGTAACCAAGTCCGGCGTTGGGACGCGATGGCAAATGTCGCGGACGCTGGCCCGCCTTCGAAAAACAATTACCGCGCGGCCTGAGGTCGCACCCACACCACGTGTTAGGACGTAAGTTCGATGAGCTCAGACTGACGGGGAGTTTGCCCTCCCCGTCGGCCATCGGCTTGCGTATCCTCGAGCTGACCAAGGCCGAGGATCACGACCAGGAGCTGCTCGTACGCACGATCCAGGCAGACCCGGCGCTCTCTGGTCGGATCATCAAGATCGCGAACGCTGCAGATCGCGACGGACTCCCCGCGGTCGACACCGTCCGCCAAGCCGCGATGCGCCTGGGTGCGCGCGCCGTGCGTAACGTGGCCTTGGGCTTCACGCTCGTCTCTGACAACCGCCGGGGGCGCGCGAGGAGCTTCGACTACGACGCTTACTGGTCCAATGCGCTGGCGTGCGGAGTCTCTGCGCATCTCCTCGCGCAGATCCACCGCTACGTCGATCCGACCGCGGGCTTCACGTGCGGCCTGCTCTGCGACGTCGGGAAGATCGCGCTCGCGAGCGTGCACCCTGAGCGCTACTCCGAGATCCTCGGCAAACACCCGGGGATCCCGGATGCCGCGCTCGCGCGCCTCGAATCGCGGGCGTTCGGCATCGATCACCTCGAAGTGTCCGCGGCCATGCTGGCCGATTGGGGCCTTCCGCGTGAGTTCCAGGAGGTCGCTCTCCTGCGCATTCGCGATGAGCCCACCAAGGACGACAACAGCGAGGATACGGACGAAGATCGCCACCAGCTCCTCTCTCTGGTGCGTGCGGGGCGCCAGATCGCACGGGTGCTGACTGGTAGCTGGCAGCTCGACGACGCACGCTGGCGCGGGCACTTCCTGTCGCTGGAGCACCTCGCCAAGGACCTGGGCCTGCGCCATGACGCGCTCTTGGCCCTGTGCGACGCCGTTCTACCGAGCTGGCGGGAGTGGGGGGCCTTGATCGGTGTGCCGGTCGACTGTGACCGCTCTTTCCAGGATGCAGCGATGGAGTTCGAGCGCCGCGGGTTGCGCTCGGCGCGCCTCCTGCAGATGCCCTCGGACCGCGCGCGCGAGTCGGTGGAGGAGAGCGAGACAGGGCTCTACAGCCCGGAGCTCGATTCGCCGCTCGACACCCTCGGCCGCGATGGCCAGCCGCGTAGGACAACGCGTGTCTTGCTCGTCGACGACGACCTGAACATGCTGCGCCTCTTGCGTCACCACCTCGAGCGCGAGGGGTACGACGTCATGACAGCGTCGTCCAGCCGCGAGGGTCTGCAGGTCGCCCTCCAGCAAGTGCCGCAGATCGTCATCACGGACTGGATGATGCCGGAGATGACGGGTGTCGAGCTGTGCTCACACCTGCGGAGGAGTCAAGCCGGCAACAAGATGTACGTGATCGTCGTGACCGCGCGCGACGACGACGAGCAGGTCGTCGAGGCGTTCGGCGCGGGCGCCGACGACTACATCGTCAAGCCGTTCAATCCGAAGATCCTGATCGCGCGTGTGCGGGCTGCGCAGCGCATGATCCAGCTGCGCGAACGCGTCGAAGACTCCGAGCGGGCGCGCCTCCGGCAGGTCGCCGAGCTCGGTGTGATGACGCGCAAGCTGCGTGCCGCAGCGCTGACCGATACCCTGACCGAGCTGCCCAACCGGCGCTACGCGATGAAGCGTTTGAAGCAGGAGTGGGAGAGCGCGCAGCGGACCGGCCGCCCGCTGTCGGTGGTGATGTGCGATATCGACCACTTCAAGCGTGTGAACGACGAGCACGGGCACGACGCGGGCGATGTGGTCCTGCGCGAGACGGGCCTGACGCTCCAGTCGCAGCTCCGCGCCTCCGACGTCCTCTGTCGCCTCGGCGGCGAGGAGTTCCTCGTCATCGCGGTCGGCGCGGACGCCGAGACTGGACTGCAGGTCGCCGAGCGTCTGCGCTACGCCGTCGAGCGCCACCGGATTCGGTATCAGACCTTCGACCGCGCCGTCACGATGTCGCTGGGGGTCGCTGAGTCGCAGAGCGGCATGCGCAGCATCGACGACCTGATCAAGGCGGCCGACGAAGCGCTCTACAGCGCTAAAGCGGCCGGCAGGAACCGCGTCGTGATCGCTGGCGACAACACGCCCGACGATCCGTCGGGTGCGGTGGATCGCCGCTCCGCGTGACCCAAGCAGGCGCCGGGAAGTTATCCTTGGCGCCATGGACACGCGCGCGCTCTCCACGACCATCGGTCGTGCCTGGCAGGAGTCGATCCTGCCCGCCCTCACCGAATACGTTCGCATCCCCGCGAAGTCGCCGGCGTTCGACCGCGACTGGGCCAAACACGGCCACCTGGACCGAGCCGTGGAGCTCGCCGCTGCGTGGTGCCGCGAGCGCCGCGTGGCGGGCATGAAGGTCGAGATCGTGCGCCTGCCCGAGCGCACTCCGACGCTCCTCGTCGAGGTCCCCGCGTTCGGGATCCCGGCTCCAGGTGGCACCGTGCTGCTCTACGGGCACCTCGACAAGCAGCCCGAGGTGACCGGGTGGGACGCCGACAAGGGGCCTTGGACGCCGGTCGTGCAAGACGGGAAGCTCTACGGCCGCGGCTCGGCCGATGACGGCTACGCGTGTTTTGCCTCGCTCACTGCGCTGGAGGCGCTGCAAGCCCAGGGCGCTCGTCACGCGCGCGCGGTGTTGCTCATCGAGACGAGCGAAGAGAGCGGCAGCCCCGACCTGGCCGCCTATGTCGATCACCTCGCTCCGCGCATCGGTGAGCCCGACTTCGTCGTGTGCCTCGACTCTGGCGCTGGTGACTACGACCGTATGTGGCTGTGCACGTCGCTGCGCGGCAACGTCACGGGTGACTTGACCGTCGAGACCGTGCGCGAAGGTGTGCACTCGGGCGATGCGAGCGGCGTCGTCCCCTCGAGCTTCCGCGTGCTGCGGCAGCTCCTCGATCGCATCGAAGACAGCGCTACGGGGCAGATCCTCCTGCCCGAGCTGCACGCCGCGATCCCCGCGCACCGCACACGGGAGGCTGGCGAGGCCGCAGGGGTTCTGGGTGACGAGGTGCACACCAAGTACCCGTTCCACAAAGGGGTCCGCCCGATGGGCATCGATGGCGCGGATCGCATTCTGGCGCGCACCTGGCGCCCGACCCTCTCGATCACGGGCGCAGCGGGTCTGCCTCCGTTGGCCGAAGCGGGCAACGTGCTGCGACCGCTGACGTCCCTGAAGCTCTCGTTCCGCCTCCCGCCGACGGTCAAGCCCGAGGTCGCGATGGCCGCGCTCGAGCGCGCGCTCACGATGGATCCGCCCTCCGGCGCGAAGGTCACCTGGGCGAATGTGAAGGGTTCGACAGGTTGGGATGCACCTGCCTTCCAGCCGTGGCTCTCCGAGGCCGTCACCGAGGCGGCGGAGGCCACCTTCGGTACACCGGCCATCGGTTTGGGCGAAGGCGGGACGATCCCGCTGATGGGCCTCCTCGCCGAGAAGTTTCCGAAGGCGCAGTTCATCATCACAGGTGTGCTCGGTCCGGGCTCCAACGCCCACGGTCCGAACGAGTTCCTGCACCTCGCGATGGCCGAGAAGCTCACGATGGCGACGGCCATGCTCGTCGCGCGGCACGCGGACGCGCACTGACTTCGATCCGCTTACGCAGCACGGGGCGTCGGGCAGAGATCACTCCGCTCCGACGCCCCGCGGCTTTGCCCGATTCAGAACGATCCGTCTCGGCTCGCGCTCGACCCAGTTCGGCACAGAAGACGCGCGGCGTCAGCTCGCTGGAGTGCCATGGAGTTGTGGGGCGGATAGGGTTCCGACAACGGTCCCCCCCTCGCTCGGTGACATCCATGTTCCAGAATGCCCTCTCATCCTTGTGTGCTGTGCTCGCGTTCGCTGCGTGCCACACGCCCAATCCCTCGCCTCCGACCCACTTCGGTTTCGAAGCGCAGGTCTATCCCACGGGCGCGATGATCGGCCCGCGCGCGGAGCTCGAGCTCTCCGAGCGCGACGCCTTGCACGCCCGCGCCGCGGTGCACTTCGTGGATCGCGGTGATGCCGGCGATCAAGACGACGAAACCGGCAGCGGCTGGGGTGTCGGCGGCGGTTGGCGGCACTGGATCGACAGCTACGGCGAAGGCTGGCACTTCGGTGCGCGTGCGGATATCTGGCGCCTCGACATCGAATGGAGCAACGTCGGCCCTCCGCGCCGAAGCGGCAACACCGATGTGACGGTCCTCGTCCCTGCGATCGAAGGCGGCTATTCGTGGACCTACAAGAACGGCGGTCGCTTGGACCTGACTGTCGGCCTGGGGCGCGAGTTCAACGTCGACACGGACGGCGCGGAGGTCGGCGAGGGGGCGGTCCTGATGTTCGGCGCTTCGTTCTCCGCGGGCACACGCGGCATCTTGCGCCTGCACGAGCGCCGTCGGTGGCGCCCGCTCGACCCGCCGACTCCGGAGCGCGACGTCGTCTCGATGGTGGGCGTCGACTGAGGGGCTCAGCCTCTCGCGCTCACTGGTCGAACTTGTACCATTCCGTCGATTTGCCCGAGTGTTTGCCGATCCCGGCCTCGAGCGCCGCGCTCGCGGTCTCGTCGGGCAGGGGGTCGGCCAGCGCACCCCGAATGAGCGCCCACTCCTCGAGCGAGCGCGCGCCGACGACGGCGATGTGCACCCCGGGCTGCGCGAGGGCGTAACGCACGAGCTGGCCGACCGTCGCTGCGCTCGCGCGCTCTTTGGGCAGGTGGCCGCCGGCCAGGACCTTCATCGCGACGACACCGACCCCTTGTGTCTTCGCAAACGGCAGGAAGCCCTTCACGAAGGACTTCAACTGCGGGTCCAGAGGGTTCACGGGGACGAGGCACAGATCGAACCCGAAGACCTTCAGCGCGCGCTCGATGACGGCGGGATCAGCGTGGCCGCTGATGCCGATGTGCCGCACGAGGCCCTCTTCTTTCGCCTTCAAGAGGACCTCGGGCACGCCGCTGATGAGGACCTCGGTGAGCGACTTCTTCGTGTTGATCGCGTGCAGGAGGATCGAGTCGACGTAACCCGTCTTGAGCCGCCCGAGCGATTCACCGAGGCCTTTGCGCGCTTCCTCAGGAGTGCGCGCCAGGGTCTTCGTGTTGATCCACAGGGACTCACGCGGAGCCCGCGCAAGGCCGCGGCCGACGCGCACTTCGCTCTTGCCCCAGCCATACGCCGGCGCGGTGTCGAAGTAACGCACACCGTCGGCGAAGGCGCGCTCGACCACCTCTTGCCCGGCGCCGTGGTCCTGGAGCTCGCCCACCGCTTGGCAGCCGAGACCGAGCCGCGGCAGAGTCCTCCCTGTCTTGCCGAACTCGACGGTCGGGATCGGAGCGTCGCTCTCAGCGCCGTCACCCTGCAGAGGCAGGCCCAGCGCGCCGAGTCCGGCGACGACGAGTTCGCGGCGGGAGAGGCTCATGACGGGACGATCGGCGCGGCAGCCCGGACAACCTGAGCATCGCACACAAGGTCCTTCCCCGCGACCCCCGAAAGGGATAGGAAAGAGACATGGGATCCCGCTCGCGCCTGAAGTCCCGCGACGCCTGGCTCGGCTTCGTGCTGCTGTGCCTCGCGCTGGTGCCGCGGCTCGTGCCGCTGCAGCACGGCGCGCCCCACGGCTTCGAGCGCGATGCCGACGTCCCACATGCGGCGCTGGTGATGTTGCGCGATCGCGATCCCGCGCCCGCGCGGTACACCCACACCTCCGAGCCGTACCTCTGTGCGTACTTGACCGCGCCGGTGTTCGCCGCGAGATATGCGCTGGGCAAGTTCCGTGGTGAATGGCACGACACCCAGGGTTTCGCGCAGCACCTCGCTGCCCATCCGCTGGAAGAGCGCCTCGCAGGGCGCCTCGTCGCCGCCCTCTTCGGCGCGCTTGCGCCTTGGATCGCGTTGGCGCTGCTGCGCGAAGCGGGCCTCGGACGTGGTGCGTGGGCCGCGGCGCTCTTGCTCGCGCTGGATCCGTTCCATGTGCACGTGTCGACGCAGGCGCGTACGCTCGCGCCGTTCCTGACGCTGCTGCTCCTCGCCGCGCTGTTCGGGTTACGCCATGCGCGCACGGGGCGCACGCTGCCGCTCGTCCTTGCCACCGTGTTCGCCGCGCTGGCGCACGCCGCGCGTGAAGTGCCGACGGGCGCCGTGGTCCTGGGGCTGCCGGGTTTGGCGTGGTGGGCGGCACCCATCGGATGGCGCGGAGCCGACCTGCAGAGGCGAATGCGCCTCATGCCGTTGATGGGGCTCTTGTTCGTCGCGGTGACGGTGCCGCTCGGTTACCCCTTCCTCATCACACACCCGCGCGAGGCGATCCCGCGCGCGCTGATCGGGCTCTGGCTGCGCGCGACGGGTTCGTTCTTCGCGCAAGGTGAGCTGCTGTTCTCCTACCGCGGCTTCGTCGCGACCCTCGATCTGCGCGCGGCTGGAGCGCTGGTGACCGCCTTTGTCATGAACACACCGATCCTGGCAGCTCTGATGTTGCTGGGCGTCGGGCCGCTGTTCCTCCAAACCGCGCGGCGGCGCGCCCTCTGGCCCTCGGCGTTGTTTGGGCTCCTGTGGGCGCTCGTGTATCTGACACACCGCAACGGGCACGTCGCCGACAGCGCGCCGCTCCTGGTGCTACTGCTGCCGGCAGCGGCAGTCGCGTTGGAGCTCGCGCTGGGGTCGCGTTTCGTGCGCGCAGCGCTCATCGCAGCGGGGGTGGCCTCGGCTGTGACGACCGCCAAATGGCTGCACGTCGCGCTGCAGGAGGACACACGGGTGACGCTGGAGCGCTGGCTCGGCGATCCCGAGAACAAACTCCTGCCGCAGGGCGCCGTCGTCGCGATCGACGCATTCGGGCCCGAGCCGCGCCTGAGCCTCGCGGCGCTGGAGCGCCTCGAGCGGCTGCGTGAGGCGCGAGGCGCGGGCTTGCACGGGCGCGAAGCGCAGCGCCTCGCTGCTCTGCGCGCGGGCCAAGCGCGCTTCCCCGGCAGCGATGTGCTGCCGATCGAAGAGGTGCTGCAGCTCGATTATTGGGACGGACCCCTCGCGGGGCTCGCGTGCCGCGCAGGTCGACGGCGAGCGGCGTGGGTGCATTCGACGGGCGCGGCGGGGGAGTACGTCGCATGGTCCGCAGGAGTCCGCCACGCGTTCGTCTGGCCGGGCGCGCGGTATCGCCCGTTGCCCGCTGTCGGCAAGGCGCTGGGCTTCGACGGCGAGAGCGCCCCGCCTGGATCCGCGCTCCGCACCGCAGAGCTGGCGCAGCGGGTCCTGCGCGCGGCGGGGGCGACACACATCGTCCTGGCGGAGTTCGGCGCCCCCGGCGAGGAGCCGCACGTCCTCGCACACGGACTCACGCCGCCGCTCTTCGAAGTCGATCCCGAGGGCGAAGCGCGTCTGCCGCTCGACCTCGAATCCGGCTGGCTCGGGATCTGGCGCGCGCAGCAGCCGGGACCGCGTCTGTCCGTGCACACGCTGCCGTCCGCGGGTTCGTGAGCGACGGCGTCAGGCGCCGTCACCGCTGCGCGGCAACAGAGCGAACTCCAGCCCGTGACGCGCCAGGTACTTGCGCAGCCGATCTGCGTCGTTGGCGGAGCTCTTCGCGGCGCGTGAGACCTGGAAGAGCTCACGCCCGGCCTCGGAGAGGCTGGCCGAGCGCGCGCAGACGGCGAGCACCTCTTCGAGTTGCGCCGCATCGAAGCGATCGAGCGCTCGCTCGCCGAGCAGCGCTGCGACCCTGGGGAACGGCGCTGCGCCGCTACCTCCCGCAAGGCGTGACCAAGCGCGGGTGAGCCGCAGGCGCTCTTCCGCGACCACCGCACGCGTGATCCGACCGCCGGTGGCGAGGGTCGCCATCCGTGCGATCGCGGCGTTGAAGTCCCGGAAGTTCGCGCGCCAGACGGCCTCCGGCGAGCGTGCGAAGTCCAAGAAGTCCTCGCGCGCCTCGCCGACCAACGTGACCTTGCGGCCCGTCGCAACCGAGAGCCGCTCGAGCTCGTAGTCCAGGTTGGGCTCCATGTCCTCGGGGCGCTCGCGAAGCGTCGGCAGCTCGAAGGTCCACAGGTCGATGCGCGCCAGCAGGTCTTCGCGGAAGGTCCCCGCGCGGACGGAGTCGGCGAGGTCGCGGTTCGTCCCACAGACGAGCTGGAACGCGCTCGTCACAGGTACGTCCGAGCCCAGCGGCAAGAACGCACCGAACTCGATCGCGCGCAGCAACATCGCTTGTTCGTCGAGGCCGAGCTCGCCGACTTCGTCGAGGAAGAGCAGCCCTCCATCGGCGCGGCGCAGGAGGCCCTCGCGGCTTGTCAGGGCGCCGGTGAACGCGCCCTTCACGTGCCCGAAGAGCGACGCCATCGCCTGGTCGCCGCGCAGCGTCGCGCAGTTGACTTCGACGAACTCACCGGCGGTGAGCCGCAAACGATGGCGCAGCTCGTAGACTCGGCGCGCGAGCGCGGTCTTGCCGACACCCGTCGGACCCGTGAGCAGCAGCGGCTCCGTGCTGCGCCCTGCGACCAGCTCGATGCGGTCCATCAGCGCGTTGAACCTGGCGTTCCGCGTGTTGATGCCTGCTTTCAAGAGGTCCACCCCCTCGCGGCGCTCGGCAGCAAAACGCGCGGCCAGTTTGTCGTAGCGCGACAGATCCAGGTCGATGATCGAATACGTGCCGCGCGCGCTCGGCCGGCGTTTGCCGCCGAGCGGGGGCGAGGTCTGGATCAACCGACCGGGGATCCTGCGCGTCTCGACGAGCAGGAACAGGCAGATCTGCGCGACGTGTGTGCCCGTCGTGATGTGGACCAGGTAGTCCTCGCGCTCGGGGTCGAAGGGGTAGCTCCGAGCGAAGTCATCCAGCGCGCCGAAGACCTCTGCGAAGTCCCAGGGGTCCCGCAGCGCCAGGGGCACCCGCTCGACCTCGGTCGCCGGCGAGACGGTGCGGATGTCCTCGGTGACTTGGTCGGCCAGCTTGCCGTGCCGCGGCTCGGCCAGCAGGACGAGCCGCGCTGGCTCCAGGTCGTCCTGCTGGCAGAGGCTCACCGTCGGGCGCCAGCGGTCCCAGCGGTCGACGGGCCCCGCGCTGTCGAGCTGGACCCCGAGGAGGCCGATGATGACGGTGGGGCGGGGGGGGGTGCTCATCGCTCGAAACGTCCAGAAAGTGTCGGTCGGAGGCGTCGCGCGCGCCCGCGGCGCGGCGGGCGCGTACCATGGTGCGCGTCGAACGGCCGCGTTCCGCGGCCGGTGGAGAACACACCATGCGCTGGATCACCCTCACTGCCCTCGCCCTCGCGTCGCTCTTCGTGGCGCGCGCCCCCCTGGCCCAGGATGCGGCCGAACAGAAGCCCGCTGCCCAGGAGGCGCCCGCGTGGAAGGGCGAGCCCTACCTGCTCGAGACGTGCGCTGCCTCGTGGCGCCCCCTCGACGTCAAGGGCACCCGCACGACGATGGTCGTGAACGGCCAAGAGCTGAAGTTCTGCTGCGGCGGCTGCGGCGACGTCGTCGCCAAGGACCCCGCCAAGTGGGTCGCCAAGGTCGACGCGGCCCACGCCGACCAGCAGCGGCCGATCTACCCGCTGACGAAGTGCGTGGTCAGCGGCGAGCCGCTCGTCGATGCCGACGGCAAGGACGTCGCGACGGAGGTCGTCGTCCAGAACCGCCTCTTCCGCGTCTGCTGCCCGAGCTGCGTGAAGGCGGTCCAGAAGGACCCGGCCAAGTTCGCGGCGCTGCTCGACGCCGCCGTCCTCGAGTCGCAGGCGAAGGCCTACCCGCTCGGCACCTGCGCCGTGAACCCGAAGGCGGAGGTGTCCGCCGATTCGACCCAGTTCGTGATCGCCGGCCGCCTCGTGCGGACCTGCTGCGCGCGCTGCAAGGCGAAGGTCCTCGAGAAGCCGTACGAGTACGTGATGGCCATCGACGCCGCGCGCGCCAAAGCCGCCGAGGCGGCCGCGGCGCCGAAGGACGGCAAGTGAGCGGCCGGCGGGTCCTCGGGCAATCATCTATCCCACAGGATAAACGCTGATACGTTTGGCGCGTCCCCGGACCGGGGCGCCGCCGGCACCGATGCGCGTAACCCCCCGAGGAACGGGAGGTTACGCGCATCGGCTGCTTCTGGCACGCTGTTCGCATTGCCTCCAGCGCTCCCGGGCGTGCCCTCTGCACGCGGGACCCACACCATGAGCGGATACATCGAGATCGAGTCCATCGGAGCGCCCATCCGGGCCTGGACCCGCGGCGTCGAGGTCGAGGAAGAGGCGCTGCAGCAGCTCCGCAACGTCGCCTCCTTGCCGATCCTGCACGGCCACATCGCCGTGATGCCGGACGTGCACTGGGGCATGGGCGCCACCGTCGGCTCCGTGATCCCGACCCTCGGGGCGATCGTCCCCGCGGCGGTCGGCGTCGACATCGGCTGCGGCATGATCGCGGCGCGCACCACGCTCGTTGCGAGCGACCTGCCGGACAACCTGAAGCCGATGCGCAACGCGATCGAGCGCGCCGTGCCCCACGGGCGCTCGGCCGCCCATGGCCGCGGCGGTAAGCGCGACAAGGGCGCCTGGGGCGAGCCGCCGAAGCGGGTCACCCAGCTCTGGGGCGCGCACCTCGCCGACGGGTTCGACCTCCTCTGCGAGAAGTACCCGACGCTGAAGAACACGAACCACCTGAGCCACCTCGGGACGCTCGGCACGGGCAACCACTTCGTCGAGGTCTGCTTGGACGAAGCCGACCGTGTGTGGTTCATGCTGCACTCGGGTTCGCGCGGCGTGGGCAACCGCATCGCGACGGTCTTCATCGAGAAGGCGAAGCAGGACATGCAGCGCGTGCTCGGAAGTCTGCCGGATCAAGATCTGGCATACCTGAGCGAAGGCACGCCGCACTTCGCGGACTACATCGAAGCGCTCCTCTGGGCGCAGGAGTTCGCGCGCCTCAACCGCCAGGTGATGATGGAGAACGTCATCGATGCCGTGCGCCGCTTGGGCGGGCTGAAGCAGTTCAAAGCCGACACGCTCGTCGTGAACTGCCACCACAACTACGTGGCGAAGGAGACGCACCTCGGCGCCGATGTCTGGCTGACGCGTAAGGGCGCGGTCCGCGCAGGCGAAGGGGACATGGGCATCATCCCGGGCTCGATGGGAGCGAAGAGCTACATCGTGCGCGGCAAGGGCAACCCGCACAGCTTCCACTCGTGCTCACACGGCGCGGGGCGGCGGATGTCGCGGACACGCGCGAAGAAGGAGTTCTCGCTCGACGACCACATCGCAGCGACGGCGCACGTGGAGTGCCGTAAGGACCACGAGGTCATCGACGAAACCCCGATGGCGTACAAGGACATCGACGCGGTCATGGCGGCACAGGCGGACCTCGTGGACGTCGTGCACACGCTGCGGCAGGTCGTCTGCGTGAAAGGATGAAGACCGTGGAGATGATCGTTCTCGACGGCCGCCAAGGTGAGGGGGGCGGGCAAGTGTTACGGACGAGCCTCGCTCTGTCCGTCGCGCTCCGCCGCCCTGTCCGCATCGAACACGTGCGCGGCGGCCGGAAGCGGCCGGGGCTGATGCGGCAGCACCTCGCGTGTGTGCAGGCGGCGGCGCAGATCTCGGGCGGCGGCGCGGTGGGGGCCAACCTCGGCTCGACTACGGTCGAGCTGCATCCCGGTGATACCGCCCGCGCGGGGTCGTACCGCTTTGCGGTCGGCTCGGCGGGCAGCGCGCTGCTCGTCCTGCAGACCGTCCTGCCGCCGCTGCTCCGCGCGAGCGGGCCGAGCGAGGTCGTGCTCGAAGGTGGGACCCACAATCCGCTCGCACCGACGGCGGACTTCATCGCGCGCTCGTTTGCCCCCGAGATCGCGAAGCTCGGCGGCGGCCTGGGCCTCGCGGTCGAACGCGTCGGCTTCGCGCCGGTGGGCGGGGGCCGCCTCGTCGCGCGCATCACGCCGGCGACGGAGCCTCAGGCCCTCGAGCTGCTCGAGCGCGGCGCCGCGGGGCGCGCGCGCGTCGAGGTCCTCCTCGCGCAGGTGCCGCACGAGGTCGCTCAGCGCGAGTGGCGTGTCCTGCAAGACCGCTTCCACTGGCAGGGGGCGCAGTGCACCGTGCGCGAAGTGACGGACTCTGCGGGTTCCGGCAACGTGCTGCAGGTCGTCTTGCCGAGCGCCGCGGTCACCGCCGTGTGCACCGCGTTCGGTGAGCGCGGCCTGCGCGCGGAGCGTGTCGCGGACATGGTCGCCCGCGACGTCGCCCGTTATCTGGCGAGCGACGCTCCCGTGTGTGAGCACTTAGCGGACCAGCTCATGTTGCCCCTCGCGCTGCTGGCGGGCGGGTGTTACCGGTCGGTCAAGCTCTCGCGCCACACGACGACCAATGCGGCGGTCATCAACCGGTTCCTGCCCGAGGCCGTCGTTCTGGACGGGGATGTCGTCTCTGTCAGGGGCGCCGCGCTGACCGGCGCAGGTTGACCTCGCCCTGGCGAGGCGCTCGCCCTGCGCGCGCCGACCGTTCGGTCTTCCGAGTGCGACCACCTACGGGATGGGGTGCTGCGATCCCGGCACCCTATTCCGTGGGTCCCTTCTTGCGACGCCGCGCGCGCGGGACGGACGCGCCGTGGGACGGCGCTCGCTGCGGCGCGGCGCCCGATTGTGTCCGAGCGCGCGTTCTTCCATCATCCGCGCCCTATGCGCCCACATGACCCCCGCGCGCTCCTCACCGACCTCGCCCAGGACTTCTCCACGGCCGCGTCGGAGGTCGTGCCGTGGTTCCTCTCCCAGATGCCGCGGGGGTACTTCGAGGACACCTCGCCCGAGGACCAGCGGTGGCACCTGCGCACGGTGATCGCTGCGAAGAGCTCGGGTGTGCCGGTGGATCTGCGGGTGTACAGCGCGGACGGCGGCACGCTGACCGCGATCCTCGAAGGGAACCGCCCGGGAGTGCTCGCCGAGATCGTCGAGAAGCTCTCGCTGGACCGCAAGCTGCGCGCGGCGAAGGTGCACTCTTCGCTCGACGGCCGACTGATCGTCGATACGTTCGAGTTCGGCGACCAACCGCTATTCGATCCCACGCACCCCGCGCAAGCGGCGAAGCGTGACGCGATCCTGGCTTGGGCGAAGGACAACGCGAAGGACATCCCCGGCGATGCGCTGCGAAGGCACATCGACAACTGCCCGGCGTCGTACGTGCTCACCGTGACGCCCGCGCGCCTCACGAGCCAGTGGCGGATGATCGTCTCCGTCAGCGGCACCGACGGTGCGCGGGTCGAGATCGAGCCCGATGTCGAAGCGCGCGGCTCGCGCATCACGCTCGTCGTCGCCAACGCGCGCACGCGTACGACCTTGGAGCGCAGCGCCAGCATCCTGGCGCGCGCGCGCATCAACATCGTGCGCGCCTATCTGGACGACATCCGCGATCAGCCGCACGGCTCGGTGATCGCGGTCGGCTACGTCGTGCAGGACGCCGATGGGGGGCCGATCGATCCTGCGAGCGACATGTGGAAGCGCGTGGCGCACGAGCTGCTGCGCGCCAAGTGGGTCGACCACACGGTCATCGAGCTGGAGAAGAAGATCGAGAGCCTCGACCTCGACGCGGCGGAGCTCTTCACCGCTTTCGCGGCGCTCGCCCACCAGCGCCTGGTCGAGAAGGACCCGGTAGCGTTCGGTCGGGATCGGGTGTGGCGCACGCTCGAGAGCGAGCTGGCGTTCACGCGCGAGTGCATCGCGCTCTTCATCAGGCGCTTCGACCCGGCGCAGGACCTCGCCGACGCCGAGTTCGAACACACGCTCGAGCGGCTGCACGCCGAGGCGAAACGGCGCGCGACGAGCGAGAACATCCAGACCATCCTCACGATCCTCGTCGATGCGGTGGCCGCGGTGCGGCGCACGAACTTCTTCGTGCCAGGCCGTTTTGCGCTCGCCCTGCGGCTGGACCCGGACTTCCTCGTCGCGCCCGGTCGCCCCGAGCGTCCGTTCGGCGTCTTCTTCGTGCACGGCCGGGGCTTCAATGGCTTCCACGTGCGCTTCAAGGAGATCGCGCGCGGCGGTCTGCGCATGATCCTGCCCTCGAACCCGGCGCAGTACGAGCGCGCGACCGAGACGCTCTACGACGAGGCCTACAAGCTGGCGTTCACGCAGCAGCAGAAGAACAAGGACATCCCCGAGGGCGGCGCCAAAGCCGCGGTCGTCGTCGAGGTGCCCTCGGACGTCAACCGCTGCGTGAAGGCGTTCGCCGACTCGATCCTCGACTTGATCACGCCGGAGCCCACGACGAAGTCGCGCGTCCGGGATCGGCTCGGCCTGCAGGAGTTCATCTACCTCGGGCCGGACGAGAACATCACGCCCCAGCACATCGAGTGGATCGTCGCCCGGGCTCACCGGCGCGGGTATCCGTTGGCGCGGGCGTTCATGAGCTCGAAGCCGAACGCGGGCATCAACCACAAGGTCTACGGCGTCACGAGCGAGGGCGTGAACGTCTTCCTCGAGCTCGCGCTGCGCTCGCGCGGCATCGATCCGCGTACGACACCGTTCACGGTCAAGATCACGGGCGGCCCGGACGGCGACGTCGCGGGCAACATGATCCGGATCCTCGACCGGGACTACGGCTCGAACGCGCGCATCGTCGGGATCGGTGACGGGTCCGGCTGCGGCGAAGACCCTGAGGGCCTCGACCATGCCGAGCTCCTGCGCCTCTTCCGCGCGGGCTTGCCGATCGGCAGCTTCGATCGCTCGAAACTGTCGCGCCACGGGCGCGTCGTGCTCGCCGATACGGCCGAGGGCGCGCAGCTCCGTAATACGCTGCACAATCGCCTCGTGACCGATGCGTTCGTGCCGGGCGGCGGACGGCCGGACACGATCAACGAGCGCAACTGGCGCGACTTCCTCACAGCGGAGGGCAAACCCTCCAGCGGCGTCATCGTCGAGGGCGCGAACCTCTTCATCACCCCGGCCGCGCGCGTCGAGCTCAGCAATGCGGGTGTGCTGATCATCCGCGACTCGTCCGCGAACAAGTGCGGCGTGATCTGCTCGTCCTACGAGATCCAGGCGTCGATGCTTCTGGACGACGCGGCGTTCCTGAAGATCAAGGACCAGTACGTCGAAGAGGTGCTTGAGAAGCTGCGCCGCTTCGCGCGCTGGGAGGGCACACTGCTGCTCGCGGAGGCGCGCCGGCGGAGCCGCACTCCGCTGACGGAGCTGGCGACGCGTGTCTCGAAGACGATGAACAGCGCGGCGGACTTGGTGCACAAAGCCGTCGAGACATGGTCTCCCGACGACCCGCTCTACCGCTCGATCGTGCTGGAGCACGTGCCCGACATCCTGTCGACCACCGTGGGGGATCGCCTCTTCCGCGACCTGCCGCGGCCGTACCTCGATTGGCTCGTCTCGAAGAGCCTCTCGTCGCGCCTCGTGTACCGCGAAGGCCTCGACTTCTTCGAGCACATCGAAGCCGACTCGATCGGCCCGGTGGTGCACCGCTACATGGAGAAGGAGAGCGAGCTGCGGCGCATGGTCGACGCGGTGCGCGCCAGCGGCATCCCCGACGCCGAGCGCGCGGCGCGCATCGTCGAGCGCGTCGGCGCCCGCGCCGAGACCTTCGAGATCTGAGCCGGTCGCGCGTCAGCGCGGCCGGACCGGTTCGACGGTCAGGACCTCGGTTCCCGTCGCAGTGGTGACACTGAACGGGAACCGGTCGTTCGACGCCGCAGCGCCGAAGCGGCCCTGTTTGTCGAGCGCCAGGAAGCAGATGTCGAGCTTGTACCCGCGCGGGTCCAGGCGAGCGATGCGGTGGATCGCCTCCTCGCACGCCTCGGTCGGTGTGAACCCCTGGCGCATCAGCTCGACGATCAAGAACGTGCCGCACCAGCGCATCACGTTCTCGCCGAGGCCCGTCGCGCCCGCGGCGCCGACTTCGTCGTCGACGTAGAGGCCGGCGCCCAGGATCGGCGAATCGCCGACGCGGCCCGGCAGCTTGCCGCCGCGACCGCTCGTCGAGCAGCCGCCGGCGAGGTGCCCCGCGGAGTCCTGCACGAGCACCGTCACCGTGTCGTGCCCCGCGCCGACCTCGTCGGCCTGGTTCGGCGTGCGCGCGAGCCACGCGGCTTTCTTCGCGGCGAGGTCGCTGACATCGACCGACTCGAGGCCGCGCTCGAGCGCGAACCACCGCGCCCCCTCGCCGACCAGCATGACATGCGCGCTGTGCTCCAGCACCGCGCGCGCGGCGCTGATCGGGTGCACGATGCCTTCGAGCGCCGCGACGCTGCCGGCGCGTTGGCCCGGTCCATCGAGGATGCACGCGTCGAGCTGCGGGTACCCTGCGGCGTTCGGCAGACCGCCGAGGCCCACAGATCGGTCGGAGCTCTGGCGCTCCACTTCGCGGATGCCGAGCTCGACGGCATCGAGGCGCGAGCTGCCGGCGGCGAGCTCACGGTGCGCGATGTCCGTCGCGAGCGCGCCGAAGGGCCACGTCGCGATGGCGATCGGACCCCGAGCTGTGGGGGCGTGCTCGGGGGTGCTGGCGCACGCGGCGCAGACGAAGAGCAGCGAAGAGCGGACGAGCGAGTTCAGGGGCAGTCGCAGCATCGCCTGATGTTACGTTCCGACGCGCGCCGCCACCTCTTCCGCGATCGCCAGGTGGTGGTGCGCGTGCAGCCGCGCGAACCGCAGCCACTGTGCGGCGTTCAGCGTCCCGAGCTCCTGGTGGGGGATCCAGCCCGGGGCGGCCAAGACTTCGCTCGCCCGGGAGCGCAGGCCCTCCGCGCCCGCGCGGGCGCCTTTCAGCTCGTTCGTGAGGAACTCGGGATTGACGTCCTGGCCCGGCTGGACGATGCGCGGCGCTTGGGCGACGCCGCGCTGGGTGCGCTCCGAGGTCAGGACCGCCGCCGCGCGCTCGCCGAGCGCGCCTTCGAGGGTCACGAGCCGCCCCTTGCCGTCCAGGAGCGAGCGCACGTGGCGCAGCGCCAAGTCCGTCGCCAACGCGATGTGGAAGAGGTGCTGGGCGACGGACCAGCCAGAGATTTCGGGTGCGGGAGTGTGCTCCCGGGCCCCGAGCCGTGCGCGCAGGCTGTCGTAGGCGTCGAGGGCGCGGGTCAGGCCGTCCAGCTCGGCCAGGGGATCGATCGTGGGCGTCTGCATTGCGCGGCAGGATACGCGCCCCGCTGGCGTGCTGCTGCGGGTTAAACTCTCCGCCCCGCTCGAGCGGGCCCTTAGCTCAGTCGGTTAGAGCACGCGACTCATAATCGCTTGGTCGTGGGTTCGAGTCCCACAGGGCCCACTTTCCTTTGGGCCCACTTTCCTGGGGCCCAGTTTCCTGGGGCCCAGTTTCCTGGGGGCGCTCAGCCGAGCGCCTGCAGGACGAGGTAGCCGGTGTAACCGGCCCAGCCCGCGAACAGGGCCGCGCCTTCGGCGCGCGAGACTTCGTGACCCGACTTGAAGAAGGGCACGCAGATCACCGTCGCGCCGAGCATCACCCAGGCGTCGCGCTGCAGCACCTCCGCGGGCACGGGGATGCCGGTCGGCGCGACGATCGACGAAAGGCCCAGACAGCCCAGCAGGTTGAACGCGTTACTGCCCACGACGTTGCCGACCGCGATGTCGCGCTGGCCGCGGATCGCGGCCGTGACGGACGTCGCGACTTCGGGCAGCGACGTGCCGATGGCGACGATCGTCAGGCCGATCACCGTCTCGCTGATGCCGAACTGGCGCGCAAACGTCACCGCGCCGTCGACGACCCATTGGGCGCCGACGCCGAGCCCGATGAGGCCCACGACGATCAGAGCGAGCTGCTGCAGCGTGTTCGAGCCGGGCTGCACGTGCGGGGCGCCCGGCGCGAAGTCGACCTCGTCGGCGCGGGGGTCGCTCGGCAGCGAACGCTCGCGGCGCGACTGCACGACCAAGAACGTCGTGTACGCGATGAGCAGTCCGAAGAGTACGCCGCCCTCCCAGCGCTCCAGGATGCGGTCGATACCTGCGCCCATCGCGAGCAGGGTCACGACGAGCAGCACCGGGACCTCTTGGCGCACGACCTGGTGGCTCACCGCCAGGGGCGTGATCAGCGCTGAAAGTCCGATGACGAACAGGATGTTGAAGATGTTGCTGCCGACGACGTTGCCGACGGAGACGCCGGAGCTGCCTTCGAGGGCGGCGCCCACGGAGATCGCGATCTCGGGCGCGCTCGTGCCGAACGCGACGATCGTGAGGCCGACGACGAGCGGCGAGATACCGAAGCGCAGCGCCAGGTTCGAAGCGCCGCGGATGAGCCATTCGGCGCCGAAGATGAGCAGCGCGAGGCCGACGATGAAGAGGAAGAGTGTCACGGTCGGATCGGAGGGGGAGCCCCAGAGTTTCCCACGGCTGCGAGGCCGTTGCCACCTTCACCTGGCGGCTGCGACCGAGAAGTCAAGGTCGATGCCGAATCGAACGGTACCAGGTACGAGTTGGCGGCGAGGCGCGCGCGAGGATGTTCGGGCGAAGGTCCGCGTCGAGCGCGCCTCACCGTCAACTCGTACCTGGTTCCGTTCGATTCGGCCCAGTCCCGCGCAGCATGAGGGCTCCGGTCAAGAGCAGCGTGGCGGCGCCTCCGAGCCCCGCAGCGGCGTGGGCCTCCGGCGTGGCGAAGAGCGCGTGCAGCGGCAGCGAGACGAGCACGATTGCCCCGAGCGCGGCGCTCCGCGACCAGCGACCGCCGGAGGGGTCGCGCCACACGAACCAGGCCGCCGCGGGCAGCGCCGCCAGCCCGTGCGACCACGTCGGCGCGACACACAGCGGCACCACGAGCGCGAGATGCGCGAACCCGAGGCCCGCGTCTGTAACACCGCGCGAGCGCGCGACGAGCAACGCCGCGAGCGCGAGGCCGCCGATCCGCCCGAGCGGCGCGGCCGTCGGGCCGAACCAGCGCAACAGGACCGAGCCCACGTCCTGGCTGCCGCGGCCGCCCTCTGCGGTGGCTGCGCTGCGGGCGAGGGCCGCGAGGCGCTCGGCGACCTCGCTGTGGAAGGAGAGCGCGCGCTCGGGCCCCAGCGCCGCGAGGGCGGGCAAGACAACGAGCGCGAGGGCCGCAGCCGCGCCCCACACGACCGTCCGCCGTTCCCCGCGCGCGAGCGGCCCCAAGAGGAAGACCGCCGGCGTCAGCTTCAATGCCGCCGCGGCGCCGATGAGCGCTCCGCTCTGCGCCCCTCGGCCGCGCTGCGCCGCGCGGGCGGCGAGCAGCAGCAGGGCGGCGAGCGGCACGCTCACCTGGCCCCAATACACGTTGTGCAGCAGCGGGTGGGCGAGGCCCGCCGCGGCGAGATAGCCGAGCCGTTCGCGGCCCGAGCGCGCTGGGCACATCACGAGCGGCAGCGCGATGACGAGGGCCGTCGCCGCGAGCTGGAGCGCGAGCCAGGCGTAGGACGCCACCGCCGGGCCGAGGGCCGCTAGCGGCGCCAGGAGCAGCGCCAGCAGCGCGGGGTAGTGGTACCCCGGGGCCGGGACCGTGGCGCTCGGCACGGTGCGGGCGGTCTCGAAGTAGGGCCCGATGAAGTCCTCGAACGGCGCTCCGTTGAAGTCGAGCCGGGCCCAGAGGGCCGGCGGCGCAGGGTAGACGAGGGCGACGAAAGCCGCGCCGAGGGCCAGCGCGGCACCGGCGTCGAGGAGGGCGTGGCGTAGGTTGATGCGGGGCAAGAATGGGCTCGGGGAACCTCGGCGGGGGGGCCGACGTCGGGTACTGTGGCAAAGCCGCCTGCCGGCTCCCAGCGCACACTCTGATGCATCGTTCTCTGATCTCCTGGGCCCAGCCCTGGACCCTGTCGCTGGCCGCCGTGACGGCGGCTGCGGCCCCGGCGCAAACCGGGGCACCCTTGCCCTTCGACCTCCTGCGAACCGACGGCGCGTTCGGTTCCTACGAGCTGCGCCAGCGACCCGTAGAGCTCGCAGGGCTCGCCGAGCTCGACGCGGTCGAGCTGCTCGGCATGCCGCTGCCCGACGGGCGCTACGTCGACCTCGCGCTCGAGCGCAACCCGTTCGACGTCGCGAAGGTCGGGCTGCACGTCGACGGGAAAGCCGTCCCTGCATGGGATGCGGGGGACCTCTCCCTGTGGCGGGGCCGCGTCCTCGGTGAAGACGGGTCCGAGGTCGTACTGGGCCTCGCGAGCGCAGGGACCTACGGGTGGATCCGCTCGGCGGGCGAGGTCTTCCAGGTCAGCTCGTTCGTCCCCGACGGCGGCTCATGGGACGCACCGCACGTGCGGATCTGGGCGGAGTCGGTGTTCGCGGACCTGCGCGACCCGCGTTACGCGATCTACTGCATGTCGGATCGGGTGCAAGCTGGCTTAGGTGCGCTGAATCAAGCGAGCCCGAACGGCGGGGTCACGACCTCGAACCTCGGCGGCGCGGGCGTCACCCTCGAGTGCCGCGTCGCGGTCGAGACGGACTTCCAGTACTTCCAGCGCTTCGGGAACCTGAACGCGGCGCAGAACTACATGTTCCAGCTCCTCGGCGCGATCAGCAACCGCTACCGCACCGAGATCGACGTCGTCATCACCTACCCGTATCTGCAGTTCTACACGCAGAACAACGACCCGTGGGTCGCGGGTGACAACCCGAGCCAGAACAGCTCCGGGGACTTGCTCAACGAGCTGCGCTCGGCGTGGCAGAACAACATCCCCGCGGGGGCGCATCTCGGGCACATCGTCAGCGGTGCGAACTTGGGCGGCGGTGTCGCGTGGGTCGATGTGCTGTGCAACCAGAACTACGGCTTTGCGGCCAGCACCGGCATCAGCGGGGGCGTGAACTTCCCGGTGTCGCAGGGCTCCGGCAACTGGGACTTCATCGTGTTCGCGCACGAGATGGGGCACCAGTTCGGCACCGGGCACACCCACAACTACTGCCCGACGCCGCTCGATCGTTGCGCGCCGTCGGGTTACTTCGGGCAATGCCAGACGTCCCAGCAGTGCATCAATACGGGGACGATCATGAGCTACTGCCACCTGTGCAGCGGTGGTACGGCCAACATCACGACGTACTTCCATCCCACGGTGAAAGGGGTCATGCGCACCGAGGCCGAGAACTCGTGCCTGCCCGCGTACACCGGCGGTCCGACGGTGTGTTTCCCGGACGCGCTCGAGCCGAACGATACTTGTGCTACGGCGCGCGCAGTGGTGCCTGGAACGTACGTGAACCTCGAAGCGGCGAACGACAACCTGGATCACTATCGGATCACGGTGCCGGCGGGCGCGCAGTTGACCGTCGATGTGCTCTTCGTGCACGCAAACGGTGACATCGACGCGCGGCTCTACAACGCGGGTTGCGGGACGGTGCTCGTCAGCAGCACGTCGACGAATGACAACGAGCAGCTCGTCTGGACCAACAACGGTGCGGCGACGGTCGATGTGATCGCACAGGTGCGCAACTTCCCGGGCGCGGGTTGCTTCGACTACGACCTGCGGGTCGCGGTCGTCACGGATCCGTGTTTGTCGATCCCGGATGACCTCTTCGAGCCGAACGACACGTGCGGCGAAGCGCTGCCCGCGCCGTTCGGGCTGCAGTTCGGCATGTTCGTGGCGAAGACGGACCCGGATCATTTCTTGGTCGAGGTCGATCCCGGCGCGACGTTGACGGTCAGCGCGTACTTCTCGCACGCGGCGGGGGACGTCGACGTGTATCTGTACGACCGTACGATCGCGTGCGGCGGCACGACGAACTACCTCGCGCGCGGGTTCTCGGCGACCGACGACGAGGTCGTCGTGTGGCAGAACACGGGCAGCGTGCCGATCGATGTGGTCGTTCGGATCGAGGTGTTCAGCGGCTCGGCGTCGAACTGCAACTCGTACCAGTTGGTGATCGATCCGGGCCAGGGCAACGCGCCGGGCACCAACTACTGCGGACCCGCGGTGATGAACTCGACGGGGCTGCCGGGTCGGATCTCGACGTTGGGCTCCGCGCGGGTCAGCGACTTGAACTTCCAGCTCATCGGGCGGGATCTGCCGCTCTTCTCGAACGGTTACTTCATCGTGTCGGCGAACGCGGGCACGGTACCGAGCCCGGGCGGCGCGATGGGGGACCTGTGCCTCTTCCCGCCGTACGGCCGCTTCATCGCTCAGGCGCAGAACTCGGGTTTGACGGGGATGATCTCGATCCCGGTGAACTTGTTGGCGCTGCCGCAGCCGTCGGGGTCGGTGGTGGTGGCGCCGGGGCAGACGTGGCGGTTCCAGCTTTGGTACCGCGACTCGCTCTTCGGCACGGCGACGTCGAACTTCACGGATGCGGTGGCGGTGACGTTCCAGTAGGTGGCGTTGGGGGGAGCGGCAGCGGGGATGGCGAGGGCTGTTGCCGCTGCTGTGTTGGGGTGCGCTGTTGTTGATGCGGTGCTGGGGTGATGTGTCGAACGGTACCAGGTACGAGTTTGCGGTGAGGCGCGCGGTGCGCGCGAGCCCGCGCGCGGCGCGCGCGAGCTCGTGCGCACCGCGCG
>CAYOBN010000015.1:0-80137 GCA_964402175.1 uncultured Planctomycetaceae bacterium | reverse complement strand
CCGCGGACATGCGCGCGCTTGCGCGCGCTTGTTCGCGGGCCTCGCCGTCAACTCGTACCTGGTACCGTTCGGCACCCCAGCACTCCAACACTCCAAAACCGCCAGATGGGATGCTGGGGTGTCGGGGTGCCGAACGGTACCAGGTACGACTTCGCGGGCGCCCCCAAGCGCGCGGCGAGAACGAAAGGGCGCGGGGAGGCGCCCGCAAAGTCGTACCTGGTACCAGCCGCGCCGTCGATTCGGGAGACATCAACCCATCAACCCATCAACCCATCAACCCATCACCCCAACACTACATCACCCCAACACCCCAACACCTCATCACGCAACCGCCCCAACATCCCAGCACTGCATCAACCTCCCCACACCCCTCAACGCGTCACCTCGAACGCCGTCAACGCAACCGCCGTCGGCACCACCCACCCCTGCTCGAGCGTGTCCAGCCAAGTCGAATCCCCCCCCGCCGTCATCGTCAACATCCGACGAAACCGCCCATCGCGCCGCAGCAACTGACGGCGCGGCACCGCCTCCGTCAACCTCGTATAAGCGAGCCACCCGAGCGCGCGCGTTTCCCCGGTCTCATGCGCCGCGCGGCGACCCACGGCCCCCATGCACTCCGTCGCCCGTTGTGCCGCGAGTTCGGCGAGGTACGCGTCGATCGCGGCCAAGGCGGGTTTGCGCTGTAGGCCGTCCAGACGCACGAGCGCTGCTTCGCCCGCCAGAGCGAGGGCGCGCATTCCGCCGCTCGAATCGGCGGACGTCGATGGCGGCAGGTCCACATAAGCGCCGTCGGCCGTGCGCAGACCTCGCAGGGCAGCGGTGCCGCGCGCGAGGAGCGCCTCGTCGACGGTGAATCCCTCGGCTTTTGCGCGCGCCAGGGACTCGAGCGCGAAGCCCGTGTGCACACTGGCGGCGGAGCCGGCGTCCGACGTCGTCCATTCCGCGCCGTACGCCGCGCCCTCTGTCCAGCGCGCAGGCCAACCGCCGCTGTCAAGCGCGGCTGCGGACAGCACATCGACCGCAGCTTGCACATCCTCCGTGCGCGACCAACCGGCGCTGTAACGCGCGAGCTGGATCTCCAGCCAGAGCACCCCGCGCATCGGATCGCGCACGCCGTCACCGACGGCCCCCTGCGCGGTCAACCACTCCGTCGCCCGCTGCGCCGCATCGTGGGCGCCAGTGCGGTGCAGCGCCAGGGCTGCAAACGCCGTCGCGTCTTCGGCGCGCGTGGCGGCGGCGCCCGCGAAGCTGCCGTCGGCGAGCTGCGCTTCGAGGAGGCGCAGCTTCGCCTCGTCGATCAAGCTGAACTCGGCGCGCTCGACCTGCGGAGCGCGCAAGAGCTCGTACGCGGCGAACTCCTGCGGCCGCGCCATACGCGCGCGGGCTTTGGTGCTCCAAGCGGGCGCGCGCTCTGCGAGCGCGGCGAGCGCGAGCTGTGCCGCTTCGCCGACCGCGACTGCGGCAGCGTGGTACGCCCTGCTGGCGTCGTCGTCCGCTGGGCGCGCCCCCTGCGCGAGCCACGCGGCGACGCTGGCCGCTTCGACCGGCGCGAGGCGCTCCAGGGCCGCGACGACACGCCCTTCGGCGTCGACCCGCGCGAGGGCGGGCGGAGTGAGCCCGAGGAGCGGCTTCTCCGCGCTCGGGACGAGCTCGTCGCGGTCGTCGACGATGCGGCGCGCGGCGACGGAGCGGAGCGCCCCCGGGTCGGCGCTCTGCACGACCACCCGCGCGCCCTCGGGCAGCGCGGCCCGCACGCGCGGATCGGCCAGGACGACACCTGCGACGTGGCGCTCCTGCAGCGTCAGCGCGTCGGGATCGCCGCCGAGGCGATCCCCGACGACCACGACGAAGAGCGCGCCGTCGGGACCGACCGCCGCCCGAGCCGCCGCGAGGTCGCGCCCTCCGTCGAACAGCGCCGCCAGCGCCGCATCGGCGCCCGCCGCGCCACTGTCCGAACCTGGGACGAACGAGAGAGCTACGAGTGCGATCGACCTGAACATAGGGGCGGGGAGCGTAAAGCGCGGCGCGAGCGGGCACAATCGGAGGGCATGCACCCCCTCCTCTCTGGCCTTACGTTGCTGCTGTCGCTCCCGTTGGCGCAAGCCGCTTTGGTCTCGGTTCAGGATCCGGACGACGGCGATGGCGGCCCGCCGCCGTTCGAAGCGCCGGCGCTCTGTCCCGAGCCGCTGCAGGTCGAGCCGCGCTGGGCGCCGCTGACCCTGACGGGAGAAGGCCGCGTCGTCTTCGCCGAGCCCCACCTCGAGGCCCTCGCGCATGTTCTGGCGCGCGACCTGGCAGCACAGACAGGGCTCACCCTCGCGGTCGCGGCCGCCCCCGGCCGCTCGGGCGACGTGATCCTCTCCGAGGGTTACCTGCCGCCAGAGCTCAGCAACAACCCCGAGGCGTTCTTCGTCGAGGTGCTCGATCACGTGCTCGTCTCCGGCCAGAGCGCGGACGGCGCGGCGCGCGCGTGCGCGCGCCTCTTGCAGCTCGTGCAACCGGTCCTGACCGACGGCGCGCCGACCGGCATCGACTTGCCGGCGGTGCGCATCGTCGATGCACCGTCGATGCATTGGCGCGTGCTCGGCGTACAGATCGAGCCGCTGCTGGAGGCGCTCGCGCCCGACGCTGCGGACAGCGCGCGAGAGGCTGCGCGCAGCATCGTGCGCAGAGCGCACCTGGCAGGCTTCAACGCGTTGCAACTGCTCGACGGAGCGCGCGGCGTCGCGCGCCCCGACGAAGTGGCGGCGGCGGCGCGGCTCGTGCTCGCGGAATGCGAAGCGCGCCGTATCACGCTCGTCGTGCCCGGTGAGCTCGAGCTCGGCGCTGGCGCGCTCCGCTGGTCCGCAGCACCGCCGACGGTCGCTGCGCTCCAGGCAGCGGTCGACGGAGCGTTCCATTGGCTCGTCTCCGCCGACCCCTACTCACGGCCAGAGGCGCAGAGCGAGCTCGCGCCCGACGTAGCAGACGAAGCCCGCGCGCAGCGCCTCCTGGAGCGCTGCTTGCACCCGATCGCGCCGCCGCTCGCCAACGCCGAGGACCGCGCACTCGTCGGCCAGCTCTACGGGCACCGCACCAGCCTCGCGGGTGAAGTGTTCCTGCCCGTCGCGTGGATGGCGGGCGCACCGAGCGCCGCCGACGCCTGGGCGCCGCTCGCCGCGGAGGCCTGGCACGCCGGACGCCGCGAGGACCGCCTGCAAGGGAGAGCGGCGTTGGAGCGCGTCCTCGCGGGCGCCGGGCGCTGACATCAGCGCTTCAATCGTCGGGCAGCACGAGCGTCGCGATCACCTCGCGGCCGTCCGCGCGGAGCGCCGCGTGGCCGCCGTGCAGCTCGGCGATCTGGTTGACGAGCGCAAGCCCGAGCCCTGCGTGTCGGGCCGCATCCGTGCGAGCGGAGTCGCCGCGCCAGAACGGCTCGAACGCGTGCTCTTCGAGGCCCGCGGGCACTTCGACGGCGTCGTTCGACACCGAGATCACAGACGCATCACCGTCGCGCTCGTGGCGCACCCGAACGGTGCCAGGCGCGACGCCATACTCCACCGCGTTGTCGATCAAGTTCGCCAACGCTCGCAGCAAGAGGTCGCGATTGGCGACCACCGGGCGCGGGTCGCCCGTGACCTCCAGCTCGACCCCGCGCGCTGCCGCCTCGCGGGCGAGCGGCTTCCACGCTTCTTCGGCGAGCGCGCGCAGATCGACGTCCGCGAGCTCCAGCGCGACCTCGCCGCGCGAGAGCTTGCCGAGGGTCAGGAGCGCCTCGACCGCGCGCCCCATCTCGCTGGCGATGCCGAGGCACTCCCGCGCGTAACCTTCGAGCTCTTCGTTCGTGCGCTTGCGGCGCAGAGCGACCTCGAGGATCGCCTTGATTCCGCTGACAGGTGTGCGCAGCTCGTGCGCTGCATCACCGACGAACCGTCGCTCGCGGCGGAAGGCGCTCACGATGCGCTGGCGCGATTCTTCGAGCTGCGCGACGACCGGCGCGAGCTCTTCGGGAGCGCCGGGGACCTCGACGGCAGCCGCGCCGCTGCGCCAGTCGAGGTCCGCGATGCGCCGACGCAGGTCCTCGAGCGGCCGCAGTCCGCGGCGGATCGAGATCCACAGCGCGAGCGAGCCGATGACACACGTCAGGAGCCACGTCGAGGTCAGGATCAGCGCCAGGTAACGCAGCGACGCTTCGCGGGCCTCGATCGAGCGCAGCAGGATGAGCCGCGGGGGGCCCGCGCCGCGCGCGCGGATGCGCTCGATGTCGACGTCGTCGTTGTGGTCAATGATGCCGTCTTCGCCGCCAGGGCGGGGCTCGGGCGGGGGTTCGTCGCGGCGCCGATCGGGCCCGAAGCGGCGGCCGCCGCGGCCCTCGCGCCCATCGCGCCCGACCCGCTCGGGCTCGAACGCCAGCACCGCGCCGCGCGCGCGCGAGCCATCGGCGAGCACGAAGTCGCCGAATGCCGGTTCGTCGAGCCCGGCTTCGGGCAGGTCGATCGTAGCCGTCGCCTCACCGAGCTCGTCGCTCGCGTCGATCAGGAGCCCCTCGGACGTGCGGCACACGAAGAGCGCATCGGAGCGGCCCGTCGGCATCGACAAGAGGTCCGTTCCGGCGCGCACGGGCCCGCCGAGCACGAACTCGCGCCGCCCGAACTCCATACGCAGACCCTCGACGGCGACGCCGAGCAACTGCTCCAGGGCTGCGTCGGTATCGCGCTCGAGGCGGATCCGCGCGAGCTGGTGCACGAGCACACCGCCGATCGCAAACGCGACCGTCGTCCCGAGCACCGCGCCCGAGAGCAGGCGTGCCTGCAGCGACCTCACACGGCCTCCGGGCGGCGCGCGCTCACGCGTCGCCCCTCGGTCCGAAGATGTAACCTTCGCCGCGGCGTGTGCGGATCAAGGGCGGATGGCCCTCGCGCTCGATCTTGCGCCGCAGGTAGCCGACGTACACATCGATGACGTTGCTGGCGAGCGCTTCGCCATCGTCGTAGACATGGCGCTTGATGTCCTCGCGCGTGACGATCTCTCCCGCGCGGTGCGCGAGATACTCGAGCAGCGCGTACTCGCGCGCGGTGAACTCCACCGGCTCGCCCGCTACGAAGACCGCGTGATCGGTCGTGCGGATCTCGACATGCCCGATCGTCACCATCGGGGCCTTCTTGTCGTACTCACGCCGCATGAGGGCGCGCACCCGCGCGACGAGCTCCTCCATCGCAAACGGCTTTACGAGGTAGTCGTCCGCCCCGAGGTCGAGGCCCTGCACGCGGTCCGCGACCTCGTCCCGCGCGGTCAGCATCAGCACGTGCGACTTCACCTTGCGCTCGCGCAGGGTGCGCAGGACGTCGAAGCCGCCGATGCCCGGCAGCATGACGTCGAGGATGATCACGTCGTACCCGCCGGTCTCGGCCTGGCGCAGCCCCTCCGTGCCGTCGCCGGCGGCGTCGACGCTCCAGCCTTCGTCCCGCAGGGCGGTCAATACAGCGCCCCGCACGGGGGCGTAGTCCTCGACGACGAGCACTCGCATCCCGACAGCCTACACGAGCCGAAGCCACGTTCCAGCGGGGTTCAGAACTCACGGCAATCTCACGCGTGAGCGACCGCGGGGATCACAGGCAGCGCCGAGCGAGCCGAGCCGACCGCGACCCGCTGGGCGGGGTAGGTTGCAACAGGAGGTCACCGATGCACTACGCCACGCTCGACTCCCCCACGTCCCGCCCGCGCTCCTTCCCCTGCACCGACAGCGGCCTCCGCCTCGCGTTGAGGCTCGCACTGTTGCAATCCGAGGCGCGCTCCGTTGCCGACGGCGGAGCGCTCCGCACGGTCGCCGCGTGGCTCGCCGAGCGCGCACCGCTGGACGACGGGCGGCTCGTCGCGCCGGGGCTCGTGCGGTTCGTCCTGGCCGAGGTCACCGAGGCGCTCGACCGCGAAGAGGGCCCGCACCGCCGCTCGCGCATCGGCCTCGCACAAGCGGTCGCGGAGCTGCGCACGACGCTGCGCCTGTGACGGTCACGGCCGCTCGAGCTCGAACTCGAGCGCGCGCCGCGCCTCGGTCAAGCCAAGCGCGACCGCGTCACGGCTCGGACCTTCGACGTCGATGTAACCGACATCCTGCCCGCTGCCGAGGCGCGGCAGGATGCGGTCACCTTCCTGGACTCGCACGACGACGCGGCGCACACCCGGCACGGCGCTCGCTGCGTCGAGGCCCCCGATGCGGCCGATGATCCCGGTGCCCGGATGCAGGACCCACGTGCCCGCAAAACGGCGCGGAGCCGAAGGGAACGCGAAGGGCCGGCCGAGCACGAGCGCGAGCAGCGCCGCGTAGGGGTCGAAGCCGTACGCGCGCTGCATCAGCGGCATCAAGCGCCCCCCTGGCGGGCGCGCAGCGAGCTCGCCGAAGACGATGCCGTCCGCGGTGAGGAAGACCTCCATGTGCGCGACACCGACACGCAGCCCGAGCGACTCGGTCGCGCGCACGAAGAGCTCGCGCAGCGAGCGCACGGTCTCCGCGTCGACCGCAGACGGGACGATGTTCGCGTGCAGCGGCACGAGGTACTCGGTGGTGCTCAGGAACACGAGCTCTCCAGCGCGCATGAACCCTTCGACGCTCATCTCGACGCCGCGCACGAAGCCCTCCGCCAGCGCGTGCCCAGGCAGCTCGCGCCGGGCAGTCGCGAGGTCGCGCGCCACGCACTGGCCGCGGCTGCCTGACGAGCGCGGGTCCTTCAGCACCAGGGGCAGCCCGAGCTGCTCGACCAGGTCCTCGACGCGGGTCTCGGGTTCGACCAGTGCGTACGGCGCGCAGCGGATCCCCGCGGCGCGCACCGCAGCTTTCATGCGCCGCTTGTCCGAACAACGCTCGGCCGTCGCGATATCGCTGCCGGGTGCGCCGAACGCTGCGCGCAGGTGCGCGGCGGGCAGAACGGCGCCCTCGGTCAGCGCGAGCACCGCGAGCACATCGCGGCCAGCGAGCGCTCGCGTGGCCGCTGCGACGAGCGCCGCGACGGGTCCGCTCCACTCGTGGACGATATGGAACGCCACGCGGTCGCGCAGCGCGTCGGGCGGCGGTCGACGGTCGACGACAGCGAGCTCGACCCCGAGCTCCTCCGCCGCCCGGACGATCCCCGCGCGAAAGCCGACGACGAGGACCACGGGCGCGTGGAGCGCGCTCACGGGAGCTCACCCCCTACGATCGTCGAGTGCAGGCCGAGCTCGTCGTCGAAGATCACCACATCGGCATCGTAGCCGGGCGCGAGGCGTCCCTTGCGCACGCCGATGAGCTCGGCCGGGTACGTGGCGGCCATCCGCAGAGCTTCGTCCAGAGGCAACCCGAGGTGGCGCACCGCATTGGCGACGGCGGTGCGCATGTCAAGCGCAGAACCGGCGAGCGCGCCGCTCTCGTTGATGCAGCGTCCCGCTTCGACGCGCACACGCTGGCCTCCGAGCTGGAAGTCCGCCGAATCGAGTTCGGCGCCGACCGGGGCGACGGCATCGGTGACGAGGTACAGCCCGCCTGGGCCAGCCGCGCGCAGCGCGACACGCGCGACGTCGTACGCGACGTGCACACCGTCGAGGATCAGGCCGCAGCGCACATCGCCGCGGGCTGCGGCATCGAGCGCCGCAGCGACGACGCCGCCCTCTCTGCTCGAGAGCGGGGTCATCGCGTTGAAGAGGTGTGTGACCGATGTGACCCCTCGGGCGAACGCCGTCGAGGCTTCCGCTGCGGTCCCGCCGCAGTGGCCCAGGGAGAGGCGCACCCCAACCGACCGCAATCGCGCGACCGTCTCGGCGTCCGCACAGCACGCAGCGAGCGTCAACAGCACGGCGGCGCCATCGCGCGTCGCGTCGGTGATCGTGGTCAGCAGCGCGTCGTCGGGCCGCCGGAGATACTCGACCGCGTGTGCGCCAGGTTTACGCGGATCGAGAAAGGGGCCTTCGAAGTGCACACCGAGCACACCCGACGCGCGCTGCGCGCGGCGCGCGGCGTGCACGGCCTCCGCGGCAGCGCGCATGCCCTCGCGCGGGCCCGTGATGTATGTCGGCAGGAGCGCGGTCGTGCCGAAGCGCCGGTGGGCCGCAGCGATCCGCGCGACGGCCTCGGGCGTGGGCTCGTCGTTGAGCATCACCCCACCGCCGCCGTTGACCTGCAGGTCGACGAAACCCGGCGCGAGGTGGAGCCCGTCGAGCTCGACGACGCGATCGGAGCGGCGGGGGGCCTCGCGCTCTGGGACGAGGGCCGCGACAGCGCCGCCGGCGAGCACGAGCGCGGTGTCGGTGAGGGTCGCGGCGCCGGTGTGCACGGTCGCGCCGCGCAGGACGGTGGTCGGCTGCATCACCTGGATCGTACGGGGAAGCTCGACGGGGAAAAGGCTGGCGCGCGGAACCGGCGGGCCCGGCGCGCGCCCGTTGCGGCCCCCTTGCGCTAACCTGGGGGGTGCGACCGATGGCCCGCCCTCCCCACCTCGTTCGCGACGCTCGGCGCTGGCCCTGCGGCGCGCTGCTGCTCGCTGTCCTGATGGCCTGCGGCGGAGGCGCGCCCGAGCCGCCGCCGCTCGCTCTGCCGCCGACGCTCGAGGCCATCGGTCGGCGCGAGCTGCGCGACGCGCACGCCGCGCTCGTCGCGGCGCCCGGTGACGTCGGACGCTGGGTGCGCCTCGGCCGGCTCGCCGAGCGCAGCGCGCTGGGGCCGCTCGCCCGCGCGGCCTTCGAGGGTGCGTC
The DNA here is from genome assembly GCA_964402175.1 of uncultured Planctomycetaceae bacterium. Classification (GTDB taxonomy): domain Bacteria; phylum Planctomycetota; class UBA1135; order UBA1135; genus JAWKUK01. The sequence continues at coordinate 71,440 of CAYOBN010000015.1, read as the reverse complement.
GGCGCTGCAACCCGAGGTCGCGGCCTGGCACTACCGCGCCGGCATCGCGGCACAGGACGGCCACGACAACGCGGCGGCCAGCGCGCGGTTCGAGCAGGCGATCCGCTGCGACCCGCAGCACGCGGCGGCGTGGCGCCGCCTCGGCCAACTCGCGCTCGAAGACGGCCGACTGGAGGCCGCGCGCAAGGCGTTCAGCGAGGTCGATCGGCTGCAGCCCGCATGGCCGGACGGCCCGGCTGGGCTCGCCCTCGTCGCGCTCGCGGCAGACGCTTCGAACGATGCGCTGCGCTCGGTTCGGACCGCGCTCGAGCGACGACCCGACCTCCGTGGCCTGCGCCACCTCTTCGGCGTCGCGCTCCGTGCTGCGGGGCGACTGGAAGAAGCGGCTCCGCATTTGCTCGCCACGGAAGGGGCGATGCTCGAGTGGAGCGAGCTGCCCCAGGACCTCGACACCTTCGAGGCAGGTGACGCTGCGCTCCTCGAGACAGCGGACGCCAAAGCCGCTGCAGCGGACCTCGCTGGTGCGGCGAGCATCTACCGGCAAGTGCTCGCACGTCGGCCCGACGATGCGCGGACGACGACCCGTCTGGCTGTCGTGCTGGCCGTTTCGGGAAAAGCCGACGAGGGGCTCCAGCTCCTGGAATCGCTCCTGCGCGCGACACCGGACAACGCATCGCTGCTCCTCGGTAAGGCCACCGTCGAACAGATCGGCGGACGCGACGAAGCGGCGCTCGAGACGACTCGGCGCGTGACGGAGGCACACCCCAGCCTGGCCGATGGATGGCTCCATTTGGCAGAGCTGCAGCTGAGACGCGGCCGCGCGAGCGACGCACGCGCCGCGTTCGAGCGTGCGTACGCCGTGGAGCCCTTCGACGAGCTGACCTCGGCGGCGCTCGCCCGAGACCTCGTGCGCGCGCGCGAGGTGCCGCGCGCCGTTGCCGTTCTGGAAGAAGCGCTCGGTCGAATCGATGGCGCGCCCAGCCTCGACCATTTCAAGCTCGTCCTCGAAGTGCAGCGCCTCGCTGGGCGCAGCACAGCGGAGCGACAGCGCACCTGTGACGCGGCAAGGAGCTTCCACGGCGCCGCAGCGAAGGGTCTGCAGCCATGAAACAAGCAGCACACGGAGCTCGCATTCGGTACGCAGCGGTCTCTTTCGCTGCGAGCGCGCTCGTCGGCTGCGGCAAAACCCCAGAGACCCCCGTGTGGTTCGAAGAGGTCGCGCGCGCCGTCGGCGTCGATTTTGTGCACCAGTCCGGGCACCGCGACAGGTACCTCTTCCCCGAGGTGATCAGCTCTGGCGTCGCGCTCTTCGACATGGACGGCGACGGCGACCTCGACCTGTATCTCGTCCAAGGCGGCCGGGCAGACGGCACGGGCGCTCCGGACCTCCGCAATCGGCTCTACGCGAACCGCGGCGACGGGACCTTCGAAGATGTCACCGAGGGCAGTGGCGCGGATGACCCGGGTTACGGCATGGGCGTCGCAACGGGCGACTACGACGGCGACGGGGACGTCGACCTCTACGTGACGAACCTCGGCCGCAACACGCTGCTGCGCAACGAAGGCGGCGGGCGCTTCCTCGACGTCACCGAGTCCGCTGGGGTCGGCGGCGACCTCTGGTCGACGAGCGCCGCGTTCGTCGACTACGACGGCGATGGTGACCTGGACCTCTTCGCCGTCAACTACATCTACTGGAGCGTCGAGAGCGAGGCGCTGTGCCGTAATCCTGGGCGTGAGCCCACGTACTGCAGCCCGAAGTCGTACGACGCTCCGACCCCAGACACGCTGTTCCGCAACGAAGGGAACGGGCGCTTCGTCGATGTCTCGAGCGAGACGGGGATCCTGGAGCGACGCGGCAACGGCCTCGGCGTGGTCACCGCGGACTTCGACGACGATGGTCACCCCGAGCTGTTCGTCGCGAACGACGGCACCCCGAATCACCTTTGGCGCTGGGACCCGAGCGAGGGGCGCTTCCGCGAGGATGCCACGCGCCTCGGCTGCGCGGTGGACAACTTGGGCGCGCCGAAAGCGGGCATGGGCGTCGCTGCGGTCGACCTCGACTGCGACGGCGACGAGGACCTGGTCGTCGTGAACCTCGTGCACGAGACCGATTCGGTCTTCCGCAACGAAGGCGGCCGCTTCAGCGAGCGCGCGGCGATGCTGGGCCTCGCGCTACGCTCGCGTGAGCGCACGCGGTTCGGCGTCGGCTTCTTCGACTTCGACCACGACGGGCACTTGGACGGGTTCCAGGCGAACGGGCGGGTCGCACACGGCGACCATACCGAAGCGGTCGCGGACCCCTTCGCGGAGCCCGACGTCGTCCTGCGCGGCACGCGCGAGCGCCGCTTCGAGCGCGTCGAGCCGCCCGGTGACCTACGCGGTGCGCCCGCGCGCACGTCGCGCTCCGCTGCGTTCGGTGACATCGACGGCGACGGTGACGTCGACATCGTCGTCCACAACCGCGATGCGGCTCCGCACGTGCTGCGCAACACGGCGCCGAAAGCTGGCGGCGGTTACGCGACGCTCGCCTGCCAGCTCGCCTCCGGCGCGCCCGCCCTCGGCGCAGTCCTCTGGATCGAAGCCGGTGGCGTGCGTCGGCGGACGGAGGTGCGGACCGCGGACAGCTACGCCGCGGCTTCGTCGCCCGACGTGCACGTCGGCCTCGGGGCGGTGACGGCTATCGACTCTGTGGTCGTGCGCTGGCCGGATCGCTCGATGGAGCGCTTCGGGCCGCTCCCCGCGGGCGCACGCCACGTGCTGCGTCCGGGCGGTGGGCAGCCGGTGGAGAGGCGCTGAGGGGACCCGCGTCACAGCGCAGGGTCACGGCCCGGCACCAGCCCCACAATCGGGTCCCCGGCGGGTGCTCCGCGCCGTATCCTGCTGGGCGCCTGCAGCTCTGACCATGGACCTCTCCCGCCTCCAGATCGACCGCGGCGCTGGTCCGCGCCGTGCCCACCGGAGGCGCTCGCGCCTCGCCCCCTGGCTCGCCCTCGCGGTGCTCGCTGGAGCCGGCTACATGTACCGAGCGCCGCTGCTCGCGCTCGCGGCGCGCGCGGGCAGTGAGCCCGTCGAGGTGGCTGCGGTGGTGCGCGGGGACCTCGGTACGGTCGCCGCTGCGTCGGGCACCGCGGCCAACGGTTACATCGTCGCGCAGCGCCGCGCGGCGCTGTCCGCGGATACGCCGGGTCGCATCGTCGAGCTCAACGTCACCGAAGGCAGCGTCGTCGAGAAGGGCGCCGTCGTCGCGCGCTTGTACTCCGACGAGCTCGAAGCTGCGCTGCGCGGCGCGGAGGCTGAGCTCATCGCGGCCCAAGCGGCCGTCGACGCCAGCGCTGCGCGCGTCCGCGCCGCGGAGCGGCGCCTCGTCGAGGCCGAAGCACGGGTCGCAGCGACCCTTGCAGCCGCCGACGAAGCGCGCTCGGTCCAAGGGCTCGCCGAGCGCGAGCTCGCGCGGGTCGCCGCGCTCGTCGATAGCGGCGGCGTGCCCCTCGAGCGGGTCGATCAAGCGCAAGCCGCAGTCACCCAGACACGCGCGCGGGTCGCATCGACAGAGGCCGGCGTCCAGAGCGCGCGCGTCGCCGTCGACAGCGCGCAGGCGGACGTCGAAGTCGCACAGGCGGACGTGGCACAGCTCGCAGCGCGGCTGCCGGTCCTCGCCGCTGCAAAGGACCTCGCACGGGCGACCCTCGACAAGACGTTCGTGCGCGCGCCCTTCGATGGCGTGGTCGTGTTGAAGGACGCGGAGGTCGGTGAGGTCGTCTCCCCCAACGCGCTCGGCGGCCAGAGCCGCGGCTCGGTCGCGACGATGGTCGACCCGAAGTCGCTCGAAGTGCAGGTCGAGCTGCCCGAGACGAGCCTCTCGTCGGTCGTCGAGGAGCGCCCCGCCGAGGTCTATCTGGACGCTTTCCCGAACGAGCGCTTCAAGGGCCGCGTGCTGCGCATCTGGCCGACGGCGAATCGCCAGAAGGCGACGATCGAGGTGCGCGTGGGCCTGGACGTGCTCGATCCGCGGCTGCGCCCCGAGATGGGCGCCCGCGTGGTGTTCCCGCCAGAGACTGCCGAGACGCCCGAGCCCGCGAGCGCGCCGAAGCTGCTCGTCCCGAGCACCGCGCTGGTCGAACGCGACGGTGTGCAGGGCGTGTTCGTCGTGGAGGGCGACACGGCGCGCTTCCGGCGCGTCACGCCCGGCGCGACCGTCGGCCGCCGACGCGCTCTCGAAGACCCCTCGGAGGTCGCCGAAGGCGACCGCGTCGTGAGCGCGCCGACCGCGTCGCTCGCCGACGGCGGCCGGGTGCGCGTCAGCGCCCCGTGAGCCCGCGCCCGCAGCGCATCCCCACACCGCCGAGCGGCGGAACGAGTGACATGGACCAGAACGGCATCAACCTCAGAGGCGTCACCAAGACGTATTCCCGCGGCGGCGAGACGGTCCGCGTGCTCGATGGGCTCGATCTCACCATGGATCCGGGGCGCTTCTACGCGCTGATGGGTCCCTCGGGTTCCGGCAAGACGACGCTGCTGAACCTGATCGGTGCGCTGGACACGCCCGACTCCGGTCAGGTGGTCGTCGCGGGTGAGGACCTGGCCCGGCTCAGCCGCGGAGAGCTGGCGGATTGGCGCGCCGCCAACGTCGGCTTCGTCTTCCAGGGCTTCAACCTCATCCCGGTCCTGAGCGCGCTGGAGAACGTGATGCTCCCGTTGTCCCTGACGTCGCTGTCGCGCGCGCAGCGGCGCGAGCGAGCGCTCTACGCGTTGGAGCTCGTCGGCCTCGCCGATCGCACCGGCCACCGCCCGCGGCAGCTGTCCGGCGGTCAAGAGCAGCGCTGCGCGATCGCCCGTGCGGTGGTCACGGACCCCGCTTTGCTGCTGGCGGACGAACCGACCGGAGACCTCGACCGCGACTCTGCGGATCAAGTGCTGGAGCTCCTGCGGCGCCTCAACTCCGAGCTCGGCAAGACGATCTTGATGGTGACCCACGACCCCCACGCCGCCGAGAGCGCGCAGCGGGTCGTGCAGCTCGACAAAGGCCGCCTGCTGGGCGTCACCGATCGCGCGGGGGCGGCACACTGACATGGACCTCGTCCGCCTCGTCTGGCGCAACCTCGCGCGGCGCAAGCTGCGCACGGCGCTCACCGTCGCATCGCTCATCGTCGCGTTCTTCCTGCTCTGCACGCTGCGCTCGCTCGTCACGACGCTGCAAGCAGGCGCCGATGCAGCCAGCGCCAGCCGGCTCATCGTGCAGTCCGCCGTGAGCCTCTTCGTCGACCTGCCGCAGTCCTACCAAGCCAAGATCGCCGCGGTCGACGGTGTGACGCGGATCTCGAAGTGGCAGTGGTTCGGCGGCTATTACCAGGAAGAGCGCAATCGCTTCGCGCAGTTCGCTGTCGACCCGCGCGAGACGATGGCCGTCTATCCGGAGATGCAGGTCTTCGACGGCAGCCTCGATGCGTTCTACGCCAATCGACAGAGCGCCGTGATCGGCGAAGGGCTCGCGGAGCAATACGGCTGGAAGGTCGGCGATCGCGTGCAGATCATCCCCGAGCTCTTCCCCCATCCCGACGGCCCGGGAGTCGCGTGGGAGTTCGATGTCGCGGCGGTCTACCGGCCCACACAGCGCAACTTCGACGCGAAGATGTTCATGTTCCACTGGGACTACTTCGAGGACACGGTCGAAGCGGCCACGGGCGAAGCGCCGGGGGTCGGGACCTACATCCTCGAGGTCGCCCCAGGGGTCGACCCGACCGCGGTGATGGCGCGTGTCGATGCGCTCTTCGAGAACGGCCCGCAGCGCGTTCAAGCGACCTCGGAGAGCGAGTTCCAGCGCCAGTTCGTCACCATGTTCGGCAACGTGCCGTTCTTCGTGTCGACGATCGGCGGCGGCGTGTTGCTCGCGATCCTGCTGGCGGTCATCAACACGATGTTGATGGCGGGCCGTGAGCAGACCCACGACGTCGGGATCCTCAAGGCCCTGGGCTTCACCGACGGCGATGTCGTGCGAGTGCTCGCGCAGCAGTCGCTTTTGATCTCCGTGCTCGGCGGCGCGCTCGGGATCGGCTTGGCGAAGCTCGCCGAGCCAGGCATCGCGGTCGCGATCGGATCGATGTTCGGCGGTTACCACGTCGAACGACAGACCGTGTTGCTCGCGGGGGCCCTGGCGGTCGGGCTGGGAGTGCTCGCGGGAGTTGCGCCGGCCTGGCGCGCCGCACGGCTGACGACGATCGACGCCCTGGCGGCCAAGGACTGACCCCATGAAGTTCGTCCCGCTCGGATACAACCTCAGGAGCTTGTTCGTTCGCCGTGGACCGACGGTGCTGACGGTGCTCGGCATCGCCGCGACGGTCGCGACGGTCTCGGGTGTGCTCGCGCTCCAACAGGGTTTCCGCTCGCTCTACGCCGCGACGGGCCGCACCGACCTCGGGGTGGTGCTGCGGCCCGGCGCGACCTCCGAGGGTGTCAGCGCCTTCACCCGCGAAGGAGCGGCGCGCATCATCAAGTCGACCCCCGAGTTCGAGGTCGGCCCGGACGGGCAGCCCCTCGCGGCGATGGAGTGTTTCCTGGCGGTGCGGCGCTACCGCGTGGACGGCGGCGAGACCAACGTGCCGCTGCGCGGCGTCCAACCCGCGACGCTGCGCCTGCGCGGGGACGAGCTGCGCGTGATCGATGGCCGGATGTTCAACCAGGGCTCCGACGAGGTCATCGTCGGTAAGTCGATCACGGGGCGTATCCAGGACTGCAGCCTCGGCGATGTCCTGACGATCAACGTGACGCCGTTCAAGGTCGTCGGTGTGTTCGAATGCGACGGCCCGTTCGAGAGCGAGATCTGGGGCGACTTCGACCGCATGGCCGCAGCGCTGGAGCGCTTCGGCCCCAACCGGGTCCTGGCGAAGCTCACGAACGCAGCTGACGTCGCAGCGCTCGACGAGCGCCTGCGCGCCGATAAACAGACGAGCGCCGCGATCAAGACGGAGCGCGATTACCTCTCGGCGCAGACCGAGGTCCTGTCCGCGATTCTGATCTTCCTGGGCGGCTTCCTCGGCGTCGTCATGGGCATCGCCGCGGTGTTCACCGCGACGAACACGATGCTCTCTGCGATCGCGGCGCGCACGTACGAGATCGGCATCCTGTCCGCGACCGGCTTCCGGCCCTTTGCGATCTTCCTCTCGTTCCTCTTCGAGGCGGTCCTGCTGGGCCTCCTCGGCGGAGTGATCGGGTCGCTCGCGGTCCTGCCGCTCAACGGGATCGAGACTGGAACGACGAACTTCCAGACCTTCACCGAGGTCGCGTTCGGCTTCCGCATCACACCGACGGTGCTCGTCACAGCGATCTCGTTCTCGCTGGCGCTGGGTGTGCTGGGCGGGACGCTGCCGGCGTGGCGAGCGGCGCGCCTGCAGCCGACGGTGGCGCTGCGCCGTCAGTGAGGAACGCGACGACCCAATCGAGCACCTCGGGGTCGGACATGATGAAGCTGTGCACCACGCGGTGCTGCAGCGCCGCGGCCTCACCCACGAGGTGCGCTTCGCTCTCCGCGACGAGGCCATCGTCGTCGCCGGGCACCCAGGGGTTCCATCCCCCGCGGCTGCCGCGCACCCCCGCGACGGTGGCAAACGGCAGCGATGGCGCGGGCAGCGCCGCCGCGCGGCCATCACCGAGCTGGTGCAGCGCGGGTCCGAGCAGCCAACCCGGCAGGTCCCACTCCAGCGCCTCGGCCGCGATGTGCGCCCCGCCGTGCGGGGCCGCGAGCGTCACGGCGCGGCCGAGGCGGTGCACCTCTCGCCAAGGCGCGCTCGCATCCGCCAGCAGCGCGCGCAGGACGAGCCCGCCGAGGCTGTGGGTGACGAAGTGCACCTCGCGCGCCGGCATGTGGCGCTCCAGCAGCGTCGCCAAATGAGCCGCGTGGCCTTCGATGTCGGCGCGTGTCGAGGCGTACTCGAACGCCAGGACCTCATAACCCTCCGCAGAGAGGCGCGCTTCGAGCGCGCCGAGCGAGCGGTGGGAGCGCGCGAGGCCATGCAGCAGGATCACGAGCGGCGCTCGGGTCCCATCCACGAGCGGGCGCTCCTGCTCCAAGCGCCGGCAGCACGCGTCCTCTGCGCCCCACGCGCGCCGCACGCCCTCGGGGTCCAGGAGCCGCGCGTGGCCCGTCCAGGCGTGCCTCTGGACCTTCCAGCCCGCGTCGTAGGCGACGTCCGTCCAGAGCTGCGTGCCACCGGCGGTCGGCAGCGCCACGTTCGGCATCAGGCGCCCCGAAGCCGCGCCGAACGCGGCGCACGCCGCCGCGCCCAAGAGGAAACAGGGGGCTCCGGCCGCGAGGCGCAGGCGACGCTTCATGCGGCGGCCCGGAGTGAGACGGATGCTGAGGTACGGCGACGGATAACGGGTCGTCATGGGAGGCTCCTCGAGGATGTGGGACACCTTCGAGGATGCGCGCGCCGACCGGCGCGAGTGTCACAACTCCGCCGATCGGCGCACTTCGCCGCGCGATACGATCGCGCCCGTCAGCAGCCGGTCATCCGCAGCAGAGGCGGCCATCGATCCGGCGCGAGAGGCCCGGGGGACCGACCTCGCGCAGCTCCTCCGGCAAGAACGCCTCGGGGACGTTCTGGTAGGCCACCGGGCGCACGAACCGCGCGATCGAAGCGCCGCCCACGGAGGTGACGCGGCTGTCCGTCGTCGCCGGATACGGCCCGCCGTGCACCATCGCGTCCGTGACCTCGACGCCCGTCGGGAAGCCACCGAACAGGACTCGGCCCGCGCGGTCCGCGAGGCGCGGCAGCAACCTCGCCGCCAGCGCTTGGTCCTCGGCGCTCGCTGCGTGCACCGTCGCGGTGAGCTGCCCTTCGATGACTTCGGCGACCTCGAGGAGCTCCTGTGTGTCCTCACAGAGCACCGCGAGGGTCGAAGGTCCGAAGACCTCCTCACGCAAGCTTGATTCGGCGCAGAATCTCCGCGCGGCGACCGTCAGGAGCGCCGGACGTGCGCCGCAAGGACCTGCGGCGGTGCCGCGAGTGAGGACTTCGACCCCTGGGAGCCCTGCGAGCCGCGTGAGGCCCTCGTCGAACCCGCGCCGGATCCCAGCGTGCAACAGCGGCGCTTCGGGCACCGCTCCCATCGCGCCCGACAGCGCTCCCAGGAAGCGCTCGCTGTAGGCGTCCCGCACGAGCACCAAGACACCGGGGTTCGTGCAGAACTGACCGACACCGAGGGTCACGGAGCCCGAGACGAGCGCCCCGAGCGCTTCGGGATCGGCGGCCACGCGCCCAGGCAGCAGGAAGACCGGGTTGACGCTGCCCATCTCCGCGAAGACGGGGATCGGCGTCGCGCGCCGCGTCGCCAGGTCGAACAACGCACGACCGCCGCGGTGCGAGCCGGTGAACGCGACGGCTCGGATCACCGGATGGGTCACCAGCGCGGCACCGATCGAGTGCGCCGTGCCTTGCAGCAGCCCGAAGGTGCCTGCGGGCAACCCCGCGCGGTGCACCGCCTCGGCCACCACGCGCGCGACGAGCTCGCTCGTCCCGGGGTGGTTGGGGTGGCCCTTCACCACAACGGGGCAACCCGCCGCCAGCGCTGCTGCGGTGTCGCCGCCGGCCACCGAGAATGCGAGCGGGAAGTTCGACGCACCGAACACTGCGACCGGGCCCAAGGGGTGCCCCATCGAGCGCAGATCAGGCTTCGGCAGGGGCTTACGCTCGGGATCGCCGTGATCGATGCACACGGAGAGGTACGCGCCCTCACGCACCACCCGCGCAAACATCCGCAGTTGACCGGTGGTGCGCCCTCGCTCGGCTTCGAGTCGGGGGAGCGGCAAACCGGACTCGAGGCTCGCGCGCTCCAGCAGAGGAGCGCCGAGCGCTTCGATGCCAGCAGCGATGGCCTCCAGCAGCTCCGCGCGTTTCGAGCGCGCTGTCGCGGCGAGCACGGGCGCGGCGAAGCGCGCTGCTTCGAGGGCGGCTTCGACGGCCTCCGGTGTCGCTTCGCAGAACTGCGGCGCGAGGGCGCCGCCCGTCCGCGGGTCGTAGGCCGCGAGCGCGCGCGGACCCGCTTCGACCTCGCGGCCGCCGATGAAGTGCTTTCCTTGCAGCTCGAGTTGTGTTTGCATCCGAGCCCTCAACGTTTGGCCGCCAGGCGCTCACGGATCATGGCCAGCCCGGCAGTGCGCTCGGCACCTTGAATCGGCTGACGCGGCGCTCGGAAGCGCTCGTCGCCGCGCCCGACCTCGGCCTGAACGAGCTTGATCCACTGCACGAACTCGGGCACGCAGTCGAGGCGCAACAGCGGCAGGAACCACCGGTAGAGCGCCTGCGCTTCTTCCATCCGCCCCGCTTTCGCCAGGTTGAACAGCCGCACGGACTCCTCCGGCAGCGCGTTCACGAGGCCCGCGATCCAGCCGTCCGCACCCATCGCCGCCGCTTCGACGACCATGTCATCGAGGCCCGCGAAGAGCGCGAGGCGCGGGCCGACCAACGCGCGCACGGCGGTGATTCGTCGGACATCGCCGCTGGACTCCTTGACGGCCATGAGGTTCTTGTGCTGCGCCGCGAGCGCCGCGATGAACTCGGGCTTTGCATCGAACCCGTAGGCCGGCGGATTGTTGTAGAGCATGCAGGTCAGGTCGGTGGCCTGCAGCATCGCCTCGAAGTGTGCGCGGACCTCGCCATCCGGGCCCTTGTGCACGTACGGCGGCAGGATCATCAGTCCGCCGCAGCCGACGGATTTGGCCTCGCGGCACAGCCAAACGGCGGTCTGCGTGGAGAGCGCTGCGATCCCAGGGACAACCGGTGCGCGGCCGGCGGCGCCTTCGACGCACGACCGCATCAGCGCGACCTTCTCCGCGGGATCGAGGGTCGCGCCCTCACCCAGCGAGCCGCACGGCACGATGCCGGTGGCGCCGTGGTCGATCAACCACGCCACGTGACGCTTGACCGCGGAATGGTCGATCGAGCCGTCCGCGAGGAACGGCGTGGTGATCGCGGGCATGACACCTTGCCACTGCATACAAGAGACTCCTGCTTCTAGATCGGAGACGTGCGCTCGGCGAGCGCTTGGAACGGGACGGGTGAGAGGGGCGGTCGAGGGGCCTCGCGGGGCCAACCGAACAGCGCTTCGAGGGCGGGGCCGCAGACACGCGCTTGGCAGGGCCCCATGCCGCAGCGCGCGGCGAGCTTTGCCTCGCGCGGTTCGCGGAACGCCTCGAGCGCGCTGCGCGGCACGTCTTCGCAGCGGCACACGATGGTGTCCTGCTGCGCGAGTTGACGGAGCTCCGGACGCAGTTGAAACGCTGCGGCGAGGCGCTCCGCGAAGCGCCGCTCGCGTGCGACAGCGGCCTGGGCTCGCCGGTGCTCGGCGGCTGCGGGCGCCTGTCCGCGGGTGTACGCGGCGGCGGCGAGGCCGGCCAGAGTGCCCTCCGCTAGGGCGGCATTGACACCGGCGACGCCTGTGACCTCACCCGCGGCGTAGAGCCCCGGAACGGCGGTCGCGAGGTCCGCATCGACCTCGAGGCCCGCGCGGCCGCGGCGGGCGCCGAGGAGCTCGCCGAGACCCGTCGCAGGTACGAGGCCGAACCCGATGGCGAGCAGGTCGACCTCGAAGTCGACCTCGCGGTCTCCGATGCGTGCACGGACACGGCGGACAGGCCTGTCATCCTGTGGGCCGTCATCCTGTGGGCCGTCATCCTGCGGGCCCTCTGCTGCGAGCACGTAGCTGGCGGTGTGGACGGGTGTGCCGAGGAGGCTCAGCCCGTAACGCGCTCCCTGCGCGAGCTTACGCGGCGACAGGGCTGTGATGAACCGCGCCAACAGAGCGCGCGGCGCTTGCTCGAGGACCGCGACGACGCGCGCGCCCGCTCTGCGGAGCGCGACCGCGACCGCGATCAGCAGCGGCCCGGAGCCCGCGACGAGGACCCGCTTGCCGCGCACGTCGAAGCCTCCTTTGGCGAGCGCCTGCAGACCGCCCGCGCCGAAGACGTTCGGGCGTGTCCAGCCAGGGAAGGGCAAGAAGAGCTCCGTCGCCCCCGTCGCGAGGACGACCGCGCGCGTGCGGAGCGAAGCCGCCACGCCGGAAGCGCTCCACGTATCGAGGACGAACGCGCCGTCACCTGGGTCTCTCCGACCGTCGTACACGGTGACGCCGCTGCGCCGCGCGGCGCGCTCTGTGCGCGCCAGCCAGCGTGCGACGGCTGGAGGTCGCGGCGCGGCGCCGCTCAGCATCGCGCGTTCGGCGCGCCAGATCTGCCCGCCCTCCGCGGGCCCTTCGTCCAGGATCAGCGTTGTGGCGCCAGACGCCGTGGCGGCTGCGGCGGCGGCGAGGCCCGCAGGGCCCGCTCCGACGACCGTGACATCGTAGACCTCAGCGGCGGCGCGCTCAGACATCGCGGACCTCCGTTGCGGCGGTCTCGACGACGAGGCCCGGGGTGCACAGCACCGTACACGCGCGCACGTGCGGGACACCGGCGACGGTGACGCGGCACTCGTAACACGTCCCCATCCCGCAGAGCGGCCCGCGCGCCGCGCCCCGAACGCTCGTGCGCGTCGGTAAGCCGGCTTCGACCAACCACGCCGCCAGGTTCGTGCCCGGCAGCGCCGTCGCTGCGCGCCCATCGACGGTGAACGTGATGCGCTGTTCAGGCATGCCCGTGCACCTCACCAGCATGATCGAAGCGGTGCGGCGAGAACGGCGTAGGATCGAGAGCGGTCGGCGCTCCGAGGACACCGTGCGCGATGAGCTCTGCGGTCCCGAGGGACGTCGTGATACCCACCCCTTCGTGCCCGGCCGCGAACCACGTACGCGGCGCTGCGGGCAGCGGGCCGATGATCGGCAGGTTGTCCCGCGTGGCCGGTCGCAGACCGACCCAAGTTCGCACGACCGGGAGCGCTGCGAGCGAAGGCAGGAAGTCGAACGCACGGCGCACCATGCGCGCGAGCACAGGGGCCTCGACCCGCGGATCGCGCACACCGAGCTGACGGGACGATCCCAGCAGCACTTGGCCCGTCGCGCGCGGCTGCACATTGAACGCCACGGACGTCGTGTCCGCGCCGTGCGCGCTCTTCAGGTAACCGAGCTCGACCAGCTGATGGCGCACGTATCCGGGCCGCCGATCGGTGATCGCAAGGTGGCCCTTCTTCGGAATGAGCTCCAAGTGCGCCGGCGCGAGCCCTGGGGCCAGCAGGTCCTTCGACGCGAGGCCCGCAGCGACGAGCACGAGGTCGCCCTCGTGACGGGTGTTGTCCTCGAGGACGAGGACCCCGTCTTCGATCCGCTGCACCCTTGTGTTCGAGACCAGCTCTGCACCGTTTTGCTGCGCGACGGCGAGCATGTGCCGGGTGGCCACGGGCGGATAGACGACGCTGTCGCCCGGGAAGAGGACCCCGCCCACGAGCCCTACGCGCAGGTTCGGCTCGAGCTTTCGGAGCCGTACGGCGTCGACGGGGATGGCGTCGATGCCGTGCGCGGCGAAGAGCGCGCACTTCTGCAGCGCCGCTGCGAGCTCTTCATCATCCGCGGCGACCCAGAGCGTGCCGCACGGATCACGCTCGACGCCGTCGGGCCATTCCTTAGCGCGCGCGTCCCAGAGCTCGCGCGAGCGGTGTGTCAGCGCCAGTTGGGCCGCAGAATCATCGAGCACAAGCACGTGCCCCATCCCCGCCGCGGTCGCGCCCCCTGCAGGGCGCGCAGCTTCGAAGATGCGCACCTCGGCGCCGCCGCGCGCCAGCGCCTCGGCACACGCTGCGCCGACGATGCCGGCGCCGACGACGAGCACACGCGTCACGGGGCCGTGCGCGCCTCCTCGCAGGCCGAGAGCTCGGCGAGGCGGATGCCGCCGCGGAACGGGTCGTCGGGTGCGAGCACGAGCCGGCTCTCCGCGGTGACCCAAGCGCGCCCGGAGACCGTCGGCAGGACGCCGCGGGTGCCCCTCGCGTAGCTGCCGCGGAAGAGCGTGCCGAGGATGCTCTCCTGGCCGAAGACAGCGCCCTCCGCGAGCTTGCCGTCGGCGGCGAGGCAGGCGAGCTTGGCGCTCGTACCGGTCCCGCAGGGTGAGCGGTCGTACTCGCGACCTGGGCACAACACGAAGTTGCGCGCGTGGGCGTCAGGGCGTGTCGGCGGCCCGAACAGCTCGATGTGATCGATCGGCTTTCCATCGTCGCCCGTGATGCCGCAGGCCTCGAGCTGCTTGCGTACATCCCACGCGAAGTCGATCAGAGCGGGGATGCGCGCTGCGGTCAGCGCCTGCCCGTGTTCGTGCGCAAGGAAGAACCAATTGCCGCCCCAGGCGACGTCGCCGACCACCTCGCCGCGTCCGGGCACGTCCAGAGCGACCGACGCGAGGGTGCGGTACGACTCCACGTTCTCGACGGAGACGAGCCCGTCAGCCCCGAGGGTGACATGGACGTCGCCGACGGGGGTCTCGATGAGGTGGCGGCCGACCCCGAGCCGGCCGAGGAACCGCAGCGACTCGGCGAGGCCGATCGTGCCGTGGCCGCACATCCCGAGGAGCCCGACGTTGTTGAAGAAGATCACCCCGCACGCCGCTTCGGGGCGCGACGGCGGCAGCAGGAGCGCGCCGACGAGCGCGTCGAAGCCGCGCGGTTCGTTGCAGACCGCGCTGCGGAAATGGTCGAAGCGCTCGCGCAGGACCGCTGCACGCTGCGCGAGGGTGCCCGTACCGAGTTCGGGCGCCCCTTCGAGGACCACGCGGGTCGGCTCACCCTCGGTGTGAGAGTCGATGACTCGAATGTGTTGCATGGTTCAGGGCAAGACGCGGGTGGAGTCGGACAGCAAGACGAACGAACACGGTCGGGCGCGAGGATTGCGGTACTCGACCGTGACCGCAGGGTCGTACGTGGCACCGTCGCCCTCCGTGAGCTCGTGCTCGACGCCGTCGAGGCAGAGCAGGAGCGTGCCCCTCAAGACGCTGACGTGCTCGAGAAGACCGGGGCGATTCGCCGCCATCTCTCCCGCCGAGGTCCGCGGCGGCAGCGTATAGGTGACGAGCTCGAGGCCTCGCCGCTGCATCTCTGGCGACAGAGAGTGCCGTGTCACCCCCGTCTCGGGATCGACGAGCGTCGGCCGCGCCGCGGCTCGCACGACCTGGGGAGGCCGGGCGCTGCCGTCTTCGAGGAGCTCCGTCAGAGAACACCCGAGCGCCCGCGCGATCTGGTACGCGAGGCGCACGGTCGGGTTCTTCACCCCGCGTTCGACCTCGGAGAGCATCGCGGCGCTGACGCCGCTCGCCTCGGCGAGGCTCTCGAGCGAGAGCCCTAGAGCCTGCCGTCGCCGCCGCAGGGTCGCGCCGAGATCGGGTTCGGGGGTCACGGCGTAGGATCCTACGCTATAGCGAAGCCGAGCGAAAGCCCCCGAAAGAGGCTAGCCCAAAGAGGCGGGCCAGCAGCACGCCAGCGGGAGGAGCGCAATGGAGTCCCCACCGACAACAGCGCCCCGGCGCCATGGCGCCAGGGCGCTGCCCGAGTGCTGCGGGGCCTCGAACGGACCCCGCCGTGGGCTCACGGCCGCTGGAAGACCTCAGCCGCAGCCGAGGCGCTCGCGCCCGCGTTCGTTCCGCCGCCGAAGACGAAGAGGCGGTCCTCGAACACGACGGGGAAGACGCCGTGGCGCGCAGTGGGCAGCAGGGCCTCCTGCACCCACGAGTTGGTGGTCGGGTTGTAGACCTGGACATCGCGGAACACGTTGGTCGTGTCCTCGCCGCCGAGCACGTAGAACGCGCCGCGGTACCAGGCCGCTTTCCCCGTGCCACCGCGCGGCAGGGGCATGGCGCGCAGCGCTCCGGATTGGCTCGTGACCCAGGTGCCCGCCACGGGATCGAAGGCCTGCACCGTCGTGAAGCCGGGCTGGGGCACGTTGCCGCCTTGCCGCCCACCGAAGACGAAGAAGCGCACACCATCGGTGCCCGACGCCGCGTGGTTCACGGGCACGGGCATCGCTCCGTGCGAGGTCCAGGTGTTCGCGACGAGGTCGTACGACACCACGTTGCCGACGGTGCCGCTGCCGACGATGCCACCCGCGATGTAGACACGGGTGCCGATCTTCGCGGAAGCGACGGACCCACCGGCGTAGGGCATCGGCGCACCGAGCGACCACATCCCCGTCGCGACGTCGAAGATCTGCACGCGGCCCTCACTGCCGCCGCCGAGGCCGCCGAACAGGTAGATCCGGCCCGCGTGGGTCTCGCACGCGTGGTGTCCGCCAGGGTACGGCCGCGGCGCCGCCGCCGTGTCCCACGTCCCGTTGAGCGCATCGAAGCGCATCGTGCGCGGATCCCCTTCGCCGAAGACGTAGAGCAGTCCTGCGACTTCGCCGACCGCGACCTCGCCGACGGCGAACGGCAGCAGAGGCAAGCTACGCCAGCGCCCGCGCGCGAGGCCGCTCTGCGGAGGCAGGTAGCGATACGCCGCCGTCAGCGTCGCCTGCTGACCCGCAGACATGACGGTGATGTCGACCGTGCCGACGAAACCAGGGGCCTGCGCGGGGACGATGCCACGAATGCGCTGTGGCGTGACCGCAGTGACCGTCGCGGGCACCCCTTGGAAGGACACGGACGTCGCGCCGAGCGTGCCGAAGCCGCGCCCGCCGATCTCGAAGGGCACACCCGCGACGTTCGGACCGCGCGCGGGGAACACGTCGTACGGCGACAACCCGACCGCGGCGACGTCATCCGGGGCCTGGATGCGCACCTGACCGCTGTAGTAATCGACCGTCGCGATCGCGCCGCCCGGCACCATGGCGATGTCGAGGCCAGCATTGATCACGTTCGTGAACGGCGTGCCGTTGGGTTGCAAGGTGCGACGCCCGTCGGGCTGCAAGCGATGGCGCTTGATGCCGACACCCAGCTCCATCACGAACAGGTCGCCGCGGAGCTGACCGCCGAAGGTCGTCGCGCGGTACTCCTCGATGCCGTTGGTCGACGACGGCAAGTGCGCGATCCGCTGCGTGAAGACGTGCGGGATCGAGGGCACGAGCTCGTCGCGGTACACAGCCTGCCGCGGATCGTCGACCGCACGGGCGCGGTTCGGGTGGCCGTAGTAGTTGCCACGTTCGAGCAGGAGGAGCTCGTCCGGGTGGTCCGGATCCGGCGCGCCGAACTGCGTGTTGAGCCCGGTCGAACCAGGGCCGTAGGGATCGTTCGGCCCGTTGTCGGTGGCGTAGATGTAACCGTTGCTGTGCAGCACGAGGTCGAACGGGTTGCGCATACCCGCCGCGAAGACCTCGACGTCCACCGTCGGAGCCACGACCGCTTGCTCACCGAGCCGCTGGTCCGTGATCACCTGCTGCGTGCTGCGATCGAGCAGCACGACGTTGCCGTCGAAGAAGCGCTTCGATGTCAGGGCTTTCAGGACCGCGCCGCTGAACGGCGATTCGGGCAGCCCACCCATCGGGACGCTCGCCACCCCCGCATTGGTGTTGGCGCCGACGGTGATCAAGAGATCGCCGTTGTCGTCGAACTCGATCCCGTTGACCGAGTGGTCGTGGTTCGAAGTCGGCAGGCCCGCGACGATCGGCTCGGCGACGTCGTAGTTCGGTCCGACGAGGCGTGAGACCTGCCCCGTGAACGGCGAAGGTGAGTTCGGCGGCGTGTTCAGCCCCAGGAAGTGCTGCCCATGCGCGACGTAGACGTGCGGCGAGGTGGGATCGAGCGGGTCGTGCGGCTCGAAGGGATTGAACGTGATCCCGAGCACGTCCTTGTTCGTGAGGCCCGAGACGCCGGGGTACGCCTGGACGCTGATCGGGTTCCAGTTGTCGTCGTAACGGACCGCGCGCAGCGAGCCATCGAGCAGCGTCACCCAGAGTCGCCCGTCCGGACCAAAGGTCCCGCGCGTAGGTGACGTCACCGAAACGGCGCGGTCGTTCAGGACGTTCCAGCGAACGGGGACCGGGCCCGAGGGTGAATACTGGAAGCTCCGGCTGTTGCTCGTACCGTTCGGGGTCGTGACGGAGACCTGGATCACACCGGTCCCTGGCGGCGACACGAACTCGAGGCGCTCGGGCGTGTACGAAGTGAACTGGTTGGCGGAGATCGCCGTCCCGCCCCAGTTGACGGTGACCTGGCCCCGCGGGAAGAAGCCGAAGCCCGTCAGGACGATGTCGTTCCCCCCGAGATCGAGTCCGACCGCCGGGAGGGTGTGGATGACGGGCGGGAGCTGGCCCTCTGCGTGGGTCAGGCGCGACTCGAAACCTTGAATCGGCGCACCCGCCGAGGTCGCGACCACCGAGATCGGCAGATCGACCAGGGAGTTGACCGCGAAGCGCACGTCGAGGGAGTGCAACCCTGCCGGCAAGCTGAGGTTCGGCACCGCGGGCTGGCCGTTGACGAAGATCCGCCGCCCGGTGCCGCCCGCGACGACGAAGGTCACCGTCGTCGGCGCCGCCAACGCGAAGTTCGCCGTCCAGCGCACCATCACATCCGCGGCAAAGGGCGAGCCGCCGATCGTCGCGCCCGCCAACGCCGTCCGCAGGGCGATCTGACGCTCGACGAAGTCCGGCCGCGCCGGCACGTTGTCGAGCAAGGTCACCTCGCCGACCACCGAACCGTCGTAGTACTGCGCGAGGATCCCGGGCACATTGCTCGCGGGATAGACGAAGAGCGGCGCGCGCGCGGTCGCGCTGTTCGGCGGCGAGTTGCTGTCCTCGATCGTGAGCTCGATCACCGACAGACCGAGCGGCATCGCAGCGAGCGTGATCGGCTGCGTCGCGATCGGCTGGGTGTAACGCCGCCACTCGAAAGCGGTGAGGAACTGACCGGGTTCGTGGGTGTGGGACTGCGTCGCGTCCAGCTCGACCAGCTCGCTGCCATCGCCGTCGTAGTCGACGACCAGCGTCGGAGTCAGCTCGATCACGGGGTGCAAGAAGCCCCAGCCAGCCTCGGCGCCACCGGTGCCGAGCAGCTCGATGTCCAACTCCGCACCGGTCGCGACCTGGAAGCGCACGAGCGCCTCGTTGTCGCGGTGCTCCAGGGGCGTGAAGAGCACGGGGAAGGTCACGTTCGCGCCCGGACCCAAGGGCACATCGAGCCCGTACGTCGACGTGTTCGGGCCGCCCGCGTAGAGCTGCCCGGCGACCTCGACGCTGAACTCGGACGCCGGTCCCGTCGCGCCGGCGAAGATCTGCAGGCCGGTCAAGCGCGTCGCGACGCTGCTGCGGTTCTCGATACGCAGGTCGAGCTCGCGGTACGAGCCCAGGTCCACGGTGTCGAAGTCGAGCTGCGTCGGAACGGCGACGACATCGGTCGCGCTGACCACCTCCAGTGCGCTGACGAGCGCCTGCCGCGCAGAGGCTTCGAAGCGCACATCGAGCGCTCCATCGAGCACTGTCACGCGCTGCACCGGGCTCTGCCAAGCGCGCCGTTGGCCCGCCAGCGCGAACACATCGACGTCATCGAAGCGCACTTGGTTCTCCAGCACGACGTCGAAGACCCGCGCGCCGACGGCGTTGTGCTCTGGCTCCCACGAGCGGAACGAAACGTCGTAGGTGCCGTTGGGCAACGGCAGGCGCAGCACCATGTAGCCGCCGACGCGGGAGGTCAGATAGAGCGGGTCATCGCTCGTTCCGAGCACGTCGCCTGTCTGAACGAGCAGCCCGTCGCTGACGAGCACGCCGAACTCTGACGACCAGTATTGGAGGGCGCCATCGACGAAGGCGTCGGGTCCGAGGTTCATTCGAACCTCGCTGCCGGCCGGCCCGAGCGCGATACCGCTCAGGTTCACCGTCGCGGGCGGAAAGCCCCCGAACGATTGCTGCACCGTGAACGTCGCCGCCTGTGCCCCAGGGACCGCGGGGCGGAACCGCAGCTCGACGAGCGCAGCTTGCCCAGGGGCGAGGGTCACGGGAAAGGTGCCGCCCTGCAAGCCCACCGTGAACGAGCCCGTCGCACCCGAGCTGGGCGCGAGCCCCGAGAACCCGAGCGGCGCGTTGTGCGGGTTGCTGACGACGATGACCTGCGGCGCGCTCTCGTCGCCCACCATCACGGTCGGGAACGAGATCTGCCCCGTGCTGACCGTCAGGGCTGGCGGCACGGGCTTCGGTCCCGCCGGGGCTGCCGCGTCGAGCACGCTCACGGTGTGGGCGCTCTGGGCCCCGAGCGTCCCCCCCGTCGGAGTCCCGAGCGTGAGCCCGATCGTCTCGACGCCCTCGATGAGCGCGTCGGGCAGGAGCTCGATGCGCACGTCGAGCGCAGTCACACCCGGTGTGAAGACGAGGCTCGGCGTCAGGAGGCGGTAATCGACGCCTGCTGTCGCGGTGCCGCGGGCGCTCACGCTGACGGTGACGGTCCCCGAAGCCGGCCCGGAGAGGCTGACGGGTACGACGTGCACGCCGCTCCGCTCGTCCGTCCGCGACCCCGTCGCGCTGAACCCGACCGAGCGGGTCTGCGCGACGGCAGCGGAGCAACACAGGAGCGCGGCGACAAGAGCGACGGTCGCACGCCGGGCGCGCGCACCGACCGACCGTCCAACGAGATGCGTCGACATGGGGTAACCCCGGAGAGAGAGCGCGGTCGAACGATCCGAGGCCCCTCCCGCGGCCATCGACCGCCGCCATTGTGACGGCCTTTATGCAGGGGCACCTGAAGAAACGATCAGGGCCGGCTCGGGGCGGACCTCGGACCGCTCGGGGGAGGCTCCTTTTTCTCGGATGGCGAGCCACCGCACCACCACCTGATGTGGCATGGATGCACCCGCACAACTACCTCTAGTGCACCGCCCCGGCGGAGCGCTTCGTCCTCGCCCGGCTCAAGCCGCGCCGCCCGAGCGCCGATCTGAGGCAGGTCGGAGCGCGTCGCGTGCGCACCGCAGCAGCCCCACTCCGAGCGCCCATGCCCAGCGACACCTCCCACGCCGCACGTCAGCTGCACCCGACCGAACGCGCGGTGCGCTGGCTCCTCGCCGCCCTCGATCGCTTCGAGGTACCGAGCGTCGTCCTGCGGGGCGACCGCGAGCTCCCGCGGCTCCCCGAGGGCAGCGACCTCGACATCGCGTGCTCGCCGCGCCATGCACGCCGCTTCGAAGCGCTGCTCGAGCGCGCGGCCGCGCGCTACGGCGCCCGCATCGTCACACGGTATCGGGCTGGCAGCTTGCGGCAGTTCCAGCTCCATGCCGTGGACGAAGCTCGCCGCCATCGGATCGTCTCGCTCGATCTGCACACTGCGGAGACGTGTTACGGCGTGCCGTATCTCTCCGCGCGGCAGTTGCTGCAGGGCCGTACGCGGCGCCGCGGTCACGCGCGTCCGGAAGCTGTGGTGTCGGCGATCGTCGACTTCTGCGGTCCCTATCTCTCGGCGGGAGCGGTGCGCGATGAGTACGTCGCGCGACTCGCGACCGTCTTCGAGCAGCGCCCGGCCGAGACCCGCAGCATGCTGGGCAAGATCGTCGGCACACGCAGCGCGGAAGCCCTGACTGCGGCGCTGCGCTCGGGTGCACGGACGGGGCTCTTTCGAGCGGCGCGCCGCGCTCGAATGGCGGCGATCGTGCGGGGGCTCGCGCGTTCACCGCTCGCGGCGCTGACGAACGTCTTCGCGCTCGGCTACGCGACCCGTGTGCGGCCGCTGTTCCGCACACGCGGCAAGACCGTCGCGGTGCTCGGCACCGACGGTTCGGGCAAATCGACGCTCATCGAGGCCCTCACGCGCGAGCTCGGTGGGGTCTTCCGGGCCGCCGGCACCGGCGTGATCAAGCTGCGCCCGGGCCTCCTACCGCAGCTCGATCGTGTCGTCCATGGCCGAGCGACCTACGACGCGGAGACCTGCAAGGCTCCGCACCGGGCGGCGCCTTCCGGGAAACTGGGCTCGACCGCTCGGGCCGCGTGGTACACGCTGGACTACGTCCTCGGGTGGCCCTTGCGCGTCGTACCGCGCCTCAGGCGCAACGCGCTGGTCATCTTCGATCGCTACGCGGACGACTGGCTCGTCGATCCCGCGCGCTTCCGCATGGCACACGGCGTCGCGCCCGTTCGCTGGCTGTGGAAGCTCGTGCCGCGCCCAGACGTGACCCTCGTCTGCACCGCCGACCCCGCCATCATCCGCTCGCGTAAGCGTGAGCTGACCTCCGACGAGATCGCGCGGCAGGTGACCGCGTACGAAGAGCTAGCCGCTTCGCGGAGCGACGTACACTTGATTCCGACGGACATCGCGCCGGAGGAATCGCTGGATCACGCGCTGTGCGCGCTCTTCGGTGTGCCGCGCCCGGAGCGACGGAGCCGCAAACAGAGGCGAGTGGCATGAGCGCTCTGCCCTACGCGCTCGACGTTTGGCTGCCGCTGTTACGCGGAGGGGCACCGCCCGTCGCGGTGCTGGACACCGATACAGCGACGGACACTGTCGCGTCACGGATCGCTGCGCTGGGGCAGAGCGAGCGCCTCGCGTTCTATGGACAGAGCCCGCTCGGTCAGCTCGGTGGCATCGCGACCATCGAGGGGCTCCTCCCCGCAGACGTCCGCATCGAGCGCTTCGTCATCTTTCCCGGCACGGGGGGCGGCTTTGTGCTGGTCCCTACCGCCGATGCGGCCTGTGTCCGCGGCGGGTTGCCCCTGCTGCCATCGGGGCGCGCTCGCTGGCGCGCTGCGCGGCTCTTCCTGGACGCCCTCGCGCCGCTCGGGGTCGTACGCAGGCTCGGACTGACAGAGCTGATCGTCGTGACCCGCGGAGGGCTCCGCTCCATCTCGGACGCCCTGGTCGCGGACCACGAGCACTTTGCCATCGCAGCGGGAGTCCCCGACGCCCGACAGAAGCTGATTGCGCGGGTGCTGCAGCCCGATGGTGCTCCCCGGGCGCTGTACAAGTTCGGCCTGAACGAGCGCTCACAGACGGCGATCCGCGACGAGCGCCGGGCGTTGGATCGCCTCGCAGAGCTGGTGCCCGAGCTCGCACCTCGGCTCCTCGATCGCGGCGAGCGGCATGGAGTCGCGTGGTTCTCGGTCGAGGTCCTCGAAGGTCATCGCTCGGCTGATGTCCTCACGGACCTCCATATCGAGTTCCTGCACACCCTCGCGCAGCGGACGTTGGGCTCGGTCGTCGTACAGGAACAGCACCTGCTGCGCCAAGCGGAGTCAGGCCTGAACACCCTGCGGGAGGCCGACGACCCCGAGTGGCACATGGACTTCGCGGGGCTCGCGGAGCTGCTCGGGGCGGAGAGCGCCGCGCTCCCCACAGCGCTCGCCCATGGTGACTTCACGCCTTGGAACCTCGCGGTCTCGCCGCACGGGCTACGCGCGTTCGACTGGGAAGCGTGCACGGACGGTGCGCCGCTGCTCTTCGATCTGTTCCACTTCCACATCCAGACGGGTGTCCTCGTGCACCGAATCGACGGGGCTCGGATCTTCGAGTCCCTCGGTGAAGTCCTCGATCGGATGGCGCGGCCCCTGCTCCATCTTGGGCGCCTCGATGGGCCCGGCGTGCTGCGCGCGCTCGCGCTCTACGTGCTGCATGCTGCTGTCCGCGATGAGGTGCTGAACCGCGCTCAGCCGGCGCCGTTCGTCCAAGTCGGCTGGCAACGACGCGCGCGCCGCGAGATCGCGCGCCGCGTCGCCGGTTGTCTCCGCGACCGGCGCGTTCCTTGGAGCTCCTTGCCAGTGTTCGACGCGGCAGCATGAGCGTCTGGATCCTAGTCGCCGTCGTCGCAACGGCGCTCTTTCTGTGGCTGGCGCAGGCACGCACCCTCGCGCATGTCAGCTACGGGCTGGCCTTTGTCCCGTTCATCACGCTGGACGCGTCGACCGGGGGCTTGGTGGATGTCAGCCAGTTCGGGGCAAGCAACACGCTCTTCAAGCTCGCTGCACGCGGCGCGGCGACGTCGGTGCTGGCGTGGGTGCTCTGGCGCCATCGCTTCGCTGTGCTCGACCGCTGCACGCGCCCAGCCGCTCTCCCCGTGTTCTTTCTGACGCTCTGGGCGCTGCTCGGCCTGCACCGCACTCCGGTGCCGTGGGTGCCCTTCTTCCGTCTGGGAGAGCTCGTGGTCTTCTTCTTGACCGGCGTCGCGCTCTACGTCACGACCACACGCGAGGCCCCGCTGCGCCACGCATTGACGTGGCACTGCCTGGCGTTGGCGCCGACCCTCGCGATCGCGGTCATCATGGCGATCGCGAGGCCAGAGCTGGCCTTTCACACCAGCGCCGATGGTGTTCAGCGCATGGGCCACAAGTTCATGAACGCCAACGTGCTGGGGTTCGCGGCCGTGGTGGTTCTGCTCTGGAGCAGCTTCGAGCTCGTCCTCGGGCGCGCGGGCGCCATCGTACAACGGTTTGTACCGTGGCTCTGCCTGGCGCTTTCGACCTATGTGCTCTATCACGCCCGCTCGCGCACCGCGACTGTGACGGCCCTTGTGGGGCTCGCAGTCCTGCATTTCCCCTATTGGCCGAGCGATTCGCGCCGTGTGCTGCGGTTCGGAGCAGCCGTAGCCCTCGTCGCGGTCTTTGCGGCGATGCAAGCCGATGCCGTCTGGAGCTACTTCCTACGCGGCGAGAGCGCCGCGGATGTTGCTACGGGAACGGGCCGCACCGAGCTCTGGAAGGCGCTGCTGCAGGAGCAGGTACCGCGCGCGCCTTGGCTCGGCGCTGGTTACATGATGCTCTCGTCCGAAGGCGGCTTCATGCATGCCGGTCACTTCTGGAACAACGCGCACAACACCTACCTGTTTGCGCTCGTCTCGACGGGCATCCCTGGCTTCGTGTGCGTCGTCGCTCTGGTCTTCTTGCCGCTGGCAGCGGCAGGCCGCGCGCTGTTCCGGACGCCCCGCGGCGAACGCGAGGTTTGGGCGCTCGCGTTTGCGCTCGCGGTCGTCGTCGCGCTGACCTCGGTGCCCGAGTTCGGGATCGTCGGGTACCCGAACGTGACGATGCTGTTCCACTACGGCCTCTACACCCTCGTCCTTGCAGCGGCTGCTCGCAAGAGCAGCAGCCCGGCTTCGAGGCCCGTCCGGTTCGACTCCGTGCAGCCGGCGGAGGTCGGCCTGCGCACATGACACGCTGGCGGCCCCGAGTGCTCGCCGCCGCCTACGCGTGCGCGCCAGACGCCGGCAGCGAAGCCGGCATCGGTTGGAACATGGCGCGCCAGCTCGCGCGTTTCGCCGACGTGACGCTCGTGACGCGGCGCAACAACGTCGCTGCAGTTCAAGCGGCTGTGCGCGCTGCAGGGCTCAGCATGGACGTGCACGGTTACGAGCTGTCGCCCCTCGCGCTGCGGCTCAAAGCTGGTCCTCGCTTCGCGATGCCGTATGCCTACGCCTGGCACCGGTCGCTCGGGCGTTGGGCGCAGCGGACCTTCGGCGCGCGTGGGTTCGATGCGTCGCAACACCTGACCTTCGCTTCGCCGTGGATCCCGAGCGGGCTCGCGGAGCTCGACGCGCCCTTCGTCCTGGGTCCTGTCGGTCAGCACCCCCGTGTCCCGGCGCGTTTCCTCCGTGGACTCGGAGAGCGAGCGAGTGAGGCCGGGCGCGCGCTCGTGCGGCGCGCGGCGCCACGATTCGATCCCGCTGTGCAGTACACCTGGGGTCGCGCTGCCGTGATCCTCTCACTCGGCTCGGAGTTCGAGCGCTGGCTGCCAGCGCAGCACAAATACAAGCTCCGGCGCTTGTGGGCGGCGGGGATCGAGCCGTCGCAGCTCCCACAGGAGCGCTTCCAGCGGCGCGCATCGGGCCAGGCCCTGGCCGTCGTCTTTGCAGGACGTCTCGTACCGCTGAAGGGCGCTCGCCTGGCGCTCGAAGCGTTCGAATGCCTCGTCCGCGCGAAGCCTGGCTCATCGCTCACCTTCGTCGGTGATGGTCCGCTCCGCCGCGAGCTGGAGGTGAGAGCGGCGCCGCTCGGCGCTGCCGTCACGTTCACCGGGCGCTTGCCGCACGCAGAGGCACTGATGCGCCTGCAGACAGCCGATGTGTTCTTGTTCCCATCGTTCGAAGGGGGCGGCATGGTCGTGCCCGAGGCGTTCAACGCGGGCTGCCCGGTCGTGACCCTGCAGCACGGCGGACCGGGTGAGATGGTCGGAGAGCACGGCCTGGATGACCCCGAAGCGCGTGGGCTCGTCGTCTCGTCCGCCGGGCGACCGAGCGACGTCAGCGCAGCGCTGGCTTCGGCGCTGCTGCGGCTCGCCGAGGACGAGGGGCTTCGCAGTCGCCTCGCTCGTCAAGCCGCGCGTTTCGCCGCTGCCTCTGCGAGCTGGGACAGCAAAGGCGTGGTCCTCGAAGCGCTCTACCGAGGGCTCGTCCGAGGCGTCGCGGAAGAGAGACCTCGGGGGGTCGCGGCATGAAGAGCGTCTCGCTGTGGCTGCTGCGCCGCCTGACACACGCCCACACCGGGACGAGCGCCGCTCCGCTCGATCCCGCGCTGACCGCGCGCGATGCGCGCAGGATCCTGGTACGAATCGGTGGGAACGCCCTCCGCGGCCTGCTCTGGAGCGTGCGCCTGGGCGCGTGTGGCGGGCGTCTCCTGGTCGCACGAGGTGTGCGCATCGACGCTCCGGAGCGACTGCGTGTCGGCCGGGGCGTGAAGCTCGAAGAGCTCGTCGAGCTGCAGTGCCTCGCACGCGACGGCGTCGTCCTCGGCGACGGAGTCACGATCGGTCGCGGAGCTTCGATCCGACCGAGCTCGTACTACGGCGGTGAGCTCGGGGAAGGGCTCAGCGTCGGCGCGGGCACGGCGATCGGTGCGTTCGGCTGGATCGGAGCCTCGGGCCGAGTGACCCTCGGCCGCGATGTCCTCCTCGGACCGCGCGTAGTCATCTTGCCAGAGAACCACCGCTTCGACGATCCGGAGCGCCCGATCCGGACCCAGGGGGTCGAGCGCTCGGGGGTCACCATCGAGGACGACTGCTGGATCGGGGCCAATGTGACGCTGCTGGCGGGGGTCCGGGTCGGAAAGGGCAGCGTCGTCGCCGCCGGAGCCGTCGTCACCCGCGATATCCCGCCGGGTTCCGTCGCCGCCGGTGTCCCGGCTCGGGTCATCCGGGCCCGCCAGCCGATACACGGAGCAGCCCTCGGAGCGGCGGCATGACCCTCGACACGCGGCCCGTCATCCTCTTCCTGCACCCGACCCCCGACCGGTACGGGGCCGATGTGGCGCTCCTCGAGCTCGTGCGCGGGCTCGATCCGGAGCGCTGGCGGGCCGTCGTCGCGTTGCCGTACGACGGCCCGTTGGTCGCGCGTTTGCGCTCCGCTGGGGCGGCGGTGGAGTTCGGCCCCCTCGGTGTCATCGAGCGGAGGACACTGCGCTCGCCCCTGCGGCTCCTGAAGTGGCTCGCAGAGCTCCCTCGCGCCGTGCGCTTCGTGCGGGACCTCGTGGCGCTGCATCGTCCCGCGCTCGTCCACACGAACACTTCGGTGGTGCTCGGCGGAGCGATCGGCGCGAAGCTCGCCGGCGCACGCCACCTCTGGCACATCCACGAGATCATCGGTCGACCCGCCGCGATCGAGCGTCGGTTCGCGCGCCTCGCCGCGCAGCTCGCCGACGTCGTCGTCAGCAACTCGCACGCGACCCGGGCAGCTCTGGACCGGCACTCGTCCGAGCTCGCAGCGCGGCACCGCGTCGTGCACAACGGCCTCGACGCCGCCGATCGCGAGCGCTTGATGGTCGGTCGCTGGACACGCGCGACCGCGCGCAGGGAGCTCTCCATCGCGGACGACGCCCCCGTCGTGGTGCTCGTCGGCCGAATCAACGGCTGGAAGGGCCAAGGGCTCTTCATGGAGGCTGCAGAGCGGCTGCGCCTCCGGCTCCCCGACGCCCAGTTCTTGATCGTCGGCGACGCGCCTCCGGGTCAGCAGGCGGCGGTCGTGAACCTGCGCAAGGAGATCGAAGCCAGGAACCTCACGGGCTACGTCCGGTACATGCCGCACACCGATGCGGTCGGGTGCCTCTATAGCGCGGCGGATGTCGTCGCGGTGCCCTCGACGCGACCGGAGCCCTTCGGGTTGGTGGCGCTCGAGGCGATGATGTTCTCGCGGCCCGTGGTCGCGGCCGCCCACGGCGGGGTCACCGAGGTCGTCGAGCCCGGCGTAACAGGGCTCCTCTTCGAGCCAGGGGACCCCGAGAAGCTCGCCCGAGCGCTGCAGGTCATCCTCGAGGAGCCGGTTCGCGCGCGTGAGATGGGGCGGCGCGGCGCCTTGCGGCAAGCCGAGCTCTTCACGCGCGAGCGGACAGCGGCTGCGTTCGATCATATTTGGTGCCAGCTCGTCGAGCGCTCGTTCGAGCTTCCAGCGAGCGAGGCGACGATCGCGCACTTCGTCCTCGGTCGCGCCAACCCCGAGCGACTCAACGGCGTCAACCATGTCGTTCACCACCTCGCCGCTGCACAGGCGGCCCGCGGCCTCGATGTGCGGGTATTCGGCCTCGTGGAGGACACGAGCTCGGACTCCGGTGAGCGGCCCTATCCGCTGCACGTCTTGCCACGCGGCAAGGGTCAGTTCAGATTGAGCCGCGAGCTTCTGGCTGCGCTCGATGCGCTCCCGTCCACCACCGTCGCCCATCTGCACGGTGGGTTCTTGCCGACGATGTCGGCGTTGGGGCGCGCCCTGCGTAAGCGGCGCATCCCCTACGTCCTGACGCCGCACGGCAGCTATCAGCGTTTGGCGCGTGCCAAGAGCGGGATCCGCAAGCGGATCTACACGCTGCTCTTCGAGAGGCGCTTGCTTCGGGGCGCGCGCATGGTCCAGGCCTTCTCGGCGCGCGAGCGCGACGAGATGACGGACCTCGTGCCGGCGCGCAAAGTCGCGGTGGTGCCCAACGGGCAAGACGTTCTACAGGACGTCGCGCCGCTGGATCCCGCCAACGTGCGGCGGCCGCTCTTCGGTTATCTCGGGCGCTTCGACGCGCACACGAAGGGCCTCGACGCGCTCGTGGACGCCTTTGCGAGGCACGTCGCCGTGGGCGGTGAAGGCACCCTTTGGCTTGTCGGCGAGGGTGCTGATCGTGCCGCGCTGGAGAAGCGCGCGGCGGAGCTCGGCGTGCACCGTCGCATTACGTTCCACGAGCCCCGCTTCGGCGCCGAGAAAGCTGCGACCCTGCAGACGTTCGACGTCTTCGTACATCCTTCGCGGCACGAGGGAATGCCCACGGCCGTGCTCGAAGCGGCTGCAATGGGCCGTCCTGTGATCATCACTGCGGGGACGTGTCTGGGCCGCGAGGTCCGCGAATACGGCGCAGGCTTCGCGCTCGATCGCCCCGACACCGAGGCATTGGCCGCCGCGCTTGCTGCCTGCGAGCGCGAGTGGCAGGCCCGCACGTTGCACGAGCGCGGCGCAGGCGCTCGCGCGATGATCGGAGCGCTCTTCTCGTGGTCGAAGATCGAGCCCGAGCTCTGCCGAGCGCTCTATAGGCTCGACGATCCGACCCCGGATCAGCTCCCAGATCTTCAAGCGGCGCCCGCGGTGCTCGACCCGAACGAACGCCGACGTAGCGCCTGAGGCACTCCCATGATCGAGCCCCCCCGATCCTGGCAGGTGAACCGGCTGCTGCTCTTCGTCCTCGCCGCAGCCCTCTTGCGGCTCGCACTTGCAGCTCTGGTCACGGACTTCGTCCTGGTCGACGATGCCTATATCCATCTGCGTTACGCGCGGAATCTCGTGACGACTGGAGCGCTCGTCTACAACCCTGGCGAAGCCGTCTTCGGCGTCACCTCGCCGAGCTTCGTGCTACTGAGTGCGCTGCTGTATGCAGCCTTCGGCGACGCTGTCTCAGTGGCGACGGTGTGCCTCTCCATCCTGCTATGGACGGCGCTGACCTTGATGCTCGCACGCAACGTCACCGGGGCAGCGCGTGCGCCGATCGTCGTCTGTGTGTCGCTCCTGTCCGTCTTCGTCGACAATCAGCTCCTGGGCATGGAGTCGGCGCTGTTCACGCTGCTGTTGGCAGGCGCTGGCTTCTCGGTGCAGCGCGGCCGCATCCAGGCTGCGGCAGCCTGGTACGGCCTCGGGCTCATCACTCGCCCCGAAGCTGTCCTGTTCGCGCCATGGCTCCTTTGGAGCGCGCTGAGTCGCTCGAAGCAGAGCGACGGCGTCGAACGCGCTCCGTTGCGCGCGCCCCGCTTCTGGCTGACGGTCCTGACTCCGGGCCTCCTGTGGTGCACCTTCGCCTGGCTGAAGTACGGGACCATCGTGCCGCAGTCGATGCTCGCGAAGACCGGCTGGAACAACGGACACTACGAGGCGCTCTCCACGGCAACAGCCGCGATCGTGGCGCTGCCACGGCTGACCTTCTTGCCGTTCGTCGATCACTTGCCGGAGACGGCCAAGTACGCCGCAGCGAGCCTGATCGCGCTCTTTGTCGCCCTGATCACGAGGGCGAACTGGAAAGGGGGCGACCGCGGCGCCCGCATGTGGCTCGGCTTCTACGCGACCTACCTCGCGTTCTTCCTGCTGGGTAAGGGTGCGACGGAGGCCTCCTGGTACGCCGTGCCCTCGTCGTTTGCGGTCCTTCTTGCAGCGCGGCCGTGGCTCGAGACAGTCGTGCTCCGCTTACAGCATGGGCCACGCGGCGCCGGTGCGGTGTTCGCTGCAGGTGCGCTGCTGACCGTCGGCGCAGCGACGGCCTCGGTGACTCTCGCGCTGAAACGCGCGCCTCTGCTCCGGTACTACTGGGAGGGTTACGGGGTCTGTGCGGCCGAGCTCCTGCGCGATCCGCGCTTCGCCGGCTCCCACGCGCCGCGCGTCGTGATCGGCGAGATCGGCGTCTTCGGCTTCGCCTGGCCCGGGCCGGTCACCGACCTCGGCGCACTGGTCAGCCCCGAGGTCCTGCCCTGGAAGAACTCGGGCGCCAGCTTCGTCCAGTGTGTGCAGCGCTCCGGCGCCAGCGCGTTCGTGATCTCCGAGCGCGCGCTCCGCACCAACGAATATCCGTCGCTGAGCTGTACGGTCGCCGACGCTGCGGAGCGCGCTTGGCTCGAGCGCTGCGAACTCGTCGCCACGGCGCTCGACAAGCGCGCTTATTACGTCCCCGAATCCCTGCGTCCGACTCCATGAGCGACTTGGATCAACAACTCCGTCAGAGTCCGCGCGCGGACGACGTCCGGACCTTCTACGAGCGTCCGGTCCTGGATCGGATCTCGGCGCGCTACGTCGTGGCGTGGACCAGCAGCGACGGCGAGCACCGTATCCGCGTCCACAATCGGCTGCGCGACCTGCAAGGGCGCCCGCCATCGTGGCGCAGCGTGCTGCGGCTACCCCATGTCCTCGCGACCTATTGGGCCGTCCGCCGTAAGCCGCTCCTGACGCGGCCGCTGCCCTTCTTGACCTACGACGCGATCCGGCAGCTCGCGCAGATCGTCGCTCCCGGCACACGTGTGCTCGAGCTCGGCAGCGGCAACTCGACCCTCTGGCTGCTGCAGCGCGGCGCCCATGTCACCTCCATCGAGCACGATCCGACCTGGGCTTCGTCGGTGCGGGCGGAGGCCGAACAGCGCGGGTTCGGTGCGAGGCTCGCGCTCCACTGCGAAGATGGCTCGGAGGCGCTGGCGCGGATCGCGAACGCGCGCGAGGCCGAGTTCGACCTGGCGTTGATCGACTGCAAGAACGCTTTTACGTCGCGCTACCATGCGGTCGAGCTGGCGCGCGCGAAGGTGCGGAGCGGCGGCTGGCTGTGCCTCGACAACTCGGACCACCCCAACAATTGGGCCGCTGCGGAGCTGATGGCGGATCGCCCGCGTTGGACTCACTCGGGTTACGGCCCGATGTGCGCCGTCGTCACACAGACGAGCCTCTGGCAGCTTTGATCGACCGTCAAGCCGCGCGCCGCGCGACGGACGCGCCGCGTGTTTCGAGGTGGATGAGCTCCGTGTACTGGTCTGCGATGCGCTCCCAGCAGTACACGCGCCGAACACGCTCCAGGTTGGCTCTACCCTGAGAGCGCCGTTGCGGAGCCCCCATCGCAGCCGTAGTGCGGAGGCGCTCTGCGAGCTCGCGCTCGTCAGCCCAGTATGCGCCGTTGGCGCCCAGGACCTCGCGGTTGAAGGGATTGTCCGCGGCGAGCACATAGCTGCCAGCTCCCATCGCTTCGAGCAGCGACGGATTGGTGCCGCCGACGCTGTGACCGTGGATATGGAGCCGCGCGTTCTGACGCAGCGGCTGCAGCACCGCCGCGTCGTACACGGTACCGACGAAGCGCGCCTCAGCTCCTGCGGCGGCACGTACGGCCCTCACGTAGTCCGTGTCCAGATCGACATTGGAGACGACCACGAGCGGCACGTCGGGCGCTGCCACGGCGTGCGCCCGGACGATCTCCAGCATGTGGTTCTCGGGCTCGAAGCGACAGACGACCAGGTCGTATGCGCCTCGACCTACGCCGAAGGCGCGGATCGGCGCTGGATCGAGCGGCTGCAACAACGGCGCGGCGCCGTAAGCGATCGTCGCCTTGGAGCGCGCGCCGTGACGTGCGACGATCTCCTCGGCGAGGGCGGCATTGTCGAAGATCATGCGATCGGCGAAGCGGCACGCGAGCGCCTCCATCGAGCGCAACCAGAAGCGCGCCTCACGCCCCCATTTCGAGCGCCGCCATTCGAGGCCGCCGGGGTTGATCCAGAGCCGCGCTCCCGCGTGCTGGGCCAGCTTCGCGCCGCATGCAGCGCCATACCCCAAGAGGTAGACGACATCGAAGGCGCGCGCCGCACGCTGCAAACAGACGAGGTCGAAGTGCAGCGTTCGCAGGGGCCCCGGCGCGAACGCACGGACGTAGCGCAAGTCGACGCCGCGGTAGACGAGCGGCTTCGGACCGCTGCGGTCCTCACAGAAGACCGTGACGTCGATGCCGCGCTCGACCAGCCGTGGAGCGAGCTCCTCGACAAACGTCTCGAAACCGCCGTAGCGGGCTGGAAGGCCGCGCGAGCCGAGGATCGCCAGGCGAGGCCGGGCGAGCTCGAATTCACGCGAGCCAGCGTGCGGGGGGGCAGCGGGCTGCATCGGGGGGGTGCCCGTCCCATCGGAAACCGACACTCCGAATCTTGGGTGGACCTCGAGGACTTCGCCCTAGGACTTCCCGTAGGGGGGAGCGCTCGGGTACGGTGCGGGGGATGGCCGTGAGCCCCGCTCGTCCGTACGAACCGCACCCTCACGACCGGCGCCGCGAGGAGCGTGTGCCGGGCGGCGACCTCACGGCTGAGCTGATCGTCGGGCCGGGGCAGTCCTACGAGACACGTGTCGTGAACACGAGCGCAAATGGGGCGCGCCTCGCCCTGCGCGCGGTGGGCGACGTCCGTTTTCCCCTAGGCACCCTCTTGGAGGTGCGCTTCCGTGTGCTCGGTGTCGAGCGACCGCTCATCACACTGGCGCAGGTGGGCAACCAGTCCCGCGGGGACGGTGATGGCGACAGCCTCGAGCTCGGTGTCCGTTTTGTCGAGCGCGAGCGCTTCTACGCGCAGCTCACGCCGCGGATGTGGGAACGCTTCAATCGCCGCCGGCGTCGCCGAGTGCGGCTCGCTGCCACGACCGCTCCTGCGCGGATCGAATCCGGAGGCCGCGTCTGGCACGCGCCCCTCTGCGACCTGTCGGAGATCGGCTTCAGCTTCGACCTCAGCGCAGAGCTCGCGCACGAGCTCGCGCGGTATGAGCTGTTGCGCGCGCTGTTCCATCTGCCCGACGGTGTGCCGATCGGCTTGGGGGGCATCCTGGTGCATCAGACGCCGTTCGGGCACGCGCTGCGCCAGGGCATGGTGATCGACCCCGCGCATACGGCCGACCTCGCCGGTCAACAAGCGCGGATCGCTGCGCTGGTCGCACGCAGCGGCGGCTGATTGCGGGCAATCCCGAGGATCGCTCTCGGGGAAGTCCCATCTCTGGGAATCGGCGGGGGCGCCGACACCTAAGCAGCGACCGAGAGGTGGTCGCAGCCCCCCCCACCCATGCGCCTCGCCACCGCGTCCGTCGCGGTCCTCGCCCTCCTCGCAGGGTGCTGGACCCCGTCCCGCCCTGACCCGTCGTCGTCGCTGACGACCATCGCCCGCGACTCCGGGCCGAGGCCTATGTGCCTCGGTCCGGAGGATCGGGTCCGCGTCGTCGTCGTGAACCACCCCGAGCTCTCGACTCCTCCGGAGGGCGTCGCGCTCGACGGTCGCGGCGCTCTCCACTTGCCGCTCGTCGGTCGCGTCGAGCTCGGAGGGCTCGACGTCGAAGCGGCGAATGCAGAGGTGGAGGCGTCGTACGCGCTCTTCCTGCGCGAACCGCTCGTGTCTCTGTCCGTGGAGGCCTGGCATAGCCGAGCCTTTCACGTCACGGGACACGTACGCACCCCAGGCAGGAAACCTCTGGTCGGCAACGTCAGCGCGCTGGAGGCGCTGGCCCAGGGTGGTGCGTTCTTGCCAGGCGCCGATCGCAAACGGTGCTTCCTGCTGCGTCCGCAGCCCGACGGGCTCGAGGTGCACGAGTTCGACGGCGAATCGCCGAACGTGAACAGCCTCGTCGCGATCGAGTCCGGCGACATCGTCTTGGTGCGGCGGACAGGCACACAGGACTTCCAAGAGGACCTGCTGCCGATCTTGAGCGGGTTGGGCCTTTCGGCGCTCTACATCAGCGGAAGGCCGCTGTCACTCGCGGACTGACGATGTCCACCCTGGAGCGTGAACAGCGCGCGCCCGTCCACGAGGACTGGCGCGCGGCGACGAAGCTCGTCGCGCGGCTGCGCCACCGTCCGGTGCGAGGCCTGTCGGTCGCGTTGTTCGTCGCGACCGCGGTCGCACTGAACGGGCTCGCGGCACGGCCGCTCTATCGCACGAGCGCCAAGGTGCGTGTCGAGGACTTCGCGACGAAGAACCCGCAGCTTGCGGAACAGCGGATCCCGCCTGGGATCGCCACTGCAGACGAAGCGCAGAGCCATCTGCGTTCGCGCGCGCTGATCGCGCGCTTCGCGGCGCCGCGGGCGACCGACGCCGCGCTGTTCCCGGATCCTAGGGACCCCGCTGCGCCGCTCGGCCTCACGACGTGGGTGACCGACGAGACCGCGCCTCCATTGGTCGCCGCCCTGCATGGCGCGAGGGACAAACGCGCCTCCTACATGCAGGTCGCCGCCGCGATCGAACAGCGCGCCCCCGGTGCGCCGCAAGCGCTCCGCGTGTGGTTCCGCGATGCGAGTACGATCGCGGTCGCAGCGGCCGACGCGGAAGCCAGCGCCACGCTGCACACGGTGGATCCGCTGCTGCTGCACTCCGACCTCGGTGCACGAATCGAGCACGCTGGCGTGACGCTGCGCATCGCAGTCCGCGGCGCTCTCGACTCCCGGCCTTGGCGTATCGAGGCTTTGGACATCGACCGTGTGATCGACCGCGTCATGGCGGGTGTGCGGGTCGACGCGCTCCAACACCAGCAAGGCACCTTCGGTGTCACCGTCACGGACGAAGACCCTCAACGGGCTGCGGCGATCGCCAATGCCATGGTGCATGGGCTCGTACGGCTCGACGTCGATCGCACTCGTACGCGGGCCTTGGACGCCGCCGCGTACCTGCGCCGTGAGCTCGATGCGCAGCGTACTGCCCTCGCCGAACGGGAGGCTGCGATCAGCAGCCTGACTATCACCACGCCGGAGCTCGTCGATCGGGACACGGCTCGTCGTGCGCTCAGCGCGCGCTCGAGCGCGCTGACGCTGCAACGCGCCGAGTTGGAGCGCAGCCGCGCACAGATCAGCGCAGTGCTCGACGAGCTCGCTGCGGGCCGAAAGAGCGGACTCGCTCGCTCTGCTGCAGCCCTCGATGACCCCAGCATCAAGCGCATCCTTGCCGACCTCGGCGCCCACGAAGGTGAGCTCCTGCGGGTGGAGCGCACCGATCAAGGCGAGTACCGCCGCACTCTCCGAGTCACGGCCGACCGTTACCGTGCTGAAGCGGATTCAACGTCCGAGCGCTTCAACCAGCTCAGTTTCGTCCTGCAGCGGATCGAAGAGCGTGACCTCGACGCGCTGGCGCTCCTTGGGGGCGACTTGACAACGGGTGGGATCGCATTGACTGCGACGCTGCAGTCTTGGACCCAAGAGCTCGAGCAAGATCGGTTGAAGCTCAAGCAGATGGAGCGCGACTACACCGACAGCTACGAGCCACTGCAAGCAGCGCGTACGCGCTTCGAGGCGCGAATCCGTAGGCTCGAGGCGGGCCTGCGGACTCAGCTCGCCGCGCAGAGCGCGCTCCTCGAACAGAGACGCGCGGATGCGCGGCGTTGGGAAGAGCTCGTCGCTGCGGAGCCCTTGCGGGAGTCGCAGCTCGTTCAGAGCGCGATCGAGCAACTCCTGAGGGAACTGCACGAGGCTCTGACAGCGCGGCTCGCAGGGTTCGTGCACGAATCCGAGGCGATCGAGCGCGAGCTCGAGGAGGTCCGAGAGCGTCAGCGCGCCCTACGCACGGCCGAAGAAGCGTTGATCGTCCCGCAGCTCGAACGCGATCAACTGCAGGCGGCTGTGGCGGCGATGTTGCGCGATGTCTCACGGGCCGAGGTTGCGGCCGCGGGCGTGACCCCGGGGGTCAGCGTGCTCGACGCGGCCCTGGTCCCGCGACAGCGCTCGAAGCCCATCACGAGCTTCGTCTGGATCGTGGGCGGAGCGGTCGGCGCTGGCGTCGGAGCCGCGGTGCAGCTCCTCGCTGGTCGCCGACGCGGCCGGGATGTGGACGACGAGGAGCTCGCGCGCGAAACCGAGCTCCCTCTACTCGCGCGTGTCCCGGCGTCCGTTCATCCGGCCGTGCGTCACGACGGACAGCGCGCCCACATGGCCCTGCTGGACGAGCCCGGCGGAGCCGCCGCCCACGCGCTGCGCGGTCTGCGCGGGCGCCTGCTCGCAGCGGACGGGACAGGGCGCGTTCCCCGCGCCGTCGCAGTCCTCCCGAGCGATGCCCGCGGCAGCGGGACGGAGCTCGCCATCGGCCTTGCGCTCGCACGGGCTCAGACCGGTGCGCGTGTCTGCCTGATCGAAGGCGACCTCCGCCGGCCGAGGCTGTGTGCACTGCTGGGGATGGACGAAGCACCGGGTTTGGCCGAGGCGCTCGACGGGCGCAAACATTGGCGCCAGTGTGTGCGCACCACCGAGGTCCCAGGGCTGGTGGTCCTCCCCGCTGGACGTCCGTTCGATGATCCGGCAGATTTGATCGAGAGCCCGTCGTTCCGGCGGTTTGCAGAGGACATCGCCGCGCACCACGATCTCGTGGTGTACGACCTTCCAGCGCCGACCGCCGCCGTCGAGGTCGAAGTCGCAGTCAGACAGCTCGACGGAGCGATCGTCGTGCACGCCGACGATACGGAGTACGACGAAGGCGGGCTGCGCACCACCATCGCGCGACTCCGCGGCGTCGGTGCGCGCCTGCTCGGTGTCGTCCGCACCGAATCAGGTGCCGGCAGAGCGCATCCAATCCGGAAATGGCGGCGCTGATCGTGCGACGGGAGCCCGGCGAGTTGCAGCGCAGCGACGGCCATCCCTAGGGCCGAGGATCCGACTCCGTCGAGCGCATTCGACACTGGCCCTCGCTCCCCTGTGGAAGGTGACAGGGCTCGAGGGCACCGTGCTGCAACACTTGCTGCGCGTGGCCGCGATGGCCCTGGACCCTCCGTTCGGGCGACGGTTCCGGTGTCCGCGCCGGATCGCCGGTGCGTCGCGCCTCGTCGTTTCCGTGGTCGAGCTCATTGTCACCCCGATGGGCGCGACACACTG
The DNA here is from genome assembly GCA_964402175.1 of uncultured Planctomycetaceae bacterium. Taxonomy (GTDB): domain Bacteria; phylum Planctomycetota; class UBA1135; order UBA1135; genus JAWKUK01. Next base: position 33,856 of record CAYOBN010000015.1, on the reverse strand, counting down.
GACCCGAGCCAAAACGCGCCACAGCGCCCGAATCGGCCGCTGTCTGCCGTATATTGGGGGGCGCGCCTCGGTTGCAACGTCTCGCCCGCTCGGGTTGGAGGCGCAACCGCTCCCGCCCCGTGCGATCACCCGGTCCAACACCAACCGTCCGACATGCATCGTTTCGCGCGCCCGCTCCTCTGCGTCGACACCACCGGAACATCGGCGCAGCCCGCAGCGCCCGAGCCCGTGGACGGCGACCTGATCCTGCTGACGTGGAACGTGCTCGCGGACGCGCTGTCGGACGCCTTCCCATTGGTCCCCGCCGCGGACCTGGACTGGGCCCACCGCGGACCACGGATCCTGGCCGAGCTCACCGACCCCCATGGCTTCGGGCGCCTGCCCGACCTCTTGTGCCTGCAGGAGGTCGATCACTTCGACGAGCTCGCGCGCGAGCTCGGTCGCATAGGTTTCGTCGGCAAGTGGTTGCCGAAGGCCGAAGGCCGGGACGGTGTGGCGCTCTTCCACCGGCCGACCGCGCTCGAGAGGGTCGAGCTAGACGAGCCCACGGACGGTGCGCTGCGGTACGTGCAGTTGACCGGTGAGCCCGCGACGCAGGTCGCGCTCTTCGAGCGCTTTCGTCGACCGGACGGCTCCACGTTGCTCGTGGCGACGACCCACCTGCGGGCCAAATCCGGGTTCGAGGCAGAGCGCACAGCGCAGACCCAGCAACTCTGCGCGGCGCTCGCGCGGATCCGCCGCCCCGGAGAGCCGCTGATCGTCGCTGGCGACTTCAACGACACACCCGACAGCGCCGCGGTGGGCACGCTCCTCGCGCACCCACTGGGTCTCGCGAGCGCGTACCGCACACATCACTCGCTGCCGCAGGCGTGGACCACGTGGAAGATCCGCGAGCACGAGACACGCAAGGTCATCGACTACGTGTTCCACAGCGCGGAGCTGGCGCCAGTGGCGCTGCTCGATGCCCCGGCCCACGCAGAGCTCGGTCCCCAGCGGCTGCCGGAGCGGCGCTTTCCCAGCGACCATCTGAACCTCGTCGTGCGTTTCCGCCGCGCCTGACGCCCGGGAGCCTGCGCCACAGAGTTCGATTCTCCCTGGTGCGCGGTCGCGAAGACGACTCGACCAAATTCACCCGTGACCGCCTCCGCTGCCACCGCCAAGGAGCGCCGGGCCAGTTCCACAGGGGTCCGAATGCAGCGCCAGCGCGCCTGATCCCCGCGCCGCCGCCTGTCCCATCCCTAGCTCGCCCGCGCAGTCGTCCAAAGTGCAAGGTGCAGCGACGAACCTTGGTGGGCCAGGTGCTGCGTGCGGCGCAACACGCGCGACGATTGAGGCCCCTCGCGTGCGCGACGTCGGCTCGTCGCCAGGTCAGCTCGCGGAGAGCCCTTGATTCATGGCGCCGTGTCGAGGGTATCTGTCGCTTCTCCGCGCGCTCGATTCCGTAGAAATCCGCCCGGTAGCTCGCCGAGCAGATCGACCTTGTGGTGTCGGGACTTCCAGCATCGACCGCCGCCGTTGAGTTCGAGTTGGCGGTCAGACAGTTCGACGGTGCGATCTTCAGATGCGCGGACGAAACGGAACACGAAGCAGGTAGGCTGCGCATCACCAGCGTTTGACTGCGCGGCGTCGGTGCGCGCCTGCTCGGTGCCGCCCGCACCGAAGCAGATGCCGCCGAGGCGCATCAGCTCAGGAAATGGCGGCGATACCCGCGCAGCGAGACACCGGCGAGGAAGAGCGCTGCAGCGACCATCCCGAGGACCGAGGCCCCGACTCCGTCGAGCTCCGCACGCGGAAGGAGGCCCTTCCCGTACCAGAGGATTCCGTGATACGCGTCCATCGCCCAAGCGACGGGAGTGACGGATCCGACGGTGCGGAACCACTCCGGGGTGACCTCGCGCGGGAACCACGCGCCGCCGACGGCGCTCATCACCAGGATCACAAGCGTCGAGAGTCCTTCGAGTTGCTTCGCATTCCGGCAATGCACCGCGAACGCAAGGCCGAGCGCGACAGCCAGAGCCGCCCACGCGCCGGACACCGCCGCGAGCGCCAAGGGCCGCTCGAAGATCGGCACGTCGAAGACGAGCCAGCCGAACGCGAACATCACCTTCAACTGGAGCACCGCGACGAGCCCGAGACTCAGCGCTTTGCCGAGCAGAACGGCGCGACCGGCCGCGGGAGTGAGCTGCAGCCGAGTCAGGGTTCCGTCGGTCCGCTCCTGCAGCAGGGCGCCGCCGGCGCCAGCGACACTGAAGAGCAGCATCATCACCGCCATGGCGCTGAAGGCGTGGGATGCGCCCGCTTTCGGTGAGGCGCCGGTGGGCCGAAGGCCCGCGACGTCCTCGCTCCGAAGCCCCAGGAGACGCGGCAGGTCCTGCAGCGGATCGAGCTGCATCGTACCGCCGAGAGCGGACGCGCCGGGGGCGGACTCGCCGTCGGAGAGACCCGCGACGATCGACTCGACGTCGGCGTAGCTCCGGCGCAGGACGGCCTCTGCGCGCGCGCGGCCTGCTGCCGGGAACTGCAGCGCATCGAGGATGCGCCCCATCACGCCTGCGCCGAGGGCTGCGAGTTGGCGCTCCGCTAGCGCAGGGGCCAACTGAAAGAGCACCACCTGCTGGCTGATCGTCTGCGAGGTATCGCGGAAGAGGGTCAGCTCCGGCGGCGCGCCGCTGGAGAGACCCGCGCCATAACCCGCGGGGATGGAGAGACCCACCGCGCGTTTGCCGTTTGCCACAGGCCCACGCGCGTCGGCGACGACGTCGATGCGGAGCCCCTCGGCGCGTTGGAGCGCCGCGATCAACGCGCGGCTCTCGGCGGAGTCGTCGCGGTCTTCGAGCGCGAGGCCGATGCGCGGCGCAGCGGAGCGCTCGCTGCCCGACATACTGCCCATGGCGGAGCCGAAGACGCTGCCCAGCACGATCGGCAGGAGGAACGTCAAGAGGACCGCCGTTCGGTCGCGGAAGAAGAGGCGGAGGTCCTTCCGTGCGAGGGTCAGAGCAGAGCGCAGCATCATTGGTCCTCGTCGCGCAGCGCACGACCTGTCAGCGCCAGGAAGATCTCTTCGAGGCCGACGCGCTCGCAGCGCACTTCAGCCGGAATCCCCGCGGCGACCAGCACTTCAGCAGCGCGCTTCAGGTCGACGTCCGCGGGCAAGGCGAGGCCTGAGCCGAGGCGCCTCTGCACCGCGGGCTGGGACTGCAGCTCAGCGAGGGTCCCCGTCGCCACCGCTCGTCCCCGGTCCATGATGACGATGCGATCACACAGGCGCTCGACCTCACCCATCGAGTGGGTCGTGTAGACGAACGTCACGCCGCGCGCGGAGAGCCCCTCGATCAACTCGAAGAGGTGCTGCCGGGATTGGGGGTCGACGCCCGCCGTCGGTTCGTCCAGGAAGACGAGCTCCGGTTCGTGGAGGAGGGACGCCACGACGTTGAGGCGCCGCAGCATGCCGCCCGAGAAACCTGCGATGCGGGACTCCGCGCGGTCCTGCAGCCCAGCGGCAGCGAGCGCGCGCTCGACGCGCTCGGGAACGGCGCTCCGCGGGACGCCGTGGACCTGGGCCAGGAACTCCAGGTTCTCGCGGGCCGACAGGCCGCGGTAGAGCGCGATCTCCTGCGGCACGACGCCGATGCGCGCGCGCAGCGCGGCGCCGTCGCGCGCGGGATCCAGCCCGAGGACTTCGACCTCACCTGCATCGCGCGCGGCGAGGGTGGCGAGGATGCGCAGGGTCGTCGTCTTGCCGGCGCCGTTCGGTCCGAGCAAGCCGAGGGCCTCCCCGCGGCGAACATCGAGGTCGAGGCCGGCGACGGCTTGCTGCGCTGCGAAGGCGCGCCGGAGCCCGCGGACGCGGACTGCGAGGGGGACGTGCTCCATCCCCTGCAGCTTGCCTCGGCGCCGCGGGACCCTTCGCAGAAAATCGAGTTCTTCGCGACTAAGGCTCGCGTCGGACCCGCGCTGCTGCCTTGGCGAGGCCCATCAGCAACGGCCGCGCGACCAAGTACGCCGCGCCGATGACAAACGGCAGTGTCACCAGCCACCCCACGAATGCGTATCCGCCCGCGCGCCCGAAGCGGGCGAGGAAGTCCATGAACGAGAGCTCGCCGAACGCGCGCACCATCTCTCCGATCGAGAAGCGCTGCTCGGCGCCGGCACCGAGCAAGCGCTCGCCGATCCTGACGTAGACCAGGATCAGCGCGAGGTGGATCGGACCGAGGAGCTGGTTCCAGAGCTGCAGCACGGGCTGGTTCATCCGCAGCAACACCCCGACGCCGAGGTTCAAGAGCGAGGTCGTGCCGAGGAAGGGGAACAACGAGCACCCGGTGCCGACGGCGAGGGTGAGCGCCAGGCGCTCCGGCGAGACCCCTTGCGTGAGCTGCGCCTGCAACGGCCCGATGAGCTTCCGGCGCAGCCATCCCTGCCGCGGCGGAGCGACCTCCGCCGGTTCGTCCTGGACGCGTGTGGTCATCCGAAGAGCACGTTCTTCGCGCCGAGGAGGTAGACCGCGACACCGACCGCGACAAAACCCAGAGGCCAAGCGAGGTGTCCCGGGCGGCGCACGGTGAAGACCTCTGCGAGCGCTCCGCCGCGCGGCACACGACCGAGCTCCAGCAGCATGTACGTCGCCATCGCGAAGTTGCCCCAAAGCAGGATTGCGACGCCCCAGAGGACCTGGGCGAGCAGGCGCTGCTCCTTCCATGCGACCCACACGAAGAAGGTCACGAAGGCGAAGTAGGCATCGAGCAAGGTCACTTGGAACCACGGGTTCCCGTAGACCTCCGGCGGGATATCGAAGAGCGCCTGGAAGAGGCTGGCGCGGACCGTGCCCGCGAGCATGGCGATCAGGATCGCGGCGAAGAGGCAGCGCAGAAGCGTCACCATGGCGTGTTTCTCTGGGCAAAGCGGCGCGGCCGCGGCATCATGGAGGGCAGAGGCTACCCCCCGGCATGGACATCGTCTTCGACGGCGCGCTCGAGCACCTCGGTTTCTTCGAGCCCCGCGAGGGAGAAGTCCGTCTGGTCACCCGCGGCGCCGGCGGTATAGGGTTCGGCCTGGAGCTCGGCGAGGATGCGCTGCTCGGGGTCGACGAAGACGACGCCTTCAGCGAGCTCTCGCTGCGGGGCGTGCAGGGCGGCGCCGAGCTGTTGCACCTCCTGGCCGAGGCCACCGGTGGCCCGCAGCCCGCCCGACCTGCGCACGAGGACCGAGCGACCGAAGTCGCCGTCGCGGAGCTCGCCGAGGCCGAATGGCCCGTCGAGAAGGAGCTCCTCTGGCGGCGCGAAGGCAGCGCGCTGATCGTGTCGATCGCGGGCGCTCGCCGCTCGCAGTGGGCGAGGATCGGCGCGGGGCCGCTCTACGTCGCGCTCGACTTGGAGACCCCCGGCGAGGCGTACGTCGCCGCGCTCGTCTTCACCGCGCTGGTGGAAGACCCCGGGTTCGCGCTCTACGACGCGGCGGCGGGTGATTGAGCAGAGCTCTGCCGATGACCGCCGCCAAACACAGCCGCCGTCTGCACCGCATCCTCGCGGTGCTGAGCGCTTTGCCCGTGCTCGTCGTCCTGCTCACGGGGGTCCTGCTGCAGCTCAAGAAGGAGTGGAGCTGGGTGCAGCCGCCGACCCAGCGCGGCAGCGAGCAGAGGCTCGCCGCGACCTGGGACACGATCCTCGCAGCGCTGCGAGGCGTGCCCGACGCGGAGGTGGGCTCCTACGACGACGTCGTCCGCATCGATGCACAGCCGCGCCGCGGCTTGCTCAAGGTGCAGTGCGACAACGGCATCGAGGTCCAGCTCGATGCCGTGACCGCCGAAGTCCTGCACGTTGCGGTGCGCCGCTCCGACCTGATCGAAGCGCTGCACGACGGCTCTTGGTTCCACCCGAGCGCCAAGCTCTGGGTCTTCCTGCCCGCCGCGCTCGCGCTGTGCGTGCTCTGGGTCACCGGCGTGCACCTCTGGTTGGTGCCGCACCTCGTACGTCGCCGGCGTGCGCGCGCCCAGGATCAGCTCGCGCGCAGGCGTTCGACGTCGCCCGGCTCGTAGCCGTAGCTCCGCGCGAGCTCGACGAGCTCGTCCAAGAGCGCGCCCTTCGGCAGCGAAGCCCACGTCACCGCACCGTCCCGGCGTTTGTCGCCGCGTGTGCCTTGATCCCGCGGACGTGAGTCGAGCACACGCTGCGCAAGGTCCACCGGGCGCGCCTGACCGAGCGCCCCGGCGAGCGCTGCAACGCCGCTCGCATCGAGGTCTTCGAGCCGGTGGCGGCGGTACACGAGGTCATCGTAGTCCGCCGCAGCTTCGATCATGCGGTTCCACTCGATCCAGTAGCGCATCGCGCGCACCGTCGGCCCGCCGAGGGCGAGCTCCGGGACGTGCCGCACGACGTAGTCGTGGTGCGGTCCCGCGTTGTCGAGGATGCCCGAGCGCAGCACCGAGCGGATCACGGCCAGCGGCTCGCGCACTTGGTGCAGGACGGTCGCTCCCTCGGGCAGCTTGCCGAGCAGCGGCGCTGCGAGCCAAGAGGCCTCGCCCGCCGCGCGCGCCGGCCAGACGAACCGACGCGGCCCGACGACGCTCCCCGGATGGAACACCGAGTCGACGCCGCAGGGCGCACCGAGCGCCGTCAAGACGGCAGCCGTGTGCGCGAGGCCCGAGCGGCCTGAGCCGGTGACGACGAAGACGCGAGAAGGCATGGGGTTCCGCAGGAGAGATCGACACTGCGACTCACGCGGCTTGAGGGAGGCGCGCATAATCCCGTCCATGCTGCGCATCTGCGTCTATTGCGGGTCGAACCCCGGCCGCCGCCCCGTCTACATGGAGACCGCGCGCGCCTTGGGTGCGGCGCTGGCCGCCCGCGGGCACGCCCTCGTCTACGGCGGCGCGAAGGTGGGCTGCATGGGCGCCGTCGCGGACGCTGCGCTGGCCGGCGGCGCGCGTGTCCACGGGGTCATCCCCCACGGCTTGGTGCAGATGGAGGTCGCACACGAGGGCCTCTCGACCCTCGAGATCGTCGACACCCTCCACGAGCGCAAAGCCCGCATGGACGCCGCGAGCGACGCGTTCGTGGCGCTGCCGGGTGGTCACGGGACGCTCGAGGAGCTCTTCGAAGCCCTGACCTGGCTGCAACTCAACATCCACACGAAACCCGTCGTGTTGCTCGATGTCGGGGGGTTCTACAGCGGCCTCGTCGCGCACCTCGACCGCTGTGTGGACGAGGGTTTCCTGCGGCCCGAGAACCGCGCGCTCCTCGTGCAGACCGAAAGCGTCGCCGCGTGCCTCGACGCCGTCGAGACCTGGCGCGCGCCAGAGCGACCTGTGTGGCGCTCGCAGCGCTGAGCGCTCACTCGTGCAGAACGAGCGTACAGCGCTCGCGCAGCGCCCGCGGCAAGCGACCGTCGAAGAGCCCGCGGGCTTCGCTCGGGCGATAACGCGCCGAGACATGGCACAGGACGAGCGCGTCCTGCGTGAACTCATCGGCGTACGCGACGAGCTCGTCGAGGTGTGTGTGCCCCTTCGCGCGGCAGTCCTCGACGGAGACACGCTCGTCGAGGAACGTGACCTCCATGACGAGCCGCCGAGCCGCGCGGACGAGGGGCTCCGCAACGAGCGCGTCGATGCACGTGTCACCGGCGACGACGAGCTCAACGACATCGTGGATGTCCTCGATGACCTCGCCGCGCTTGCGCAGCGCCGCGAGCACGTGGCCCGGGGTGCCCACGAAGTCGGCGCGCAGCTGTTTGTGGCGCGAGAGGAACGCGTAACCGAGCGAGGGCACGCGGTGCGTCGTGCCGAACGCTCGCACCGTGAGGTCCTTGCGCAGGGACACCTCGCCACCAGGCTCGAGCCCGATGCAGTGCGCCGGCAGCGGGGCCTCCTGCAGGTCCCGCCAAGCATCGAGCAATCGCTCCAAGCGGGGCTGGATCGCCAGGGGCGCGTAGTAGCGCGGAGGCGGCAAGCCACGCAGCGCGCGCAGGGCGACGTGGTGGGCGATGCCACCCAAATGGTCGATGTGCGCGTGCGTGATGAAGACCAGCCCCGTACCGGCGAGCTCTGCGTCGCCGTGGCCGAAGTCGACGCACGCGCCAAAGCGCGGGACGTGCACCGCCGAAGCGATCCCCGCAGCGCTCACGATCTCGAGCGGCAGCCCGAGCACATCACAGCGTTGCGGTTCCATCCGCGCACTGCGTCAGTGGAACGCGGAGTTGTAACGCTCCATCTCCTCGACCCGTTTGGCGATGAAGTCCTCGAGCGCCGCGAGCTCCTTCTTCATGCGCTTGCGTCCGAGGTCCCCATCGACCGGCTCGAGCGCGCAGCCCACGCGCAGCCCGGTCGGTGTCGGCGACTTGTGGCGGACGAGACCGAAGAACACGACCTCCGCCTCCGTCCGCGGGACGGGGATCTTGACCTCCAGCGACGTGTCGGCGTCGATCATCGCCGCGACATCGTCGGGCATGACGAAGCTGACGCCTTCCAGCGAGAGGTCGTGCACGTCGAGGTCGATCGCCGAGTCGCCGAACGCGACCTCGGCCTTCACGCGCCGGTCGAGGGCCGGCTGCGCCCGCATCCAACGGCGACGGTTGAAGAACTTGTAGAAGCTCTCGTCGAGCTGCCGGAAGAGCTCCGTCTGGTCGACGAACTGGAAGCCGTAGCGGTTCGGCGCGTTGTCCCGCGGGCCGCTGCGCACTGCGGCGATCACCTTGATGTTGCCCCGCGTGAGCGACGTGAACCGCAGCTCGTACACGTGCTCGAGCTCGAGGATCTTCGAGAGGTCCGACTCGAAGCGCACCGCGGCTCCGCCCGCCGACACATCGATGAGCTCCCCGAGGACCTGCTCCCCCGTCGGCAGGACGATGCGCACACCGAGGGTCGCTTTCTTGCCGGGCGCGCGGCGATAGTGCTCGCGCTGGTCGGCAGGGCGGGATTTCTTGAAGAAGCGGGAGAACATCGAGCTGGGCGAGGCGAGCGCGCAGCGCGCCCCCGCTCATGCTAGTCCCAGCCTGGGGCCCGGTTCCACCCTCGAAGCCGAGACTTCATGCCCGGCCCGCACCGAGGCAGGCTGACTCAGACCGCCTCGTCGGGCCGCAGACCCCGGCTCGCGACGGAGGCGGCTTCTGTGCGCCCATGGGGCTGGGGTGCCTGTACCCCACCGGGCAGATCGGGCAGCGGCGCGAGGCGCAATCCGGTGCTCAGAGCCCCCTGCGGCGGCTTGGTCTTGGCCTGGGTCTGCTGTGCCTCGAGCGCCTCGTCGAGCGTGCGCCGATCGATGGCGTTCATCGCGATCAGCACCTCGCCGAAGCGTTTGTCCTTGCTGACGCGCTGCAGGACGAGGGCCTGCTGGACCTGCGCGGGGTGCAACTTTCCCATGCGCACGAGCATCTCACCGAGGCGCGATTCGTTGACGATCTTGAAGACGCCGCCCGCGCCGTCGGAGACGTATTTGCCCGGGGTCTCGGCAGGATCGCGGGCGACCTGCCCTTCGAGCAGCGCCAAGAGCTCGCGGACCACGGAGAGGGCGGCGCGCTCGTCGAGGGCCCCCTGGCGCAGGACGCGGCCAAGCAATCGAGCGGTCACGTCACACAGTTTGACGGAGTCACCGCCCCACCCGCCCGCTTCGAGCTCGCGCGAGAGCTCGACCACGCTGTCACGGGAGTCGAACAGCTTGCCCCTATGGCCGCTCTCGAAGGCCGCAAACGCCGCATCGAGGCTGCGCAGCAGTGCGTGGATGTTCGCTCGGTGGGTGTTCATGGTCAGACCGTGGGGACCCGTGGGTGATCGGAGATCCCCGACCTGAAAACTGAAGAAATCCCCGTTCTCGGTCAGAACGAGACACCGCACCCCAGGACGATGAAGCCCAGGCGTGCATCGCCGAGGCCCTCCAAGAGAGCCGTGTCCTGCTCACGAACGAACGCCGCCCGGCACGACACTGCGAGCGCGCGGGTGACAGGACTGCGCCATTCCAGGCTCAGGAACGAATCCGAGAAACCCGAGCGACCGACCGCACCGCGGTGCAGAGGCAGCGTCCCGTCGTCGTAGGGCGCCTCGCCGACCCCGAAGTCGACGCGCAGCGGAAGCCCGAGCGGCGGTGGCTCCGCGCCCACCTCGACACCGTCGTCGAGGGGCACTCTCAGATGCTCGGGCGCCGCCCCCTTGGGCGGGACGAAGAGCGCCGGCCGGGTCCGCGCGCCCATCGCCTCGCGGGGACCGGGCGTGACGACGACGACGGCGAGGCCACCCAGCGTCGGCCCCGCGGGCTCGGGCCGGCGCAGGAGCGCAGCGAGCGCTTCCGCCTCGGGCCCCGTGTCGACGGGCCGATTGGGGGTCGCGGCGCAGCCTGCGAGCAGCAGCGTGAGCACCGCAGCGAACCTGCGCGGACCCCCGCCGCCGCGGTGCGGCGGCGCAGGGTGCCGCTCGACGGTGGCATGGGCCACCCGAAGTGTGCGTCGATCCCCCACTACTCCAGGGCGATCGGCGGGGACGGGCCGGCCCCTTGAGCCGAGCCGCGGGACGCCCGGCGCAGAATGCGAATTCCTTGCGGAGATCGGTCGATCGGGGGATCAGGGGGCCGGGCGCGGCTCTCGCAGCCGCCACCCGACCTGCCGGGCCGTCTGGTGGGCGACCGCCCCAGGGGCGAGGGTGCCGGGCAGCCTCACGAACGGCAGGTGCCGCGCGACACACGCGTCCTTGAAGGCGAGGTACTCCTCCTGCGGGAGCTTGACCCCCATGAACACGAGCTCCGCGGTGCTCGCGGTGAGACCCGCGAGGATCGCCGCGATGCGCTCGTCCGAGCGCGCGCCGTCCGCGGTGACCGGCGGCACCGTGAGCCAGCCCAGATCCGCGAGGCCGAGCTCCTGGGCCAACGCCGCGCGGGCCGCCGGATCCGACGTGTCGGACACCATCAGCGCGCGCCGCCCGCCCAGCAGCACCGCCACCTCCGCGAGCGCATCGGGCCGCGCCGGGTCCTGGCCCCGCACGAGGCGCAGCGCCTCGAGGATCACGGGCGCGGCGGCGTCGCTGATCCCAGCGGGGACCTCCAGCGCCGCGAGCGGCCCGAGGACCTCGACGAGCCCCCGATCGTTGAGCTCGAGGTGGTGCTCACGCCAACGCTCGAGCGCGGCAGCGAGCGAGTTCCACTCGTCCGCGGGCGCCGCCACCCCTTCGATCAAGCGGCGCACGTGGTAGCGCACCTTGTTGAGGAGCTGCGTGCGGTGTTTGCGGCCGGCGCCCTGCGACAGCGCCCGTTCAGCGAGCTCTTCGAAGCGCCGCGCGAGCTCGTCCGCGCTGTGCGGATTCGCTGGATCCTCGAGGCGCATGTGGCGGTCGACGTAGATGCGGTGGCGCGTCGTGCGGTCGCGCAGCCACTGGAAGAGGTCGCGCTGGTCGTCGTCCTGGCGCAGGCCGACACCCGCCAACGCTGCGAGCAGCGCGGACTGCGCCTCCGCCACGAGGCGCAGGAGGTCCACCGGCGGCGCGGGTTCGAGCGCTTCGGCGCGCTCGAGTTGCTCGAGGCGCTCGGCGATGCGCGCCACGTTGCTGTAGTTCCGCCGCAACACCTCGAGCGCGTCGTCTTCGACCCGGGCGGGCGGCGCATCGAGCATCCAGGCCCACGGCGCGCCGGCGGCGCTCTGGCGGCTGCGCAGCTCCGACTCGCGCTGGCGCAGGTCCGGACCTGGCGCCGGTCCCGCGGCGCGGCGCGCCAGGGCCAGGGCGAGCGCATCGGCTTTCCAGAGCGCGCGCGCGGCGATGCGCGCGAGGTCGACAGGTCGGGTGTCGTCGGAGGCTGGAGCGGGACCCCGTGGGACGAGCACGTCGTCGTGGTGTACCGCGGGGAGCTCTGCGGGCGACGGGGCGGGCGCCGCGGAGGTCCGCGCCACCTCGGCCCGCCGCGTGAGCTCACGCGCGAGCCAGGCGTTCACGGTCGTCAACGCGCGGCGCACGTCCTCGCGCTCGGCGGCGAGGGCGAGCAAGGCGTCGAGGATCGTTCCGCCCGCTTCACGGACGGGGCGCGGGATCGAGTCGTCCAAGGCAGCAGGGCCCGCGTGGTTCCGACCCGGGGCAGACCGGGCCGACGCGGGGCCTGGGCAGTCTGGCGCAGGTGCGCGCTGGGAGCAAGGGCCTCAAGCGGGTCGCCCACGGGCCGAGGGAAGTCCCGTAGGGGCCAGCGTCGGGGTGCGCGCTCCGCGGGGGGGGTCGCGGCGCCGATCGACGCCGCCGGCTCAATCGCCCCGCGGGTCGGTCAGCGTGAGGGTGAACGTCTGCCAGGCCTGGTCGATCTCGACGAGGTCGACCCCCTCGAACGCAGCCTTCACGGCCTCTTCGCGCGCCTTCTCACCCGCTTGGAAGCGCGCGCCGTCGTCGGGCTCGTCGCCGAGCCCAGCGAGCGCCGCCCGGTAGCTCGCTTTGAGCGTGTCGAAGTACGTCGGCAGGATCTTCTGCCACTCGGGCTTCGCTTTGACCTCCTTCGCGCGGTTCAGGAAGTAGATCATCGACCAGCCCTGCGCGTAGCAGATCGCGGGGTTCGCGTAGTACTGGCGCTGGTTGTAGCGGATGATGTCCTTCCAGGGCACGCTGCGACCCGATTCGATCGCGCGCTGGATCGTGCCGCAGCGCCACGGGTTGACGTCGATCTTGCGGACCTTGCCGCCCGAGAGCAGCGCGCCCGAGAAGAAGTCGCCGTACCCCTCGTTGAACCACGAGTGCGGCGGGAGCTCGCCCGACGAGTAGTGGATGTACTGGTGGAAGGCCTCGTGGTACAGGACGATGAACGTGTTCGAGTCGTCCTTGCGGCCGCCGTCCTGGACCTCGTAGTGGTAGAGCACGAGCTCTTCGGTCTGCGAGTTCCAATACCCCGCAGAGCCGCGCATCCCGCCGTAGGCGAGATACTCGTCCTGGTCGGCGCAGATGCGCACGGTCGAGACCGCGTCGAAGTCGGCCGCGGGCGGAAAGAGCTCCATGTAGGTCTCGCGCATCGCTTCGATGTCGCGCATGACCTTCTTGAGCAGCGGTTGATCGCGTGTGTTGTAGACGAAGATGTAGTTCTTCGTGTTGTCGACCTTCCACGGATCGATCGCCGCGCTCGCGACGCGCATCCGGTACTCCGGGTGCGAGTGCTTGCCGAGGTACTGCTGCTCGAGCTTCTTGCGCTCGGACTCGGACACCTTCGGGTCGGCGAGCACCAACTTCGCTCCGATCTCGAGCCACGTGGACTCGAACTCCTTGGCGTCGTCGACGTGGGAGATCCCGACGATCGCGACGGTGCGCGTGGCGTCGCTCCAGGTGTACGCGATCCCGGTGCGCGAGGCCCCGGCCGGGTCGTTCGCGGGCGGCGCCAGCTTCCAGACCTTCGTCGTGTGCGTGGGGCTCTTCTTGCCCTCGGACAGCTCGCTCGCGGTCCAGCCGCCGTACGCGTTGGCGAGCCACGAGTGGATGTCGTTCACAGGCCCGCGGGTCTTGCGCGCGGGCGGGCCCTGCACGGGCGGGCTCTTCGGCTTCGGCTCACCCTCCGCGCCGTCGCCGCGGGACGCCGTGAGCTCGCGCGGGATCTCGACCAGGAAGAAGCGCGGGCGGTATTGGCGCACCTTGTCCTGCTTGCGGTCGGGGTCGGGCAGGCGCTCGAACCACTGCAGGCGGATGTAGGGCTCGTTGGGCTGCACCGGCACCCCATCGAAGGTCCGCGGGCGCAGGACGTTCGGGATCCCGAGCGCCGGGTAGCGCTCGGTCTTCAATGCCTGGGCCGCGGCAGGGACAGCCGCAGTGCCGGCGGCGAGGGCCAGCGCGAGCAGCAGCGTGCGAGTGCGTCGCAGGACGGTCATGGCCCCATCATGGGCGACGCCGCTCAGATCTGCACGCCCAGGGGCTTCAAAGCGAGCAGGCCGACCGCCATCGAGGCCACCAGGAACACGAGCAGCACCCCGACGAGGCCCGAGCCCGGCAACCAGCCGAGGTCGCTGTCCGGGTAGCGGAACGAGACCTGGGTCAGGCCCGTCCCCGCGAGGGAGTCCTCCGCCGGCCACAGGAGCGTCGCGAGGCCCGCGACCCGCTCGGGTTGCATCACGCGCTCGCGGGCGTCAGCGCCCGCGACGAGGCGCTTCGTCGTCTCACCCGCGGCGGTGCGCAGGAGAATGTCGTAGGCGCCGGGCTGCGTCGCGACGAGCTCCAGGAGCGCGCAGCCGGAGGTCGGCACCTTCGCGAGCACATCGCGCGCGACGAGGCCGTCGGGCAGCGTGACCTCCAGGGATGCGATCGCGGCCGCGTCCCCTTGGATGAAGAGGCTCAGCCCCTCGCCCGCGATGCGCGGCCCGTCCGCGACGAGGGCGTGCTCCGCGCGCACCGGCACCGGGTCGAACGCGTAGCGGACGACGAGCTGCGCGATGACAAACGTGAAGGGCACCGCCAGCGGCACGAAAGGCGCGAAGTTCAGCCCGAGGTACTGCAGGTTGCGCAGCAGCACCTTGCCGATCGCCTTGGAGACGACGCCGAGGTCGTCCTGGTAGATGCGGATCTCGATCAGATGGCCCTTGATCCGGTCCTTCGCGGCTTTGATGCCCCGCTGCCACGAGATGTGCTTGAAGAGCCACAGCGCGAGCACGCCGAACACGCCGCTGACGACGAGCAGACTGAACTCGGGGCCGACCCATTCGAGCGGCGTGAGGAGCACGTCGAAGACGCGCGTGACGAAGCGGTTGAGGGCGTCCAAGGGCGATCCGGCGGGGCGTGTGCGGGGCGCGCAGATGGGCTCAGCTGATGTAGCCGAGGCCCTTCAGCTTCTCGGTGATGTCGGCGTCCGACTCGGAGTCGCCGAAGTGCGCGACCTCGCGCTCGAGCACGTGGTGGATGAACTCCTCCGCCGAGGCGTACCCGGCGACCTCGGAGATCTTGCGGATGCGGTCGAAGAGCTCGGGGTCGATCTTGATCTTGTTCTTGGAGCCGAACATGGCGGAAAACGTAGGGTCAGGGAGACGGAGTAGGTTCATTCGATGACCGATCGGCCGGTCATCCCAGGCTCCAGCGGGAGCCCGTAGCGTTGCAAGATGGTGGCGGTGATGTCCTCGAGCTTGGCGCGTTCGCTCTTGACCCGCGCATTGGTCAGCAACACGCCCTCCACGACGCTCGGGTGCATGAGGTGGCTGCCGTTGAAGGTGCCGCCGAGGTTGTCGGAGAGCACGGCGTGCGGGATCTGCCCCTGGGTCGCTTCGTCCGAGTTCCCGTAGCCGGAGTTGTAGCCGACGATGATGTCGGGGGCTTCGGCGACGCGCTCGCCCGTGTAGACCTCCGCCGCGATGTCGGCGGCGAGGACCACACGCTCGCCGTCCCAAGGCTTGCCGGGATCGTTGTCGCGCAGCGCCTCGAGCTTCGCCGAGAGCTCCGCCAGGAGCCCGGGGACTTCGGCGTCCTTGACGATGCCCTGTGCCTCGCGGCCGACGCGGTTCAGGTACAGGCCGTTGAAGCCGATGCCGTACGCCTTCGTGCGCGACCAGTCGACAGCATCGAAGAGGTGCACGTCGGCGCGCTTCGGGTCGTCCTCGGGCAGCTCGCGGGACTTCCCCTCGCGCAGCACGAGGTAACCCTCTTCGAGCAACCACGTGTTGAGCGAGAACTTGCGCCGGTAGGGCGCGAATCCGTGATCGCTCAGCACCATGACGAGCGTCTGGTCGTCGATGCGATCCAGGACGGACCCGAGCACGGGATCCATCGCCAGGTAGAGGTCCTCCACGACGTCGCGCCACGTCGTGTCGGCGCGCTTCGACCACCAGGTCGAGGACTCGGCCGCGACCGCGGCGTCGAAGTCGGGGTGCAGCGGGTCCTGGTGCCGCCACATCATGTGCATCGACAGGTCGACCGTGCCCACGTAGAAGAAGAGCAGGCCACCAGCAGGGTCCTTGGTCCAGCGGTCGAGGGCCCGGGCCAGCACCGCGCGATTGTCGCGCTCGACCAGGTCGACCTGCGCCATGAACTCCGCGTCGGTGAAGACACCGTCCTTCAGCGCGCCGACGTCCTCCGGCATGCCCTTCGTGTAATACGGCGTGCCGAGGTCGCGCGCGAGCTCGGCCGCGGCGTCCGCGGGGTAGGAGATCGTGTCGGCGGGGCTCTCCGGATCCAGGTTCACCGCCGACGCATAGAGCTCGAACTCCGGGGTCAGCCGTTTCAAGTAGAACCGGACGATGCCGCTGATCGACATGGTCCCCGCCGGCAGCATGTCGAAGCTGACGCGCACCCACTTCGTCCACTGCCCCGGCCTCAAGGCGATGCGCTCGTCCCCCACCTCGAGGATCGCGAGGCCGTTCACATCGTCGATGTGGACGGACAGCGGGACCGTCGCAGGCGGATCGCCGTCGCGGAACGCGTTCGGCGGCCCGGGCAAGCGCGTCAGCACGCGGTTGTTGCGCACGCGCACCGGCACAAAACGCCCCGAGCCCGTCTCGAGGCGCGCCGGCGGGCTCGTGGTGAACAGCGTGTACATGCCGTACGCCGAATCGAGCGCGGGCGTGAGCATCCCGGGGATGACCTGGCCGTCCGCGGGCTCGACGGGGTAACCGATCGGCACGCGGTAGAGGTCCGCGCGCACGCCCGCGTCCTTCAGGACGGTCCAGAACGCACGGCCCGTGCGGTTCGGCTCCATCCCGCCGCCGGTGGGCAACTTCAGCGAGCTGAACGGGAGGTGGATCGCGCCGGCGTCCGAGAGCCGCACCGTGGACGGCGCGACGAAGTAACTCTCCGGGTCGCGGTGGATGAAGTCGAAGATCCCGTGGCCACCGGGGTCGCGGCCGGTGATGAAGTTCGACCAGGCGACGGGGCTCTGCGGGGGCGTCGATGTTCCGAGCGCGCGCACCCCCTGGCCGGACTCCGCCAGGCGACGGAAGTTCGTCATCCGCGCGGGATGCTTCGCCATCACCTCGCGCAGGATGTCCGGGTCGAGGCCGTCGATCGCCAGCACGACGGTGCGCGGGTGCTTCGGCGTCGGCAGGCTCGCGCGGGCGTCCTGCAAGCCGCTCGCCCCGCGGGCCGCGCGCGCCGCGCCCTCGGCTTCGGACGTGGCCTTGCGCCGTGGGACGCCCGAGACCGCCAGGATGAGGATGACCGCCAGGGCGAGGTACGCGGTCCAACGCGGGAGAATCATGCGCGCACCTCCTGATGGCGCTCGGAGCGAGCTGGGGTCGCGCTGCCGAAGAGGCGGCGGCCCTTCATGTATCCGGGCACATCGACCCCGAAGAGGTCGAGCACGGTCGGCGCGATATCCGCGAGCGAAGGATCATCGACGGCGATCTTCCGGTTGCACCAGAAGACGCCAGGGACGAGGCGCGGGTCGACACAGTGATCGCCCGACCACGACTTCGTGTTGTCGGTGAAGACCTCGCGCGAGACCGCGCCGACGGCGCAGTCCCAGGAATGCCGGAAGCCGCGCTCGTAGCCGATCAAGAGCTCGGGGGCCATATCGGCGTAGGGACCGTCCTGCACTTCGCGCGTGAGGAAGACCTCGTGCACGACCTTGCGCCCCGACTTCGGATCGACGAGCTTCTCGAGCTTCTGCTTGATCTCACGGCAGAGCGCATCGAGCTCGGGCCCTTTCTCGACGAGGCCAGCGCGCTCGCGCCCTTTGCGGTTGATGAAGACGCCGGTCAGGCCGAGGGTGAACGCCTTGGTGCGCTCCCAATCGACCTTCTCGAACCAGTCGCCCGAGGTCGTCGCGCCGTCCTTCAGGACGAGGTAACCCTCGTCGCGCAGCCACGCGTTCAGGTTCACGCCGCGCTGGAACGAGCAGAAGCCGTGGTCGGAGATCACCATCAACACGGTGTCCGGATCGTCGCCGACCTTCGCCATGACCTCGCCGATCAGCGCGTCGGCGCGCTGATAGAGCTCGGGGATCGTGTCGACGAACTGCGTCACGTCCTTGCCCGCATTCGCGGGGTGGTCGGGCTCGAGGTAGCGATAGAACATGTGGCTCACGCGATCCGTCGTGTCGAACACGACGGTCACGAAGCCCTTCTGCGTCTTGTCGAGCACGTCCCAGAGCTGGCGCTTGCGCTCGTCGAAGATGATGTACGCTTGCTCGAGGAACGCCGCTTCGTCGATCACGCGCTCGTTGAGCGCCCAGGTGTCCTCGGCCAAACCCAGCGTCGCGTACTTCCCGAGCATCTTGGCCAGATAGATCGAGTACACGAAGGGGTGGCTGATCGGCATCGCCGGAGACTCCGGATCGATGTGGATCGGCGTGACGTAGACCTCGACCCCCTCCGCGTCCCAGCGCATCACTCGCAAGCGAGCGATGCCCTGCACGCCCTCGAAGGGGACCTCCATCCACGGCGTGTACTCGCGGAGGCCGACCTCGGTGGTCTCCTTGCCGACGGTGATCGTGAACCGTCCACCCGCGGCCTCGGCCACACGGAAGGGCGACTTCAGCGGGTGTTTGTCCTTGCCCTGCGGCCCTTTGAGGTTCGACTCGATCGCTCCGTTGCGGCGCACGACGCGGAAGCGCTGGCCGCCGGTGGCCGCGCCGAGCATGTCGTCGCGATCCGTGTAGAAGCTGAACGAACCCTGCGTGCCCTGCAGGTCCGGCACACACATGCCCGAGAGCAGCGTGCCGTTCTTGAACTTCTGCGGCGGCCACGTGATCGGCACGCGCACGATCGACGACCAAACGTGCTGGGCGCCGAGTAGCTTCCAGAATGGCTGGCTCTTCTGCAGGAGCTTGTAGACCGCGCGCTGACCGAACGGCACTTCCGCGAAGCCGAGGTTCAGGTGGCGCGGGACGGTGCGGGTGTCGGTCGACGACAGCACCGGCATGTACGAACAGGGGTCGCGCGTGAGGAAGTCGTAGATGTTGTGGCGCGACGCATCGACCCCCGTCGCAAACGTCGACCAGGCGACGGGCGAGATCGACGGCAGCGACGTCGCGAGCGGTCGGTGGCAGCCCTGGGCCGCGAGCCGCGCGAGGTTCGGCATCCGGTCCGCGTAACGCGCCGCGAGGTCGGGGTCGAAGCCGTCGAGGCCGATCACGATCGCGCGCTTGACCTTCGCTTTGCCGGCCCCGCGCCGCACGACGAGCTTGATCACGGCCTTGAACGGCCAGATCAAGATGATGCCGAGGGCCAGGAAGAAGGTCCCGACGAGCACGAGCACGCCGCCCGCAGCCGCGAAGCCTGCGCCGGGTCCGATGTAAGCCTGCGCGGGCTCGGAGGCAAACGCAGCGACGAGCGCCGCGGCGGCGCCGAGGCGGAGGGTCCGGGAGCGGGTCATCGGAGAGCGGGGTTCGGGCCGACCTCGGCGAGGTCGGCGGGGGTCCAGTCTAGACCGTACGGACGATCGCGGGCTACCCGTGTGCCGTTCGGTCGCTCGCGGCGCAGGGTCAGCCCGCGCGGCGCGAGCAGCTCGACGAGGGCGTGGGCGCTCGGGTCGTGCTCGAGGACGAGCTCACCGGGCGCGTGCACCGCGACCGTGTCGCCCATGAGTCCACCGCGCACATAGACATCACCGCTGCCGCTGCCGCGGGGCGCGACGACGACGAGCTGGCGTGCGGCGATCGCGAGCGCTTCCAGCGCCATGGGCCCGGTATCGCGCTGACCCATGCGACCGAGCCGCGCAGCGCTGATCCAATCGGGCTCCTCCGCGACCTCGGGCGCCGCTGCGCGCACGAACCGCGCGAGGCTCCCGTGCGCTTCGTGGGCGGCCCCCGCGACGAGGTCGCGCCCCGCCACGAGCGCGACGGCCCCGTCGACGCTGAGGCTGCCGACGACCCAGATGTCCCGCGCGGCGCGCAGGGTCCCGTGCCCTTGGAGCGCTCCCCCGAGCACGAGGTCGCCGCCGATGGTGACGTCCCCGTCGAGCACGAGCGGCTGGTCCGCGGTGCCGATCGCCCACAGGTGACCGGGAGTGCCGACGAGCGGCGCGAGGGGCGCTCCGCTGTCCTCGGGATCCAGCGCGGCCAGCAGAGGCACGAGCCCGCCGCGGCCGCCGCGGAGCCCCCCCGCTGCGGATACCACAGCCGCGGAACCCGCCGGCAGCTTGGGCCGGACGTCCGCGAACCGCGGCAGCGCGACCGGCAACGGCCGCCGCGTCACGCGCGTCCCGCCGCGACAGCGGCCGAGCAGCGTGCCCGCGCTGCTCGCGAGTCGGAGCCGATCGAGGGGCTCGAGCGGCGCGAGCTCGCCGCGCGCGGGGGCCCACACTGCGCCGCGGCGCTCGAGCGGCGCGAAGGTCAGGTTGGAGGCCTCTTCCGGCGCGAGCGGTGCACCGGCGGCGTCGAAGAGGCCGCCCCCGAGGTGCAGCGTGCCGTGCACTCGGATGCGCGCGTCGGCGCGCAGCACGAGGTCGCCGAGGACGAGCGCGTGGGCGCTCGCAGGCCTCGCACCCGAGGCATCTCGGCGCTCGACCTGGCGGCCCGACGTGAGCGTGACGTGACAGAGCGTGCAGCTCACATCGCGGCCCACGAGCACGTGCCCCGCGCCCTCGAAGGGGGCTTGGGTCGCGCGCCAGACCATGGGCCCGCCGAAGGCCCCCGGCGTGCCCGTGGGCTCGCGCAGCACGAGGCTCAAGGCCTCGGCGCTCCCCGTGCGCGTGAGGGTCAGCGCGCCGGTCGGGGTCCCGGGCGCCAGGACGGCGCGCTCGCCGCCGTCGGGGAGCCCGCGCTCGGCGAGCCACGCCGCGAGCGCGTCGAGGTCGGCCTCGCGCGCGCCGACGCTGCGGTCGAACTCGCCCCAGAGGTCCGCGATCGCGGCGGCAGCGGCCGCTTCCACGGCGGACTCGAGCGCCAGCTCGGTGGCCGGCGGCCCGCCGAAGGCCTCGGGCGGCGGAAGGACCTCCAGCGCGCGCCGGCACCACCCCACGAGGAGCAGCGCCAGGAGCGGCGATAGGCCGAGGGCCCAGAGGTGCGCGGGGGTCGACGGTCGACGGGCCACGGAGAGGGATCGAACGCTCGCGCCTGGACCTTGAGCACCGCGGGCCCTGGGCCGCCCGCAGCGCCGCCCGTGCGCGCGGGGCCGCCGGGGCGTCCCTCAAGCGCGTCTCGGATCGAGCCGAAGAGCGCAGCCGAAGGACCGGCCCAGCCGCCGCCCGCCCCAGAACGATGACCGCACCCGCGCCCCACCGCCATCCGGCCCTGTCCGTCGTGATCCCGACCCACGGCCGGGGACCGAAGCTGCAGAACCTCCTCCGTCGGCTCGCAGCGAGCACGCTGGCGCCCGAGCGCTTCGAGGTCATCGTCGTCGACGATGGCACGGAGCCGCCGGTCTCGATCGACGCACAGGCGCTGCCCTACCGCTGTGAGCTCTTGCGCCAACCGCAGCGCGGTCCGGGCGCAGCGCGCAACCGCGGCATCGAGCGCTGCAACGCGCCGCTCGTCTTGATCCTGAACGACGATGCCGTGCCGGCGCCGGACCTCCTCGAGCGCCACCTCGCGGCGCATGCGGACGCTTCGCGCAGGGGCCTCGGCGACGTCGCGGTGCTGGGGACGTTCGACTTCACTCGCGAAGCCCAACAGCACGCCTTCGTCCGGCTCCTGCAGGAGTCGAAGCTGCTCTTCGGCTACCAGGACCTGCAGCACGACAAGCTGCACTCATGGGGCGCGTTCTGGACGTGCAACATCAGCGTCGCGCGACACGCGCTCCTCGCCGTCGGTGGATTCGACGCGGCGCTCTTCGATCAAGCAATCTGCGAAGATGTCGAGCTGGGATATCGGCTCGAACAGCGCGGAGTCCGCGTGCTCTACCGCAGCGACTGCGTCGCGGAGCACGACCACGTCTTCACGCCCCGCGCGTACTTCGACCGACACGCTCGCCTCGGCTTCTTCAACACACGGCTGTGGGCGAAGCACCGGCTGCCGCTCGCGCTCTGGTCGAAGGATGACGAAGAGGTCCAGCGCCGCTTCGCTAGCGCCATCGACAACATCGAGCTGCTCGGCGACCAGCCCGAAGAGCTCATCCGCGCCCTCGAGCGGTTCGACGTGGAGTACGCCAACAAGCCGCTGACACCCGAGATCGTCGACCAGCTCGTCAACACGATCCGTCCGATCACCATGTCGCGCTGGTACCGCGGAGTGCACCTCGCCCGCCACGGGGTCGATGCGTATGCCGTGCGTCGCGATGGCGCTCCGAGCGGGATCACGGTGACGATCGTGGTCGTCTCCTGCAATGCGCTCCAGAACACGCAGCGCTGCATTGCGGCGCTGCGCGCCGCCGCCGACCCGCGCTTCCCGCAGCGCATCGTCGTCGTCGACAACGGCTCGACCGATGGGAGCCGCGAGTGGCTCGCTGCACAGCGCGACATCGAGCTCATCCAGAACCCAGAGAACTACGGCGCGCCACGTGCGCGGAATCAAGCGCTCGTTCACGCTCGCGCCGCGGGTCTCGGCGACTGGGTCGCCTTCCTCGACAACGACGTCGTCGTGACGCAGCGCTGGCTCGAGCGCGCGCTCTACCACGGCGCGATCGACCCCGGTGTGGGCGCCGTCCCCCTGTGCGCCAATCGCGCGTCGAAGCACCAGGTCGTGCCTTACGACGGTGGCACTGCGGACAGCGAGCTCAGCGGCTTCGCAGACCGGCACTACGCTGCCGCACCGCGCCGTGGGAAGGACACGCTCCTGTTCACGTCGCTCGCGGTCCTCGTCCGCCGCGCGGTCATCGAGCAGATCGGGGGCTTCGACGAGGCCTTCTCGCCGTGGGGCTTCGAAGACGACGACCTGTCGCTGCGGATCCACTTGGCAGGGTGGCGCAATCGCGTCGCGCGCGACACCTTCGTCTATCACGCCCACTACCCCGACCGCGCGAAGGTCGAGCGTCACAACACTTGGATGGAAGAGAACTGGCGCCGCTTCGCCGCGAAGTGGAGCCCGAACACCCCCACGCCGAAGCTGTTCGACTTCGCGAAGCTCTCGATCCCGGCGCTGGGCCAGGCCACGCAGTCCCAGCTCGTCGCCGCCCTGCCGCATCAGGGCGCGCCGCCGCCGCGCTGGCAAAGCGCCGTAGCGTCCGCTCCCTCGACGACCGTCGCGGGTCCCGAGCCGAAACCCGTCGAGCTGTCGCCAGCGCCCACCAACGTGACCGCGCGCGCCACAGTGCGCGACTGGTGGACGGCGCCCGAGGAGGCCCCCGAGGCGCGCCGCAACTCCGTCGACTCGCGCTCGAACATCGTCGTGCTGGGCTCGGGTCGCAGCGGAACGAGCATGGTGACCGGGATGCTCGCGGAGGCGGGCTGGTTCGTCGGGGACGACCCCTATCCGGGCCGCGAGGCGAACCCCAAGGGCTTCTTCGAGACGCTCGAGATCAACGGCATCAACGAGTGCTTGCTCTCGACGGCGGTGCGCAGCGAGGACCCGCTCGGGCACATGCAGCACTGGCTCGTCGCTCCGCCCGAGCCGCTGACGTTCGACGTCGAGCCCGGCCTCTTTGCGCGCATGAAGCGCCTCGGTCGCCGCGGGCCGTTCGCCTACAAGGACCCGCGCTTCTGCCACACGCTGCCCGCTTGGCGCGATGCGCTCCCGGGTGCGAAGTTCCTGTGCATCTTCCGTGACCCGGCGACGACCGCGACCAGCATCGTCCGCGAGTGTGCGACCGAGGGCTACCTACAGTCGCTCGGGATGGACTTCCAGCGCGCGCTCACCGTCTGGCGCGCGGCTTACACCAACGTCCTGGAGCACCTGCAGACCGACGGCGAGTGGCTGTTCGTCCACTACGACCAGCTCTTCACGGAGGAGGGCCTGGAGCGCCTCGAGCGCTTCGTCGGAGGTCGCGTCGCCCGCAACTTCCCGGAGCGCCCGCTCAGCCGCAGCCGCGGCGGTCAGCCGGTCGATGCAGAGTCGGCAGCGCTCTACTCGCGTCTCTGTGAGCTCGCTGGCTACGCTGCTGCGCCGATTCAAGCGGAGGCGCCGCGGCCGATCGTCAAGAGCGTCGCTGCCCCTGAGCTGTCGGTGATCGTCTGCACCTACAACCGCCTCGCGACTCTGAAGCGCTGTCTGCGCTCGTTCGAGCAGCAGACGGCGGTCGGCCGCTACGAGATCGTCGTCGTGGACGACGGTGCGACGGACGGCACCGGCGCGTGGCTGGAAGCGCAGGAGTTCGAGGCGCCGGTGACGGTCGTCCGCCGAGCGAACGGCGGCCTGGCCGCTGCGCGCAACAGCGGCCTCGCCGCGGCGCGCGGGCGCTTCGTGCTCTTCGTGAACGACGACACCATCGCGACGCCGGAGCTCGTGGAGCGACACCTGGCTGCGCACGCTCGCTCGGAGAAGAAGGTCGCGGTGCTCGGCACGTTCGAGCAGCCGCGCGCGGCGCTCGACAACGCCCTGATGCGCGTTCTGGAGTCGACCAACTTCGTCTTCTGCTACGCGGGTATGCAACACGGCGAGCGCTATGACTGGACACGGTTCTGGACGTGCAACGTCAGCGTCGCGCGTGACGCCGTCGCCGCCGTCGGCAGCTTCGACGAGAGCTTCCAGCACTACGGCTGCGAGGACACGGACCTGGCGTTCCGACTGCAGCAGCGCCTCGGCCTCGAGGTCGTCTACGATGCATCGGCTCGGGCTCACCACGAGCACATCCTGAGCTTCGACGACGTGCGCCGTCGGACCCGCACGGTCGCTGGAGCCTGGACGGCGCTCTTCAAGAAGCACCCGACGGCGCTCCTGCACCCGGACTGGCGCGAGCGCTCGCGCGGCTCGGTGGCACTGCATGAAGCACTCCTCGTCCGGACCCTGCCGGAGCGCGGCCGAGCAGAGGCGTTCGCGCGCGAGCTCGCGCGCATCGACGTCGGGACCCTCGAGCGCTCTGGTCCGGAGGGGATCGCGCTGGCGGAGGCCATCGTCCAGCGCCTGATGGAGTACCTCTCCGGGCTGCAGCCGCTGTGGTGGGCCGAGGGCGAGCGCGATGCGCTGCGCCGTTTCGGCAGCGAATCCATGCGGGACCTCGTCGTGCGCGCGCGACAAGAGGCGGCTGCGTGACCTCACATTGCCTCGATTCGAGGCTCCGGGGCCGTCCGCGGCCGCTGCGTGCGGTCTGTCGGAACATTCGGCTGAAGTGCGCTGGGCCCAGAGCCGATGGAGGACCACGTGTCGGCGCACGGAATGCGCTGCTGCCCCCGCACCCCATGCGAAACCACTGCCCGAGTCGCCCCTGGAGAGGTGGCTTCACCCTGATCGAGGTGGTCATCACCGCGGCGGTGCTCTTCATCGGGCTGCTCGCGATGACCTCGACATCGTGGGTCGTCCACTCGCTGCGGGGCACCCACGCTGACAAACAGGTCGCGCACCAGGCCCTGCAAGGGGTGGTCGAGGACCTCTATGCGCTGAGCGAGATCGCGCGCGAGGACGAAGACGGCTGGGCCCCGACGATCCTGGACCGCTTCGGCGGCGCAGGGAACCCGGGTCCGAACTTCAACGTGCGAGGCCTCGATCCGTGGCCCGGGGAAGCGTCCGTGGGCACCGTGACGATCGTCACCGACGAGACCGCGACCGACATCGACCTCGGCGTCGCGCTCGGCATGCCGCGCGACTTGAACGGCGACGGCGCAGTCAACGACACGAACGTGGGCGACGACGCGGTCCTTCTGCCCGTCATCGTTCAGCTGCGCTGGCGCGGGGAAGCTGGCAACCGTCAGCTTCGGCAGAGCATCTACCTCCTCGCATACTGACGCTCGCCATGCTGCAACGCCGTCCCGCACGCAGAGGCTTCACTCTCGTCGAGCTCGCCATCGCGATGGTGTTGATCTCGCTGATCATGGCGTTCATGACCGTTCAACTGCAGCGGGAAGCGCGCGGATTGGCTGAGCTGCAAGCGGTCTCGCACCATGAGCGAGTCGTCAACGATCTGTTGACGAAGATCGAGACCCAACTCGACTTCTCGCAGGGTGTCGTGCCCTCGGTGGCGCTCGCCTCAGCGCTTCCGTCCGGAGAGAACTTCGTGGTGGATGTCGACGCGACCGCGGGGTTTCCTGATGTCGGAATGCTCTTGATCGATGCGGGCACCGGCAGCGAGGAGCGTATCCTCTATTCCGAGTTCGATCCGGCTGCGTCGGCGTTCCTGCAGTTGGAGCGCGGCGCGCAAGGCGGTTCGCCGCGCTCCCACGCCAGCGGCGCGACGGTGCTCTGGGCTCCCGCTGCGGTCGTGATCGACGAGCAGATCGCGCCGCCTGCGTCGGCGTTCGACGGCCAGAGCCGCGAGCTGCTGGCAGACCTCTTCTACCGCGGCGACGGGACGGGCTTCAGCTACCGCGTCCCCGTCGATCCGACCGGCGGCACGAACTACCTGACGCCGACCGGCGTGCGCTGGGGCGCGACCGTCGGCGCGCGCCCGACGGAAGATGGCCGCGCCTGCATCTACTTCCAACCGGTCGCAGAGATCACCGAAGCCGAGCGCAACTTCGACTTCAATGGCGACGGCGACCTTCAAGATACGTTCGACCTCGGTCGGATCCAGCAGCGCTCGTGGGACGCGGTCGATGGCAACGCCACCGCAAGCGACGTCCCGCTGTGCCCGCCGATCGTGCTGCAGGAGCGGAACAACTGGGGCTCGGACCTCGACAACGATGGTTTCGAGGACCCGATGTTCCTGTGGACGCCTATGTCTGGGCGCCTGCGCATCCGCCTCTTCGTGCTGATCGGCTCGGTCAACCGTGCCCAGGTCGTGAAGCGCTTCGAAACCGTCCTCCACCTCCGCAACGGGGCCGCGGAGTGACCCCGCCCGCGCCCCACACCGAGACCGACTCCAGCGCCATGGCCAAGTTCAAGCGGAAGAAGAAGCTGATCAACTCGTCGCTCCAACTGAAGATGATCGCCGTCTTCATGGGGATCGCCGCGACGACGTCGCTCTTCCAGGTGGTGCTGCTCAACAGCGCTCTGACAGGCGTCGCCAGAGATCTGCCAGAAGCGGGAGACCTCCTGCTGCGTGAGCTGCCGCGGATCATGCTGACGAATGTCGGCCTGACGGTCGGTGTGCTCGTGCCGCTGATGTTCGCGATCGGCCTCCTGCTGACCCACCGCATCGCGGGTCCGGCCTACCGCATGCAGGAGTACTGCAAAGCGCTCGCCCGCGGCGAAGAGCTGGGGCCGTGCCGCATCCGCAAGGACGACGAGCTTTGGGACCTCTGCGACGCCTTGAACGACGCCGTCGATGCGCTGCGCGCGCAGACGGCGACCGCCGCAATGGGCACTCAGGCGGGCCCTCAGGCGGGCCCTGCAACGGGCACCCTGGAGCAGCAGCCTGCGGCTACTGAGGCCGAGAAGGTGACATCGGTCGCGAGCGGATCCACCGCCGATCGGCGCGACGCGGCGTGATCGCTCAGGCTCGCTCGAAGCCCTCCGCCGCGAGCTGACCGTAGAGCAGCTCCAGGTCTTGGGACGCGCGCAGCTCGACGAGGACCTCGACCTCCACTGCGCCGACGGGGACCTTCCAGCCCGCGCGGTCGTGGCGCACGTCCTTGACGTTGGCGCCTGCGCGTGCGATCGCGTCGAGGACGACCTGCAGCCGCCCGGGCCGGTCGTCCATACGCAAGCGGAGTAACCCGAGCCGACCCTGCCGGGCGAGGCCGCTCTCGATCAAGCGCTCGAGCAGAGTGAGGTCGATGTTGCCGCCGCTGATCACGGCGCAGATCGAGCCCGCGAGCCGCAGCTTCTGCGCGGCGATGGCGGCGACCGGCGTCACAGCGGCGGCCTCTGCGACGACTTTGTTGCGCTCCATCAGGTCGACGACTGCGGCGGCGATCTCGTCCTCCGTCACGGTCAGCGTCCGGTCCACGCAGCGCTTCACGACTTCGTAGGTGTTGTCGCCGACGCGCCCGACGCGGATGCCCTCGGCCAAGGTCTTCGGTGAGGGCACGACGCGCTTCTCGCCCTCCTGGATCGACTGCACCATCGGCGACGCGCCCTCGGCTTGCACGCCGACGACGGTCACTTCGGGACGCAGCGCCTTGATCGCCAGCGCCACACCAGCGATGAGGCCGCCGCCGCCGATCGGAAGGATGACCGTCGATACGTCGGGCACCTGCTCGAGCAACTCGAGGCCGACCGTGCCCTGGCCGTAGATCACCTCCCAGTCGTCGAAGGGGTGCACCATCGTGCGCCCTTCGCGTTCGACGAGCTCGCGGGCGAAGAGCGCCGCTTGGTCGTAGTTCTCGCCGTGTAGGACGACTTCGGCGCCGTACCCACGGGTCCGCTCCACCTTGGTCAACGCCGTGGACACCGGCATGACGATCTTCGCGGTGCAGCCAGCGAGCTGCGCACTGAGGGCGACCCCCTGCGCGTGGTTGCCTGCGGACGCCGCGACGAGGCCCCGCGCGCGGTCGGCCTCGGTGAGCATCAAGATCCGGTTCAGGGCGCCGCGCACCTTGAACGACCCCGTGCGCTGGAGGTTCTCCAGCTTCAGGTGCACATCGCAGCGCGAGAGCTCGCTGAACGAGTAGGAGTACACCGTCGGTGTCTCGCGCACATAGGGGCGCAAGCGCTCGCGGGCCGCGCGGATGGCGGCCAGGTGCGCCGGGAGGTCGAGGTCCATGGGGCGGAACTCTACGGCGCCGCGCCTCGCTCTGCCCGAGCGCAGGCACGCGGGTCCTGGACCGGCGCCGCTGTCGCAGGCTGCGAGGCTTGATCCACGCCTCACACAGGGCTGATTCGGCGGTCCCAGGCTCTGGGCGATGCCCGGCCGCAGGTGCGCGGCCTCCTGCCGCAGCGCCCGGGCACCGTTCCTTCGACGAACTGAACCATGCTCCGATTCTCCGCCCCCCTGCGCCTCACGGCGCTCTTCGGCCTCTGCGCGGCGGTGCCCGCACAGGTCCGCGTACAGATCCTCCACGCCTCCGACCTGGAGGGCGGCGTCGACGCGATCGCCGACGCCCCGAACTTCGCCGCTGTCGTCGAGGCGCTCGAAGCCGAGGCGCAGCTCGCCGGTGTGCCTTCGCTCCTGCTCTCCGCGGGCGACAACGTCATCCCGGGGCCGTTCTTCTCCGCGTCGGGCGACCCGAGCGTGCGACCCGTTCTGCGCCGCAGCCTCCGCCTCCCTGCGGGGCGCGAGGGGGTCGGACGCTTCGATATCGCGATCATGAACACGCTGGGCTTCGACGCCTCGGCGCTCGGCAACCACGAGTTCGACGCGGGCACGGGTGTCCTCGCGGAGTTCGTGCGGGCGGACATCCGCGACTCCAACAACGACGGGATCCTCGACGAAGCGCGCTGGCTCGGAGTGCAGTTCCCGTACCTGTCTGCGAACCTCGACTTCAGCGGCGAGTCGGCCCTAGCGAGCGCTTTCACGTCGTCGATCCTGCCGAGCACGGCCTTCCGCTCGACCACGCAGGACCTTGTGGCGGGTGCCGCCGCCCCGAAGCTGGCCGCGGCGACGATCATCGAGCGCGGCGGTGAGCGCTTCGGCGTCATCGGTGCGACGACGCCGCTCCTCGCGTCCATCTCGTCGCCGGGCGGCGTCGCCGTCGGGCAGCCCGGCGCGGGCACCAACGACATGGCTGCGCTGGCGAACATCCTCCAGCCGACGATCGATGCAGTTCGGAACCTCGGCGTCGACAAGATCATCCTCGTGACGCACCTCCAGCAGCTCGCGCTGGAGCTGGACCTCGTCGGCCGCCTCTTCGGCGTGGACGTCATCATCGCGGGCGGCTCGGACACCCTGTTGGCCGACAGCACCGACCGCCTGCGCGCGGGGGACGTCGCGGGCGGACCGTACCCGGTCTTGGCGACCAACGCCGCGGGTGAACCGGCGCTGATCGTCAGCACCGACGGGCAGTACTCCTACGTCGGCCGACTCAGTGTGACCTTCGACGCGAACGGCGTCGTCGTTCCGGCCTCCGTCGATGCCGCAGAGAGCGGCGCGTTTGCGACCGACGCACAGGGTGTCACCGACCTCTGGGCGGGCGCGGATCCGTTTGCCTCGGGCACCAAGGGCTCGGTGGTCGCGGGCTTGACCGGCGCGGTCCGGCAGGTCGTCGTCGTCAAGGACGGCAACGTGTTCGGCAGCGCCAGCGTCTTCCTGGAAGGCCGCCGCGCGCAGGTGCGGACCCAAGAGACGAACCTCGGTAATCTGACCGCCGACGCGAACCTCTTCGTCGCGCGTCAGGTCGACCCGAACGTGCGCGTCTCGATCAAGAACGGCGGCGGTATCCGCGCGGAGATCGGTTCGATCGACGGGACGACAGGCGCGCTGCTGCCGACCACGGCGAACCCGGAGTCGGGCAAGCTGGCGGGTCAGATCTCGCAGCTCGACATCGAGAACAGCCTGCGCTTCAACAATACGCTGACGCTGCTCACGCTGACCCGCGCGCAGCTCAAAGCGGTGCTGGAGCACGCCGTCGCCGGCGTCGCTCCGGGCGCGACGCCGGGTGCCTTCGGCCAATTCGGCGGCATCGCGTTCAGCTTCGATCCCATCATGCCGGTGGGCCAGCGGGTGCGCACGGCGGGGCTCATCGGCGCGACGAACGACCTGCCCTTCTTCGTGCTGAACGGCCAAGTCGTCGGAGCGAATCCGATCCGCATCGTGACGCTGAACTTCCTGGCGAACGGCGGCGACAACTACCCGTTCCCGGCGTTCATCAACGCGGATCCGGTCTTTGCGAACCGCGTCGAGCTGACCGCGAACAACCTGCCCGCTGGCGTCGCGACGTTCGCGGCTCCGGGCTCGGAGCAGGACGCGCTCGCCGAGTACCTGGCTGCGCAACACGCGGTCGTGCCGTTCAACGTGGCCGACACCGCGATCGGGCTCGACCTGCGCATCCAGAACCTCGTCGAGCGCTTCGACCTCGTGATCGGGTTCGTGCTGCGCTCGGTGCTCTGAGCGCTCCGCTTCTCTCTGCAGGCGGGAGCGCTCCGCGCGCTCCCGCCTGCGCAGACCGCTCAGCGCAGCTTGCCTTCGAGGAACGGCACCTCGAAGCACTTCTCGTGCATGATCGGACCGTGGCCGAAGTAACCGGCTTCGCCGAAGAGCTCGCCGTGGTCCGCGGTCACGATGACGTGGGTGTTCTTCGGCAGCATGTCGTAGAGCTGCTCGAACACACCGTCCAGATAACGCACGGTGTCGACCTGACGCTCGCGGAGCTGGTCGAGTTTGTCCTGGTCGAAGAACTGGAAGTCCTCGCGGAACTTCTCCTCGTCGCCCTTCGCCGCGATCTGCTCGTTCATCTTCTTGAAGACGCCGTTGACGCCGCTGATGCGCGGCCACATCGAAGAGTCTTCGTTCGGCTTGGCGTACGGGTAGTGCGTCTCGCCGACGTTCAGCAGATAGAACTGCGGCCGGTCACCGTCGAACTTCATGGTCGGCAACATCGCGGCCATGTCGTTGTGGTGGTCCATGAGCTGGAACGAGTCGAAGCCGCGGTTGATGCCCGTCTTCGGGTTCAGCACCGGCAGCGACATCCGCGCGTGGGTGTCGTAACCGAGCTTCGCCTGGAGGAACTGCGGCAACCAGAGCGACGGCACCATCGCGCCGAAGTCGATGTCGGTGCCCTTCGAGCCGAGCCGCTGGTTGTAGTTGTAGAAGTCCTCTTTGTAGTACTCGGAGGCGTAGACGTTCTCCGGGCTCGTGTGGGGCAGGAGGCCCGTCAGCAGGTTGTAGTGCGACGGAGCCGTCCACGAGGCGTACGTGTAGCGCTTCTCGACCTTGCCGCCCGAGAGCTTCGTGATGACCTTCGGCGCCGCGGCCACGAACGAGTCGTAGCGGCAGGAGTCGAGGATCACGATGACGAAGTGGTTCTCCGCCTGCGGGTCCGGCTTCTGGACCATGCCGGGGCGGGGCAGCGGCCGCGGCGGCAGCGGCGGGCGCTGACCGGCCGGCTGTCTCTTCTTCTTGAAGACGTCGAAGATTCCCATGTCAGAACGTACCGCGCGGGGCACGGCGAAGCGGTCGAAAGGGCGGAGAAGATACCCGGGCGGCGCGGCCCGACGGGGTGCCCTACAATGATACTCACATCGGGGCGCCCCCGGCCGTAGCCCTCCGAGAGTCCCCCACTGGCCTGACACGGGTAGGCTTCAGGGCCCGAGTCACCTGACCCATGCGCATCACGACCCAAATCCTCTCCCTCGCCCTCGCCCTCCCCCTCGTCTCCTGCAACGGAGGCGCGACCGCGGACCCCATGTCCGCTGCCGAGACCGCGCTGCAGGCCGGAGACTCGTCCAAGGCCGTCGCGCTGCTGCAGAAGCACGTCGCGGGGCTCGACGCGTCGTCCGCCGACTACCGTGAAGCGACGCTGCTCCTGTGCAGCGCGCTCGCCGAGGGGGCGCCGAAGGAG
Organism: uncultured Planctomycetaceae bacterium; assembly: GCA_964402175.1. GTDB lineage: Bacteria > Planctomycetota > UBA1135 > UBA1135 > JAWKUK01. The sequence continues at coordinate 1,671 of CAYOBN010000015.1, read as the reverse complement.
GCCTCGGCGAAGCTGCTCAGCCTTGCGCAACAGCAGCCCGAGGCCATCACGGCGAAGGACTTCCGCGACGTCCAGAGCTACCTCCAGACGCACGGCCACTACCTCGAGGCCATCGATGTCATGGACGCCGGCCTCAAGCGCTGGGCCGGCGACCCGCTCATGCTCGAGGTCAAGGACCGGTTGCTGGCCGCCGTGCAGAACGCGGGCGACGCGGCGGCGACGGCGAAGCTCAAGGGCCTGGGTTACATGTGAGCTCGGTCCGCGGCGCGGGCGCTCACAGCACGCGCCGCGGAGGCAGCACGGCGTTGGCCGTCAGCAGGCCTCCCACGAGCGAGATCGCGACGAGCAGCATCGAGAAGGCGGTCTCGACCCCGCGCAGCGTGTCGTGGCGCACGAAGGCGTCGAGCGCGCGGTACCCCAGCGAGCCCGGCACGAGCATCAGGATGCCAGGCAGCATCGGCACGGTCGCGGGGCGATCGGCGCGGCGCGCGTAGAGGTTCGCGAGGAGGCCCACGACGAGCGCTCCGAGGAACGAGCCGACCGCGGGGTCCGCGTAGGTGGACGACGCGAGGCGGGCTGCCAGGAAACCCAGGATGCCCGTCGCGATGATGACGGGCGCTTCGCGCCAGCGCGCGGCGAAGAGGACCACGAACGCGACCGGCGCCGCGAGCAGCGCGAGCCATTGCGACGGATCGCTGAGCCAGGCGAGGCGATCGACGGGCGCCGCCTCGCCCTGGGCCGCGGCAATGTCGAGCAGCGTCTCGCCGACGAAGCGACCCAGCGCCGCCCCGAGCCCGATCGTCAAGAACACCGCCGAGGCCCCCGCGAGGCGCGCGGTGCCCGAAGCGAGGTGCCGCGTCGCGAGCTCGATCATGGCCACCGTCAACGTGAGCCCCGGCACCAAGACGATGATGCCCGCGAGCGCGACGATGCGGTCGTCGACGGGCACACCGGAGAGCCGCAGCGCGAGCCCGACGAACGCGGAGAGGAAACCCGCGAGGGGCTCGAAGATCGAAGCGACGCCGGGTTGACGCTGGGAGGTGCGGCCGAGCAATCCGATGAGGACGCCGAGTCCGAGCGCCGCGAGCACCTCTACCGCGCCTCCGCCGAAGAAGCGGGCTGCGGTGCCCGAGGCCACGCCGAACGCGGCGATCGTCCATGCGGCGCCGTACCGTGCGGGCGCTGCGGCGAGGGCCTCCATGCGCGCGAGCGCGTCGGAGACGGAGATCCGGCGCGCTTCTACGTCTTCCAGCAGGTCATCGATCTCGACCAGCTTGCCGAGGTCGACGCTGCCGGGCTCGACCCGCAGGAGGTGGGGCTGTTGGGCCGCGCCGGCGCCGAAGCCCAGCATGATCGACGTCGGCGTCGAGAAGACGGAGAGCGTCTGCCCGAGGTGCTGTGCCATCTGGACGAGGAGCCGCTCCAAGCGATGCGCCGGGGTGCCGTAGGAGTGCAGCAGCTCGGCCGTTCGGATGAGGAACAGCGCATCGAGCTCGAAGGTGCGTGGGTCGGCCTCGCTGGGTCGGTCGTGCGACATGGCGCGGGGAGCATAGCGAGCGATTGGTCCGAACTGCGGGAATGCGGGGAGGGGGCTGCCGCACTGCGGGAGCGATCGCGTCGAACGGTACCAGGTACGACTTGGCGGCGAGGTCGCGCGTGCTGCGCACGCGC
>CAYOBN010000014.1:59365-82769 GCA_964402175.1 uncultured Planctomycetaceae bacterium | reverse complement strand
CCGAGAAGAAGCTGGCTCGCGTCGCGATGATGCGTCCTGAAGCGGCGAGGCCTTGGATGTCGTGGACCCCGTCGAGCTCGGCGGGCTGGAACGAACCGATGAGCCGCTCGGGTCCACCGGCGGGGCCGGTCGGGTACAGGTCGAGCACTCCACGCGCTGAGTCCGGCGTGCCTGTCCCGGCAATACGACGGATCCGAGCGATGTCGTCCGGAGTCATCGCCGTGGCGGGCGCGTGACTGTAGCGACTGTCTTCGATGTACCAGCCCTCACACGACCAGGGGTCGTGCTGCGGGCCAGCGAGGGCAGCGCTCGCGAGGGCGAAGAGCGCCGTGGAGCAGGCGATCGGATTGCGCGCGTTGGGCATGGTGTCCTTCTGGAGGCCATGCCAGGTCCGCGTACGGTGTAGCACACGGCTCTATAGAAAACCGTGCGCAGGAGCCTCGTGCTCTGGAGCGCGCTCCGTGACGCCGGTCCTCGGACGCCCGTCAACGGATCCACTCTGGCCGGCCCAGGCCGCGGCCCAGGGGCCAGATCGCGGCGAGGGTGCGGCCGACCATGTGGTCGCGGGGGACGAAGGGGGCTTCGATCGGGGGGAGGAGGTCGACTTCGTCGACGGGCAGGCGGTGGCGCTCGCCCCATTCGTCGCGGAGGTACCAGACCGGCTCGGCGGCCTCTTGCAGGGCGACGAGCGGGTTCTCGCCCGGTGCGCTCGCGGCTCGGACCACCGTGGTGCCGCGGCGGTAGGGGACCAGGCGCCATTCGCGGCTGTCCACCGAGCGCTGGGTGTTGTCGCCCAGGACGAAATAGTGGCCCGCGGGCACCGTCCAGGTCTCGACGGCGGCGCGGCCGTATTCGTAGTGGACGTCGCGCGCGAGGTGCACCGCGAGGGTCAGCGGGCCATCGGCTTCGATCGTCACGGAGGAGGCCTCGGCGACGAGCGACGCGAGCGGCGCTCGCACGCGCGAGGTGGTCTCGCCTTGCGAGACCTCCAAGCGGGCGACGTCGTCACAGACCTCGAAGACGATGCGCGCCGGTACACCGGGGACGAGCGCCGGGAGCGCAGCGGCCCCGAGGGCGGCGGAGGGCAGCGGGCCCTCGATCGACAAGCCGGCGTCTGCGGCGGCGCCTCGCATCCCGACGCGCGCCGTTGCGGCTTGGCGGAGGTCACCTTCGCGCTCGGCGAGCGTCAGCCTGAGGAACGTGGGGGACGGCGTTTCCTCCGTCGGGGTGAGCTCCAACTCGAGGCGCAGGTCGGCCACGACGTGCCGGCCGCCGCCCTCGGCGAGCCGCGCGCGGAGGCTCGCGGGGACCCCGTCGCGATAGAGGTCCCGCACGCCCACGGCGGCGTCGCCGTCGGCGGCGGCGCTCGGATGGACGAGGCGCGCCAGCGCTCCCGGCGGCGGCGCGAGCTGGACCGTGAGGCGGCTCGGGTCGGCGCTGGCGTCCGTGGGTCGTGTGTGTTCGTGGTGCCAGTCCGCGGCGTGTTCGAGCGCGAGCCACATCGCGCTCCGCACCGCGTCGGGCCGCTGCAGCGCGCGCCACGCGCCGTCGTCCTCCAGGCGCTGGACGTCGCCGCCGCAGAGGCGCAGGGTGTCGCCGGGCAAGCCGATCACGCGCTTCACGAACGTGCGGCTGCGGTCGAGGGGCGAGCGGAAGACCGCGACGTCGAAGCGCCGCGGGTCACCGCGCAGGTACGCCAACCGATCCACGAGGACCGTGTCGGAGACGCTCGAGCCGTCGCCCGCGGTGTGGCCGAAGAGCGTCGGCTGCATCGAGCCCGACGGGATCCGATAGGCCTCCAGGACGAAGGCCTTGAGCAACAGCGCGACGATGAGGGCCGAAGCGCTCGCTTCGAGCGCTTCGCGATAGGGCCGCCGCGGTGTGTCCGCCACGGGCGGTCAGGCCTCGTCGCCGCCGAGGACGGCCATGAAGGCCTTCTGCGGGATGTCGACGTTGCCGACGGAGCGCATGCGGCGCTTGCCCGCCTTCTGCTTCTCGAGCAGCTTGCGCTTACGCGTGATGTCGCCGCCGTAGCACTTCGCCGTGACGTCCTTGCGCAAGGCCGAGATGCTCTCGCGCGCGATGATCTTCGCGCCGATCGCCGCCTGCAAGCGCACCTCGAAGAGGTGCCGCGGGATCTCCTTGCGCAGCTTCTTCAGGATCGTGCGCCCGCGCGGCTCTGCGAAGCTGCGGTGTACGATCGCCGAGAGCGCGTCGACTTCGTTGCCGTTCACCAGGATGGACAGCTTCACGAGGTCGCCCGGCTCGAAGCCCTTCAGCTCGTAGTTCAGCGTGCCGTAGCCGCGGGTCGCCGACTTCAGCTTGTCGTAGAAGTCGTACATGATCTCCGCGAGCGGCACGTCGTAGACGAGCTGCACGCGGGTCGGCGAGAGGTACTCCTGGCGCACGAACACACCGCGGTGCTCGTTGGTCACCGTCATGATCGCGCCGACGTATTCCGCCGGGAGGATGATCGAGACGCGCACCAGCGGTTCGAGGACCTCTTCGAACTTGTCGGGGTTCGGCAGTTGCCCGGGCGAGTGGATGTCCTCGAGCGTGCCGTCGTGCAGCTTGATCTTGTAGGTGACCGACGGGGCGGTCTGGATCATGTCCAGGTCGTGCTCGCGCTCGAGGCGCGCCTGGATGATCTCCATGTGCAGGAGGCCCAGGAAGCCGCAGCGGTAGCCGAAACCCAGCGCGTCCGACGAGACGGCCTCGAACGAGAAGCTGGAGTCGGACAGAGCGAGCGTCGCGAGCGCATCGCGCATCGACTCGTAGTCCTTCGGGTTCGTCGGGTAGAAGTCGGCGTACACCATGTGCTGCGGCTCGCGATAGCCAGGCAGCATCTCGACCTTCGGCCCTTTGTGACGGGTCATCGTGTCACCGATGCGCACGTCGCCGAGCTGCTTGATGTTCGAGACGAAGTAACCGACCTCGCCCGCGGAGAGCTCCTCGCGCGGCGTCATCTTCGGCGAGAAGACACCCAGGTCGACCGTCTCGAAGACCTTGTCGGTGCCCATCATGTAGATCGTGTCCTTGCGGCGGATCGTGCCGTCGATGATCCGCATGTACACGATCACGCCGCGGTACTCGTCGTACACGGCGTCGAAGATCAGCGCGCGCAGCGGCGCGTTCGGGTCGCCCTTCGGCGGCGGAACGCGCTCGACGATCCGGTCGAGCACCGCCGGCACACCCTCGCCGCTCTTCGCCGAGACGCGCAGGGCGTCGGTGGCTTCGATCGCGAGGCTGTTCTCGATCTCCTCGGCGATCTCGTCCGGCCGAGCGTGCGGCAGGTCGGTCTTGTTGAGGACGGGGATGATCGCGAGGTCCGCGTCGATGGCGAGGTACGCGTTGGCGACGGTCTGCGCCTCCACGCCCTGCGACGCGTCGACCAGCAGGATCGCGCCCTCACACGCCTGCATCGACTTCTGGACCTCGTAGTTGAAGTCCACGTGCCCCGGTGTGTCGATCAGGTTCAGCGTGTAGTTCACGCCGTCCTTCTTGTGCTGGACGGTGACGGCGTGGGCTTTGATCGTGATCCCGCGCTCGCGCTCCAGGTCCATCGCGTCGAGCAACTGCTCGCGCATGTCGCGCTTCTGGACGGCGCCCGTGATCTCGAGGAAACGATCCGCGAGCGTCGACTTGCCGTGGTCGATGTGCGCGATGATCGAGAAATTCCGGATGTACTTCGGGTCCACCATTCAGTTCACACCTCCGCGCGCCAGGGCGCGGAGGTCCTCACGCAAGTTCGCGAGCGCGCGACCCCGGTGGCTGACGAGCGCCTTCTCCGCATGGGAGAGCTCGGCGAACGTCCGCCCGCGGAGCTCCGCGGGCAGGCCAGGGTCCTCGCACTCGAAGACAGGATCGTAGCCGAAGCCACCTTCGCCGCGCGGGGCGGCGGCGATGCAACCGGCGACGGTGCCGCGCGCGGCGGCCAGGAGCGCGCCGTCGGGCGCAGCGATCGCCAGCGCGCACACGAACCGGGCCGTCCGCGCCGCGGGGGCGACCCCGGCGAGCTCCGCCAGGAGCTTCCGGGTGTTGGCGCCGTCATCACCGTGCACGCCCGCGTAGCGCGCCGAGCGCACCCCAGGCGCGCCGCCCAGGGCGTCCACCTCGAGGCCGGAGTCGTCCGCGATGCAGACGAGCCCGGAGGCCCTGGCCCAGGCGCGCGCCTTCAGCAGCGCGTTCGCCTCGAAGGTCGCGCCGTCCTCTTCGACCTCCGGCAACGGCCCGACCTCGTGCGGCGCGCGCACGTGCACCCCGAGGTCCGCGACGAGGCGCGACAGCTCGGCGAGCTTCTTCGGGTTGCCCGACGCGAGGAGGAGGTCCATGGCCAGGGGGCGCGCTCAGGGCGTCGCGAGCGCGGCTTTCTGCAGCTCGAAGATGCGCTGGATCCCACCGGCGCCGAGCGACAGCATCTGGTCGAGCTCTGCGCGGTCGAACGGCGCGCCTTCGGCTGCGCCTTGCACCTCGACGAACTTACCCGCGTCGGTCATCACGAGGTTCATGTCGGTCTCCGCGCGGCTGTCCTCCGCGTAGTCGAGGTCGCAGACCGCGACGCCGCCGACGACCCCGACGGAGACCGCACCGAGCTGGCCCGTCAACGGCCAAGCGCGCAGGAGGCGCTGCGAATCCATCCACGTGAGCGCATCGTGCAGCGCGACCCACGCTCCCGTGATCGCCGCCGTGCGCGTCCCGCCGTCGGCCTGCAGCACGTCGCAGTCGATCCAGATCGTGCGCTCCGTGAGGTTCGCCGTGTCGACGACCGCGCGCAGCGCGCGGCCGATCAAGCGCTGGATCTCGACGGAGCGCCCATCGACCTTGCCGGCTTTGTCGCGCGCTTTGCGCTCGTTCGTGGAGCTCGGCAGCATCGCGTACTCGGCCGTGACCCAGCCGCGACCCTTGCCTTTGAGGAAGTGCGGCACGCCGTCCTGCACGATCGCCGTGCACAGCACCCGCGTCTCGCCGAACGAAGCGAGGACGGAACCCTGCGCGCGCGTCGTGTAACGGCGCTGAAACGTGATAGGGCGGAGGTCCGCCGGGCCGCGGCCGTCGTGGCGTTGCATCAGACTCTCAGGCTGTCGTACGGCGCCGCGCTCCGAGGATCGTCGGGCGGGGGCCGAGCCGCGCAGTGTACCCGCGGCAGCGGTAGGCGTCAGGCCAGCTCCACCGCGCGGACGTGCGCCAGGGGCAACCAGCGCCGCCCCTCCGCCGAGTCGAGGCAGAGCCCGCGCTTCGCGTCGAGGCCCGTGAAGCGGCCCCCGTGGATGCCGCCCGCGCAGTCGACCTCGACCGTTTGGCCGCCCTGGAGGAGGCGCTCGAAGGCCGCCGCGAAGGTCTTGCCCGGGGCGGCGAGGGCCTGTGCGACCCGCTGGCGCAGGGCGGCGACCAGCGCTGCCTCGGCCGCCGCCGCGTCCGCCCGGCCCCCGGCGCCGGCGATGCTGGTGACGGCGCGCTGCGCGCCCACCTGGGCGACCGCGCGGCCGTGGTCGACGTTCAGCCCGACGCCCACCACCCACGCGGGCGCGGCGGGATCGAGTCCGCGGCTCTCCGTCAGGATGCCCGCGAGCTTCGCGTCACCGACGACGACATCGTTGGGCCAGTCGAGCACTGCCCCCTCTGCGCCGAGCTCTGCGCACGTGTCGAGCACCGCGAGGCCCGCCGCCAACGTCAGCGCGCCGACGGGCGGCACGAGCGCTGCGGCCACGACGAGCGACAGGTAGACCCCCTCTCCGGGCGGCGACTCCCATCGCCGTCCGAGCCGCCCGCGACCTGCGGTCTGGGCCCGCGCGATGTGCACGTCGCCGTCGCGCGCATCGCCCGCGAGGAGCGCCGCGAGGGCGCGCTCATTGGTGGAATCGACGGTGTCGTAGCGGAACGTGCGCACGGTGCGCGCACGATACCAGACTCAATCCCTGTCGCCGGGCCAAACACGCGTCACTTCGGCTACGGGGATCCCGTAGCCGATCGTGTAGACCGCCGTCTGATCCGGGAGCGACTGCACGCTGAACACGACGCCGATGACGCGCCCGTGGGCGTCGACGATCGGACCACCGCTGTTGCCGGGGTGGACCCCTGCGTCGACCTGGAGCTGGCCGCCGACATAACGCGAGAGGATCCCGCGGAACGTCGAAGCGATCACGCGCTCGCCTTCTTGTAGCGCGAAGTGCCCGAGCGGGAAACCGAGCAGGAAGATGTCGCTGCCGGGCTCCGGCGGCGCAGCGCCGAGCTCGAGGTCCCGGACGTAGGGCATGCCTTCGAACGGCTCGATGCGCACGAGCGCCAGGTCCACGCCCTCATCCGCGCGACGCACGATATTCACCGAATGCCGCCGCGTCTCGCCCGAGAACACCGCGTGCAGCTCGAGCACCGGGTCGATCGGCAACATGCTCGTCGCGAGCAGGACCTGATTGTCCTCGGGCATCGAGATCACGTGGGTGTTCGTGATGATCGAGCCGTCGGCGGCGACGCAGAAACCCGAGCCCGTCGACTCCAACGCGAACACCTCACCCCGGCGCTCGAAGTTCGGTCGAATGCCAAAGCCATCGCGCTCTTCGTACAAGAGCTCGCCGCTTTCACGATGGCGCAGGACCAGGCGGCTCTCGATCAACACCACGGCGCGGCGTACTTCGGACACCCGCTCCAAGCGCAGGTCACCTTGCGAGCTCGATTCGAGCTCGCTGAGCCCCGCGATGCGCTCGCGGGTCGAATCCAGCGCTGCTCGCGCCGCGTCGATCTCGCGCCTCAGCTCCGCAACGGCGGCGCTGTCGCGCTCCAGGTTCTGGGCTGCATGGACCTGGTTCGGCTGCGCCCGATCGAGGTGAGTCCAGACCTCTGTCAGGCGATGTTCGAGCGACTCTCCGACGCTCACGAGCTCGCTCGCGAGCTGCGCGCGCTGTGCTTCGTCGTGACGCGCGATGTGTGCGAGATCAGCGCCCAAGAGCGCGATCGCGGCGCACAGGATCCCGCCTAGGACCAGCGTCCGCCGACGGCTGTGGCGCGAGTTCTGCGCCACGAGCGCTTCGACGTCTTGTTTGGAAACCTCGGGCGCGAGCCCCAAGGCTTTCGGATCGACGAAAACCGTCTGATCGAGCGCGCGCCGGCCCGCGACCATGAACTTCGGGCCCACCGTGCCGAGGCGCACGATGTCACCCGCGCGCAGGAGGCGCTCGGTGATGCGCTCGCCGTTGACGAGCGTCCCGTTGCGCGAGCCGAGGTCGATCACCCAGAGCTCGCGGCCGCGCTCTTCGACGCGCGCGTGACGGGCGGAGACCGAGGGAAAGCTCTCGCCGGGCAGCGCCACGTCGTTGTCCGCGTTGCGGCCGAGGGTCAGCTTGCCCTGGACGAGGTCGATCGGGGCGGGCCAGCCCTCGACCTCGATGGGCTTCAGGCGCAGCGCGTCCGGCTTGGCAAACGGATCCTTCACGGCTGCCCCCCCGCCGTCGCCGGCGCCTTGTGGCGGCGCGGATAGACTCCGCCGCAGAGCTCATCCCAAGAACGACCCATGCGACCCCGATCGACCGCGCGCCGCGCTGCACTGAACGTCCTCGCTCTCGCCCTCGGATCCACCGCTTGGGCCGTCCCGCAGGGAGACAGGCCGGGGGCGGCCCCGGGCGCCGTCGGCGGCGAGGTGGTCCTCGGCGATCCGTTTGCGCCGCTGCCGTTCGGCGACGACGCCGACCACGCCTGGACGGCGCCGTTTGTGCCCGGCGCCCGCTATAGCGACGCGATCACGGCGCCCGAGGCGTACCTCGGCCAGCCGGTCGGGAGCCGCCTCGCTGCGCACGACGAGATCCTGTGGCTCATGCGGCGTTGGGCACAGCAGAGCCCGCGTATGACGCTGGAGAGCTACGGTGTGAGCTACGAAGGGCGCGAGCTCGTGCGCGCGATCGTGACGTCGCCCGCGAACCACACGCGGCTCGACGCGATCCGCGCGGGGGTGCGCCGACTCGCGGACCCGCGCGGGCTGACGGACTCCGACGCCGAGCGCTTGCTCGCCGATCTGCCCGGGGTCGCTTGGATGGGTTACGGCATCCACGGCGATGAGACCTCGGCGAGCGAAGCGGCGGTCCCCGTCGTGTACCACCTCGTCGCCGCGGAAGGCCCGGAGTTCGAGCGTTTGCTCGACGAGCTCGTCATCGTCGTCGATCCGTGCCTCAACCCCGACGGGCGCGAGCGCATCCGCTCGATGGTCGTCCAGAGCGCGGGGCGCCGCGCGAACCTCGACCACGCCGCTATGCAGCGCGGGCGTTGGCCGCACGGCCGCGGCAACCACTACCTGTTCGACATGAACCGCGACTGGATGGCCGGTGAGGCCCCCGAGACGCGCGCGCGTTGGCGCGCGCTCTTGGACCTGCCGCCGCAGCTCTTCGTCGACGCGCACGAGATGAGCGGCCTCGACACGTTCCTCTTCTATCCGCAGTCGTCGCCGAAGAACCCGCACTTGCCTGCGACCCTCGGCGCGTGGCAGAGCCGCTTCGCTGACGATGCGGCGCGCGCCTTCGACCAGTATGCGTGGGGGTACTACACGCGCGAATGGGCGGATGCGTGGGCGCCGATCTACTCGGATGCGTGGGGCTCGCTCACCGGCGCGATCGGGATCCTCTACGAGCAGGGCCGCACGATCGGTGCGCCGCTGCGCCGCCAATCGGGCGAGGTCGTCGCGTACCGCGAGTCCGTGCACGGACAGGTCGCGGTCAGCTTGGCGAACCTAGAGAGCTTCCGCGCGCATCGCGCTGCGATCCAGCGCGATTGGCTCGCCCACAGGAGAGCCGCTTGCGCGCCCCCGGAGCCGTGGGCCGGCCGCAGCTTCGCGGTGGTGCCGGGCTCGGATCCCGAGCGCCACGCGCGCCTCTTGCGCACGCTCGTCGGCCAGGGCATCGAAGTGATGCGCGCCACGCGTGAGTTCACCGCGAGCGCGGTGGTCGGCGCGCTCGGCGAGAAGGCCGATACGCGCGCGTTCCCCGCGGGGACGTGGCTCGTCGCCGCCGCCCAGCCGCAGGGCGCCCTCGTCCGCGCGTACCTCGACTTCGATCCGCGCATCGACGCGGAGACTCTGCGCGAGGAGCGCGAGAACCTGGAGCGCGGTAAGGACTCGAAGCTCTACGACATCACTGCGTGGGACCTCGGCCGTCAGTACGGCGTCGATGCTTGGTGGCTGACCGCGCCGAGCGATGTGCCGCAAGAGCCGCTGCGCGAGCTGCGCGCTTGGAGCGGTCCCGTCACGGACCCGACGGGCGCATACGCGTGGCTCCTGGACGGCGACGACACGCGCAGCGTTGCGACCGTGGCGCGGATGCTGGAGCTGGGCCTCGCTGTGCACATGTCCGACCGCGACTTCACCGCGACCGTGGCCGAGGCGGGTGGTGCGAGCGTCCTGCGCGCCTTCCCGCGCGGCTCGTTCGTGCTGCGCCGCCACGAGAACCGTGCGGCGCCCGATGACGTCGATGCGCTCGTCGCACGCGCGGTGCGCGAGCGCGGCGGCGTGCTCTGGTCGGCGGCGACGGGGCGCTCGGTGGACGAAGGCCCGGACCTCGGCGGGCGACACTTCCATCTGCTCGTGGCGCCGCGGGTCGCGCTGCTCTCGAACACGCCGGTGTCGACGACGGACTTCGGCGCGCTCTGGCGGCACCTCGACGAGGACCTCGGTCTGCACACGACGCTCGTCGACTGTCAGTCGTTCGGTGGCCAGGATCTGCGCCGATTCAACGTGCTCGTGGTCCCCGAGGGCGCGACGCGCGCGCTGCGCTCGCACGCGGACAAGCTGCGGACGTGGGTGCAAGCCGGCGGCACGCTCGTCGCGCTGGGCGGGGCCGCGACGGACTTGACCCGCGAGCCGTTCGAGCTCTCGTCCAACGTGTTGCGCCCCGACGCGCTCGAGGACCTGGACGCGTACCGGTTCCTGGCCGTGCGCGAGCGGTCGGCGCTCGCGGTGCAGGTCGACGCCGAGGCGCTCTATGGGCCGGTTGTGCCCCAGCAGAAGCCCAGCGCCGAGAAAGCCCAGGAAGGTGAAAAGAAGGGCGACGAAAAGGACGGTGACGGCAAGCCGAAGGCGGATCCGGATGCGGCGCGCGAGGACGCGTGGAAGGCGCGGTTCTCGCCCGCCGGCGCGATCCTGGCGGCGGACGCGCACCCCGACGCGTGGATCACGGCTGGGGTCGGCGCGCTGCTCGCTGTCGAGCACTCGGGCGACGACGTGTGGTTGACGACCGGCACCCCGGCGGTGCGCTTGGCGACCGAGGAGCGGCTGCGCCTCGGCGGCCTCCTCTGGCCCGAGGCGCGCGAGCGCATCGCGGGCTCCGCGTGGCTCACCGTCGAGCGCCGCGGCGCGGGTCAGGTGATCGCGTTCCGCGGGCACCCTGTGTTCCGGGGCTCGTGGCGGGGCACCGCGCGGCTCTTCTCCAACGCGGTCGTCGTCGGCCCAGGGATGGGCACGGACGCGGTCTTCGTGCGCTGACCCGGTTACTTCGGCCCCGTCACCGGTTTCTTCCCGCTCCGACGATGCTGTACCTCGCCCTCGGCGCCGCGCTGGCGCTCCTTCCGTCCGATCCGCCTGCGTTCCAGCCGGGGGCGGTCGCGCCGCCGCTCGACGGTGTCGCCTGGTTCGACCGCGACGCGCAGAAGCCGGCGGGGGGCGAGGGTCAGGTCGAGACCCAGCGCCAGTCCCAGGGCAGCTCCGACCTCGGGGTGCGCCGTCCGAACGGCAACGGGTATCCCGCGTGGTATGGCTTTCCGGTGTTGGTCCTGTCCCTGCCCGCAGGGGCTGGGGCCGAAGCGGTCGCGCTGGCGGAGCTCGTGCAGCGCGCGAATGAGGACCGGGGCCTCGTCGTCGTGACCCTGTCGCCGTCGGCGGCGTCCGCGGAAGAAGGGGCCACGGCGGCCCCGTTCACGCCGCCGTCCGCGGTGCTGCTCGCGGGCACCGTGCCCGCGGACAGTCCGTGGTGCCCCGATCCCGCGCCGCGCGCGATCGTGCTCGGGCCGTCCGGCGAGGTCGTGGGGTCCACGCGCGCCTGCGATGCGCGCGGTGAGCTCAGCACGCTGCTCGAGGACGCCCTCGGGCGTTTTCCGGCGGCGCCGCTCGACCAGGACCTGGGCGCGGCCGTGCGCGAGGCGTAGCGGATGTACTTCGCGGGGGAATGGGAGGGCGCGGCCAAGTCCGCCGAGAAGCTGGCGAAGCGACTCGCCCGTACGGACGCCGAGGGGGCGGCGGCGGCGCAGCGCCTCGTCGCCAAGGTCGACGAACACGAGCGGGCTCTGCGGGCCGCGGTGATCGATGCGGCCGGGGCGTTCGACAGCGGCGAGCGGCTCGCGCTGCTGGCGGCGGCGCTGCGGCGCGGGTTCCCGCGCAGTCGGGCGCTCGCCGACGCGGAGAGCGCGCTCGCGTCGCAGCGCAAGGACTTCGCTCGCTCGGCGGGCCTCGAGGTGGCCGAGGAGTGGGTCGCGGCGCTGCCAGGCCGGCCGGTGTTGTTCCCCGAGGTGGTCGACACCCGGGGGCGCAAGTACATGAAGGCGCTGGAGGCGCTCACGAAGCGGGTCAACTACGACGGCCCGCTGACCCGGCGCGCGCGGCACCTGTTGCTGCGGGCGGAGGGGGCTCCGCGCAACGTGTGAAAGGACCGTGCGTGTCTCCGCCTTCGGCGTGGCATGCTCTCCCTGTGTTGCTCGATCATCTGAACGCCGCGCTGCTGCGGCGCACGCAGGGTTTCATCCCTCGGATGCACGCCGAAGGGACGGACGCGTACCGCCTGTTCCACGGCATCGCTGAGGGCGCTCCCGGGGTCACCGTCGACCGCTACGGGCCGCTGCTGCTCGTGCAGACCTTCCGCGAGCCGTTGATACATGCGCAGGTCGAAGCGCTCGCGGAGGTCGTGCGCGGGGCCCTCGGGATGCCGCTCGGGGTGGTGTGCAACCACCGCGGCGCAGAGGTCCCGGACGGCTTCCCGCTGCACACACCGGACGAAGCGGCGCTCGCGGAGGTGGTCGCGAGCGAGCGCGGCACCCGGTTCTTCATTCGGGCCCGCCACCGAGGCCAGGACCCGTGGCTGTTCCTGGACCTGCGCGCGGGCCGCGCGCGGGTCGCGGAATTGGCGGGGGGGCGCTCGGTGCTGAACCTGTTTGCATACACGTGCGGCGTCGGCGTGGTGGCGGCGCGCAACGGCGCCAGGAGCGTCCTGAACGTCGATTTCGCGGAGAGCTCGCTGGCGGTCGGAGAGCGCAATGCGGAGCTGAACGGCGTGGGGGAGAACTGCCGCACGCTGCGCTCGGACTGCCTCCCGGTCCTGCGCCAACTCGCGGGTCAGCCCGTGCAGCGGCGGGGCAAACACTTGTCGTTCGTGACCGTGGAGAAGCAGCCGTTCGACCTCGTGGTATTGGACCCTCCGCGTTACGCGAAGGGCCCGTTTGGCACGGTCGATGTGGTGAACGACTATGGGTCGCTGTTCAAGCCGGCGCTCCTGACGCTGGCGGAGGGCGGCATGGTGTTGGCGACGAACCATGTCCCGAGCGTGACGACCGCGGAGTGGCACGCGAGCCTACGGCGCACTGCGGAGAAGGCGGGGCGACCGTTGGAGAGCTTGGAGGTGGTGGAGGTGGAGGAGGACTTCCCGACGTACGACGGGTCGTCACCGTTGAAGATGGTGCTGGCGAAGGTATCTGGGACGCTCTGACGAGCGCCCTTCGCGCTCTTCGGTCTCACCGGACCCGTTCGAGCGCTTGTCACAGCGTCCCTGGTCCCCCCCGGCGATTCACCCCAAGCTCTCGCGCACCGTCTCGAGCACCCGCGCCGTCACACCGCTCCGGCACACCACCAGTTCATGGTTGCGTGGATCTCGGCGGTTGTACACATGCGGTGTCCCGTCCAAGCGGCACACCGTCCAGCCCAACGCACGCGCGAGGGCCTCGGGCGCGCACGTATCCCATTCTTTCAACCCCAACTGGTGGACGTACAGGTCCGCTTCCCCGAGCAACAGCATCGCCACCTTGTTCCCGACGCTGCCCGCAGCCACCGTCTCGCCGCCCATGCGGGACACGAACCCCTGGACCCAGGGCGGTGTGTGGCTGCGGCTGACGGCCACCCTCGGGCGGGTTGGCATCGACGTCGAACCCGACACCAAAGCGCCGGCGCCTTCGATGCCGGCGCGCTCGTGACCCGGCGCGCAGATCGCCCACGCGACGCGGCCCTGCGCGGGCAGGGCCACAGCGCCCAGCACCGGCGCGCCGTCGATCGCTAGGGCGACGTGGACCGCCCAGTCGTGGCGCCGTTCGCTGTACTCCTTCGTGCCGTCGAGGGGATCGACGATCCACGCGCGGCGCTTCTCGGTGCGGTGCGGGCTGTCCTTGGTCTCTTCGGACAGCAAGCCGTCCTCGGGGTAACGGCCCTCGATGAGGCCCTGCAGGTACCCGTCACAGCCCTGGTCCGCCACATCGCCGAGCATCGCTCCGCTCCAACGGGGCGCGTCCGACCTTGAATCGGCGGAGATGGCCAGCGCCCGCTGGCCCGCCGAGCGCGCGGCGTGGATGGCAAAGGTCAGATCGCGGTCGAGCTGTGCAGCGTCCATGGGTGCTCCGTTCTAGGGCTTCGCGGTCGGACCGCGCCACGCGCCGATTCCGCCTTCGAGGTTCATCAGGCCGCTCCAGCCCTCGCGCGAGAGGCCCTCACACGCCGCCGCCGAGCGGCCGCCCGCGGCGCAATAGATCAAAACGCGGCCGTCCTTCGGCACCTCTTCCTTGCGCGCCTCGAGCTCGTCCAACGGGATCAGCTTTGCGCCAGGGATCACACCGCCGCGAGTCTCACCGGGTGTGCGCACATCGACGATCGTGACCCCGCCCGCAGCGACGAGCTTGGCGGCCTCCGCACCGTCGATATCGCGCCAGAGCTGGCCCTCCATCACCGCCGCAGGGTCCAGCGTCGCGCCCCGCGCGAGGTCGGCGAGCATGCGCCGCGTGATGTCGATGTCGGCGCGCAGGCGCTCTTCGACTCCGCTGGCGATCCGGCGCGCCTCGCGCGCGGCATCAGCGCTTCCTCCGCCGCCCGACGCAGCGCGCCGCTGGGCGTTCAGGGCGATGACGAGCGCGACAGCAGCGAGGGCGAGCGCGAGGTAAGCCATGGTTCAGGGTCTCGATCCAGATACCACTCAGGAACCCGCGGCGCGCTCGGCGAAGATGCCGATGCACGCCGTGAAGCCGTGCAGGAAGGGCTCGCCGCCCACGGGGCCGATCTCGCCGTTCGCGGCGAAGCCCGCCAGGGGTAGCGCTCCGTCGAACGCCGCCTGGATTTCGGCGGCATCGTGGTCGGCGCGGCCGAACATCCCGACGCCGCGTCCGCCGCAGGTCGCAAGCAGGGCGCCGCGCGCGCGTCCGCCGAGCGCCTCGTTGGCGCGCCGCAGCACATTGGCCAGCTCTTCGTTCGCAGACTCCGCGTCGCGCACCATGAGGTGCACCGTCTGGCCCGCGCGCAGCGACGTGTCCCCGACGAAGACCGCGTTGCGCTGCGGATCGATGCCGATCAGGTTGCGCACGAGGAGGTCCTCCGCCGTGAAGCGTGAGAGGCGCGCGTCGATCGCCCGTCCGATGAACGCGCCCTGCTGGAAGCGCTCGCGCTCGGTATCGGGCAGCGCGCCCATGGCGCCGATGACGACCTTTGCGGCGGGTTTGCCGCGCAGCTCGAGGATCGCGTGGCGATCGACACGGGTGATGACCAGCGGCTCGCCGACGGGTCGGCAGCCCTGGCTCACGGCGGGGCGCAGCTCGAGCTCGCCCTCGAGGATCACCGCCAGCGCGCCCTCCGTCTCTGCGCCGTCGTGGTGCAGCAAGAGGTGCTGCCCTGGCGCTTGCCCGCCGCCAGCTAGGCCGCCGATCAGCGGCACCCCGCGGTAGACCTCGCCGAATTCGACGAGCCAAGGCTCCGCGTTGAACGTGAACGGATCGGCGAACAGCACGACCCCGGCCCGCGCAGGGTCGTCGATCTGTACCAGGTCCGCTTCGCCATCGAACGCTTCGATGCGCACGCGCGTACCCGGGCAGGACAACGCGAGCACCGACACACTGGGGCTGCCCTCGTATTCGCGGCCATCGGCGATCGCCCAGCCGCCGGTGCAGCCCGCGACCGCGGCGCCGTCGAGCGCCTCCGACACCAGCACCCCTGCGCGGCGCAGCGCGGCGCCGTGGTGGTGGGTCGCGAAGACGAACGCGAGGTCGACCGTGCGCCCCGCGAGGCCGCGTCGCACCGCGCGCACACACTCTTCGACCGCGGCTTCGAGCACGCGGTTCGCCGAGCCGCCCGATGCGACGCAGAGGCCCACTACTTCGTCTCGATCTGGCCGAGGGGCGTCCAGCGAGCGACATCGCTCTGCGGGAAGCTGAAGTCGCGGTGCTTCACGGCGACGCCGTACTTCGCGGTGGTGCGGATCCAGGCCTCGCGCTCGTCGGTGTGCCCGGGCTCCCAGACGTCGACGTCGTGCATCGCCACTTCGAAGCCGTTGGCGGCGTCGAAACGCCCGATCACGACGCCGCCGCTCTTGCGCTCGACGACCAGGTTCATGCCGTGGGGGGCCTGCAGGATGTTCGCGTTCATCGCCGGCGGATTGTAGCCCGGGGAGACCCCCGGCCAGCCCCCGCGGCGGATTCCGTCCTGCACCCTGGCAGCGCGTGTGCGGTACCCTGCCGCGCGATGGCCCACGCTCCGCACATCTGGCTCGACGGCGCGCTCGTCCCCTGGGACGCCGCCAACATCCACGTCACCGCACACTCCCTGCACTACGGGAGCGCCGTCTTCGAGGGACTGCGCGCCTACGCCACCCCGCGGGGGCCCGCGGTGCTGCAATTGCGCGCGCACGTGCGCCGCTTGCTCGGCTCGTGCCGCATCGTCGGGATCGACTCCCCCTACGACGGGCCCGCGCTCGAGGCGGCGATCCTCGACACCGTGCGCGCCAACGGGCACGACGCGTGTTACATCCGGCCGATCGTGTTCCGCGGCGCGGGGCCGCTCGGCGTGCTGCCCAAGAAGGAGAACAAGATCCAGATCGCCGTGATGACCACGGTCTGGGGCGCGCTGCACGGCAACGTCGCGCTCGACGAGGGTGTGGACGTCGGGTTCAGCTCCTGGCGCCGGATGGCGCCGGGGACCCACCCCGCGCTCGCCAAAGCCGCGGGCAACTACCTGAACTCGATGCTCGTCGTCCTCGAGGCCCAGCGCCACGGCTACGCCGAGGGCCTCGTGCTCGATACCGAGGGTTACCTCTCCGAAGGCAGCGGCGAGAACGTCTTCCTCGTGCGCGACGGGGTCGTGCACACACCGCCCCTCGGCAACTCGATCCTCGAGGGCATCACACGCGGCATGGTGCTGCGCCTCGCGGCGGACCTCGGTATCCCCGTGCGCGAAGGGCGCATCCCGCGCGAGCTCGTCGACTTCAGCGACGAGCTCTTCATGACCGGCACCGCCGCCGAGATCACGCCTGTGCGCAGCGTCGACGGGCGCCCGATCGGCGACGGCAAACCCGGCCCCGTCACGCGGCGGCTGCAAGAGCGCTTCTTCTCGATCGTCCACGGCAAGGCCCCCGACGTGTACGATTGGCTCACCCCCGTCAACTGAAGCGCAGCGACAGACGCCCGATGTCCGCCGAATCAGAGCGGCGCGTCCAGATCGCGGGCCTCGGCCGTTATCTGCCGCCGCGTGTCGTCGAGAACGCCGAGCTCGAGGCCCGCTTCGGGCTCACTCCCGGTTGGATCCTGGCGCACAACGGCGTCGCAGAGCGGCGCTCTGCCGACGTCGCGGCAGGTGAGACTGCGACCTGGATGGCGGCGCGCGCCGCGCGCGAAGCGCTGGACGAGGCGGGCCTCGCGCCCGAGGACCTCGACCTCATCCTGAACGCCTCGGGCACCGCCGAGCAGGCGATCCCCGACGGCGCGCCGCTCGTGCAGCGCCACTTGGGCCTCGGCGGCTCGGGCATCCCCGCGTTCTCGGTCCATGCGACGTGTCTGAGCTTCCTCGTCGCGCTCGATACCGCGGCGGCCCTGATCGCGTGCGGCCGCCATCAGAACGTCCTCGTCGTCAGCGCGGACGTCGGCTCGGCGTCGGTGATCGGCCGAGATCCCGAGAGCGAGACGCTCTGGGGCGACGCTGCCGCGGCGGCGGTCCTGGTGCCGACCCCGATGGGCTCCGCGAGCGCGCTGCACCGCACGCGGATGCACACCCACGGCGATCGCGTGGACCTGACCCAAGTGCGCGGCGGTGGCACGCGGCTGCACCCCGCGCGGCCGGGGCTCTCGGCGGACCTCCTGCGCGACGAGCTGCGCTTCGAGATGCGCGGCCCAGAGGTCCTGCGCCACTCGCTGCGCATCGCGCGCCCCTTCTTCGCCGACCTCCTGCCGGACGGGCCCAGCGCGCTCGACGTGATCGTCCCGCACCAGCCCAGCCTCGCTGGGCTCGAAGCGCTCGCCGCGCTCGGGTTGCCCCGCGACCGGACCGTTTCGACCCTGCAACAACTCGGCAACTGTGTGGCGGCATCCCTGCCGTGCACGCTCTACGCAGCGCACCGCACCGGCGCGCTGCGGCGCGGCCACCGGCTGCTGCTCTTCGGCACCGGCGCGGGGCTCTCGATGGCCGGCTCGGTCTGGACCTTCTGAGCGCGCGAATCCGGCGCTGCGGTTAGCCTCTGCGCCGTGATGTTGCTCCTCGCTCTCGCCCCGCTCCTGTTCGATTGGCCGCGTTTCCAGGGTCCCAACGGGGACCAGTCCGCGGACTGGCCTGCGGAGCGCTTCGAGTGGCCCGCGGGCGGCCCCGAGGTCGCGTGGCGCGTCGCGCTCGGCGAGGGTTTCGGCGGCGCGGCGATCGAGGGCGGCGAGGTCTTCGTGCTGGATCGCGATAGCGCGGCCGAGCGCGACGTCCTGCGCGTGTTCGCGCTCGCCGACGGGGCCGAGCGCTGGAGCGCCGGATATGCGGCGCCCGGCCGACTCAGCTACCGCGGTTCGCGCACGGTGCCGACCGTGGTCGGCCGACACGTGTACACCACGGGCGGCCTCGGCCACGCCACGTGTTTCGACCGCGAGACGCGTGCGTCCGTGTGGCACGTCGACCTCGAAGCGCGCTTCGGCGGCGAACAGCCGATGTTCGGCTGGAGCACACACCCCGTCGTCGTCGGCGACCTCGTGATCGTCGCGCCGCTGGGCAAAGAGGTCTCCCTCGTCGCGCTCGATCGCCTGACGGGCGAAGAGCGCTGGCGCACGGGGTTCCTGGGTTACTCCCACGCGACGCCGGTGCTCGCGACGGTGCTGGGCCGCGAGGTGCTCGTCATGAACACCTGCCCCGAGCCCGCATCGGGCCAGGACGCTGCGTTGACCGCTTGGGTGATCGCCCTCGACCCGAAGACGGGCGAACTCGTCTGGCGGCACGAGACGGTCCTGTGCCGGCTGCCGGTGACCTCGCCGTTCTCCCTTGATTCGGCGCACCTCTTCGTCACCGGCGGATACCGCGCGGGCTCGAAGCTGTTGTACTTCGAAGATGTCGAAGGCAAGGTCAAGGTCACCGAGCGCTTCCAGTCGACGCGCGGCGCGCAGATCCATGGACCCGTGCGCCTCGGCGAGCACCTGTATCTGCTCGCCAACGAGAACTGGAACGAGAACCGGCGGCGGCGCGCGGAGGGCGGCCTGATGTGCATCGACCTCACCGGGCGCGAGCTCTGGCGCACCGGCGACGCGCCGTACTTCGGTCGCGGCGGCTGCGTGCGGCTCGGCGATGCGCTCATCGTGCAGGACGGCTACGACGGCACGCTGCGCGCGGTGCGGCTCGGCCCCGAGCGTTACAACGAGCTCGGTTCGTTCGCGCCGTTCCGCGAGGTCCGCGGCGATGGCCAGATGTGGGCGCCGCCGGCGGCCTCTGGCACGCGCCTCGTCATCCGGAGCCAGTCGGAGCTCGTCGCGGTCGAGCTCGCGCCGCAGCGCGGCGAGTGAGCCTCAGCGTTTGGCGCTGACTCGCTCGCCGTCGGCCTCCCACACGAGCCCGTTGACCGCACCGTCGGCGTCGCGGTCGACGGACAGCGTCCCGTCGAGCACACGGAACGCGTAGCGGTCGGCGCCGACGGCGTGCAGGCGGACCCGCGGATGGCCGGTGCGCTGCGCGAACAGGACCCCGTCCTCGGCGCTGATCGTGATCGAGTCGAGGAACCCCGCGCGGTACTTGCCAGGCAGTTCCGCGAGGGCCTCGGGTGCGGTGGCGCCGCGGGGCGTGATCGCCTCGGGCTCGACGGCGAGGCCACCCGCGGCGCGCAGGAGCGCCACGCCGAGCCGACCCAGCCCCTGAACGGGCGCGTTCGTCAGCAACGTCACGACGATGCGCTCCTGCGGCGCGACGAGCAACACGGAGTGGTAACCGCCGGTCTGGCCTTCGTGGAACGCGACGCGCCCGAGGCCCTCGAGCCGGTCCTGGAAGTGCCAGCCGAGGCCCATCGGAGGCCCGCCCGGCGCTCGGCTGTGCTCACAGAGCGTCAGCGCCGCCGCCGCGGCATGGGTGTGCAGCGCGCCCGCGACGAAGAGGCGCCCGAACGCGACCAGGTCGCGCGTCGACGCGCGCAGGGCGCCTGCGCCCGCGAGCGCGTCGAAACCCCAACTCTTGCCCGGCATCAGCGCCGCATCGTGCGGCGGCGCCAACCGCGCCATCTGCGCCGGCGTCGGCCGCACCCGCGTGTCATCGAAGCCGTGCACGACACACAGGCGCGCGATCGTCAGCGCTTCGTAGTCCGCGAACCCATGCGCGCGTACTAGCGCGTGGCCGAGCGCGCCGGCGCCGAAGTTGCTGTACGCGTACGCCTCGCCGGGCGCGCGCGTCGGGCGCGCTGCGGCGAGGCCCGCGTAGAGCTCCGCGGCGCCGTAAGCCGCGTACGGATCCGCCGCATCCGCGCGCAGGTTCGAAGGGAGCCGCGCGAGGCCCGACGCGTGCGTCGCGAGGTCCACCAACCGAATGGGTCGGTCCGCCACCGACGGCACCGCCGTGCCGCGCGGCAGGTGCGCGGCCAGCGGATCGGTGAGCCGCACGACGCCGGTGAGGTGCGCGTCCGCGAGCAGCAACCCGGTGTAGACCTTTGTGATCGAGCCGAGCTCGTAGAGCGTGTCGCCGTCGGGCGCGACCCCGCTGCCGAGCGCCGTCTCGCCGAAACCTGCGAGCCACGTGCCCTCCGGTGAGGCGACGCCGACGGCGATCCCGGGAAAAAAACCCTGGTCCACCCACGGGGCCACGAGGGGCAGAAAGCGCGCCGGGAGGGCGCTCGCGCCGTCGCCGTGTTCCCCGAGGTCCTGCGCGGCGGCGCCGCGGACGGACGGGGGCAGCAGGGCGACGCAGCACAGGAGGGCGGTCAGGCGACCCATGCGTGCAGTATCGGCGCCTCCGGGTTGGACGCACACCGAGAGATCGTAGATCCTGTGTCCGTGGACGAATCGAGCTATCCGAAGGACTACGTCGAGCGCATGCGGTGCCAGGCGATTGCCTGGCGGCTCGCCGATGCCTGGCGCGACTACAACGAAATGTACGTCAAGGGGCGCATGGTGCCCCCGGTCATCCAAGTGTGCTCGATGGGCCAGCGACTGGGGTCGTGGCACCCCGAGACCCGCGAGCTGCGCATCTCGTACGGGCACGTTTTCCGCGATAGCTGGCACGCGGTGCTCGCGACCCTGCGCCACGAGATGGCGCACCAGCTCACGGACGAGGTGTTCCGGGCGCACGACGAGACCGCCCACGGCCGCGCGTTCCGCCAGGCGTGCGAGATCCTGCGCGCGGACCCCGCCGCTCGGGTGCGGGTGTCCGATGGGCTGGGGCAGCCGGCGGATGGCGTCGATGTGGCGCCCACGGAGAGCGAAGGGACCGAGCGCTTGATGCGGCGCATCGCGAAGCTGCTCGCGCTCGGTAACTCGCCCAACGAACACGAAGCGGCCTCGGCGGTGCAGAAGGCGCGCGCGCTGATGCTGGAGTACAACGTCGAGGTCGTCGCAGCGAACCGCGCACGCGGCTTCGAGTCGCGCACGATGGGCGGTGTGAGCCGCCGCCGGCACGGCTGGGAGTCCGCGCTGTTCGGGCTCCTGCCCGAGTTCTTCTTCGTCGAGGTGATCCAAGTCGCGAGCTACGACAGCCGCCTCGACATCGAAGGCAGCACCTACGAGGTCTTCGGCACGCCAGCCAACCTCGCGATGGCGGAATACGTGTACGCGTACATCTCGAGCGTCCTGCCCGGGCTCTGGCGCGAGCACCGCCTGCGCAACGGCATCACGGGCGACCGCGACCGCCTGCAGTTCTTCGAGGGCGTCGTCGTCGGCTTCCGCAAGCGCCTCGCGGCCGAGGAGTCTGCGCGCCTCGCGGGCGAGAACGCGCTCGTGTGGCGCGGGGATCCCGCGCTCACGGCCTTCTATCGCTACCACTATCCGCGCATCCGCACGACGCAGCGCGGCGGGGGCCAGCGCGGCGAAGCTTTCGGCGCTGGCCAAGAGGCGGGCAAGAAGCTGACGCTGCGGCGGCCCCTGACGGGCGAGAGCGGCGGCTTCGGCGGGTTACTCGGCGGCTGAGCGCCCTCCGCGATCGACTATCCTCACGGGCACGATGCCTGCGCCGCCTCCCGTGACCGAACCTGCGCGTCGCTCGGCCAGGGCTGGCTTGCTGGCCCTGCTGGGAGCGCTCGCGCTCGTCTTGTTCGGCGCGGTGCTGCGTGTGCAGCTCGCTTTCGAAGACCCTGGCTTCGATGCCGCGGACCCGCGCGGGATGTTGCGCTCGGACCCCGCGGAGCTCGCGTACCTCGCGCGCCGCGTGCAAGAGGGCGGCGCCCCGGCGCTCGGCGCTGATCCGCGGATCGCGTGGCCCGAGGCCACCGATGTCTGGCGCGAGTTCTCCGTCGGCCAGGAGTTCCTGATCGCAGCGGCGGCGCGGCTCGCGCCCGAGACCCCGCTGCACGTCGTCGCCACCGTCGTCGCTGCCTTGACGGCCGCATTAGTGGCGCTCGCGCTGTATCTCGCAACCGTCGAGCTCCTCGGCTCGCGCCGCGCGGCGCTGGGGGCGGCGCTGCTCTACACCGTCCTTCCCGCGGCGTACCGCACGGTGGGGCTCGCTTTCATGCGCGAGGACCTCTCGCTGCCCCTGCTCGCCGCGGCGGCCTGGGCCAGCGCGCGCGCGGCGCGCACCGAGCGAACTCGCTACGCCGCGCTCGCGGGGATCCTCGCCGCCGCCGCGGCCGCGACTTGGCACGGTGCGGGCGTGGGCTTGAACGCGCTGGCGCTGGCCCTCGCTGCGGCGGGCCTCAGCCTCACCCGAGATCAGCGTTCGAGCGCGGCACCGCGCCTCTTTGCCTTCGGTTCCGCAGCGTTCGCGGTCGCAGCGCTCCTCGTGCCCGCGGCCCGTGCAAAAGGGGTCGCGTTTTCGTTCCCCGCGACCGTCACGTGCGCGACCGCGCTGTTCTTGTCGGCGCGTCAGAGCGCCAGTCGGATCCGCGGCGTAGCAGGGCTCGGCGTGCTCGCCTCAGGTGCGCTCGTGCGGCGCGCCATCGTCGGCGCGGACTTGGATCACGTCGGCGCGCTGCTCCTCGCGAAGCTCGAGCACGGCGGTGTGTTGCCCGCGGACCCGACGCGGCTCGCGCCGGACGTGCGTTTGATGTGGCAAGGGCCCTTCGAAGGGCTCGGCCTCGCGGCGCTCGTCGCGCAGCTCGGCGCGCCCTTGGTCGTCGCGTCGCTGTGGGCCTCGGGGGTGCTGGTCGCGGTCCTCACGCGGCGGGCGGTGCAGGCTCGATCGCTGGCTGTCGTCGTCGCGCTGCTCGCGACGGTGGGGCTCGCTGTGCTGGCCGAGCGCGCCGCAGCGTTCGCGGCGCTCGCTGTGCCGATCGCGTTCGTGTTCACGGCGCGCGCGATGGCGCGCGCGGGTCAGGCGAGCTTCGGGCGCAGCGCCGCCGTGGCGCTGGTGGCGCTGCAAGCGCTGCTCTGGGCGGGCTTCGTGACGCGCCACAGCGTCCCGTGGTACCGGCCGCTCGCTGCGCTTGAGGAGCGCCGCGATCTCGTGGCGCTGGTGGAGCGAACGGTGCCCGCTGGCCAGCCCGTCTTGACGGACTTCCTCCTGGGGCCAGCGCTGCTCGCGGATCACGACCGGCCGATCGTCCTGCAACCGAAGTGGGAGACCGCCGCGGCGCGTGCGCGTGTGCACCGCTTCTTCGATCGGCTCTACCGCGCCGACGCGGCAGCGCTGGCGGCGTACATGCGCACCGAGGTCCGGTGCGAGTGGTTGCTGCTCGATGCGCGGACGCTCGTCGATCTGCGCGCGACCCGTTTTGCAGCCGGACTACCCGCAGACACCGACCCACGCCGCGCGGGCAGCGCGCTGGCCGCGCTCCTGGGTCCACCTGACGCAATGCCCGCGGAGTTCGAACTCGTCGCAGAGCGCGGCGCG
>CAYOBN010000014.1:0-59265 GCA_964402175.1 uncultured Planctomycetaceae bacterium | reverse complement strand
GGCCAGGTAGTGCTCGACCTTCTGCTCGAGCTCGTCGAGTGTGTGGTACGCCTCGAGCTCTTCGCCGATCTTGAACAGCTCCGCGAGCTCCGCAGAGTGTTCGGCGATCAGGAAGCCGCCGCAGGCCAGGACGTCGAACACGCGGATCGGGATGACGTCGGTCTGATAGCTGCGGTTGATGTCGACGTGGATGCGTGCGCCGTTGTAGACGAGCGTCAGCTCGCGTCCGTGACCGGCGGTGCCGAGATAGCGGGCGCCGCCGCCCATGGACTCGACGCGCTCCCATTCACGGTCGCCCCAAACACGCACGCCGAAGCGGCCGAGCGCGTTGACGTAGTGCAGTCGCTTCTCGGAGGCGGCGATCTCGGCGACCCACTTCGCGGGGTCGACCTGAGTCTGCTGGCTGCGCGCAGCGGCCAGGAAGTCGGCGAAGCGCTCCTCTACGAGCTCGATGATGCGCGACGTCGAGTAGTCCATGCGCTCGAGCGCCAGGATCTCGTCGAGGCGCGCCTCGGTCTGCTCGAAGGTCTCTTGACCGATCGAGTCGAACGAAGCGTGGAGCTGCAGGAAGAGCTTGCGGTACTTCCGCGCTGGCCCCGCGAGCGAAGAGCCCACGAAGCAGACATCTGCGCCGAACCAAGCGCGCTGGTCGTCGGTCAGCTCGACGGGGTGACGCTTCGTCGTGTCGCTCCCGGGGGGCAAGTGCACGACGTGCGGGAAGCCTGCCGTGCGGTAGAGCGCGACGTTCGAATCGCGGTACGTGAACAGCCGGACGTTCTGGCCGGAGCCGACGACGGTGGCGGTGCGGTCTGTCGACGGATCGATCTCCCACACGACGAGCGGCACACGCTCGGCGTCACACACTTCGGCGACCTCGCGCACGTAGTTCACCATCACGAGGCGCGACGGGCGCAGGCGGCGTAGCGCGAGGGCGGTCTCTTCCGGCGCCCAGCGCTGCACTTCGAACGGGAACGTAGCGTGGCCCTCTGCGCGCAGCGCTTCTGCAACGTCGCTGACCACGAAGCCGCCCATGCCGAGCGCGGTCCACGGTCCGCGCGGCACTTGCCCCGCGGCGGCGGCGGTGACGAGCTGCAGCTCTTCCGCGTATTGGTGGCGGAAGAATGGGTGCACGACGAGGCGCTTCGCGGCGAGGCCGTCGAACTGGCCCACGAGGTCCGCGCCGAGCGCGAAGCGCACGCGCCCGCTCCGCAGGGAATGGCGATAGTCCTGGCGCTGCAGCGTCAAGCGGAACAGCCACGGATCGCGGTCCCACACCGTGATCTTGCACGTCGGGCGGGTCCGCAAGAGGTGCGCGAGCTGCTCGCCGAGGCTGACCCCGAACAGGAACACCTCGTCGCCGTCTCGGACGTCCGCGACGCTCGCCTCGAGGTCCTGGCTCGCGACCGTGAACTCCTCGAGGGTGTGGTGGCTCCGATACAGGCTCGGGTTGGGCCCGCCGACGATGACGTGGTCTCCCCGGACAGGGAGCAGAAGGCGGCGGACGAGCTCCTCGTCGCGCTCACGAAGGGACACCAAATTGGTCTCCAGGGTCGGATCGAGGCCGGACCCGCGTGCGGTGGTCATGCGCGGAGCGTAACTTCCAGGGGTCCCATGCGTCCTCCCTCCTTCTCCGCGCTCTGCGCGGCCCTGATCCTCCTGGGTGTCGCGTGCCAGGCCCCTGCGACCGAGCGCGCAGCCGCGGCACCGACCGCTCCGACTTCGGCCTCCAGCGCGGGCCCCGGCGCCGGTCCGAGCGCAGCGACGGCGAAGCCCGGGGCACAGGCGCTCACCCGCCTGATGGGGCTCTTCCCGGTCGCGCTCGATGCGGCGGCGGGCCGCGTGCGCTTCGAGCTGCCGCCCCCGGACATGGACGGGCTCGCCCTCGAGGTCCTGCACGTCGTCGGCATCACGACCGGGGTCGGTTCGAACGACCTGGGCCTCGACCGCGGGGCCCTGCAGCCCGCGCGCCTCGTGCGCTTCCGTCGCATCGGTCCGCGCGTGCTCGTCGAGGCGCCGAACCTCGCGTACCGCGCCGTGTCCACCGACCCCGAAGAGCGCCGCGCCGGACGCGATTCGTACGCGACCTCGGTGCTCTGGTCGACGGACGCCGTGACGGTCCTGCCGGACGGCGGGCTGTCGGTCGATGTGACGGACTGGCTGGTCGGCGACCGGTACGGCGTCGCGCGTTCGCTCGCGGCGAGCGGGGAGGGCGCGTTCACGGTGGACCCCGCGCGCTCGCTCCTTCTCGCTGCGAATACACTTGTATTCCCCGACAACGTGGAGCTCGACGCGCTCGTGACGCTGACGAGCGAGAACCCCGGCCCCCGCGTCCGCGCCCACACCCCCGATCCGACGGCGCTGACCCTGGTCCAGCACCACTCGTTCGTCCGCCTGCCGCAGGCGGGTTACGCGCCGCGCGACTACGACCCGCGGGCCGGAGCGCTTGCGCTCACGTACATCGATCACGCGGCGCCGATCGCAGCGCCGCTCGAGCGCCGCCTCGCCCTGCGCCACCGCCTGACGCGCATCGACCCGCTGTCGGCAGAATCGCCGTTCGTCGACCCGATCGTGTTCTACGTGGACCGCGGCGCCCCCGAGCCGATCCGCACCGCGCTCCTCGAAGGGGCCGGTTGGTGGGCCGAAGCGTTCGACGCCGCCCGCCTCCGCGGCGCGTTCCGCGTCGAGCTCCTGCCCGAAGGCGCCCACCCGCTCGATGTGCGCTACAACGTCATCCAGTGGGTGCACCGCTCGACGCGCGGTTGGTCCTACGGGAACCCCGTCCACGACCCGCGCACCGGCGAGATCATCAAAGGGCACGTCACCCTCGGCTCGCAGCGCGTGCGCCAGGATCGCCTTTTGTTCGAAGGCCTCGTCGGGGCCGATCGCACGGGGACCGGCGCGAGCGATGACCCCGAGCGCGTCGCGCTCGCGCGGCTGCGGCAGCTCGCGGCGCACGAAGTCGGGCACGCGCTCGGCCTGGCGCACAACTTCGCTGCGAGCGCTGCGGGGCGTGCGTCCGTCATGGACTACCCCGCGCCGCGGGTGCAGTTGCGTGAAGACGGCGGGCTCGACCTGTCGGACGCGTACGGCGTCGGCATCGGTGTGTGGGATCGCTACGCGATCGCGCACCTCTACGGCGAATCGGCGGAGGGCCGCCGTGGACGCGAAGAGCGCGAGGCGCTCCTGCGCAGCGCCGCCGAGCGCGGGCTGCGTTACCACTCCGACGACGACGCGCGCCCGGCGGGCGCTGCGCTGCCCAGCGCGAGCCTCTGGGACGATGGGGCGGACCCGGTCGTGGGCCTCGCCGACGCGCTGCGGGTACGCGAGGTGGCGCTCGCGCGTTTCGGTCGCCGCAGCCTCGCGCCGGAGCGGCCGCTCGGCGAGCTGCAGCGTGTCTTCACGCCGCTCTACTTCCATCACCGCTACATGGTGACGGCGGCCGCGAAGGTCGTCGGTGGGGTCGAGTTCGAACACGCCCTCGCGAACAACCTCGCCGCGGAGGTGCGCCCGATCGATGGGGCGCGCCAGCGCGAAGCGCTCGCGGCGCTGCTGACGACGCTGGAGCCTGACGTGCTGGACATCCCCGAGGAGCTCATCGCGATGCTCGCGCCGCTGCCGCCGGGGTTCGAGCCGAGCCGCGAGGACCTCGCGGGAGGCGCGGGCGCCACGTTCGACGCCCTCGGCGCGGCGGCGGCTCTCGCGCGTGCGACCGCAGCGGAGCTGTTGGAGCCCACCCGACTCCTGCGCATCTACGACCAGAACCGGCGCGACAGCTCGTTGCCCGGACTCGACGAAGTGCTGCGCCCGTTCGGCGTGATCGTCCTCGGCGCTGCACCGGCGGATGAATCGGCGCGCTTCGTCGCGCTGCGCGACGTCGTGCGCCGCGTCGTCGTCGCGGAGCTCTGCCGCGCCGCGCTCGACCCGCGCGCCGCGGGTCCCGTGCAGGACGCGCTGGAGCTCGTTCTGGCGCGGCTCTACGCGGGAATGAAGGGGCTGCCGGCGCAGCAGCCGCTCGCGCGCACGCTGCAGCGGGTCCTCGAGCGCTCGCTCGCGCCGGCGCCCTTGGAGCGCTCGGCCATCCCCGCGTTGCCGCCCGGGCCGCCGATCGGGACGCTGTTCGGGGCCCTCTTCGAGACCGCTCCGCAAGTCCCGGGGGCCGGCTTCGGGGAGGCCAGCTCGCTGGGCGGTTGCAGTCACGGTTGCTGCGCCCCGCGCTGATCGGGGCCCCGAGTCCGACTCACGCTCTTCGTAACGACTGCGTCGGCGCCTCCAGCGGCGGCGCCGCGCGCGGTATCCTCGCCGCCCGCCTATCCCTGGAGAGCCCATCCGATGCACCTTTCGAATCCGCTTCCGCGCGTCCTCGCGCCCCTCTGCGTGCTGGCGCTCTGTGGCGCTGCAGCGTTTGCCTTGACCCCGCGGCAGGATGCCGTGCCGCCCGCCCTCCAGCGCGCGCTCGACAACGTCGACCCCGAGCGCATGAAGGGGGACCTCTTCTTCCTCGCGTCGGACGAGCTGCGCGGGCGCGATACACCCTCGCCCGAGCAGCGCATCGCGGCGCGTTACCTGCGCTCGCGCGTGCAGCGGCTGGGTTTCCAGCCGGGCGGCGGCAACGGCAGCTTCCTCTACGAATACCCGTGGCCGCAGATCGGCCTCGATGTCGCCAACACGGGCGCGACGCTGACCCTCGGTGAGCGCGCGATGTCCCTCGAGTGGGCGCGCGACTACTTCCTCGCCCAAGGTGCCTTCGGCAAGCGCGAGGTCGCGGGCGAGGTCATCTGGGGCGGCACGGAGGAGTTCGACCCTGCGGCGCTCACCGCCTCGGGCAAGTGGGTCGTCCTGCAGCCGCTCGAGAAGATGCCGTCGCGCCGCGCGCTCAACGCGCTCGAGGGCGCGGGCGCTGTCGGCGTCATCGTCCTGCCCTTCGGCGACGTCGAGCGCCAGTACGCCGAGCTCAGCAAGCGCAACGAGACCTATCGCAAGACGCGCTTGACCGGCGGCCGGCGCGGCGAAGACGCGGCCGGGTTCCCGATCGTGCACCTCGCGCCGCGGATCGCCGATGAGTTCGCCAAGGCGCTGCCGGTCGAGCGCACCCCGGGCGCTGCGCTCGGCGCGCGGCTCGCCGAGCGCTGCGACTACGCCTCGCGCGGCGAGGCGATCCTCGAGAACGTCTGCGCGTTCTGGCCGGGTTCGGACCCTGTGCTGAAGAACGAGGTCATCTTGATTTCGGCGCACTATGACCACGTCGGCGTGCGCGACAGCGATGGCGACGTGTTCAACGGGGCCGACGACAACGCGTCCGGCACGACGGGCATGTTGGCGCTCGCGGACGCGCTCGCGGCCTACGGGCCGATGCGCCGCAGCGTGATGCTGATCTGGGTCTCCGGCGAAGAGAAAGGGCTCTGGGGCTCGCGTGCGTGGACGCTCAACCCGTCGCTGCCCGAAGGCACGCAGCCGCTCTGCAACCTCAACATCGACATGATCGGGCGCAACGCTCCCGACCAGCTCCTCGTGACTCCGACGTCGAAGCACAAGGCGTACAACCTGCTCGCCCAGTCGGTCGAGCGGCACGGCCCGGTCGAGGGCTTCACGCGGATCGGCAGCGCCGACGCGTACTGGGAGCGCTCGGACCACGCGAACTTCTCGAAGAACCTCAAGATCCCGGTCGCGTTCCTGTTCACGGACGTGCACGAGGACTACCACCAGGTCACGGACACCGCGGACAAGATCGACTACGACAAAGCCTCGCGCGTCGTCCGGGTCGTCCTGCGCATGCTCGAGGACCTGCAGGTCGACAGCCCGAAGTTCTGATCCCGGCAGCGCGCGCAAAATCTCCGCGTACGTCTCGCGTAAGCTCCAGGGATGGCCCACCCCGAGCTCCACGACCGCCTCTTGGCGCTGCGCCGGAGCGCGATCCGCGAGGACGCGCTCGAGCGCGGCTCCGCGTGGTGCGCGGCGGCGCTGCTCGGGCTCGGGACGCTGGCGCTCCTCCTGCGCCTCGGGGCGGGTCTCGATGCGGGCCGGGCAGCCTTCGCGCTGGCGCCGGTGGTCGCCCTGCCGGCGGCGGCTTGGGTCGCCGCGCGGCGCCGGGCGCCCGGGCTCGACACCCTGGCGGCGGCGCTGGACCGGGGCACCGGGGGCAGCGGGGCGCTCGTGACGGCCTTCGAGGTCGACGACGCGCGCTGGGGCCAGCGGGTCGCGCCGCTGCTCGTCGCGGCGCCGGCAGGGGCCCGCGCGGACCGCGGCCGCGTCACCCGGCGTGTGCTCGGTGGGGCCGCGTTCGCCGCCGCCGCGCTGGCGGTGCCGGTCGCTGCGCTGCGGACCGGGGCCGCCGGACCGCCGC
Source organism: uncultured Planctomycetaceae bacterium (assembly GCA_964402175.1). Lineage (GTDB taxonomy): Bacteria > Planctomycetota > UBA1135 > UBA1135 > JAWKUK01. The sequence goes on along the minus strand of CAYOBN010000014.1, from coordinate 52,925 downwards.
CCGCGGTGTTCGAACCCGCCCTGGCCCGGGTCGAGGCGCAGCTCGCAGCGCTCGACGAGTTGGTCACCCTGCCCCCCGACACCCGCGACGGGCTGCGCGAGACCCTCGAGCGCCTGCGCGAAGAGGCCCGCGCGTCCGAGGACCCCGAAGCGACCTTCGAGGCGCTGGCGCGCCTCGCCGAGCGCGCGGAGCGTACGGCGGAAGAGGCGCTCGACGCGGCCGCGACCGCGGACGCCCAGCTCGGGGAAGCGGCGGCGCGGGCAGCGGCCGGTGCGGACGCGGAGGCGGCGCTGGGCGAGGCCCTCGCGGAGCTCGCCGAGGGCCCGCTGGACCTCGAGGCGCTCCTCGCCGATCTGCCCGCAGGGCTCGCGGCGGAGCTCGCCGAGGCGGGCCTCGACCTCGCCGCGTCCGCGGGCGCGCTGCCCGAGGGCCTGTCGCTCTCGCCCGAGCTGGCCGAGGGACTGTCGGAGGCGCTGCGCGAGCTCCTGCGCGAGCAGCTCGAGGCCCTTGCGGCGGCCGGTTTGCTCGATCCCGCAGCGCTCGCGGGCCTCGGTGAGCACGCGCTGATCGACCCCGCGGACCTCGCGGGGCTCACCCCGGAAGAGCTCGCGGAGCTCCAGCCGTGCCCCGGGTGCAAGGACCTGGAGCCCGGCGGGACATGAAAGGGCGGCGAGGGCGCCACATGAAGCGGTGGCGCCGCCCATTCCGCCGGGGGCGGGATGTACAAGAGTGCCGCACCGGGCGCCGGTGGCGTGAGCCGCGGGCGCGGCGACGCCGCGCTGACGTCGGGCGCCGAGACGCCGCACGGGTCCGACGCGTTCGAAGCGCGGCGGCTCGACCCGGCAGAGGTCGCCGACATGGAGCAGCTCCGCCTGCTCGGGATCGGCAGTACCGCGCCGACCGCCCTCGACGCGGGCGAGGCCGCGGGCCGCGCGGCGCTCGAAGCGAGCACCGGCAATGCGGCCTGGCGCCGGCGCGTCGCGCCGCGCCACCGGCAAGCGGTCGGCACGTTCTTCGGCGGTGACGGCCGCTGATCGCGCCCACTCGCAGTGGCGCTTCCATCCTTCGTTCCCTACGCAAGTCCGCGCGACGCGTCCCCATGACGGAATCCACGAGTCCGCTCCTCTCCCCGGAAGCCGTCGAGGCTGCGCGCGCCAAGGCGTCGTTGCTGCTCGCAGGCCTCGATCGGGTCATCCTCGGGCAACACGACCTGACCCGCATGGTGGTCATCGCGTGCCTAGCGCGGGGGCACGTGCTGCTGGAGGGTCTGCCGGGGCTCGGCAAGACCGAGCTCGTGAAGGCGCTCGCGAAGCTCCTCGGCATTCGCTTCGGGCGCTTGCAGTTCACGCCGGACCTCCTGCCGGGGGACGTGACGGGGGGGCACTTCCTGGAGCAGGCGCAGGACGGCACGCGGCGGCTCGTGTTCCACGAGGGGCCCGTCTTCACCAACGTGTTGCTGGCCGACGAGATCAACCGCGCGTCGCCGAAGACGCAGTCCGCGCTGCTCGAGGCGATGCAAGAGCGCCGCGTGACGGTCGCGGGCGAGACCCGCGATCTGCCGGCGCCGTTCTACGTGCTCGCGACGCAGAACCCGATCGAGCTCGAAGGCACGTACCCGCTGCCCGAGGCGCAGCTCGATCGTTTCCTCTTCAAGCTCGACGTGCACCACGTCGGCAGTGACGTCCTCACTTCGATCCTGCTCGAGCGGCGCGGCGGACGGCCGCCCGAGCCCGAGCCCGCGACGGACGCGGCCGGTTTGGCGGCGCTGTTCACCGCCGTCGATGCGATCTTCCTGCCGCGCGCCGTGGCGCAGTGGATCGCGCGCGTCGTCGAAGCGACCCATCCGGGTTCAGGCAAAGCACCCGAGCAGGTGCGCACGTACGTCAAGTACGGCGCGTCGCCGCGCGCAGCGATCGCGATCGGCGAAGCGTCGCGCGCTCACGCGTTGCTCGCGGGCAAACCGAACGTGGGCTTCGACGACGTGCGCGCGGTCGCGGCACACGCGATCGCGCACCGGATCGCGCTCGACTACCGCGCGCGCCTGGACGGGGTCACCGGACGGGACGTCGTCGCTACCGTCCTGTCCCATGTCGGCGAGCTCCAGGAGGTCGCGCGATGATTTGGCGGACATTGCTGCTGGGCTTCTTCGCTGCCGCCGCCGCCGCGGCGCAGGACTTCAGGCTCAACGACGTCCACGGCATCGTGCGCAGCCCATGGCCAGAGCGCCTCGGCCGCGGGTACGCACCGGTCTGGGTGTCGCTGGAGAACGAGGGCGAGCGCGCCGCCGAGGTCGACCTGCGCGTCGGCTCCAGCTATCAGCGCATGAACGCGCCCGAAGGGGTCGCGCGGATGGCGCTCAGTCTGGCGCCAGGTGAGCGGCGCATGGTCGAGCTCTTGGCGCCGATCCACCGGCAGGCCGGACAGAGCTCGGCGCTCAAAGCCCAGGTCGGAACGAGCAGCCTCTTCACCGCCTTCACGACGGGCACGGTCGATAGCCATCCGGAGGACCGCGTGCTCGCCTGGGTCGCGCCGCAGCGCTTGCCGGCGGGCACGATCGAGCGCATCGCCGAGCAGATCAGCGTCGACGATCCCGAGACCGTGCGCGGCAAGAGCGGCTCGGCGCCGACGAGCTGGTCGTACGACCCCGAGTGGGTCGCGTTCGAAGTCGGTCCCGATGACCTGCCCTCGCGCGCGGCGGCGTGGTCGTCGGTGGACGTGGCGGTGCTCGATGCGCGCAACGCACCGCTGACGGGCCTCCAACTCGGTCCGCTGCAGAGCTTCCTCCACAGCGGCGGGCTCGTCGTGGTGCTGGGCGACGACTCGGCCCTCGCGGCGCTCTTCGAAGGCGCCGCGCTGCCCGAGGCGCGCTTTCGCAGCGGGGCGTTCGGCGTCGACGGCGAGCTCTACCGCGTCGGCTTCGGCCGGCTCGTTCGATTGCCGGTGACCGCGGGCGAGCTGGAGCGCCAAGCGGATCGCACCGCGCTGATCGCCGCGGTCGATAAGGTGCACGATGTCCATGCGGGTGAAGGGGCGCTCGTCCCGGGCACCGGCGCAGCGCACGGTGTCTTCGGCGTCGACACCGCGGGAACGGACCTGCCGATCGGGCTCTTCGTGCTCGCGCTGCTCACCTTCACGATCGTCGTGGGGCCCGTGAACCTGTTCGTGCTGAAGCGCCGCGGTCGCCCGGGTTTGCTCGTCGTGACGATCCCCGTGATCTCCGCCATCGCGTCGCTCTTGATCCTCGGCGCCGGGATCCTCTCTCAGGGCCTCGGACTGAAAGGTGAACTGCAGAGCGCGACGTGGCTCGACCAGCGCACCGGGCGCGCGGTGACGCTCGCGACCAGTACGCTCACCCCCTCGCTGCGCTCGCCCGAGCTTCTGCCTGCCCGCGGCACCACGGTGCACTCGACGGCGTACCTCGGCACGGTCTCGCGTGAGTTCACCGTCGACCACGGCGACGGCCTGCGCCTCACGGGCGGCTGGCTGCCCGTGCGGACGGCGGCGACGCTGCTGACGACCAGCGACACACCGGCGCGTGTACGCCTGGAGGTGGCGCGCAAGGACGGCGGCGTGGAGGTGACGAACTCCCTCGGCGTCGACATCCTTCAGCTCGAACTGCGCGATGCCGCTGGAGCGCTGCTGACCTTGCCTCTGGGGGCGGTGCTGGAGCCAGGGAAGGTCGCGAAGCTGCAACCGGGCGAAGCGACACCGATCCGTGCCGGGTTCGTCGAACGCTTCGAGCGCGTGCCGTGCTCCTACGTCGCGGTGCTGCAGCGCAATCCGTTCGTCGATACGCTCGCGCTGTCGCCCGAGCTCACGTCCGAGCACCATGTCGTGCAGGGCGTTCTGCCAGCCGAAGAGTCCCAGTGGGGGAAGTGAGAGGCGCCATGCTGACGAGCAACCGTCCGGGGGGCCTCGCGCTCGAGGTCGATGGGATCACCAAGAGCTTCGGCAACTTCACAGCGGTGCGTGACGTGAAGTTCCACGTCGCCCGCGGCGAGGTCTGCGGTTTCATCGGCCCGAACGGCGCCGGCAAGACCACGACGATGCGGATCGCATCGACCCTGGAGCTGCCGGACTCGGGCGACGTGCTGATCGACGGGCACTCGGTGCTGGAGGAGCCGCGCCGCGCGCGGCTGCGGCTGGGGTTCATGCCGGACTCGTTCGGCGCGTACTCCGCGACGACCGTGCTCGAGTACCTCGACTTCTTCGCCCGCGCGTACGGCCTGCGAGGCAAGCAGCGCACGAAGACGATCGCGGAGGTCATGGACTTCACGTCGCTCGTGCCTTTGGCGGACAAGCTGACGACGTCGCTGTCCAAGGGCATGAAGCAGCGCATGTGCCTCGCCAAGACGCTGCTGCACGACCCGGCGGTGCTGATCCTGGACGAACCGGCGGCGGGGCTCGATCCGCGCGCACGGGTGGAGCTGCGCGAGCTCGTGCGGGCGCTCGCCGAGATGGGCAAAGCGGTGCTCATCTCGTCGCACATCCTGACGGAGTTGGCCGAGGTCTGCGACTCGGTGGCGGTCATCGAAGCGGGCCGTTTGATGGCCCACGGGCGCGTCGACGAGGTCATGAAGGGCATCCGGCCGACGACGGAGCTCTGGCTGCGCTGCCTCGCGCCGCTCGAGAGCGTCGAGCGCTTCCTCGCTGAACGCCACGATGTCCAGCAGGTCCGCCGGGACGGCCGCGGCGTCGCGATCGAGTTCCAGGGCGACGAAGCGGCGCTCTCGGTCCTTGTCGCGGATCTCGTGCGCAACGAGCTGCGCCCCGTCGAGTTCGCGCCGCGGCAGACCAACCTGGAGGACGTCTTCCTGCAGCTCACGAAAGGGCGTGTGCAGTGACCGCGACCTCGGAAGCGCTCGCGAGCCGTCTGCAACTGCCGAGCGAGCGCTGGAACCCGATCCTGGTCAAGGAGGTGCGCCAAGCGCTGCGCGGCCGCACCTTCCGTTGGACCTTCATCGCGACGCTCATGGTCGCGGTCATCGGGGTGATGGGCAACCTCGTCGGCTTCAACCACGTCGGCGAGGATGTCCAGGGTTACTTCATGACGGTGCACTTTTGCCTCGTCGCAGCCCTGGTCGGCATGGTGCCCTTCAGCGCGTTCCAGGCCATGGGCTTCGAGTGGGAGGAGAGCACCAGCGACCTGCTGCTGCTGTCCGCGCTGCGCCCGCGCCGCATCGTGGCCGGGAAGCTACAAGCCGCGCTCGTCCAGTCGGCGCTCTTCTTCGCGGCCTTCAGCCCGTTCCTCGTCGTCGCATACCTCTTTCCAGGTGTCGACCTGGCAGCCGCGTTGATCTATCTGGCGATCATCATGATCGTCTCGCTGCTGGCGACCATGGTCGCTCTGGCGCTCTCGACGCTCTCGAGGCAGCGCTTTGCGCGGGTCCTCCTGATGTTGCTCATCGGCGCGCAGGCCGCGTGGCTAGTCCCGATGTTGATGGTCCTCGGGGATCAGATCCTGCGCAACCCGCAGGAGTACACGAGCGACTCCGAGTTCCGCTCTGTCGCCGCCACGCTCGGGTTGTTCGCCTGCATCGGCGGCGCGTACGTGTTCACCCTGGCCTGCAACATGCTGGCGCACCCAGAAGAGAACCGCTCTTCGAACACGCGCATCCTGACGACGATCAGCGTCCTCGCCCTCGGCGGTTATGCGATCTGGTTCGTCAACTGGACCTCCGCTTCGGTCGATGTGGTCAATGGGATCGCGATGTTCGGACTCGGGCTGTTGAGCCTGATCGGTGTGCTGCTCACGACCGAGCGCCGCGAGATGGGCAGGCGCGTGGCGACGCTCGTGCCGAGGTCCGCGTTCAGCGCGATGGTGACGGCGCCCTGGTTCCCGGGCGGAGGCCGCGGGGTCGTCTACCACATCCTGCACGTCGTGCTGATCGTTGCGCTGGCCCTGTCCGCTGTCGCTTGGAAGCGCCCGAGCGCGCCGGACTTCTTCAGTGACGGCGTCGGCGCATTGATCGTCGCGGCGCTCCTATCGGTCTTCTACGTGACGTTCTTGGCCGGCGTTCTGTCGCGGCTCTGCGAGCGCGCCGGGCCGCGCCTCTACCTGCGAGTCGCGACGCCGCTCGTGGCGCTGTTGGGCGCGTTCATCCCGGGCTTGATCGGCGCGTTCATCGGTGATCGACAGTTGGCGAACCTCGAGCACCTCGGCAATCCCCTGCGCCTGATCGAGCGCGCCTGGACGCAGGACGGAGTGCCCTCCGGGCGCTTTGCGATCATCGCTGGGGCTGCGCTCGTCGCGGTCCTCGTGAACCTGCCGAGGCTCGTGAGCTCGGCGACCGAGACCCTGGCGGCCGTCCAGAGGAACATCCAACGCGCAGCGACCAAGGCGGGGCCCGATGCCTAAGCCGCAAGCGGAAGCGATCGCGCTGGGCCGCGAGCTGCGACCCGCGCTGAGCCATGCGCCGCGCCGTGGGGCGGCAGGCAATGTGCTCGGCCGCGGTCCTGGCGCGTCGTTCGAGTTCCACGATCGGCGCCTCTATGCGGCGGGCGACGACGTGCGCCACCTCGATTGGCGCGCGTTTGCGCGCACGGACCAGCTCATGGTCCGGCTGCACCGCGAAGAGGTCGCGCCCGAGTTCGAGCTGATCGTCGACGCTTCGCGCTCGGTCGCGGTCGCCGCAGAGCGCGCTCAGCGGGTGATCGACCTGATCGCGCTGCTCGATGCAGCGGGCCGCGCGGCCGGTCACCGGACTCGCATCCTGCGCCTCGGGGCGCGGCCTGAGCCGCTCGACCAGGCGCGGTTCCTCGCGGACGGCACGGAGTGCGACGAGCGTGTGCCGCTCGGCGCCGCGCTCGAGGCGCTCGGGCCGCTCCTCCGGCCCGATTCGATTCGCGTGCTCGTCTCGGACCTCATGACCCCCGCCGACCCGCACGCTGCGCTGCGGCAGCTCGCGGCGCGCGCCGGTGGGCTGGCGGTGGTGCAGGTGCTCGCTCCGAGTGAGCTCGCGCCCGAGGTCGGTGAGGCGGTGCGCTTCGTCGACGCTGAAACGGATGCGGCGCTCGACCTGGTCCTCGATCGGCGCACGGTCGAAGCGTACCTGACGCGGCTCGCCCGCCACGAGGCCGCTTGGCGCGACGCCGTCCAGCGCCGCGGGGGGGTCTTCGTGCGCGTCGACACAGGGGCGTCGTTGGCGGAGCTCGCCCACGGCCCTCTCCTGCGTTCCGGTGTCCTGACGGTTTGATCATGGCGTTCGACGACCACCTCTCGCCTGTCTTCGTGAAGGAGCTGCGCCAAGCGCTGCGCGGTCGCGCGTTTGCGTGGGTCTTCAGCATCTCGCTCGGCCTGGCAGCCGTGATCTCCGTCACGGGCCTCTTGGAATCGAGCCACGTGCGCGGCAGCTCGATCGCGCTGCCGGCGCTCCTGTCGCTGGCGACGGCGCTCATCGTCTACGTGCCGTTCCACGCCCAGCAGTCGATGCGGCAGGAGGACAGCGAGTCGGCGCGTGAGTTGCTCTCGCTGACGCCGCTCGGGCCGTGGCGTGTAGCGCTCGGCAAGCTCGCGGCGTCGACCGTCGTCGCGGGGCTCATCCTCGCGGCGTTCGCGCCGTTTGTCACGGTGATGGCGTTGCTGCCCGCGGCGGACACGCTCGGCATCCTGTTGTTCCTGCTGCAAGTGGCGGGGTTCTCGCTCGCGCTTGCGGCGCTCGGCATCGGGCTCGGCGGAGTCGGTCGCCAACGCTTCGCGCGCGGGGGCAGCGGCGTCATCCTCGGTTTTGCTGCGCTGATGGTGCTCGGATTCCAGTTCGAGCTCGCAGAGAGGGCGCTCGTCCGCGGGAGCGGCATCGGGGTGCAGCGCGCGCTGCTCGTCGCTTGGCTCATCGTCGCGCCTCTGGCGCCGCTTGCGCTCGGACTCGCGGCGAGCGGCCTCTCGTACGATGATCGCGAGCCCTCGAGCGGGCTGCGCATCGCGTGGGGGTCCTTCGTGGGGCTGCTCGCGCTGGCGGTCGCGGTCGCGCTGCCGTGGATGGGCGCGGACGACATGGAGGACATCCTCGGCTTCGGTGCGCTCGGGATCCTGTTCGGTTCCGTGCCGGCGGCGATCTTGACCGCGGAGAGCCCGCAGCCCGACCGCGAGACCGAAGCTCGACTTGCGGGGCGGCGCGCGCGCCCGTTCGCCGCGCTCTTCGCTTACGGGCGCGGGCGCGCTCTGGCGCTGAACCTGGCGCTCGGGGCGCTGCTCGCCGGGGCGACGATGATCGGCCTCTTCCAGCTCCGTGTGGGCGGGTCGGGGGCCATGTTGGTCGAGCCCTTCGGTCGGCAGTTCTGGCAAGCGCTGCTGGCGCTCGCGGGAGCACAAGGGGTGTCTCTGACCTTCAGCATCCTGCCGGCCATGATGGTCGCGCCGCATCATCCGACGCCGCTTGAGCGCCGCAAAGCGCGCTTGCTCGGGACCATCTCGCTGCTCGTCGCGTCGTTCGTCCTGCCGGTGCTGCTCTTGATTGGGAGCGGGGGGAACGTGACCCCGGATGAGCTCGTCGTGTCGCCGCTGTCCGCCGTGCTGAGCGCGGTCTTCGATCGCGGGAATGGCGAGGCCGTGCTGCTTTGGGTCGTGCTGGGTGTGTTTGCGCTGTTGATCGGGCTCGCGCTGCCAGGGGCAGGCCTTCGCAGGGCGCCTGGCGGCGCGAATTCGGACGTGAACCTCTGACTCGGGACACGAGTGCGTCCTGCTCGGCCTCAGCGCGCCGCGCTCAGTCGGCCGCGAGCGGCAAGCGCCATGCGGTCGCTTCGACGCCGTTGCGGACCAGCAGCACGTCACGGGAGAGCGCGAGCGTGTTCCACGTCTTGCCGGTGACCGCTTGGAAGCGACCGAGGACGCTGTTCGCGCGCTCTGGTGTCGCTTCGATCAGCAGGACCTCGCCTTCTTCGGTGACGACGAGCAGCAGGTCGTCCACCAGGAGCACTTGCCCGTGATCGTAGCGGCCGTCGCGCCATACGCGCTCGCCGTCCGCGAGTGACACACACTCGAGGATGCCATCCGATAGCGCATAGGCGTAACCATCGCGCACCGCAGCGTTGGTCAGCTTCGTGCGCAGCGCGCGCTTCGAGGACCACACCGGGGTCGCCTGCAGCGCGCCGTCCGAAGCCGCGGCGAGCTGGAGCACGAGCGAGCCTTGGCCATATCCCTTCGAGACCAGCACCCGATCGGGTGGCAGGGCGACGGGCTGGCTGTTGTTGGCCGCAGCGCTCGTCTGTCCGGGCCACGGATGCTCCCAGATGAGGCGCCCGTCGCGCGGGTCGTGGCCGCTCACCGTGTCCGCATTGACGACGAGGACCTGCTCGATGCCGGCGAGCGTCGCGATCTGCGGCGATGCGTGGCTGATGTCGCGCGGCGGACCCTCCCAGACGGTAGCGCCCGTCTCGCGGTCGAGCGCGACGAGCCCAGCGCGGCGGCCGTCGGGGTCACCTCCCGCCGGCACGATCACGAGCGCGCCGTACACGAGCGGCGACGGAGAGCGCCCGAAGGCGATCTTCGCCTCTTCGAGCGCGTCGGTCATGCCGTAGTCGCGCTTCAGGTCGCGCTCCCAGATGCGCGCGCCCGTCGCGGCGTCGAGGCATTCGACGTGGCCCAACGCGTCGTGTGCGTAGACACGACCGTCGGCCACCGTCGGCGTCGCGCGCGGGCCTGGCCCGCCGAGGACGTGATCGAAGTACGCCGCGTGCGCGGTGCGCCAGAGCTCCGCGCCGGTCGCGAGGTCCCTCGCGACGACGAGCTGCTCTGCGCCCCGCTGCTCTTGCGTGAAAGCGACGCCAGCGACGACCGCGAAGCCGCTCCAGCCCGCGCCGACGTCGACGCGCCAGAGGAGCTCGGGCGGCTTCTGCGCCCAATCGCGCGCGAGCTTCACGCCGCGCACGACCGCGTCGCGCCCTGGGCCCAGGAACCCAGGGAAGTCGAACGGCGACGCGCCTGCGGTGCGCGCGGTCGCCTCGGCGGTGACGCTCCCACCGGCGAGCTCCGCGGCGCGCGGCGGCGTCCAGGCGAAGCGCAGCTCGGGCAGGCTGGCGCCGGTCCAACCGTCGATCCGCACCGTCGCGGCGACGAGGCCCGCTACGAGCGCAGCCGCGAACAGCAAGCCGAGCCGTGCGCGGCCCGTCAGGCCAGCTCCGAAGAGCAACCAGAGCCCGTAGAGGAGCCCGCCCAGGATGACCGCCAGCGCGGTGATCGCGTTGTCGAGGGCGCGCTCACCTGTCGCGTTCGTCGCGCGCACGTACACCACGGCGCCGACGAGCGCAGCGAGCGCGAGCGTCAGCCAGAGCGGCGGCGCGAGCCGCGAGCGAGGGGAGCCGACCATGTGAGCTCAGCGACCGCGCTCGGCGCGGCGACGCTCGACGTAGCGGCGCACGATCGGCTCCAGCGCTGCAGTGCGCAGGCCGATCTTACGACCCTCCGCCAGCGCGGCTTCGATCTCGACGTCCTGGTCCAATGCGCGCCACGCGGCGAACGCAGCGCCGACCCGGTTCGCCGATGCACAGTGGTAGAGCACGGGGCGCTCCGCTTCGCGCAGGAACGCGACGCTGCGATCGAGCACCTCGTCCGTCAGCTCCTCGGGGCCGCCCCACGGGATCCGAACGTAGGTCATGCCGAGGCCCTCGACGACCGCGCGCTCGTCGAACGGCACCTTCTCGAGCTCGCTGTCCTTGCGGTTGTTCAGCACGGAGCGCACGCCCATGGCCGCCGCGGCTTCGAGGCCCGCGACGGTCGGCTGGCCCGACGTCAAGAGCCCTTCGAAGGCGTGGACGTTCGGGGTATCGGCGAGCTTCAGCGGGGTGATCTCGGTCACGGCGAGGGCAGCGGGAAGGGGCGACGGCGCGGTCTCCGCAGTGTCGGGGGCCACGGCGCAGGAGCTCTGGACCGCGAGGAGGAGGACGGCGGTGGTGAGGCCTCGGAACATGGTGCGGGGACGCTACCAGATACGCCGTGTTCAGGCAGCCCGCAGGTCCAGGTAAGTGCTGTGCGAGCCCCTTCCCGGCGTGGCGAGCGCACCTAGACTGCGCTGCGCACGAACGGCCCAGCGCCCGACTTCGCCATGCTGACGCACCTCACCCTGCTCGCTCTCCTCTCGCTCTCCTCCGACGCCCCTTGGGGCGGCTTCCGCGGCGCCAATGGCAGCGGCACCGCGCCCGGCGCGACCCTGCCCGCGGTCCTCGGCGCCGAGGGCCAGCCGCTCTGGACCGCCGCCGTGCCGCACGGATATTCCTCTCCGACGGTCGCCGGTGGGCGCGTGTTCACCACCGGCTATGAAGGCAAGAAGAACGACGACGGCGTCGAGGTGAAGAGCCTCTTCACGGTCGCCCACGACGCGCTCACCGGCAAAGAGCTCTGGCGCAACACCGTGCCGTTCGAAGGCGCGCGTCCGGGCGGCAACTCCTATGCCGCTCCGACTGCGGTGAGCGACGGCGAGCGTGTGTACGCCCTCTTCCACCACATCGGCCTCGTCGTCTACGACCTCGATGGTAAGGAGCTCTGGCGGAAGTCACTCGGCGCTCCGTACAACATCCCGCACGGATTGGCGACGTCGCCCGTCGTGCACGGTGGGATGGTCGTGCTGCAGCTCGACCAGGACGGCGGCTCGGCGCTCGTCGCGCTCGATGCGCGCACGGGGGAGGAGCGCTGGCGTACGCAGCGCGACGGCGCCCTGCACAGCTACGCGACGCCTTCGATCTACACGCCGCGGGAAGGCGGCGTTCAGGTCATCGTTTCAGGCTCCTACCAAGTGACGGGGTACTCGCTCGCGACGGGCGAGCGCATCTGGTGGGCCACCGGCTCCGCGTGGCAGTCGAAGGCGGTGCCGCTCTACTTCGAAGACCTCTGCATCGTCAGCGCGTACATGCCTTCGTCGACCGAGTTCGGCTTGCCGAGCGTCGGCCAAGCGTTCGCAGAGGCGTTGGCGGACAAAGACGCTGACGCCGACGGCAAGATCTCGCGCGCGGAGTGGCCGCAAGAGGGCATGCAGCAGACGTGGTTCATCTGGGACCTCGACGGCGACGAGCTGCTCGACGAACGCGAGTACGTCTACTTGCAATCCACGCAGACGGCCAAGGGTGGCCTCCTCGCGATCGACCTCGACGTCGAAGGCAAACCGCTCGTCGGTGACGTGACCGAGACCCACGTCGCGTGGCGCTACGACGGGCGGCGCGGGCTGTCGGACCTCGTCTCGCCGGTCTTGGTGGACGGGACCGTCTATCTGCTGAAAGAGGGCGGCATCCTCACCGCGCTCGATGCGCGCACGGGCAAAGTCGGCAAACAGGACCGCATCGGCGAACCCGACCAGTACTTTGCGTCGCCGGTTGCCGCGGAAGGGCGCATCCTTGCGGCGAGCCTGTCCGGCCAGCTCTCCGTGGTCTCCGCGGGCGAGGACTGGTCGGTCCTCTCCTCGGCGACAGTCGAGGGCAAGGTCTGGTCGACCCCCGCCCTCGCGCACGGCCGCGTCTACGTCCGCTCGGAGCGCAAGCTGTACTGCTTCGGCGCCGCTGCGGAGTGAGCCTTCAGAGCACGATCAGGCTGAAACCCAGGACCGGGGACTTCGCGCCGTCGACGGTCACTTCGCCCTTCGCGATCGCGATCGCGACGCCGCCGAAGACGTAGTTGATCAGCGTCTCCCGGTCCTTCAGATCGACCTGCACCGCCACGTTGCGCTCGCCCAGCGTGGCCTGTGTCTTGTAACGCCCCGGCCAGCGGAAGAGGCCGCCGAGCGACTTCTTCGACGTCTCCAGCTTCAAGCCGCTGAGCTGTCCCGTGCCGCGCGCCGCCGCGTCCGCGGCGAAGAAGCCGGAGTGGGTCCCGATCAGCGGCTCGAGCCGACCGCCCGAGCGGTGCACACGCAGCGCTCCGCTGGTGCCGACCAGGGCGTAGACGCTGTGGAAGCCGTCCCCGAAGAGGTCCGTGTACGTCTTTGCGAGCGGGTTCACACCGGCGAGGTACGTGAACTCGTGGTGCACGATGCCCACGAACTCGCGCTCGCCGTAGCGCAGCGTGCCCGCCGACGAGCCCGTGACGAACCCATCGCGCTTGTTGCGCTGGTCGGTCTCGATGACACACGGCTCAGCGTTCAGGACGAGCGCGTGCTTCGGTACCTCGAGCTTCAGGCCCGTCCCGGCGGTGCCGGTCACCTGCGCGCGGTCCGTCGACGGCAAGACCGCGCCGTACGTCGTGCTGAACTGCTCGGCGACACCCTTGAACGTCGCGGTGACGTCGAGCTCGACCCAGCCCTTGCCTTCGACCCACAGCACCGCGAAGTGCTCGGCGGCGTACTTCTCGCGGTCGCGCCCGCGGTTGGCATCGAATGCCAGGACGAGGCCCTTGTCGGTGCCGACCTCGCGCCCGACGAAGACGGCGAAGTCGGACAAGTACTCGTAGCGCTGCTCCGTGTCCCGGGTGAGCTCACCCGAGGGCAACACGACCGCCCGCGCCGGAGTCTCGCCCGAGCTGGCGCTCGGTGTGTCCAGGATCGCGACGTCCTGCGGAGCGGGGCCGCTGGCACACGCCGCGAGGGCCGGAGCGAACAGAAGAGCCGGCAGGGCGGCACAGGCGAGGAAGGTGCGGCGGAGCGTCATGGCAAAGGTGAGTTCGTCGCACCCCGTAGCCGGGATGCGGGGCGAGGGACATGCGGCGACTGGCGCGGCCCTAGCCCGAGCGGCGTTGGGCGTTCGGCTCCCCTGTATCGGCCGAACCCGCACCCAGCACGCCTGCGATCCCCGCGTTCGTCCCCAGCTTCTCGGGCGCACAGGACTTTTCCCGGAAACGGACGCCCGAACAGGGCTCCCAGCTCCGTCATGCCGGTGAGACCCTCTCACCGACTGCCAGATGAAGACCTCCCTCAACGCCCTATCCGATCAACACACGTTCGTCGTCCGCGCCGTGCGCGGGCTGCTCGCCGACCCGTCGATCGCGGACGATGCAACCCAGGACGCCTGGTTGCGCGCGCTGCGTACGGGTGGAACGTTCGGGGTCGGCTGGCTCACCCGAGCCGCCAAGCACGCAGCGCTCGATCGCTGGCGCGGCGAGGCCGCACGCAGCGCGCGTGAACGGCGCCGCGCGACCGAGCGCGGCGAGGTCACTGCCGACGCGGCGGACGAGCCCCTGCTGCGCGTCGAGCGCCGGCAGCGCGTCGCCACCGCTGTGCTCGCGCTCGCTGAGCCGCTGCGCGACGTCGTGCTGCTGCGCTACGAGGAGTAGCTGAGCGTCACCGAGATCGCCCACCGCATCGGCGTCGACGAGTCCACGGCGCGCCGGCGCCGAAACAGGTCGACCTGCAACGCAAGAACGAACGGCTCCTCGCGCAGGCCGAGCTGAGCGCCGTCGTCGACCAGCGCGGAGTCTTGCGCGCTGGTGTCCTGCCGGACCGGGGCGCGTACGAGCGCTCCGAAGGCGCGACTGTCGGCATCTGCACGACGGTGGCGAACTCGACGGGACGCTCGGGTGAGCTCGAGGTCACCGGCAATGTGGCGTCGACGGCCCTGCCTCTGGCGCTGACCGCTGTCGAGCTGCCCCCCGCAGCGACGTGCATGTTCCTCTGCTCGCGCACGCCGCTCTTGACGACGAACCCGGGGGGCAGCCTCGGGAACCTCCGCCTCAGCGCACCGATCGGGCGCTTCGCGCGGCCCGGCGAGGTGGGCTCGAGCGCTGCGGCGGGGGTCTTCGGCATCTCGGTGGACCTCGGCACGCTGCCGTCGCCCACGGGCACGGTGAGCGCTGCCGCGGGTGAGACCTGGTTCTTCCAAGCTTGGCACCGCGACAGCGTCGGCGGCGCCGCGGTGTCCAACTTCACGGGCGCTCGCAGCGTGACGCTGCTCTGAAGCGTTCGACGGCGCGCTGGGCAGGGAGGGGGCGACATCAGGCGCGCGCGAAGGTTGTGTGACCGCTGCCCTCGGCGCTCGCCCGGGAGGACCGGGATCGGTCACACTCTCGCGCATGTCCACGTCGCACCGTCCCCGCTGGATCGCCCTCTCGTTCGGCCTCACGGCGCTCGCCGGCAGCGCGCGGCTCATGCCGCTCGCAGCGCCAGAGGCTTGGCGCTTCGCAGCCGTCGAGGGCGCCCTCGAAGCGGGCGGGCTCACCGCGCCCCAGGGCCCGCTGCGGTTCGCCCCCGAGGCCTACGGCGGCGGGCTCCTCTTCAACTCCGAGAGCGATCTCTGGCGCGCCGGCGACGCCGCTGCCGTGCCGCTGCCGCGCGGTCCTTTCACCGTCACGGCCTGGGTCGCAGTCGAGCGGCCCGAGCGCTGGGGCGGAATCGCGGGTCGCCTCGAAGACAACGGCAACTTCGAGAAGGGCTGGCTGCTGGGTTACGACGAGGAGCGCTTCACGTTCGCCCTGGCCACTGCCGGTGCGGACGATGGGGACGGGAAGGTCACGTACCTGCGCGGGCGGGCGGCCCATCGCTATGGGGCGTGGCGGCATGTGGCGGCGACATACGACGGCGCGGTGATGCGCCTCTACGTCGACGGTGTGCTGGACGCCGAATCGAGCGCTCAGTCGGGCGCGGTGCTCTACGCGGACTTCGGCGAGTTCGTCGTGGGCGGGTACCGCGACCGCGACGAGCACCATCCGCTCGATGGGCGCTTGGCAGAGGTCACGCTGCGCGCCGGGGCGGCGAGCGCCGAGGCGCTCGCCGCAGAGGCCGATCACCCGCGCCGCAGCTTGCCCGCTTGGGACGACATTCGATTCGACTGGCTCGTCCGTCCGTACCTCACATGGCCGACCACGGACGCGATCAGCATCGGCTGCGAAGCCACCGAACCTGCGACGCTGACCCTGCGCTATCGCCGCGATGACGAGCCCGAGTGGCGGGTCATCGTCGCCGCCGAAGCGCGGGCATTGCACACCGTGCGCCTGCCGGGCCTGCTGCCTGACCAGAAGTACTTCTACGAGGTCACCCTGACCAGCGCAGCGCCCCCCGACGCACCGCGTGAACCCGACGAACCTGTGGCGCTCACGGGCCCGATCGGCGCCTTCCGCACCGCAGCATCCACAGGGCAAGCGTTCACCTTCGCCGTCGTCGGCGACACCCAGACCAACGGCAAAGTCGCGCGCCGCATCGCCGATTTGATCCAGGAGCAGCGCCCGAACTTCCTCGTTCTGGCCGGTGACCTCGTCGATACGGGCAGCGCGAAGTCGGAGTGGACGGACTACTTCTTCCGCCACCTGGGCGCTCTGCTCGCGAACGTACCTCTGATGCCGGTCCTCGGCAACCACGAGCAGGACGCGTGCCACTACTACGACTACATGGACCTGCCGGCGCCCGAGCGTTGGTACTCGTTCACCTACGGCGACGCCGAGTTCTTCATGCTCGACGGCAATCGCTCGCTCGCGGACCAATCCGAGCAGCTCTCATGGCTCCAGAGCGCCCTCGCACGCTCGCGCGCCACTTGGCGCTTCGCGGTCTTGCACCAACCGCCGTACACCTCGGACTCCGACGACTACGGCGACACCCTGACCGGACCCTCGACCCGCGGCGACTTGAACGTGCGGAACATCGTCGGCCTCCTCGAGCAATACGGGGTCGACATCTGCTTCTCGGGCCACGTGCACGACTACGAGCGCACCTTCCCGATCCAGGCGGGCCGCGTCGTGCCCTATGAAGACGGCGGCGTGCTCTACATCACCGCAGCGGGCGGCGGCGGGCGCCTCGAGGACTTCGACCCTGTGAACACCTCGTTCGGCTTCAAGAAGGTGCGGCGCCACCACTTCGTGCAGGTCGCCCTGCACGGCCGACACCTCGAGCTGCACGCCGTCGACGAAGAGGGCCGCCTCTTCGACGTCCTGACCCTGACGAAGCGCCCGCAGCGCTGACGTGACGGTAGCCACGGTGTCGATGTCCCAGCGCCAGGAGCCCGCGCCTCAGGACTCGATCCGCCGAGCGGCGGCCCCGCGCGCTCGCGCCTCCGCAACAAGGTCCCCGATCGCGTGTCGCGCTGGGGGACTCGTTGCGCCTCGCGAGCCCGTACGCGGCTACCGCCCGTCGGACCGGCTTTTGCGGCGCAGGCTGCTAGAACGTGATCGTCACCGCGGAGGTGAAGTTCGACGTCGCGACGCCACCTACCGCGTCGCGATACCAGGCCTGGAAGTTCCACGACTCCCCCGGCAGGGCCGCGACGGGCCCCGTGGGCGTGGGCAGGGCCTGGAGGTTGAGCTGCAGCGAGAACTCGCCGGCTGCGCCGCTGTTCTGGATCTGGCCCGGCCCTACGAAGCGGCCGATGGCGCCCCCGAGGCACAGCACACCCTGGCTACCGCCTGGCTGGTTGATCAGACCCTGTGTGCGGCTGTCGAGGAAGAAGCCGAACGAGGAGAGCGGCAGTGACGAAGCGGTCAGTCGGAGGTTGTTGTTGACCAGGACAGTGCTGCCGCTGGCGGCGATCGTCGCCGAGGCCCCGGTGGAGTTGGGCACCGCCGGGGAGCAATAGACCGTCCCCAGTGACCCCACGACCTCGTATTCGAGGTTGTCGATCGCAGGTGTCGTGCCCACGGTCGCACGTACGACGAAACGCACGATCGGCGTCGTCGAAGAGAGCTCGACCTCCACGTCGTCTCCTTCCATCGAGCCGAGCAACGCTCCAGCGGCATCGTAGATCTCGAGGGTGTCGGCGCCTCCCGAGATCCCGACCAGCGCACGCACCCGGCGCACGGGCACCGAGAACGTCGCTTCGATCGGCAGGGTCCCCGAGGACGCGAAGATGTTCGGGGCAGTGTAGGTCGGCGGAGTCGTGAAGGACGTCGCGATGAGGACCTCGTTCTGGTTCTGGATCGGCGGGTTCGGTGTGAAGTCGATGCCGAGCGCTGTGAATTCGTTCGTCAACTGCAGCGTCTGCGCAGCGAAGGTCGATGGAGCGACGATCGGCACGTCGTCCGGGGTGCCGAGCTGGTTGTCGGGACCGGGCAGGACGTCGAAGTTGATCACGACGGTCTGGGCCAGCGCAGTCGGTATGAGGCAGAACAGGAGGGCGGGGCCAAGTGTCTTCATGCACCGAGGTTATCGCGGCGGACCGTGCCTGGGTGGCGAAGCGCCCCTGCGCGCGAGCACTGGCATATGGTCGGACGAGGTCGTGCGGGGCGGATCCAGCGGGGCACTCGGGCCACTCCGCAGGCGGTTCCCTGGGCTGCGCACCGCGACCAAGGATGGGACCGGGCCCATCCGAGACCTCCCCTGCAGCCCCCATGGTGAGGCCACCTTCAGCAGCCGACCTCAGCGCTCGGCGGCCAGCGCGGCGGCCAGCTCCAGGCCGTCGTGCAGGGTCGGGCGGGTGTGGATCGTCGGCCGCATGGTGGGGGCGAAGAAGCCGGCGCGGGACAGATCCTCGAAGGGCTCGCGCGCGAGGCCCGTCAGGACCACTTCGACGCCGGCTTTGCCCAGGCGTTCGAGGGCCGAGCGCAGGTTGACGATGCCGGTGGCGTCGATCGACGGGACGTTCGAGAGCTCGAGCACCACGACTTTGGTCTTCGTGCGCTCGATCCCGAACAGGTTGGCGGTCGCTTTGTGTGCGGCGCCAAAGAAGAGCGGACCGGCGATCTCGTACACCGCGACGCCCGGTGGCACGCGACCGGCGAGCTTCGAGTCGTGCGGCTCGAGGAACCGCGCGGCGCCCAGGTCGATCATGCGGCGCATGAACAGGAACGACGCCAGCGTGATGCCGACGCCGACGGCGATCGTCATGTCGAAGACGACGGTCAATGTGAGGCACGTCAGCAGCACTACGGCGTCCGCGCGCGGCGCCGTGCGCACCACACGCGCGATGTGCGGCAGCTCCGCCATGTTCCACGCGACGGTCAACAAGAGCGCCGCGAGCGACGCCATCGGAACGCGGCCCAGCGCCGGCGCGAGGGTCAAGACCGCCGCGAGCACAAAACCCGAGTGGGAGAGCGCCGCCAGCGGCGAGCGCGCGCCGCTGCGCACGTTGGTGACGGTGCGCGCGATCGCGCCCGACGCGGGAATGGCGCCGAAGAAGGGCGCCGCGACGTTGGCGATCCCGAGCGCGACGAGCTCCGCGTCGGGGTCGTGGGTGCGTCCTGACATCCCGTCTGCGACCACCGCGGACAGCAACGTCGCGAGCGCGGCGAGCATCGCGATCGCAAACGACGCGGGCAGGACGTCGTGCACGAGCTCGAACGACGGCCACGGTGAGCGCGCGGTGGTCGCGCCCTCGGGACCGGGCAGGTTCCACGGCGCCAGGAGGTGGGGCAGCTCCGCCGCGATCCCGTGGGGCGCCGCCGGGCTGCCGAAGCGGTCCGCCACCGTCTCGACGTGCGCGCCCGGTATCCAACTGTGCAGCGCCGCGGCCAGCAGCGCACCGAGCGGCAGCGCAACGATCGCCGCGGGGAGCCGCGTCGGCACCCTGCGCCATGCGACCAGCAGAGCGAGCGTGACGAGTCCGACGACGACGTCGTGAGGGTCGAGCTCAGTGGGCCTCCCCATGGCGAGCGCAAAGCGCTCGAGCGCCCGCAGCGAGCCCGCGCCCTCGGGTGGCGCGAGGCCGAGCAGCGCCTCGACTTGCAAGACTGCGATGACGACACCCACCCCCGCGGTGAAGCCGATCGTCACGGGATACGGGACGAGCTGCACGAGGCGTCCGAGGCGCAGCAACCCCATCCCGATGAGGGTGAGCCCCGAGAGCGCCGCCGCCAGGGCGAGGCCTCGATGGCCGTGCTCCGCCGCGATCGGAGCGAGCAGCACGATGAACGCCGCCGTCGGCCCCGTGACCTGTACACGCGAGCCGCCGAGCAACGCCGTCAGCGCGCCCGCGACGATCGCAGTCACGAGTCCGAACTGTGGGGCGACGCCCGAAGCGATGCCAAACGCGAGCGAGAGCGGCAGCGCGACCGCCGCGACCACAAAACCCGCGCTGAGGTCCTCCCAGAGGTCGCGCCCGCGGTAACCGTCAGCCAGGGCGCCGCGCAGTGCGGGCGCAAAACGAAAGGGCGCGGACATGGGGTGTGGGGGCGGTGCCGCGGATCGTACAGCGGCGCGCGGGAACTCCACGCCTGAAGCGCGATCGGGAGGTTACCGTGCTGCAATGTGGCTCACCGCTTCTCTCCTGGTCTGTGCGCTCGCTGCGGAACCGATCGTTTGCACGGATGGCAGCTCTGCCCCGCGGGGCCGCGTGCGGGTCTACTTGCTGGCCGGCCAATCGAACATGGAGGGCCACGCCGTCGTCGACCTGGACGATCCGCGCGACTACAACGGAGGTCGCGGCACGCTCGCGCGCGTGCTGGCTGAACCGGAGCTCGAGGCGCGCTTCGGTACGCTGCGCGATGCCGCTGGCGATTGGACCGAGCGCGACGACGTGTTCGTGGCGTACCAGCGCGGGAGCGATCCCCAGAACGTCACCCCGCGCATCGGACGCCTGGGGGTGGGGTTCGGCGCGTACTCCGGTCGGCACCACTTCGGCCCGGAGCTCGGGATCGGCCACGTCCTGGGCGAGCGCTTCGACGAGCCCGTCCTGCTCGTCAAGGTCGCGTTCGGCGGCAAGAGCCTCGCCTCCGACTTCCGGCCGCCCTCTGCCGTCGCCCAGGGTGGCGGCGCAGTCGGGGTGTGTTACACCGCATTGGTCGAGCAGCTCGACGCCGCGCTCGCGCCGGATTCCGAGCTCTGGACGGGCCCTCTGGCGGGGCTCGAACCGCTGCTCGATGGGGTGATCTGGTTCCAGGGCTGGAACGACGCCTGCGACGCGGATGCGACGGCGTCGTATGCCGCGAATCTGGCGCACCTCGTCACGGATCTGCGCATCGCGCTCGGGGACGCGACGCTGCCGTTCATCGTCGGTGAGACTGGCAACTGGGACGGAGAAGACTTCCGCAAGGCCCAGTCCGCCGGCTGCGAGCGCGCCGCTCTGAACAGCCCCGTCCCGAGCCGCGAGTCCGTGCGCTTCGTGCCGACGAGGCCCTTCTTGCGCCCAGCCGAGGACTCACCGAATACGACCCACGGCCACCACTGGTACGGCAATGCGGCGAGCTACCTGTTGATCGGCGAAGCCCTCGGTCGAGCGACGGCGGAGCTCGTCGCGCTGCGCGAGACCCGCGCGCACGACGGCGCGACGCTGTCGGCAGCCGCTCGCGCGGCCACCCCTGGTGCGAGGATCTGGCTGGCTCCCGGCGACTACGGCGCGTGGCGTGCGGAGCGGCTCGTCGGTCTGGCTCTTGCGCCGATTCAAGTGGCGTCGCTCGACCCCGCGCGACCTGCTCGGTTCCGAGGTGGTGTTCATCTCTCGCAGCTCGCACACGTCAGCCTGGCCGACATCGCAGTCGAGGGCTCGCCGCGCAACGGCTTGAACCTCGACGATGGAGGCAACTTCCTCGAACCAGCGCACCACGTCGTCCTGCGGCGCATCTCCGTGCGCGATTGTGGCGGACCTGGATCCGGAAATCTCGACGGAATCAAGCTGAGCGGCCTCCAGGACTTCCGCCTCGAAGCGTGTGTCCTCGAGCGCTGGGGACGCGGTGGCTCCGGCATCGACATGGTCGGCTGCCACCGCGGCGAAGTCGTCGGCTGCGTCCTCCGGGACTCCGAGCGCGACCCCGCAGCCTCGGGCGTGCAGATCAAGGGCGGCTCGAGCGAGATCGCGCTGCGCGGGTGCCGCTTCGAACACGCGGGCCGGCGCGCGGTGCACCTCGGCGGGTCGACGGGCCTCGCTTATTTCCGCCCGCCGGTGGACGCCGTCGCGCCCGGCGAGCGCGCAGAGGCCCGGCGCCTTCTTGTGGAAGGGTGCACCTTCCTGGGCTCGGAAGCCCCGATCGCCTTCGTCGGAGTCGACGGCGCGGTGGTGCGCGGTTCGACGTTCGAGCGACCTGGGAAGTGGATCGTGCGGATCCTGCAGGAGAACACCGCGGACGGCTTCGTGCCCTGCCGCAACGGCGCCTTCGAAGGCAACCTCGTGCGCTACAGCGCGAGCGCCCTGCGGGTCCCGGTCAACGTGGGCCCAGGCACCGCCCCCGAGACGTTCCTCTTCCGCGGGAACACCTGGGAGTGCATCGAGGGAGAGGGCACCCTCTCCGACGCCACCCTCACCCGCTGAACGAGCTCACGCCAGCGTGTGGTAGACCTTCTGCACGTCGTCGTCCTGCTCGAGTTTGTCGATGACCTCCAGAACCTCCTTGGCCTGGTCCTCGGGCAGCTCGCTGGCGGTGTTGCAGATGTACTCGAGCTCGGTGGAGAGCGGCTCGATGCCGCGGTCTTCGAGGGCTTTCTGTAGGGCACGGTATGCCAGGATTGTGCAGGGGGATCCACGAATGTGCCCCGTCCTCGCTCTCGCACCCTTCTTCCGGTGGATTCCCAGGACGTCCTTTGCCTTCGCGACCAAGGCAGTCGTGTGCAGGGGCGGCACGCG
The DNA here is from genome assembly GCA_964402175.1 of uncultured Planctomycetaceae bacterium. GTDB lineage: Bacteria > Planctomycetota > UBA1135 > UBA1135 > JAWKUK01. Next base: position 30,599 of record CAYOBN010000014.1, on the reverse strand, counting down.
GCAGGACGTGCGCGCGATGGGGATGGGGCACATGGAGTCGTATCCCATGGGGTGGCGCGGCACCGGATCAATCAGGGACGGAACGGGCGGGGGGGGGCTACCCAAGCCTTACAAGGATTTGGCACGTGCCAGGCATTGTTGCCAGGCATTGTTGCCAGGCATTGTTGCCAGGCATTGTTGCTACGCTGGTCGGCAGAGCGATGCACCGCCGAGTGCCCTCCTCCGGATTCCAACCCAAGTGATTCTTCCCGGATCACACGACCATGAAGATCAACAACCGTAATCTGCAGGCCTCTGGCCGCCTCGTCTCCGCGCTTCTCCTGACGCTCGCTTCCGCATCATTCTCTGCCCCGGTAACGATGGGTCCAATTCCAGCGGACGTCTTCTGCTGTTGCTTTCCTGCCTTCGCCGAACCTTGGGCCGCCGCATGCGATACGAGCTGTAAACCACATATGGTGGGTTGTGACGTTGACCCTGATTACCCTTCAGTGCGCCCCGGCGGTTGCCGCAAGGTGGATCCCACCTCTTGCCAGAGCTTTTCGTGCGCGATGGGCTCAAAGACCTTCGAACTCAAAAAGTACGACTGCACTGGGCCGCACGAGTGCGAGGTAAGTCCCGGCGTGCCTGGTTTCAGTTGTTTGAGCACGCTCATTCCAAATTCTGAAATATTGACCGTTACGGTCGAGAACTGCTCGGGGTCGCTTTGCACAACAGGTTGCATTACGCTCTTGCCGTGCAACTGACCGAACGTGGACACCTCCCTTGCCATGATTGTGCGGGGTAAGGTGCGTCGGTTGAAACGCTGCGCAGATGAAGCGGACGCTGAGAACTGGTTACAGTGCTGCGCGGGGTCAGATGCAAGCAGCTCGGTGGATCGTCTTGGGTTTGTACCCGCGAAGCTCAATGTGAGGCGCTATGGTGTTCACGACACTTCTGTGGATTGCGAGCGGAATCGCTTGGACTCTTGGCTCGAGCTCGCCTTCGAATTGTCCGGAGCACGTGTCTGTGGATGGATCTCCGTGGCTTTCGAACGCGATTCGTTCGGGGCTACTGATGCCTCGGCAGTACGTCATCCGCTGCCAGAGGGCTGTCTTTCTATTGGATTCAGAGAACCTGATTGGCACTTGGTTCGGCAGCGAAAGCAGTCCAATCGCCCCCCACGTGGACGTCCGATCCCTGCAGTCGAGTGATTGGCGCTTGCTCGCCGATTCGATCGCGGAGATTGCTGCGCAGCGATCCGTGGATCAGGAAGCTCCCATCTGCTTTTGGCAGGGCGCCGACGCATCGATTGAGATTCGAATGCGACGAGGAGGACAGCCCGATGTGGTGGATTCAGTCGTGTATCGAATTGGAGAAGAGGTGCTGATTGACGACATTGTCAACGATCAGGTCACGCTCGTGCCGCGAGCACAGCTCGCCGACGAGTCGCTGAATCAAGCTCTCTATCCTCTGCTCGTGGGCGGCGTCGCCGAAACGCACTACCGCGAAACGCGCTGGGAAGACATGGTCGGTCTCTCGGATGAATGCGACGGGTGGCGAATCTACCGCAATGACGAGTTGTATCAGGTGATCTTGGTCGATCCAGCGCTGCGGCTTCCTTTACTCGTCGCCAAGGCCGTACGGAACCGGATCGTTGCAGCTTGCGTGATCGACTGGCAGCGAGCAGGTCCGGCAGGCGTTGATGATCGCTGCGTTCCGCGCGGCGTTTATCGAATTCATGTCAAGGAGAATGGGCGGCTACGCATTGACGTGGTCGCGATTCATACGCTCACGCCATTCGGCGTGCTGGATGTGGATCGACAGACACAGACTCTCGCCTCGAGACCGCTATTCGACACTCGGGCTGGGATTCCCGAACCGGCGGCGTCCTCTGGTCGAGGTCCTATCTTGCTTGGGCGCTTCGGCCATGGAAGTCCTCATATATCCTCAGCGCTCGAGAATCTGATATTCAGCCGGCAATTGAACGGAGTTGTGAGCGAGATCGAGGCTCCGTCACGCGTGTCGCTCGACTCACTTGTCGTGCAAGGCACGTTGGACACGAAATGGATCTTCCGCGGGACATTGATCGGCATCCTGGGGGTGTTTGGGGGCTTGCTCATCTGGGCAACCTTCGAACGAAAGCGCAAATTGACATGGGTTCTAATCCTGACTTGCGCCACGGGCGGCGTGCTCCTGAACAGGCTTGGAGTCTTCGAGCTATCCGGGCGTGGGCGACTCGCACCGGCAGCTCGACAGGGTCAGGGGCCCACGATGATGCGCGAGCCAGAGGACTCGCGTTTGGAACAAGAATTTCGTAGCGCTCCTCTAACTCTTGCGTACGCGGACGATGCCGGCATGGCTGTTGTGCCCATGGGCAATTCGAATCACGGATTGTCTGGCTGGAAAGCGATTCAGATCAGTCCTGAAGATGCTGCGTCATTGGTTCTCGCGGCAGATCAAGAGTCAATTGAAGTGTGGACGTCTCTCGGGCCGCGTCCAGGTCGCTCTGGGTGGCACACGTTCGAGCTACTTCGGCCGGACGCTGGCTCTGGCACGTCGCAGCTTTGCGCGACTGTGAAGGTCTACCATTGAATCAAGACACATGTAGTTTCGACGTCGATGGTCTCGCATTTCTGTACACGGGGTCGGACCGCGCGCAATGATCTCTCATTGATCCCTGGTGTCCTTGGGGTTGGGATCGTGCTCAGCGCAATGACGTCGAGTGTGCCTGAAGCGGCGACGGATGCGGGCTCGTCGCTACGGACCGAGTTAGGATAAGGGGATCAGCAGTCGTCCACCAGGCTCGAGATCGACGTGCTAGGATGTCGCGATGAGGAGATCGAAGTGATGACGAGCCGACTTCGGGGAGTTCCTGTTCTCGGGGGCCTGCTGCTCGCATTGGCGACTCTCGCGGCGGCTATTTGGTTCTGGGGCGCATACGTTCCCGTGGATCTCAACCCGCGAGCCAGGGTTGACCGGGGACAGCAGAATCCAGACCGGTCCCTCGAAGATGTCTCGAGCAGCATACCAGAGGTGGATCCGGGCGTAGTCCGAGCCGAGCGCGAAGCGTTGGGGGTGCCCGATGTGTCGAATGAACCGACTCCAAGGCCGGCCGTGATCACATTGTTGGGAACCCTCGAGCGATCTCGGGCACTCAGAAACTGGAACCACATCGTTGTCGCAGAGGTCGCCTCAGCGAACGGGTCCGTAGAAACGCACGATCTGGGTCCCTTCCAGTTTCCTGGAGAGCACCGATTGCAATTCGTCGGCCGCCGCTTGAAGCTGACCAGTCACACACTCTGGGAGCATCCGGTAGAGCTTCAGCTCGATCGCGATCATGTGATCGTTATTGGAGACGAATCCGGGGGCAGCCCCCGTCGGGTCGGAGTTCGTGTTCTCGACGCCGACTATCAGCCGGTCCCTGACGTCGAGCTCCGAGTTCTTCGTTCCAATACACTTTTCATTGCAGAAGCGGCGGCTTGCGCCGATTCGGCTGGCCGGATCGATATTCCACAGGGACGAGGGCTCTCTTTTGTCTGCTACTCACCGAGGCTGGGGTTCGCGGCGCGCGCACAGGTCAGCAGGGAGGAGTTCCCAACACAGACCGTTGTCATCCCAGATCATACCAGTTGTCGACTGACCGTTCACGTTCCATGGGCGAGTGCTGACGTTCCCGGTTTCGTCGATGCGGTTCAGATCTCGAGTCAAAATGGACCGGCATTGGACTTTCGTGTGCGCGCCCCCCTCTCCAGCCAATTCAAGGCGGAATTCGGCAAATTGCCGTGGGGCCAGTACCGCCTCGAGTATGGCACGAATCCGGTAGCAAATTCTCCACGATCCGAGTCCCACATCACGCTTGCGAGTGACGAGGCTCTCGTCGAGATGGGGCAGATGGACTGCGTCGCGCTCACCGTCGAAGTCGCGCACCGGTCGCCCGAGTGGGGCGGACCGGTGTGGGCTCGGCTGCAACCAGAGAATCCGGCTGTCGCCTCACAGGCGGTGCCGATGATCTCCGATGCTGTCCGCTTCGGGCGAGTGCTACCCGGGACCTACACCTTGCTGATCGTATCGCCAAACATCGCGTGCTCCCGGCTGGTTGTCGTCGAAGCGATCCCAGTCGAGCAGCGAGTTCAGATCCAGGTGGAGGAAAGCCCTATCGAGGTTCGCGGTATCGTCATCGGGGCCCGCTCCTTCGACGACAGCGAGGTCGTCATCCGGTGGCAGGCAACTTTGAACGAATCCGTGTGGCATTCTCAGGCTGCCGTCGATGAGCACGGCCACTTCGAATTCAGGGCGCGGCGCGGGTTCGGGCAGCTACCGAGGCCCGCGGTCCTGGTCGCGGTTCGGAGCAAGGACGGCGTCATCCTTGGGAGTGCATCGATCGGGCACGAGACGACAGAAGTTCAGCTCGAAGCTTCCGCTCCTCCTCGGGGGCGATTGATCCGGCTGCGAGTGGTCGATGGGGACGGTCGGGAGTGGAGGGGCGGACCCCTACGTGTTTCACTCTCGAGTCCGGGTCAGCTCCTGGATCGGAGCTGGATCCAGTCTCCTACAAGCGGGGCGGTGCAGCTCGAGGATCGTTTGTACGAGGCGGCGCTCGCTTACTGCTGGAGCCTCGATGGTCGACTGCGTTCCGACTTCGTCGAGGTCCAGGCGGGACACGGTGATTTGGACCTCACGGAGCCCGCGCGGATGTGGGCCCATGGTGCAGCGCTCTTGGTGGCTGATCCACATGTCAAGCGCCTCTCCCTCGAGGTCCGGCATCAAGAGAGCGCTGCGGTCTACTCCTCGAGTGCTCAGGGACACACCCTGGTCTTGAAGCCGATGAAGCAGGGACGCTGGGTAGGTCGGTGCCGTCTGGATGGCACTTCGCAGCCCCTCTCATTCGAGATCGACGGGGGCGACCTAGAGACCTTGCTGGACCTGAGGGTCAGGTGACTTCGGTCCACATCTGGCTTCATGGGCCGCTTGGGTGACGCGAGAACCGGAGGATTGCGGGGGCGTCTGCAGGCGGCGACTACTGCCGGCTTTCGCCACCCACCCGCGCGGGCTCTGCGCTCACGCCAGCGTGTGGTAGACCTTCTGCACGTCGTCGTCCTGCTCGAGTTTGTCGATGACCTCCAGAACCTCCTTGGCCTGGTCCTCGGGCAGCTCGCTGGCGGTGTTGCAGATGTACTCGAGCTCGGTGGAGAGCGGCTCGATGCCGCGGTCTTCGAGGGCTTTCTGTAGGGCACCGAAGGCCGTGACGGCGCAGCGCGCGACGAGCTGCGGCTCGCCCTTCTCGCCGGTGCTCTCGCCGAACTCCTCGAGGCCGTGGTCGATCAAGTAGAGCTCGAGCTCCTCCGGCTCGAGGCCCTCGGGGTTCAGGCGGAAGACCCCCATGCGCCGGAACATGAACGCGACGCTGCCCGTCGAGCCGAGGTTGCCGCCGTTGCGGTTGAAGATGTTGCGGACGTTGCCCGCTGTGCGCGTGACGTTGTCCGTGGCGGCTTCGACGAGCACCGGGATGCCGTGGGGCGCGTAACCCTCGTAGATGACCTCCTGGTAGTTGGTGGCGTCGCGGCCCATCGCGCGCTTGATCGCCGCCTCGACCTTGTCCTTCGGCATGTTCACCGCTTTGGCGTTGATCATGCAGCGCTTCAACGCCGGGTTGTTGTGCGGGTCCGAGCCGCCGTTCTTCACGGCGATGGTGATGTCCTTCCCGATGCGCGAGAACTGCTTCGCCATGCGGTTCCAGCGCGCGAACATCGTGTGTTTGCGGACTTCGAAGATGCGGCCCATGGTGTGTCGTGGATCGGGAGCTCGGGGGAGGACCTCGGAGGCCTCTCCGGGAGGGGTCACTGTAGCCCGCAGCGCGCGCGGCGCCAGCGTTTCAGCGGTCCAGCTTGCGCTGGCTCGCCCGGCGGGCCCGGTCGAGGGCCGAGCCCAGGTCCGCTCCGGCGGGTTCGCCGGCCTCCGCGGGCCCGCTGGCGGCCGACGGGGCCTGGGCGGCCGCCTGGGGCCCCGCGTCGGTTCCGGGCGCGCGGGACGGCTCGGGACGACTCCCTGGTCTGCCGGGCTCGGGGGTCTCCTGCGGCGCAGCCGGCTGGACAGCCCGCTGCGCACCACGCCGCGCGCTCCTCTGGGCCCGGCGCCTGGCCCAAGCCGCGCGCCAGCGCTCGGGCACACGCACGCTGCCCCAGAGCGCGAGGCGTCGACCGGCGATCTCGACGAGCAGCACCAGCAGGGCCAAGAGCGCCAGCTCGCGCGTGACGATGCGCCACAAACGCGCCCCGCGTGGGCCGCGGAACAGGTGCTGCGTCGACGGATCGAGCGCGCCGCCGCTGGCGTCCGCGAGCTGCCGCAGGAGCCGCGCGCCGCGCTCGGGATCGGGCCCGCGCTCGAACTCGGGGGAATACGCGAGGGTCTGCGGCGCGAGGGGCAGCGCGCGCCCGTCGCCGAGGTCCACCGTGCCGACGAGCACACTCTCGCGATCGAGGGGCAGCCGCGCTTCGAAGACGTGGGTGTCCACGCGGACCAGCGGCAGCTCCCGGCGCTCACCGTCCGAGCTCGCGAAGCGCGCCAACAGCCGGCTCGCATCGGGCGCGAGCGGTGCGCTCGGGTCGACTTCGACGGTGATCACGACCTCGCGGCCCTCGCGCCGCGTCGTCGCGAAGTACTCGCTCGGCGGTTCATTGCCCGCGAGCCACCGCGCCAGCGTGACGGCGAGCTCCGGGAACCTCTGCCAAGCGATGAACGACCCGCCGAAGCTACCGCCCACCTGCGCCGTCAACGCGGCGCTGCGGCCGAGCCCGCGCTGCCAGAACGCGAGCACCGGCGCCGCGTACTCGTCCACGGTGATCGCCCCGGCGGTCGCCCCCGGGCGCAGGTAACACAGGTTGTAGCCGTCGAGGGAGGCGAACGACTGCGAGTCGAACGCACCCATACCGAAGAGGTCCGGCAGCGCCCGTGTCGCGACGCTGCCCTCGACGAACGTCGAGCGCGACACCGTCAGAGTGTCCATCGCGAAGAGGCGCGGTAGGTCCGCGGGATCGGTCGAGAAGTACGCTTCACCGCCGCCGCGCAGCGCGCAGTCCTTCAGGAACGCTGCGTCCTGATCGCTCGGTGTGCCGAGGGCGATCACGGAGAGGGTCGTGTTCTGACGCCGCAGCTTATCGATCAGCTCCGCGCAGCCTTCGGGCTCCTCGGCATCGGCCGCGTCCGCGAAGAGCACGATGTGCCGATTCAACTGCTCGGCGGACTGCAGTTGCTGCGCGGCGGCGCGGAGGCCGGTGTAGGTGAAGATGCCGCCGCCCTCCGAGCGGATCGTGCGCACACGGCTGATCAACGCCGTGCGATCGGCGACCTGCACGAGCGGTTGGATGATGTGCGCGCTGGAGTCGACCGCGATGACCGACACCGCATCGTTCGGCGTCAAGAGCTCGATCGCGGCCGCCGCACCAGCGTTGGCCAGGTCCATCTTCGTGCCGCCGCTCGGGACGGGCGCCGCCATCGAACCCGAGCGGTCGAGCACCATCGCCATCGCGATCGAGAGCTTCCGGTGCTCCTGGCGCAGCTCCGTCGAAACGGGCAGGTCCTCGTCGAGCGGCGAGCGGTGGTAACCGCCCGCTCCGAAGGCCGCCCGGCCGCCGGTCATCAAGAGGCCGCCGCCGTGTTCGCGCACGAACGCCGACAGAGCTTGCATGCCCGGCCGACCGAGCCGTGACGCGGCGACGTTCTCGAGGATCACCGCGTGGTGGCGCGAGAGGGACACCACGTCCAGCGCTGCCGCTTCGGGCGCTGCGACCACGATCTCCAAACCCGCGGCGCGCAGGGTCGCCGTGAGCGTGTCCTCTGCGCCGTCTTCGTTGAGCACGAGGAGTGAGCGCGGTCCGACGATGCGCAGCGCTGCGCGCGCGCGGTCGTTCTCGGGGATCCGGTCGGCGTCGTCATCGATCGCTTCGAGGCGCACCTCGAGCTCGGCGACGCCGCCCGCGGTGATGACGTCGCGGAACGTAAAACGTTGCAGGCCCGGCGTGAGCGTGCGCACACCCCGCGCTAGGACGCGCCCGTTGCGCTCCAGCACGAGCTCGCGCTCGGTCTTGCGGTCGGAGCGCACCCAGACATCGAACTGGAAGGGTTCACCTGCCGCGACCTCGCCGGGCAATGCAATGCGCTCGATCGAGACATCCGAGATGTCGGGGCGCGTCAACGTCCGTGCATCGATCGGTACGCCGCGTGTCCCCGCGCGCCGCGCGACATCGAGCGGATCGCGGCCCTGCGCTTCACCGTCGGAGAGCAGCAGCACCGTGCCGCGGCCGTCACCGATCAGCTCCAGCGCGGTATCGAGCGCTCCTGCGAGGTCGCTGCCATCGCGATCCACCGCGCGCTGGAACGACTCGAACCGAGCGGCGCTCGCGCCTGTGCGTTCGATGTGTGCGTCGGCGCCGAAGGTCACGACATGCACGCGGTCTTCGGGGCCCCGCGCGCGCTCGGCGAGGCCGATCAGCTCGAGCGCCGTCGCGTCCGAGCCCGCGGGCATCGAACGCGAGCGATCGACGACCAGCACCACATCGCGGCCCGCGCCGCGCGTCTTGAGGTGCGTGCCCGCGAGGGCCAGCACGAGCGCGATGCCTGCGAGCGCGCGCAGCGCGAGCGTCATGGGATGTTCGCCGCGGAACCGCGCGAGCGCCACCGCAAGCGGCACGCAGAGCAGGAAGAGCTCAGGGTGCAGGAAGCCGATCATGTGCGGCGCGCTCCCGCGTGGGGCCGCTGCAGCGCCCACCAATCGAGGCCCAACAACAGGAGCGCCGCGGTCAGCAGCAGCACCTCGATCCACGAGAAGCCCGCGCGCAGCGTGGCCTCGTCGGCGACGGCTGCGCGCACACCCTCGCTGCACGTGCGGAGGTCCGACTCGCGGCGATCGGCGAGCGAGACCCCGAAGGTCTCACGGGGCGCCTTGCTGCCGTCTTCGCGCAGCTCGTGGAGGGTGTAGACCCCAGGCTCTTCGAGGTCGTCGACGACGAGTGAGTCGCGCACGCTGTAGGTCGCGACCGAGCCGCGCGGACCGCTGAGCTCCAAGGTCTCTGGCCGATCGACGCGCATGCGCAGCGGCTGTCCTACCGCGAGAGTCGTCGCCGCGGGCCCGGGGAGCGCTGCGCGCCGCGCTTCGGCGGCGTTGCTGAGCAGGATCGGCCAATCCGGCGAACGTGTGACGTTCGAGCGCTTTGGGTCGAGGTTCAAGAGCCACGCCGTGCGCTGTGGACCAGCGAGCTCCGTCGCAAGCGGGACAGGACCTGCATTGACGAGCGGCGCACCTTCGAGCGTCACGGAGCGAGCCGCGGACCACACGACCCCCTCGAGCGTCACTCCGCTCAGCAAGGGGTGCGCCGGATCCAGCAGGAACGGGCCGATGAAGTGGTCGCGCTCACCCAGAGGCGCGGCGATCGCCAACGCCCAGGCCGTCTCCGGCAGCCCGACGAGGCTGTCGCAGAGCACCAGGTGCGCGGCGGCGGGATGGACGACATCCAGCGCGTCCGGCACCGTCGCGAGCCAACGATCGATCGGCGAAGGATCGCTCGGGCCGTCGACGCCGAGCGCTTGCAGAGTCTCCGGCGGCAACGTCGACGCGAGGCGCAGCGTCCGCCGCGGTGCGGGCGCGAGGTACGCGACGTCGTCCGCCGTCAGCGCATCGGGCGGCGTCGAGCGAGCGATGAGGAAAGGCGCTGCGGCGGTGCCCGAGTCGGCCACCTCGAAGCTCGTGTGGACCTCGGCGCCCGGGCCGAGCTCGAGCTGGCGCTTGGCGACGACTTGGCCGGTGGTATCGGTCAGGACGAGTTCACGCACAGTCGATTCGGCGGACATGTTCGCGACAGTCAACGCGATGCGCTCGCGCCCGCCGTCGCGGCGCCGAGCGGCGGCGATGATCCCGACGTTCGACGCGGCGCGGCCGACCGCGACCAGCTCGACCTCCGGCGGGAACGCGCCCGGTTCGAAGCGGTCGGTGACAACCGTCACCTTGCGCGCGCCCGACAGTTCGAACGCGAGCGCCAGCGCCGGACCGAGCTCGGTATGGCCGAGGCCGGGCTGGAAGCTCGCCAGGCGCTCGCGCGCTTCGACGGGCAACGCCGCGGGCCCCGCGAGGACGGTCGGCCGCAGGCCCGAAGTCACGAGCGTCGCGCGCGAGCCGCGCGGCAAGCGGTCGAGGCGCTCGCTGACCGCGGCGCGCGCGTCGGCGAGCGTGTCGTGCTGCTCCGTGCGCGCGCCGAGCGACGCGCTGGCGTCCAGCACCACCACGAGGTGCTGCGCCTCGCCCACACCGAGCGGCCGGGGCCCCGCGAAGACGAGCGCCAGGAGCAGCGCGGCGAGCGCCTCGCACCAGAACGACAGCGAGCGGCGCAGGGGCTCGCGCCGGCGGCCAGCCGCGGGGGTCAGGTCCTCGGCGCTCCACAAGAAGAGCGCCGCCACGGGGGTCGGTTTGTACCGGCGCCGGTAGAGGTGCAGCGCCACCACCGCAGGGACGGCGGCGAGCGCGATGAGGCCGAGGGGGTGCAGGAACACGGGACCCGGAGTCTACGCAGCCCGCACCGTGATGTTCCGCGCGTGCCCTACACTGGTCGGTTTCCCGGATGCTCCACTTCGACGACCACCCGCTGCTGCTGCCGCTGGCCCTCCGGACGGTGTTCCCCGCGCCGCTCGCGGACCTCGCGACGCCCCCAGAGGTGCTGCGGCACCTCGCTGGAGCCCCCGACGCGCCGTGCCCGCTGCCCGAGCCCGACGAGCGCTTGCGCGGGGCGGTGCGCGACCTCCTGCGCCACGGCGGCTACAAACCGACCGGCCGCGGGAAACCCTCGTCGGAGTACCTGACCCGGGCCGTCGCCGAGGGGCACCTCGGCCCGATCAACGTCGCCGTGGACACGATCAATGCGGTGTCCCTGCGCTCGGGCCTGCCGATCAGCGTGGTCGACCTCGCGAAGGCAGCGCCGCCGTTCCGCGTCGGCCTCGCCGGGCCCGGGGCGTACGTCTTCAACGCGAGCGGCCAGGAGCTGCGCCACGACGGGCTCCTCTGCCTGCACGACGCCGACGGCCCCTGCGCCAACGCCGTCAAGGACGCCCAGCGGACGAAGACCGACGGGTCCACGCGGGAGACGTTGACGGTGTTCTGGGCGCCGCGGGGGGCGGAGGCGGTCCTCGCGGCGGCGGTGGAGTGGACCCGAGCGCTCTCCGCCGCGGCGGGCGCGACGGTCGAGCGCGTGTGACCCCGCGCGGGTCTCGTTCGAGGACGCCCGGAGGAAGTCCCGACTTCGACTGGAGCCGCGGTGGGTCCGCCTGCCGATCGGTGGGGGCAGCGGCGCGCCGCGCGCCCTCTGACCTCTACACCATGAAGAGCCTCCACCTGATCGCCGCCCTCGCGCTGCCGCTGGCCGCCTGCGGCTCGACCTCGAAATCCTCCGTGCAGCCGGGTCCGGTCGAGCCGATCCAGGCCGCGCCGGTCGAAGCCGCGCCCGCGCCGAACGAGGGCATGGATCCGATCCAGCGCCTCGAGCAGGGCTGTGAGGCCGACGTGCGCTCGCTCGGTCTGTTCCAGCAGTTCGGGATCAACACGACCTCGATCGCTGCGGCGGGGATCCAGCACCTGCCGCAGGTCGCGGCGGCGCTGGCGTCGCAGGACAAAGCGACCCTCGTCGGAATGTGCGGCGCAGACGACACTGCGGCGTACGTCATGCCGCGCGGCACGTGGCTCGAGGTCTCCGCCATCGGCACCGAGACGGTGACCTTCGGCGAGCAAGAGCTCGAGGTCGAGCTCATGACCTGCGAGATCATCTCCGCCCCCGACGACCGTCACGTCGGCCAATCGATCACGATGCCCCTCGGCTGGCTGCAAGGCCGCGTGGTCATCGACTGAGAACGTTCGCGACATCCAAGGAAACCGCGTTGGCCCGCGCACCCGAGACGGGGCGCGGGCCGCGCGCTTTCAGGTGGGCGCCGTCGCCTTCCTGGTCTATCTTGCTGCGACCCATGTTGAAGTCCATCCAAGCCCTCCTCGCCGGCGGCGTGGCGCCGATCGGCACCTGGCTCGTGCGCGGCACCTGTTGAGGTGACGCCCGCAGGACGCTCGGTCTGGGCGTCGCACTCGTCGGAACCCTCGCCGCCTTGCGCCTCGCGGAAGAAGCCCGCGAGCTCGAAGGGGGCCCGCTCGCGTGGCTCGCGACAGCGGTCGGGGCACTGAATGCCGTGGCGCTCGCGGCGGCGCTCTTCATGTGACCGTCCTGCGCGGCGCGGGCGCGGTTATCCTGGCGGCGACGGATTCGCTCGCATGTCCAGAGACCCTAGCCGCCACGATCTGGCGCTGGAAGCGCTGCTCGAGGCGCTCCAGCTCTCGCCCGAGAACGTCCCGCTGCGCATGCACGTCGCAGAGACGCTGCACCGCGCGGGCCGCTCCGCGGAGGCCGAGCGGCACTTCCGCGAGGCCATGAACGCGGCGCCGGGGGACGACCGTGTGCGGCTCGCGCTCGCGCGCTGTTACCTCGATCAGGGCCGCACCAGCCACGCCGCGGTGCTCGTCGAGCTCGTGCTGCAGCGCCCGACGCCGCCGGCCGAGGCGTACGTGCTCTTGGCGCGGGTGCGTCTGCGCGAGCAGGAGTTCAATGGAGCGCGCGCCGCGTTCCGGCAGGCCGTCGAGCGCGATCCGTCGCTCGGCAGCTCGGACATCGCGCGCGAGCTCGGGTTCAGCTCCGCAGAGGACGGAGACCTGCCGGAGTTCTCCTCCGAGGACTTCCTGGCGGATACGTCGGCGAGCCGGGCCGAGGGGCTCTTCGATGGCCCGGCGGAGCACCCGTCCTTCGACCTCGAGCGCACGCGCGAGCGGCGCGACGGCGGTCGCTCCGACGACGACCGCGGCCTCGTCGACGATGTCGATTTCGAGCGGCCCGAGGTGAAGTTCGCCGACGTCGGCGGCATGGACGAGGTGAAAGACGAGATCGCCATGAAGGTGATCCAGCCGCTCGCGCACCCCGAGCTCTTCGCCGCATACGGCAAGAAGGTCGGCGGTGGTGTCCTGCTCTACGGCCCGCCCGGTTGTGGCAAGACGCACCTCGCACGAGCGACGGCCGGCGAGGTCAAGGCGTATTTCCAAGCGGTCGGCATCCACGATGTTCTGGAGATGTGGACGGGCCAGAGCGAGCGCAATCTGCACGCCATCTTCGAGAGCGCGCGTCGGCGCAGGCCGTGTGTGCTCTTCTTCGATGAGGTCGATGCGTTGGGCGCAAAGCGCTCCGACATGGTGAACGCGTCGGGCAGGCAGTCCATCAACCAGTTCCTGTCCGAGCTCGACGGCGCGAGCGGCAACAACGAAGGCGTCTTGGTGCTGGCCGCGACCAATGCACCCTGGCACGTGGACCCGGCGTTCCGTCGGCCGGGGCGCTTCGATCGCCTGATCTTCGTCCCGCCGCCCGACCACGCGGCGCGTGTCTCGATCCTGCGTATTCTCCTGCGGGGTAAGCCGTGTGAGGCCTTCGAGTTCGACGCCATCGCCAAACGCACCGACAAGTTCTCGGGTGCCGATCTCCAGGCGGTGGTCGATGTCGCGGTCGAAGAGAAGCTGCGCGAGGCGCTGAAGCGCGGAGCGCCGAAGCCCATCACGGAGAAGGACCTCCTGGCGGCGGCAAAACGGGTCAAACCCTCGACGGCCGAGTGGTTCGCGACGGCGAAGAACCACGTGCTCTTCGCCAATGAAGGTGGTCTGTACGACGACGTGGCGCGCTACATGGGGCTGCAGCGATGAGCGAACAAGCGATCGAGCGAGCGCGCCTCCTCCTGCAGGTCGAGCGCCACGAGGAGGCCCTGCGCGAGCTGACGCGCGCGCTCGCGCAGGAGCCCGAGAATCCCGAGGCGCACACGCTTCTGGCGCTCGCGGCGATGGGGGCAAAGCGTTTCGACGATGCGACCGCCGCAGCGCAGCGCGCGGTCGGACTCGCACCCGAATGGCCCCGGGCGCACTACGTCCTCGGCGCGGTTGCGTGCGACCGAGGTCGCGATGCCGAGGGGCTCGCGAGCGCGCGCGAAGCCGTGCGCCTCGACCCCGACGATCCGGACCACCACGCGCTCGAAGCCGCCTGCCTCGCAGGTTTGAAGCGCTGGAAGGAGATGCGCGCTGCGGCCGAGCGTGCGCTCGCGCTGGACCCGACCCACGTCTGGGGGCTCAATCTGCGCGCGAGCGCCTTGCGTCAGCTCGGCGAGCTCGACGCGGCGACGGACGCGCTCGACTACGCGCTGGCAGAGGATCCCGAGGACGCGAGCACCCACACGAACTACGGGTTTGCGGCGCTGCAGCGCGGCCAGATCCACGAGGCGCTCGAACACTTCCGCGAGGCCCTGCGCCTCGAGCCCGACAACGAAGCGGCCCGGCAGGGCCTCGCCGAGGCGCTCAAAGCGCGCAACCCGCTCTACCGGCCGATCCTCTGGTGGATGCTCTGGTCGTCGAAGCTGACGGGCGGCTCTGCGCTGCTGGTCGTGTTCGGGCTCATGTTCGGCATGCGAGCGCTCGCCAAGTCCATGCCGGCGAGCGGTCCTTTGTCGGTGGTCCTCTTTGCGATCATCGCGTTGTACGTGCTGGCGGTTTGGACGAGCTGGGTCGGCAGCGCGCTCTTCGATTTCCTGCTCTGGCTGCGCCGCGACACACGCGACGTGCTCTTGCCGCGCGATCGCACCGTCGCGGTGTGTGTCGGCGCGACGGTCGCCGCGGCGCCGGTCGCGGGCGCGCTCGCGTGGCACGCCGCGGGCGTGTTGCCGGGGGTGCTCGCCGGCGCCGCGTTCTTGGCCGTCGCGATCCCCGTGGCCGGCGGCCTCGCGCTGCCGAACGCAAAGGCACGCTTCGTCGGCGCGGCCATCGCGCTCGGGTGTGTGCTGCTCTCCGTCGGCGGTACGCTCGCGCTCGTCCTGCAGGGCATCAGCGGAACCGGCATGGAGGGCGGTGCGGTGGAGGAGCGGGGCGGGCTCGGGCTCGGGCTGCTCGGCCTCGCTCTCGTCGCGGCGCGGCTCTCGACGTGGTTGCTCGTGTTCCTCGGGCTCGTGAAGGAGCGGCGCTAGGAGCCTGCGCCACAGAATCCGTTCCGCAGGGCGGCGCCCCTGTGCGCCCGCCCTGCGTTGCAGCAAGGTCCCCGATAGCATCGAGCGATGCGGAGCCTGCGGGGCTCAGTCGCCGCCGCAACCGCCACAGCCACCGCCGCCGCAGCCGCTGTCGCTGCTGCCGCTGTCGCTCCAGGCGCTCTCCGTCGAGCAGCCACTGTGCCCGCTCGAGCTCGTGCCTGGGTTGCGGCGGCAGAGCGTGTCGAACGTGGCCAGCGGCGTGGCCGCCAGCACGTCCGTGCCGTAGAGCGCGACGGCGAGGCACACCTCGTCCTCTGCCGGCGCGCGGCGCACCCGCTCGTGCTCGGTGCGCGCACGGCGTAGGACCGCCCGACCGGCCCGTGTGCGGCGATCGACCGAGACGAACCGCACGATCGCTATGATCAGCGTCAGTACGAGGAGGACCGAAAGGAACCCGACGGGGCGCTCACGGTCCACGCCGACTTGCCACTTGATGACGCCGAAGGCGATCAACAGCGCAAACGGCAGCGCCTGCAACCAACGCAGCCGCAGCGTCGCGCCGTCGGAGAGGACCAGGTCCTTCTCGGCGAGCTGTGCTTCGATCGCGCGGGTGTGGCGTCGCATGCGGCCGTGCACGGCTGGCCAGCGCACGTTGTCCGCGGCTCGCAGCAGAGCTTGCTGGAACGCAGGGCGCTCGGCGTTACTTGCTGTGGCGACGAGCCGCGTCCGCCGCAGTTCGAGCGCGCCCTCCTGCAAGAGCTCGGCTGCGGCCGACGCGACGATGCGGGCCCTGCCGCCGGCGAGGTACGCGAGCGCGAGCGGGTCGCTCACCTCGTCCTGGGCGGCGCCTCGGTTTCGCACCCACTCTCCGAGGAGCGCGCTGAGCGCCGCCGCCACAGCGAAGAGGCCGACGTAGAGGGCGAGGAATGGACCACCGGTCCAATCGAAGGGGTTCTCGGGCATCGACTCAGGGCCTCCACAGGAGAAACAGGACGAGGGCTGCGAGCGTCACGAGCAGCATGAGCCCTGCGTTCAGGACCCCGCGCGGCACGATCACGCCTTCGCGCGGATGGACGCGGCGCGCTTTGGGGTCTTCGAGGAAACGGCGGCGCGCGTCGGGCCACACCGCGAGGGGCGGAGTCCCGAAGACCCGCTCGTAGCTCCGCAGCGTGCGCGCGTATTGCTCGGCGTAGCGGGCCCGCTCGCGGGCGCCACCCGCCGTAGGCCCGTGGTGCAAGGGAGCGCCCAGCACCTCGGGGCAGAAGCGCCCCCAGTAATCGCGGCTGTACGTGAGGTGCAGATGCCACGCCTGATCGACCTCGTCGGACGGCGTGACGGCGTGCCCCGCGGTCATGGCGAGGAAGCAGAAGCGCAGGTATTCGTCGAAGACCTGCGCGGCGAACGGCCGGGACCAGCCGTTGTCGCGGGCGAGGCGGTCGACGAAGCTGAGCTCGGCGTCCTCGGGACCGACGCGATACCCGGCGAGCGCGCGCCAGAGTGGATGTCCCGGTTGCTGGTCCAGGGACGGCGCGTCGGATCGCTCGGGTGTGTGTCCGCGCTCCACCCAAAGCAGGATATCCGAAGTCGCCGAACTGGGTCCTCCAGCGGTGGTACGTCTGTTCGCTGTTCTCCAGCTTCTGCACGATTTCGGCGATCGTGCCCCCGTGCGCGAGCATCACCGTAGGTCTAAGACGGACCGTGGCGAGGCCTCGTGGGACGAGTCGGGCGAGAGGGACGGGGCGCGGTGATGGCACCCGCGCTGCGGGTCAAGGGATGTGAAACCCGAAGCCGCTCAGGGTGAATTGCACGGCCTGGGTCGCATTCCACGTTCGGCCGCACAGCCCAGGGGCCGGTGAGCGGTACAGCGCCTGCAGCGGCAATTGCCAGGTGACGTTGCCGGCGATGAACGGCGGCTGGATCAGGACATGGTCGAAGACCGCCACGCCGGCTGCGTCGCTCCGCCCGACGCGGCGCAGGTTCGCGAGGGTCGGGTCGATGCACCAGACCCCCTCGCCCGAGATCACCCCTGCAGGCAAGGCACCCGGCAGGGCGTGCCCGACCGCGAGCAGCACCGTGCTGTCCGGCGGCAGGCCCTCGACGAGGACACGGCGCACCTCGGCCTCGTTGAAGCCCCCGTGCACGAAGAGCCGCCCGCCGGACCCGACCGTGTTCGGGCAGCCGCGGCCGGGGGTCATCGGCGCGCCGCAGGGGCAGTCGGTGGTCTCGGCGGTGCTCGGATCACAAGCGATACGACCGACCTCGAGGCACGGCCCGGGCGGGGGGGCCTGGAACGGAGCGACGGCGGCGATGCCGCGGTCGTTCAGAGGCGGATTCCCGCCGAACCAGTCTGGTCCACCGACGGCGATGTGTGTCCCGTCGAACGCGAGGCCGTCCCGGCGCGTGCCGATGCCCGAGTCGTTGAACGACGCGGGCGGCGCGAGGCCGATGCGCTGGTTCCAGATGTCACCGCAGCGCTCGAAGACGAACACAGCTCCGACGCCGTGGGCCCCGGCGGGCGGGACGGTGTGGCTGCCGGCCGTGACCGCGAGGAATGGGGGAGACCACTCCATCGCTGCACCGAGCCCGAGCGCGGGGAGCCCCGCGGTGTTGTCGACGGTGGGGTGGATCTTGGAGTCGAGGACCCAGCCTTGGCTTGGATCCGCGCGGTACACGTAGATCCCGGGGACGTCGCCGACGTCGCGCGAGCAATGGACGAAGAGCCAGTTCTCGTCCATTGCGAGCGACATCCCGAACCCGTGATCGTGGGTTGCGATACCGGGCCGGAGGAGCGTCCGCTCGTGCTGCCAGACCCCCTGGATGCGCCGGAACGTGAGGACCCGGCCGACGTCCGGGATGCCGTTCGACGCGGCTCGAATCGCAGAGACCGCAGCGACGTCACCGTGCAGGGCAGTGACGCTGCCGAAGCCGGTGTTGTCGACGGGTAGCCCGAGTGACGAGCCTCGGAAAGTCTGTACCGGGGTCCAGGTGCCGTGCCGCTCCCAGAACATCGCAGCGGGATCGAGCTGGCCCGCCGCCACTTGTGCCTGGTTGAAGCCGGTCAGCAGGGTCTGGCCGTCGAAGGAGACATGGTTCATCCATCCAAGCCCGATCCAGCCTGGAACAGGAGGAGTGCGGATGTGCTCGCGGGGTTGCCAGATCCCAGCGACTCGCTCGAACTCCCAGCACTGTCTTCCGGAGACGATCATGGATTCGCCGACGATCGCAACGCCGCCACCGAACTCTGCACCTCCGTACGGCGGTGGGAATGGAGAGCCCGCGGTCAGGTCTTGGACATGCTGCCACGTTCCAGATGTACCCTCGAGAGAGTAGATCGCAACGCGACCCCGAATCTGAGTTGTTGACGTCCCCTCCTGCGATCCGATCGCGAGTGTCTCACCGTCAAGCGCGAGACTCAGGCCAAAATGTCCGCCGCCGAAGAGCTGCGGTAGATCGGACTCAATGACCTGAACCTGTGCCGACTCGCAGGGTTCGGTCGCACCAATCGCGACCATCAAGAACGGAAGAAATCTATACATCATCGCGGAGTCTCCAGTTCAACCACCGAGCCGGACGAGACATACGATGTCCGGAGCCGCACCACCGATCCACAACGACACTTCGGGTGTGTCGATGGCCAGATAGCCACCGATAGCCTGGACGAACTTGGTTCCACCGACAACAGAGCCATCGATCGGGCTGAAGAAGTCGACCGAGAAGGTCATGCCACTCGCCCAAGGAACGTAGAGCATCCCCAGACTTTGGGGAGTTGCGGTGGAGGACGTGCGTTGCCCGACAGGGATCGTGTAGGCCTCCGGGTAGTAGATCAGATAGCTGGCGTCCGAGATCGGGTTGGTATTGTTCTCATAGGCAAGGACCTGGGCCTGGCCGAAGGTGCCGATGCCGTAGGCGCCACCATTCGCTGGCGTGAGCAGACCGTTCGGTCCACTCTGGTTCCCGTCGTTGTGCTCGCCCTTGACCAGCTCGTCGCGGGGGACAGCCGCCCAGAACGGGATCTTCGCCAGTAGGCTTCTCGCCACTCGAGAGTATTGCCACATCCAGCGACGGCTACGGAACTCCGATACGGACACGTCGGTTCCTCCGAATCGCTTGGTCGGGCTGCGTGCATAGGTCCCGGGGTCGAACCCATCGAGCTCCATGCCGTAGCCGGAGTAGTGCTCGATGGAGCCTCCGGAGAACAGGACGTCGTAGAGCGCGAGCTGGCGACGTGCTTCCGGTGACGACATCAATGTAGGGGCGTAGAACGCATTCGCGAAGCCCGCCGCGTCGTTGTTCGTGCCGGCGAGGCCGTACTTCCATTCCCCTGGCTCGTCGATCGAGATGGCCACTCTTTGCCCGTTGGGACCGAGCGCGACCAGGCGGCTTCGCTGGTCCTCGGTCTCCTTGTCGTACAAGTGACGACCCGTCGCGGGCCCCATATCAGGGCCACTACCAGGCGACGTCTGCGGCTCGCCCCCGTAGATGTAGTCGGACGTGACGTCGAGCCAGGGAAACGTGCTCTGCTGCACGATGCGCTGGTACAGCGTATCGTCCCAACCGTGCGCATGTACCGCGATCGGGTGATCGTGCAGTGCGTCCCAGTCGCCGATCCACTTCGCCATCGCTTCGAGCTGTGGGACGGTGAAGCCCACCGCGACGGGTGCATTATTGACGACCTGCCCTGGCTCGGTGTAATTCTCTTCGCACAACGTCCATTGCACCGCTGGATTGTGCCCGAAGTGTGCGACCATCTGCTTCAAATACAGCCTACGAGCGTGTGTCAAATTGCGCAGTGGCGATATCACGTTGGCTGGTGCGTTGGGGTTGAACCCCGGCTCGAGCTCGGCAGTCCGATTTGTCGTATTCCAGTTGTAGCCTAGCCAGTTCTGGTTCGCACTCTCGGTCTCATGGAGCTGGAACTGGATCAGGATTCCTTTCGACATCGCGTGCTGTGCCACGATGTTCCACTCCTGCATGCGCTTGATGCTGTAGTTGAACACTTGACGAGGTACCGTTGGTGCGAGCGTTACGACATCCAAGTCAGCGAGTGCGATATCGGCGAATGGATGTGTGTCTCGCCCGTCGCCGCCGAGGTTCATTGGGATGACGTAGATCGAGTTCACACCTTGTGAGCCGAGGTAGTTGATGGCGCCGATGATCCCGTGGCCAGCTCTCTGAGTCATTGGCCCATTGATTGGAGCGAGATTTCGCAGTCCAGTGATTGGATCGTAACTCACGACAGTCGTGATCCACTCAGGCCCGGCCCAATCGTCGAAGGCATGGCTCAAGGGGTCGTGCAAGTTCCCTTGAGGTGTGGCGTCAAGGCGTAGCCACTCACCCGTACCGGGTCCATCCACTGGGTAAGCTGCCGGCAAGGCCGCGCGCATCGCCGCTGGGTTCATCGTGTACCGTGGGTCCTTGTCCGAGAGGTAGAACTCCCTGTACCCGAACAGGTTCTCCGGACTGTTGGTCCCCGTCTTGATGAAGTGCTGCGACTCCAACGGAAGGAGCGGACAGGAGTACCGCAGGTACCGCCCCATATCCGGATCGGAACGGAGGAACCCACGCGCGTAGTGGCCCTGGGCTTGTGGGTTGAACCGGAATGACTGGAACGCCCAGGGACTCGACCACAGAACGCCCGGCGAGGTTCCCGTTGTCGGCACAGCATCGTCCGAGACGTTGATCGGCCGGCCGTCGCTCCCGAGCCCCCCCGTGCCGTAGTCGAGCACGAAGAAGATGTCCCAATTTCCCACTCGGTGATCCGGCGCAAATCGCAACTTCCAGACGGCGCCCGCGCCGATGTGTCCACCTTGCGCATCCCCTTGGCTTCCATCCCCTGCAAAGAACCCGGGCACGACATAGGTTGTGGGCGGCACGCCGGGAGGGGAAGGCGGCGTGATGCGAGCCGAGAACCGGAGGTGGAGGAAGGGGTTCAACATCGCCCCGTCCTGCGGGTACAACCCTGTCACTGGGTCCGGGAACGCCTGGAACGTCCTATCCGTCAACGCGAGCGAACCTAGCGTCGGCCCGCCAGGGAACAGCTCTACCGAAGTGAGGTCGAACGAGTACTCCACGGGGTGGAAGGCTACGCCGCCCGCCAGAATCTGTGGCAGTGCGAGCGCAGCAGCTTCAGAGGCCGCGCCGCTCAGAACGAGAGCGACGGCTCCCAGACCGAGACGGCGAGACGGCGAGACGGCGAGACGGCGAGACGGCGAGACGTGGCATGTCGGGGCTCCTTCTTTCCTGTACGCTAGCCTGCGGCCGAAGCGCGCGCAACGGAATTCCTCCTCCGGGGGATCACCTCAATGCGCGTGGGTTCCGTCGTAACTGGACGCATCTATGGCGGCCCCAATTGTCCGTACACAATAGAAAGAGAGAGGAACCCGCGTAGGAGGCGCGGCAAGGGGGGGCGGGGAATCGTCCCTCGCTGCGCAGTGGCTGCGCACCGACAACCCTGTGCGCCGTCGGGAGACGTCCGGTACTTGGGTTGCGTTGCACTCCGTTCGCTGCTTCGCTCGTTGCCGCGGCGCGGGCTTCGAGGTGCCGGGTGACGGGCGCGTTCATTCGGCGGCAGCGTGTGCTCCGCCCCGAATTCACGCTCGCTCCGTGACCGGATTCGCGTGTCGAAACCCACGGCCTGCCCACCCCTCGACATCGCTCGGGGGTAGGCAAGCCAGGCATGCCGGACTGGACTCGACCGAACTCGCGGCAATCTTCTCCGGCTGACGCGGCGAGGCGGGAGTGGATGGGGCGGTGATGAGCCCGCAATTCGAACGATTACTGTCGAACTCGAACCGTTAGCGGCGCTGGCGGGCTGTGCCTTCTGGCCGACGGATAACCCGGCGGATCCGGAGGTGTGAGGATGCCGTGAAGTGGCCACGCGGCCGGGGATCTTGCCACCCGAGGGTTGCGCGATGGGTCCCCGTAGACTAACGTCCAGGACTGACCGGAGGCCCGTTGGCCTCCGTGGCTTGCCCTCTCGCTAAAGGAGTCTTCGATGACCCGCTTCGCCGCTTCGCCGCTTCGCCGCTTCGCCGCTTCGCTAGAGCAGCCGCTCTGATCTCGTTGACCGCTGCGGCGACATCCGCCCAGACGATCCTCGACGCCGCAGCAGGTGGACAGACCAACGTGCTGCGCAATTCGATCGTGCACACGAACACCGATGTGCTGAACCCAGGTTCCATCACAGCGGGGGCCCCGGGTGCTTCGCCGATCGTCGAATTCTCGAACGTGAGTTGGACCGGCCTGGCGCCGTACCCCGGTGCTGGCAACATCGACCAGTTGCCCCAGTTCGTGAATCCGATCGCCTTCGACTTCAGGCTTTCGGCGACCTCGCCGTGTGTGGATGCTGGCAACGGGACCTTCCACCTGCCCGACCACCCCGACCTGAACAAGAACACGAATCGAACGGAGCCCTCCCCGTACGACTTCGGGATCCCAACGGCTCGAGTCCTCGGCCTTGGAATCGACATGGGAGCTCATGAGCGATGATCTCGCGGCGTTGGACGCGGCACGGGTGTGCCGTGTCCGTGCCGCGAGCGGACCTCCTACAAGGACGAGACAGGCTATGTGGAAGTTGGGACTCGATGTGTGGCTCGGTTGTCTGCTGTGCACTGCGGCAGTGGCGGCCGTTCCAGCGCAAGTCGGGGTCGCGAAATTCCCCGATGACACGATCGAAGTTGAGCCTGGGATGGGATTGGCTGATGTCCGTGTCGTGCTGGATAGCGAACTCGCAGTGATCGTTGGCCCGTTCTCTGGGGGCATGGCTCAGGGAATGGCCTCTGTGCTCGAGCGCGACGGCGCCGCGTTCGAACGACAGCGCTTCCTCATGGGTTCCCGCACGCACCCTCATGAGCGGATGGGTCAGGGGGGTGTCGCGCTCTCTGGCACCCGCCTGGCGCTCTCGACGCCGATGCACCGGCCTGCTGGTTCGGTGACCCCCAAGGGCATCGTCTACGTGCGAGAGCGACAGAACGGGCTGTGGGTCGAGGTCGCTGCGCTGGAGAGGTTCGAGCCC
Source organism: uncultured Planctomycetaceae bacterium (assembly GCA_964402175.1). GTDB lineage: Bacteria > Planctomycetota > UBA1135 > UBA1135 > JAWKUK01. The sequence goes on along the minus strand of CAYOBN010000014.1, from coordinate 7,540 downwards.
GATCCACCGCAGTTGAACCTACAGGACATCACCTTCGGATGGGGTGTCGGTTTCAGCGGCGACGATCTGCTTGTGACGGGCCAGAGCGACTTGCGAGGCGTGTCGTTGGTGTGGGTCTTCCGCAGGCTTGCAGGGGTGTGGACGCCTGTGCAGCGTCTCGACATGCCCCCGCTCTACCCCTATGAGGCGAACGCGACGGGGACGAGTCTGGCGATCGACGGGAACCGGGCCGCTCTGGGCGGAGGCAACTCCAAAGTGGTGCGCATCATCGAGCGCGATCCACACGGTGTTTGGCACCTGGCTGCAGTCGTCCACACCCCGTCGCCGCAGTTGCGCGATCTCTTCGGCATCTCTCTGGCGTTGGAGGGCGACCTGCTCGCCGTCGGGGCACCGCGGATGCCCGTCTACCAGTACGCGCCCGGTCGGGTTCATCTCTACCGACTTCAGGGGGGCGCATGGCAGTTCGAGCAGACCGTCGCTGGGAGTGATGGGACGGTGATCTGGGTCCCGACGAACGGGCACTTCAACGACGACTTCGGCGTTTCCGTCGCACTGCAAGAGGGGCGCCTGGTGGTCGGTGCTCCTTCCACCCGCCCGCTACCCGTGGTCGCCTCTCCCGGGCAGGCTTACATCTTCGAGCGTGGTGCGAGTGGCTGGGAGGAGACCTGGCGGCTGATGTGCTGGGCTGGGGACCCTTCACCTTTCGGCGCGCGGATGGGAAAGAGCGTGGCCATCGATGGCGACGTCGTGTTGGCCGGAGCCGAGGAGGCGAGCCAGCCCCACCACCGGCGCGGAGCGACCGCGGTGTTCCGTCTGCCCTTCGGTGACGTCGTGTGCGACGGACAGGCGAATTCCACGGGCGTGGGCGCGAACTTGACCTGCACCGGCGATCGGCGGGTCGGGCGAATGGACTTGCGTATCGAGGTCGAGGGGTTGCCACCCAACACATTCGGGTACCTGCTTGCGTCCCGGCAGCCCGGATTCGTGGCTCACCCGGCCGGCAGTCAGGGCAATCTGTGCTTGAGCGGGAGCATCGCTCGCTTCATCTCCAGCGCGAGCGCCGCGGATGCCACCGGGCGCACGCAGGTCGAGGTCGGACTCGACCGGATTCCAACTGTGCCGCAATCCGCAGTGGCGCCCGGTGACCGTTGGACGTTCCAGTTCTGGTACCGCGATCTCGTGCCTGGACCGAGCTCGAACTTCAGCTCGGCGCGCGAAGTCACGTTTCGCTGATGCACAGGCCGGAACGGGCCCGAAGGGCGCATCACCCTTGGTCCGCCCCTCGGTTCGGCCGGACGCCTGGCCGGGGCCGGTCGCCCCTCGAACTTGACGGAGCGACGGAGCACCCTGGTTCTCGTCTACCGGCCCCGGGGGGCCGGACTCGCGCCCTTGACCGGATGCAGGGTCGGATGCGGTTCAGGGCCTCCCACGTCTGCAGGGCCTCCTACATCTTCAGGGCCGCAGGCGCAGCGCGAGGCCGTGGGTACGGACCGGCTCGGCGAGGGGAACGGTGCCAGAGGTCGAGGTCGCGGCGCGGGCGCGGGCTTCGAGGTGCAGGGTGAGGCCCGGGGTGGACCAGGCGCCGAAGCGCTGTGCGGGGATGAGCGGCTGCGCGGCGCCCTCGGCATCGGTCACGAACGCGCCCAGGACGGCGGTGGGTCCAACGAGGCACGAGCCGAGCGCCGCGGGGGCGCTGGAGCCGGGCAGGTTGGCGACGAGCACACCGACGCGACCCGCAGGCAGGTCGGAGATGCCGAAGGCCACGGCCTGTCCGGCGATCGCTGCGCCGACGAGGGTCAGCCCCGCGCGCTGGCCCGACGCTTGCAGCGGGGCCTCGCAGAAGGGGCGCGTCCACTCGGTGGCACCGACCGTCGCGCTCGACGCGCCGCCGACGCGCCGGGCTCCGCCGCTCGGGTGGTTCACGGTGTGGTGCGCGATGCTCGCGACGATCGTCCCGCCGTCACCGCGCACCTGCAGGCCGTGGTAGTCGTAGGGAGCGAGGCCCGCGGGCGCGAGCACACGCGCGACCGCAAAGACGCCAGCGCCCGTGCGCTCGAGCTCGTAGACGCGACCGCGGCCGACGTCTGCGCCGGGCGCGCCGACGAGCAGCGTATCGCGCTCGGTGTACGCGACGCTGCCGCCGAACGCGGCGAGGTTCGGCAGGCCGACGGGCCGAATGCACTGCGTTTCCTCCCAGCCCAGCGGGCCTGGACGGAAGACGTACACCGCGCCCCGGACTCCTCCGGCGTGCCACGCGCGATGGGAGCCCACGACCACTTCGTCGTCACCGAGCCGCACGTCGACGCCGAAGTGCCCCCACGCGTGGCCATCGTGGGGCAGGAGGCGCTGGACTTCGCGCCAAGTCTGGCCGTCGAACTCGAAGAGCCAGACCGCGCCCGCGCCGATACCGTTTGCGCCGTCGCTGTACGACGAGATCGCCGCGCGGTCACCGCGGAGGTCGACGCGGTAACCGAACCAGTCCCCGCGCACGGCGCTCGCGGGGCGGAACTTGGCGGTCTCGACGAAGAGGCCGCCTTGCAGCTCGAAGATGTACGCCTCGCCCCACTCGGCGTAGTGACCGTGGCCTTCGAGGGGCGCGCCGACGAGCAAGCGCCCCGCGCTGTACGCGACGGCGCCGCCGAAGCCGTCCCCCGCCACCGCGTCCGACGCGGTCAGGCGCTGGACCTCGGTCCAGACCCCTTGGATGCGCCGGTAGACGTACACCGCGCCCGCGCGGTCGCGCGCGGCGTCGTCACCGGACGCGCCGACAAACGCGAGGTCCCCCTCGACGGCGACGGAGATCCCGAAGAGGTCGTCGGCGTGTCCGGTGCTCGACTGCAGCAGCGTCGCAACGGACCAGCCCGTCGGAGCGCGCTCGTAGACGGCGACGGAACCGCGCTCCGTCAGGATCGGGCCGCCCAGGGCCGGCGCGCAGGCCTGGGGCGCGCCGACGAAGAGGTGCGGGCCAGAGAGGTCCAGCGCCGCGCCGAGCAGCGACCATTCCGGCAGGCTGGGGGCCTCCAGCGTCTGCCAAGCAGACTGGGCGGAGACGGGGGCAGAAGCGAGCAGCAGCGCCGCGCCGAGCGCAGCGGAGGCAGGGGTGGGCATGGGCAGTTCCGGTCGGGGTTGCAGGTCGCGGCAACACGCGCCGCGACCGAGGCGACCCCGCGCCTTCTGCTGCGTCACTGCGCAGCACCCGAAAACTGGCGAAACCGCAACCGGAGCCCAGGCGCTGGCGCAATCCCCTTGGCGCTGAACCCAGCTTCCCGCGCCGGGTCCAGGGCCCCGTCCGCCTCAGAACGCCTCGTCGAACGCGACCTCACCGGTCACGGAGACCTGATAGGCCGACACACGGCGCTCGAAGAAGTTCGAGAGCTCCTGCACGTCCTGCAGCGCCATGAAGGGGAACGGGTTCTTCGAGCCGAAGTACGCCGGCATGCCGAGGTTCAGGAGGCGCTGGTCGGCGACGAACTCGAGGTACTGACGCATGTCGGACTTCGAGAGGCCCGCGACACCGCCGGAGAGGAGGTCGTCGGCGAACGCGAGCTCGCACTCGACGGCCTCCTGCAGCATCGTGAGGATCTGCGCTTCCAGCGCGTCGTCCCAGAGGTCCGGGCGCTCGTCGCGGACCGTGCGCACGACCTCGAAGGCGAACGACATGTGGCACGACTCGTCGCGGAAGACCCAGTTGGTGCCCGAGGCGAGGCCGTTCAAAAGGCCCTTGCTGCGCAGGAAGTAGACGTACGCAAACGCCGCGAAGAAGAAGAGGCCCTCGATGCAGCACGCAAAGCAGACGAGGTTCAGCAGGAACTTCTTCTTCTGCTCGTCGGTGCGGGTCTCCTCCATGTCGAAGACCGAGTCGATCCACTTGAAGCAGAACTCGGCCTTGCGGCGGATCGAGGGGATGTTCTCGATCGCGGCGAAGGCGGCTTCGCGCTCCTTGTGGTCGGGGATGTAGGTGTCGAGCAGCGTCAGGTAGAACTGGACGTGCAGCGCCTCCTCGTAGAGCTGGCGCGACAGGTACATGCGCGCCTCGGGCGCGTTGATGTGCTTGTAGAGCGACAGCACGAGGTTGTTCGACACGATCGAGTCGCCGGTCGCGAAGAACGCGACGAGGCGGTTCACCAGGTGCCGCTCCGCCGGCATCAGGCGCTTCGCGAGGTCGACCGTGTCGGTCGAGAAGTCGACCTCTTCGACGGTCCACGTGTTCTTGATCGCGTCCCGGTACATGTCGAAGAAGATCGGGTACTTCATCGGCCGGAGCGTGAGGTTGAAACCGGGGTCGAGGATCATGGTCGTGTCGTGGAGGTCTACGGGTCGGAGCGGCGGGGGAAGGGGGGGAGCCGGGTGTGCGGTGCCCGGCTCCCCGAGTGGCGGTGACGTCGTGCGGCGACGTCCCTCCCGCGGGACGTGAGCCCCGTTGCGCGTCCTCGCAAGGACGCCTCGAGCTCAGCGTGTGCGTGTCGTGCGAAGGTGCCCGCTTATTGGCACGCCTCGCAGGACTCCGGGTTTTCGAGCGAACAGGCGACCGCATCTCGGTCTGCAGCCGTAGTGTCGCTCGCGGAGGTCTGGCGGATGCGCGTCGCCGGGCGCGAGCGCAGGTAATACGTGGTCTTCAGGCCGCTCTTCCACGCGTACAGGTACATGGACGAGAGCTTGCCGATCGTCGGCGTGGCCATGAAGAGGTTCAGCGACTGGCTCTGATCGATGTACGGACCGCGCGCGGCGGCCAGGTCGATCAGCGCCTTCTGCGGCAGCTCCCACGCGGTGCGGTAGAGGCGGCGCAGGTCCTCGGGCAGCTCCATGATCTCCTGGATCGAGCCCTCGGCGCGCTTGATGCGGTTGCGCATGTCCTCGTTCCAGAGGCCGCGCGCCTTCAGGTCGGCGATCAGGTAGTTGTTGACCTGCAGGAAGTCGCCCGAGAGCGTCTCGCGCTTGAAGAGGTTCGACACCTGCGGCTCGATGCACTCGTAGCAGCCCGCGATGCTGGCGATCGTCGCGGTGGGCGCGATCGCGATCATCAACGAGTTGCGCAGGCCGTGCTTCGCGACGAGCGCGCGCGCCTCCTCCCACTCCTTGGTCAGCGTCGGCGTGACGCCCCACAGGTCGAACTGCAGCTTGCCTTCGGAGGCCCACGTCTCCTGGAACGCGGGGTGCGGGCCGCTGCGCTCCGCGAGGCGCGCCGAGGTCACGACCGCGTGCAGGTAGATGTGCTCTTGGATCCGTGCCGTGAGCTCACGCGCCGCATCGGAGTCGAAGTCGAGGCGCAGCTTGAAGAACACGTCCTGCAGACCCATCACCCCGAGCCCGATCGGGCGCCAGCGGCGGTTCGAGCGCTCGGCCGCCTTGGTGGGGTAGTAGTTGATGTCGATGACGCGGTCGAGGTACTTGACCGCGGTCTGGACGACCTTGCCGAGCTCCTCGAAGTCGAACCAGCCCGAGCCCGTCGCTGCGCCTTCGGCTTGCACGACGAAGGTGCCGAGGTTCAGCGAACCCAAGTTGCAGACCGCGGTCTCGTCGCCCGACGTGACCTCGAGGATCTCGGTGCAGAGGTTCGACAGGTGCACGACGTTCTCGGCGCGCTTCGTCTGGTTGCACGTCCGGTTGGACGTGTCCTTGAACGTCATCCAGCCGTTGCCGGTCTGCGCGAGCGTGCGCATCATGCGCGTGTAGAGGTCGCGCGCCTTGACCTGGCGCACGTACTCACCCTTGGCCTCGGCCGCGAGGTACGCGCGCTCGAAGGCCTCGCCGAAGAGGTCACAGAGGCTCGGATGGGCCTTCGGATCGAAGAGCGACCAGTCGCCGTCCTCCTCCACGCGGCGCATGAAGAGGTCGGGGATCCAGTTGGCGAGGTTCAGGTTGTGGGTGCGGCGCGCTTCGTCGCCCGTGTTGTCGCGCAGCTCGAGGAACTCCTCGATGTCGGCGTGCCAGGACTCGAGGTACACACAGGCCGCGCCCTTGCGGCGGCCGCCCTGGTTCACTGCGGCGACCGACGAATCGAGCGTCTTCAGCCACGGCACGATGCCGTTGGACTCACCGTTCGTGCCGCGGATCAGCGAGCCGCGCGAGCGCACGCGGTGGTACGCGAGGCCGATGCCGCCCGCGAACTTCGAGAGCTGCGCGACGTCCTTGTAGCGCTCGTAGATGCCCTCGAGGTCGTCGCTGGGCGAGTCCAAGAGGTAACACGAGCTGAGCTGCGTGTGGCGCGTGCCCGTGTTGAACAGCGTCGGCGAGCTCGGCAGGTACCGCAGCGACGAGATCAGGCGGTAGAAGTCCCGGGCCTCACCCGGCGTCGTCGAGAGGCCGCACGCGACGCGCATGAAGAAGTACTGCGGCGTCTCGATGACCTTGCGGGTCACCGGGTGCTTGAGCAGATACCGGTCGTAGACGGTGCGCAGGCCGAAGTACTCGAAGCGCTGGCCGCGGTCGAGCTCGATCGAGTCGTTCAGCTTGCGCGCGTTCGCCTGCACGAACTCCTGGGTGCGCTCGTTGATGAGGCCCGCGTCGTACGCGACCTTCACCGACTGGCTGAAGGAGTAGACCTCTTGGTTCTGCACCTCTTTGTCGATGTACGCGCCGAGCAGGCGCGCCGCGAGGCGCGAGTACTGCGGCTCTTCGCCGATGAGCGCAGCCGCGGTCTGGATCGAGAGGCGGTCGAGCTCTTCGGTCGACGCGCCGTCGTAGAGGCCGCTGATCGTGCGCGTTGCGATGCGCATCGGATCCACGCCCTCGAGGCCCTCGCAGCAGCGACTCACGGCGCGCACGATCTTGTTCAGGTCGACGGGCTCGAGGCCGCCGTTGCGCTTGCGCACTTGCATGCCGCCGCCCGTGGAGCTCTGGGTGGTCGGGCGCTGCGTGAGCCCCGCGCGGCCTTCAGTGGCGCGGCGGGTGTCGCTGGTCCGGACTTGTGTCGCCGGGTCGTGGGCCGCCAGGTTCTGGGCGTCCCGGGAGTGGGCGTCCCTGGTCGGGGTGTCGCTGCGGAGGGAGTCCAAGGCGTACCTTTCGGGCGTCGGCGCTCGGGGGGCGGAGCGCGCGACGGCGGAGGGGGAACCGGGTGGGGAAGCGGGGAGGAGGGGGACCCCGGGGGGGGTCGCGGAGACCGGGGGAGACCGGTCTCCGGGCGGATCGGCTGGCCCCCGCGCGGGGGGGAGCAGGGGCGCAGGGGGGGGAGAGAAGAACGGCCGGTCGTGGTGGAAAGACGCACGGCGTTGCGCCGCGGAGCCGGACACCGGAGTCCAGCGCGCCGAGGCGTGTCGGTCACGGGGGCGTGCCGGGTCGAGTGGGTGGCACGGCCCGTGGGCTCGCGGTGTCAGCCGCACCCGCAGGGGTGCGGAGTGGCGTCCCGGCCTGGGGCGCGGTGGGCCATGGGCCACATGATGCGGTGGCATCGGGATGTGGTCAACCCCAGCGCTGGTGTGTTTCGGAGCGATTCGTGGGGTGGTGCCCAGGGTGCACGGCAGCGGGGGCTGGGTTCGAACGGTACCAGGTACGAGTTGGCGGCGAGGCGCCAGCTTTGCGCGCGATTGCGCGCGCTTCGCTG
>CAYOBN010000013.1:41733-85734 GCA_964402175.1 uncultured Planctomycetaceae bacterium | reverse complement strand
GCGAGCGGACCGCCACCGCGCGCCGCGCCGCAAACTCGTACCTGGTACCGTTCGAGGGGGTACCGGCCAGCCCCGACCACCAGCGCGACACCCCGCGGAGGTATCCTCCCCCGACCATGTCGCGCCGCCCCACCTCGCTCGCCTGCTTCGTCGCCCTCGTGGCCCTCGGTGGCGCCTGCCGTTCGAGCTCCGTGCCGGCCGCGCCCACCCCCGACGGGGCGCGCGAGCGGGCGCAGTTCGAGCGCGTGCTCGCGGACCTCGGGCGCCAGGGCGGGACGGCGGGGCTCGACCTCGCGGTGCTCGACGCCCAGGGCGCCCGGTACGCCGAGGTCGTCGCCTGGTCCGACGCGGGTGAGCTCGAGAGCGCGGCGCAGAACTTCTGGGCCGGCGCCACCCTCGTGCGCTCGGACGAGCCGCAGCACCTCGTGCTCGCCGAAGCCCTCGGCGGCCGCGCTGTGGCGCTCGGTGAGCCGCGCGGCAGCCTCGTGCGCGCGGAGGCCCGCGACCGCCTCGCGCTCCTGCTCGGCGAGCCCCAGCCCTACGGGACGCAGTCCGTCTACGTCCCGATCACCGGCCGCTGGCGCCTCTACCAGGTGGACCCGCGCACCACCGACGCCGAGCGCGCCGAGCTCGGGCTGCCCCCCCTCGCGGAGCTCGAGCGGCGCGCCGAGGCGCGCAACGACTCGGAGCTCACGAAGCGCCTCGGCGGCGAGTTCGTGCGGCCCGGGAACCTCCCACGCTGAGGCGGGCGCGGGGATTCGCTCGACCTCGCCCCTCTGGCTGGTCCGATAGCGGGGGGAGGCGCGCCAGCGGTGCGCCGCCCTGCGGACACCATGTTGTGGCACCCGTTCCAGAGCGAGGCACGCGCCGCCGCCGACTCCCGCGGCGTGCCGCTCTTCGTGCTCCTCGTCGCGCCCTGGTGCGAGCGCTCGCGGGCGCTCCAGGCGGAGCTGGAAGCCTGCGCGCAACCCGCGGACCTGGCGGGCTGCGTGCCGGTGCTCGTCGACAAGGACGCAGAGCCCGAGCTCGACCGCCGCCTCTGCAGCGCCGGCTGGCCGACCGCCGCGCTCGTGTCCCCCGAAGGTGAGCTCTTGGAGGAGCTGCCCGTGCGCAGCGCCCCCGAGCTGCTCGCGGCGTTGCGCGCAGCGAGCCCTCTGGGCCTCGCACCGCGGCCGCACCGTGCGCCGATCGCGCCCTCGCCGAGCAACTTCGGCGACTTCGACCCGCGCCTCGTGGAGCGCGTCGTCCAAACCCTGATCGAGACCTCCGACCCGGTGCACGGCGGGTGGGGCGCACGTCAGAAGTTCCCCCACCCCGAGGCCCTGCACCTCCTGCTCGTGCGCTGGTCGGAGACCGGCGATCCGCGCACCCTCGACACCGTCCTGCGGACGCTGCGCGCGATGCAAAGCGGCGCGATCCACGACCGCGTCGACGGGGGCTTCTACCGCTTCAGCCGCGGCGCCGATTGGAGCGCGCCGCAGACGGAGAAGCCGCTCGACAGCAACGCGAAGCGCATGCTCGCGTACGTCGAAGCGTACCAGGCGCTCGGCGATGAGGGCTTTGCAGCGACCGCGCGCGGGATCCTGGGTTTCCTCGAAGAGCGCCTCCTCGATCCGGCGACTGGAGCGTTCCGCGCGGGCCAGGACGAAGACTCCGTGCGCGCGAACCTGGGCTCCGCCGCAGCGCGCGCGCGGCGCGGCGCACCGCCGATCGACCCGCGCATTCTCACCGATCGCAACGCGGCAGCGGTCATCGCGCTCCTGAAGGTCGGGGTCGTGCTGGACGACGCGCGGAGCGAACGCCTCGCGCTGTCCGCCTTGGATTTCCTGCTGGCGAACCTCTGGGATCCCGCGCAGGGCGCCGCGCACTACTGGAACGGTGCGTGGAACCAGCCCGGGTTCCTGTGCGATCAAGGCGCGCTCTTGCGCGCGCTCGTAGAGGCCGTGCACTGCGCCGGCGCGAACCGCTACCTCGGAGCCGCGGAGCAGCTCGCCGTGACCGCGCTGCGCGACCTCGCCGACGACGACGGCGCCTTCCGTTCGAGCGTGCACGCTGCGCCGCGCGGCGGGCGCCCGCGCGAGGACCTGGAGCTCGTCGAGAACGCGGTGCTCGCCGAGGCCCTGATCCGACTCGGACACCTCGTGCGTCGCCCTGAGTTCGTCGCCCGCGGCCGAGGGGCGCTCACCGCGTTCCAGCGCGACCACCTGCGCTTCGGCTTCGACGCGGCGGCCTACGGGCGCGCCGTCGACCTGTGCCTGCACCCGCCCGTGCACGTCACCGTCGTCGGGCCCGCGGAGGACCCCGCGACCCGGGCGCTGCACCGCGCAGCGCTGCGCCCCTACGTGGCGAGCCGGCTCGTCCAGACGATCGACCCCGAGGGGCAGCCCGAGCTGCTCGCGCGCACGGGCCTGCCGGCCCGCCGCGGCTCAGGCGTGGCCCGCGCGTACATCGCCCAGGGGGAGCGGTCCTACGCCGAGACGGACGACCCCCACCGTCTGCCGGCCCTGATGTCGCGCACCGAGCGCTGAGCCCATGGCGATCTGGCGCAACCCCTCAGTCCAGACCACCGGTTCTGCCGACAGGAGGAGGCACGGGCGGAGCGCCCGCCTCTCCCCTTGCCAGTCCCGAAGCCCCCGACGTCCCCGCGCCCCGAGCCACAGCCCCCGCGCTCGGAGGCGGACACGCTCTATCTCGACCCTGAGCTGCAGCGTCAGGCGAAGCGCGAGCGCGACCGGCGTTACCACACGGACGACATCCCGGCCCTGCGAGCGCTCGGCCTCGGGCTGGTCCTGCTGCTCGTCGCGCTGCACCAGCACCTGACACCGCCGGCGCACGCGCACCTCGAGCTCGGTCCGTATGCGCTCGCGACGGCGCTCTACACCCTCTGCAGTTGGATCGCGCTGAGGGCGTGGTATCGCACGGACGCGCGGGTCCACCTGGGCTCGGTCTTCCTGCTGACGGACCTCATCGTCTTCGGCGCGGCGGTCTGGGCGACCGGCGCGAGCGCGTCGTGGCTCTTCTTCCTGCCGTACGCGCGGGTCTTCGACCAGCTCAACATCGGCGTGCGGTGGTGCCTCGTATGCACCGCTGGTGCGTCAGGACTGCACCTCGGCTGGATCGCGCTCGAGGAGTCTCTGTACGGCGGTGTGCCGATCGCGCTCGAGCTCTTCAAACACACGGCGTGCACCGCGCTCGCGCTCTACCTCTCGATGACCGCGCAGACGGCCGAGCGCCTCCGCAAGCGCAACGGGCGTACGTTGGCCGTCGCGCGAGACCTCGTCGTAGAGCTCGAGGAGCAGAAGACCTCGCTCGAATCGGCCCGCGCCGACGCCGAAGCGGCCACGCGCGCAAAGTCGCGCTTCCTCGCGACGATGAGCCACGAACTCCGCACCCCGATGAACGGCATCCTCGGGATGATCGAGCTCGCTACGGAGGCAGCGACCAAGGCCGAGCGCAACGAGCAACTGGGCACCGCCCACGCTTCGGCGATGGCGCTGCTGCAGATCCTCAACGACGTGCTCGATCTCTCACGTATCGAAGCAGGTGAGCTCCATGTCGAACGGCGACCGTTCGATCTGGACGAGGTCATCACGCCCACCTTGCAGCTCGTGACGGTGCTCGCGCGGTCCAAGGGCCTCGAGCTCAACACGGAGATCGCGCCAGGGACACCCCAGCGACTGATCGGCGATCCGCAGCGCATTCGCCAGGTCTTGCTGAACCTCCTCGGCAACGCAGTGAAGTTCACGCATGAAGGCCGCGTCAGCCTACGCGTGCGCTGGTCAGCGGCCTCCTCGGGCGAGGTGCTCACACTGGCCGTCGAGGACACGGGCATCGGGGTCGCACCCGAGCATCAAGCCGCAGTGTTCCAGCCGTTCACACAGGCGGAGATGTCGACGTCGCGGCGCTTCGGCGGATCGGGCCTCGGCCTGGCGATCTCGCGCGACCTGGCGCAGCTCATGGGCGGCAAGGTCTCGCTCGAGAGCCAAGTCGGCCGCGGTAGCACCTTCACGTTGACGTTGCCGTGCGCCGCTGTGGAGTCGCAGCCAGCAGTCGACGTACCGCCCGCACCGCTGCCGCGACGAGCGCCATCAGCGAAACGCGCCGCGCGTCCGCTGATGGTGCTCGTCGCGGAGGACAATCTGGTGAACCAGCGGGTCGCGCGCCTCCTGCTGGAGCGCTGGGGTCACACCGTACAGGTCGCTGAGAATGGTGCGGAGGCGCTGACCGCCCTCGCTGCGGAACGCTTCGACGTCGTGCTGATGGACCTCCAGATGCCTGTCCTGGATGGCAGCGCCGCGACGGCGAAGCTGCGCGCGAACGACGAGCGCGGCAGAGACGGCCAGCCACTGCACGTCATCGCAATGACCGCCAACGCGCTCGAAGGTGACCGGGAATCGTGCCTCGCAGCCGGGATGGACGACTACATCGCGAAGCCGATCGACGTGGACGCGCTCTTCCAGGCGCTCGAAGCGTTGGCCGCTCGCACCGTGACATCGCAAGGGGCCTGAGCGCCTGCGGCGCCCTCGTATTACGTGGCTGCGAAGAACGCAGCGACTTCGTCGGCCAGCAGTGTCGGCCGAATCATGAGCCACTCGTGGGAGTTCTCTCCCTCGAGCGAACGCACCTCCGAGTGTGCGTACACCCGCGCCAGGCCCTCTCGTAACCCGGCGGAGCTCGGATAGAACTCGTCGCCGGCGCCGTAGAGCACACGCGCCCGCGTCGTCGCGTTCCGTTGTCCGCGGAAGAGGCGCTCGACGCGGGGATAGGAGTACCGCGTCAGGCCTTCGATCAGAGCGAGGCCACGGCGCGGATCGCGCAGCCAGTTGGCATAGAAGCGCGGCCCGCTCTCGCGCAGGACCTGGCGGCCGAGCCGACCGTCCCCCGCGAGCCCCAGCGCCAGCTTCGTGTTCATCCACCCCGAGCTCAGGATGAACGACAGCACGTGGCGCTCCGAGGGCTGCACGGGGTTGATGGCGAGGATCGCCGGCGGAGCTGAGGGCCGCGCGCCGAGGGTCAGCGCCACGGCGCCGCCCGTGGAGTGGCCGAAGACGCCGCTGCTCGGGTCGAGCAGGGCCGCAGCGCAGAGCGCCTCGAAGGTGCGTCGACCGAGCGCCGCAGCCGCCCAGAAGCTCGTCGGGGGCCGGCGCAAGCGGTGGTTGGCGAACAGGAACGGCGCGACGATCCGAAACCCGCGCTCTGCGACGGCCTCCAGACCGAGGCGGTAATCGAGCGGATGGCGCGCGTACCCGTGCAGGAACAGGAGCCGCGGCGCACCTGCGTCACCGATCGACAGCAGCGGCACGTCCTCGCCGCGCACACGCAGGGTCTCCATGCGCGTCACCGTAGAGCAAGTCGGACCCGGTCGCCAACACTCGGCTCGAGCAAAAGGCGACGCCCCCACGGTCGAGCCCGCGGAGGCGTCGTTCGACCCGCGTCCCCCCAAGGGCACGGGTCACTCACCATCAGAACGACCAGGTGAAGCCGACGTAGAGGTTGCGCCCCACGCGGTTCGAACCCGAGCCGTGCACACGGTAGTCCTCATCCGTGACGTTCTCGGCGCCGATCACGACGTCCCAACCCTTCGCGACGTTGTAGCCGCCGCGCAGGTCGAGGACGGTGTAACCCGGCGTCCCGCCGGGCGGGATGCGGCTCGTGTCGCGCTCATCGGAAGGCGACAGCTTGTCGGCATCGTCGGCCCACGTCAGGAACGCCTCGGCGAACCACTTGTCGTCGACGGGGGTGTAGCGGGCGCCGAGGTGCACCGTCGTCGGCTGCAGCCGCGTGATGGGCTCCTTGCGCGGCGCCGCCCCCGCGGTCTCGACGTTCTCGAGCTCTCCGTCCAACCAAGCGATGTCGCCGAAGATCGTCCACTCGTCGGTCAGATCGTAGGCCGCGCCGAACTCGAAGCCGAACACTTCGCCGTCTCCGACGTTCGCTTTGGCGATCTCGACTTCACCCGCGCCGTTGGTGTTGCCCGTCGGGAAGCGCTGGATGACGTCATCGACGAGCGTGTAGTGCGCCGCCGCGAGGGCCGAGAAGCGCCCTTCGCGCTGCTTGGCCCCGACCTCGAACTGCACGAAGCGCTCGGGATCGAGGTCCGTCGCAGGGATCTCGAACTCGTTCGTGCGCGCGGAGTCGAAGCGCGACAGGTCCGAGAAGTTCGGCGCCCGGAACCCCTGCGAGATGCCGCCGAAGAGCACCGTGTGCCCGGCCTCGTCGAGCGCATGGTCGATGCGCACGGAGCCGGTGAGGTCGTTCCAGCTCTCGTCGATGCTGATGCGCTGGTCCGTCACCGGATCGCGGACTTGGTCGCTGCGCGCCGCGGCGTAGGTCCAACGGGCGCCGAGGACCAGGTCCGTGCGCTCGCCGAGCGCGAACTCCTGCTGGGCGAAGAGGCCCAGCAGGTCGTACGTCCCGTCGTCCGCGACGGGGCCCTGGATGTCGTCGGCGGGCGTCTGCTGGCTGAAGCGCTGCAGCGAGGAGTCGACGCGGTCCTGGTTCCACTCGAGGCCGGTCGTGAACCGCCCCGGGCCGCTGTCGAGCGAGAAGACGCTCGTGAAACCTACCGTGCCGACGTCGAAGCCCTGCTCGTCGTAGCGGCCGTTGGAGCGCACACGCTTCTGCAGCTCCTCCTGGCGCTGGAACGAGAACGTCGTGGCGGAGGAGACCTCGCCGAAGGTTTCGAGGCGGACGTAGCTCAGTTGACGGTTCTGATCGAGGTCACGCCGGATGTCCGTACCGATGCTCGTCCCTTCGAACGAGATCGCATCGCGGGTCGTATGGGTCCGCGGCACATCGTTCTGATCGACCTGCATGTGCGCGACGGTCAGGCGCGCGTCGTCGTCGAGCCAGTGCACGACCTTCAGGTCACCGGTCCATTCGTCGTAGCCCGTGTTCGGCTGCTCACCGGTCGGAGCGCCCGCTTCCACGTTTCCGAAGTCCTTGCGGGAGACGCCCAAGAGCCAAGCCGTGTGCTCGCCGATCGCACCGCCGAGCTCGAGGCGCGCGACGTGGGAGCTCTCGCCGTCGGCGATGCGGTACATCAACCGACCGCCGATGGGGCGGTCCGTGATGTACGGGTCCCGCGTGAAGACGTTGACGGTGCCGCCGACCGCGTCCGAGCCGTACAGGACCGACGTCGGCCCCTTCACGACTTCCAGGCGATCGACATTGGTCGGATCGACGGTGTTCCAGTACTGGTTGGGGCCCGCGCGGAACACCGAGTTGTTGAGGCGGATCCCGTCCACCATCAACAGGGTCTGGTAGCCGGTGAAACCACGGATGTACGGCGAACCCTGGCCGTGGGCGGTCTCCTGCGGCAGCACGCCCGGGACGTCGCGCATCACCTGCGGGATCGTGCGGTACACGCGGTCGTTCAGGAGCTCTTCGTCGACCACGTGCACGGTGTACGGGACCCGCTGGGGATCCTCGGCGTTGCGCAGCGGCGTGACGACCACCGGGGGGCCGTCGGCGTCCGGTTTGGGTCGGGAGGGCTCCTCCTGGGGAGCGGCAGGCGCGACGAGCGTCGCGACGAGAAGGGGGGTGAGAGAGAGCAGTGCCATGGGGTGTCGGAGGCAACGCCCCTGTCGCCGAAAGGTTCAACCTGGGTCTGAACCGCGCCGCGCGCGGCCCGTTCCTCCCACCGTCGGGGCAGCGAAGCCGTATTCTCTCTCTCTACCCTCGACCCGGCCCATGCTCCGCGCCTCCGCCCGAACGAACAGCCTCGCAGCGTCGCTGCTCGTGCATGGCGCGGCGCTCGGCGCGGCGCTCGTCTGGGTGGCTGGCATGCCAAAGCGCAGCGGCCAGCGGACGCTCGAAGTGGCGGTCATCGCCCCGGCGAGCGCCCCTTACGAGCCCGTCCAGGAGGTCCCCGAGGAGCTGACCCTGCCGGAGGAACCGGACGAACCGCCGCCGGTACCCGACGTCGCAGAGGCCACCGTCGACCAGCCGCTCGACCCGCCCCCGTGGCTCGAACCTCCGCCAGAGGGTCCGCGCCCGACGAGCGACGAGGCGGACCCCTTCCGCGAGCTGCCCCTCGAGACCGACCTGCGGGTCGTCCGGGTGGAGCCCCCGATCGACCCTCCAGTCGCCCCCGAGGTCACCCCGCCGCCGACACCCCTGCCGCCCGCAGAGGCGGCCCCCGAGCCCCCGGCGGCGGCCCAACCCGCCCCCTCGGCCCCGTCCCCGCTGCCCGGGGCGACCCCGCTGCCGGACTACCCGGACAGCTGGGCCCGCCGCGGCTGGGTCGGCGAGGTCACCGTCGAGCTCGACGTCGCCGCCGACGGGCGCGTGACCGCAGCCCGGGTCGCCCAGTCGAGCGGCTTCGCGCGCCTCGACGAGCTCGCGCGCAGCACCTTGGAGACGTGGCGCTTCGCGCCCGCCACCGCTGGCGGCGTCGCCGTGCCCAGCACGTTCCGCCAGCGGGTCGAGTTCCGCGCGCGCGACTGAAAGCCGGGCCGCGGGGTGTTCAACCCGCTGCGCGGGCCAGGGCCGCTTGAGCGCGCGGCAGCTCCGCCCGCCCCTCGGCAGCAAAACCATCGGCCGTCATCGACCACGCGCGCGCGATGAGGCGCTCGCCCGTCGCAAAGCCGTCCCACACGCGCACGTAAGCCTCGAAGCCGAGGGTGCGCAGGAACTCCTCGTTGCGCTGGCCGAGCAACGCGCAGCGCGCGAGGACCGCCTCGAGCCGCGCCAACAACGCTGCGTCCTGCAGGGGGCTCTGCTGGATCGCCAGGACGTCGGCGTGGATCGCGCGCACCTCCGCGACGAGGACCTCGAGGCTGGCCGAGCCCGCGGCCGCCGCAGCGGTCTCCCGCTGTGTCCGCCGTTTCAAGGCGACCCCCGTCACGAGGGTGAGCACGAGTCCCCCACCATAGAGCGGCCAGGCGAGGGGTTCGACGTCCTTCGCGAAGCCCGCGGCTCCGACGGTCATGACGCAGAAAGCGACGACGAAGAGGAGGCGCAGCGCCATCAGAAGAGCTCCTTGCCGACCTTGATGACGGCGACGACGACGTTGACGAGGGCGTCCCCGACGATCAATCCCGCGGCGACGGGCACACCGGTGTCTTCGACCCAGTGCGCGCCGCGCAGCCGCGTGAAGAGGAGCGCGAGGAGCCCGCCGATCCCGAACACGACCATGTATTCGAACGGCAGGTAGAGCGACAGCCCGACCATCACACCGATGCCCGGCGACACGAGCACGCTCACCGCGAGCCCCGCGAGCGCGCCCGCAGCGTACTTACCGAGCGGCACGTCGCCGGACTGCACGATCTGGATCGCCGATTGCAGCGCCCCTGCCTGCGGCGCGCCGAGGGTCGGGATGCCCGCCGCCAGCTTCTCGGGGCTGCCCCCGCCGGCCTCCCAGGCCGCGAGGACCTCGCCGCCGGCAGCGACGGCGCGCTCGTGCAGGATCGCGGCCTGGTTCGGTCCGAACGCGTAGGCCTTCCACAGGAGGATCACCGTGAAGAGCGCGATGCCCGGCCCGATCCACGCCACCGAGATCTGCGCGATCTGCTGCTTCAGCGGCTTGCTGCCGATCAGGTAACCCGTCTTCAGGTCCGCCATCATGTCCGCGCACATCGACGTCGCGACACAGATCGCGGCGCCGACGGTCACCGCGGGCACGATCATCTCCTGGCTGGTGCCGAGGATGCCCATCATGATCGCGATCGCGATCAGCGCCAGGCCCGAAAGCGGCGACCAGTCCGTGCGGCCGGTCGTCTGCGCGACGACGAGGCCCGCGAGCCAGAGCCAGACGCCGCCCGCGACGGTGCAGAGGAGCGCCTGCACGATGCTGACTTGGCCGTTGCCCGCCATGTAGGTCGCTGCGAAGAGCCCTATGAACCCGAGCACCGAGACGCCCGAGATGACGGACAGCGAGACCTCTTCGCGCTCTCCGCCATCGGCGTTTCCTTGGCGCAGGCTCGCGAGCGCAGCCTTCAGCGCCGGCGCCGCGATGACGATCCCTGCGAGCGCGCCGCCGAGGATCATGCCGATGCCGACGTGCCGCGACGTGAACTTCGAGAACGCGCCGAAGAACGCTTGGGCGCTGTCCCCGTGGCTGAGCCCGGTGAGCCCAGCTTCGAGCGCCGCGCGGGTCTCCGCCGCGAGGTTCGGCGGCAGCCAGCCCAGGAAGATCGCCGCGGGGATGAGCACCCAGTAGTTCAGCAGCGTGCCGTAGAGGACGACGAGGCCCCCGCGCCCCGCGAGGAAACCCGCGCCGAGCGAGAGCATCGACACCGCGAGCCAGAAGTTGAACGTCGCGGGCACGCCGAGCAGCGCGCCGAGGTCGTAGCTCTCGTGCAGCACCGGCCGGCCGAAGGGCACCTGAGTCAACCCCGTGATCGTCGCCGCGACCGCGATGCCCAGCAGCAGGAGCCGCGACTTCCGCACCCCCGCGCCCGGCGCGCGCAGGATCGAAGCCACCGCCATGCCCTCGGGGAAACGCAGGCGCTCGTAGTCGATGATCTGCTTGCGCAGCGGGATGATCAGGACGACCCCGAGCATCGAGCCCGCGACCGTCGCCAGCAGCAACGCCGGCACATCGATCTGGTCCTGCAACCCGAGCAGGAACAACACGGGCACCGTGAAGATGATGCCCGCGTTGACCGTGTTCACCCCCGAGGCGACGGTCTGGAAGATGTTGACCTCGAGGATCGAGCCGCGCCCGAGCACGCCGCGCAAGAGGCCGAAGCCCAGCACCGCGGCGACGGCGCTGCCGACGATCGTGAAGCCGATCTGCAGGCCGGCGAAGCAGATGCCCATGTTGAGCACTGCGCCGAGCAGGATGCCTGAGACGATCGCCGCAGGGGTCAGCTCACGGTAGGGGCGGCTGTGGTCCATCGCCACAGCGTACCGCCGGAGCCCGCGCGTGCGCGAGCCTTTCGTCCTCAGTCGAGGACGCGCCCCTCCATACCGCCCGCGACGGTGAGCACCTCGCCCGAGAGGTGCCGCGCGGCGACGGGCGAGGCCAGCCACACCGCAGCCCGGGCGACGTCGTCTGCGCGCCCGAGCTGCTTCAGGGGCATCGTCCGCACGGCGCGCGCGACGAGCTCGGGGTCGGCCAATGTCCGCCGAGTCATCTCGGTGACCGTCCAACCGGGCTCGACGATGTTCACCCGCCCGCGCGGGTCCAGGGCGACGATCTCGTTCTTCAGCGAGCGCGCCAAGCCGTAGAGGCCCGCCTTCGCGAGGGCATAGTCCGCGTGGCCGCGCTCGCCGAACTTCGCCGCGGTGGAGCCCGTGAAGACGAGCGCCGCGCCATCGCCCGAGGGGTGCGGCCCCGTCGCGCGCAGCGTCCGCAGGAACCCACGGGCGGTCCAGAGCGCTCCGAAGAGGTTCACTTCGACGGTGCGGCGCGCGCGTGTTTCGTCCAGATCGACGACGTGCACGTCTTCGGGCGGCCAGACGCCAGCGTTCGCCAGGCAGACATCGACGCGGCCGAAGCGGGCGCGGGCCGCGTCGAACGCGGCTTCGACCGCGGCGGGGTCCGCGATGTCCGCGCCGACGACGAGCGCCCGGTCCGCAAAGGGCTGCGCTGCGGTCCATTCCTCGAGCGCAGCGAGCTGGCCGTGCCCGTGCAGCACGAGGCGTGCGCCCTCCGCGCCGAACGCCCGCGCGAGCGCACGCCCGATACCGCCGGACGCGCCCGTCACGAACACCACTCTGTCTGCAAGGCCGAGGTCCATCACGTTCTCCTGGGTCACTCTGCGACCGCTTCGAGGCGCACACGGGCGCTGTACACACAGCTTCCGTGGCCGAGATCACTCCGCGCGGGCGGAACGAGGGCGCTCGCGCCGACGGCTTCGGGGACCGCGTCGACATCGACGAAGCCGTCGACGCGCACCGCGCCGCGCGGGACATCGGGGCTCGTCGCGACCGAGAGGGTCAACGCGCCGAAGTCATTGGCGAGGCGCACCCGCGCGCCGTCGCCGAGCGCCTCGCTCCGCGCGTCGTCGGGATGCAACCACACCGTCGGCGGCCCCATGCGCGCAGCGTGCCGCGACGAATGCAGGTACGTCGAGTTGTGCGTCGCGAACGACGGCGCGAGCAGGAGCTGGTAGGGCTCGCGCGCGTTCGGTCCCGTGCCCGCGTCTTCGTCGGCGACGTGGTCGGGGGGGCCGAGCTGCCGGCCGTCGGAGACCCCACAGAGCTCGATCTTGCCCGACGGCGTGCCCTGGTCCGCGAACACCCGCGGCGTGAGCTCGACGGGCTCGCCGCGCACGGCGCGGTTGTATTCGTCGGAGCTGAACCGCGCGCGGTTCCGCGCGAGGTATTCCCCGACGAGCACGTCTTCGTGCTGATCGAAGAGGCCCGGCTCTGTGAACCCGAGCCGCAGGCCGAGCGCGCTGAACGTGTCGACGTTGCTGCGCTGTGCGCCGGGCGGGACGCAGCTCTTCCAGGCCACCTGCAACGTGCGGTGGCCGTAGCTCGTGTAGACGTCCGAGTGTTCGACGAACGCGGTCGCCGGCAACACGACGTCGGCGAGGCGCGCCGTCTCGGTCGGCATCAGCTCGTGCACGACCAGGAAGAGGTCATCGCGCAGGAGGCCCGCGCGCACT
This sequence comes from uncultured Planctomycetaceae bacterium, assembly GCA_964402175.1. Taxonomy (GTDB): domain Bacteria; phylum Planctomycetota; class UBA1135; order UBA1135; genus JAWKUK01. The sequence goes on along the minus strand of CAYOBN010000013.1, from coordinate 73,174 downwards.
CGGCCCGCGTCGGGCACCGTCGCGACGGGGTTGTGCGCCCACACGAACGCCGCGCGGAAGCGCCCCGCGGCGAGCTCTGCGCCGAGCTGCACGTGGCTGACGAGCGGCGGCTGGGCGACGCCGCCCGGGCGCAGCTCGGGCCGCGTGACCCCGGTGCGATCGAAGCCGAAGTGATCGGAGGACTCGAAGTGCACCCGGTCCGCGTGACCGAGGGTCGCCGCAAGCGCGCACACCGCGCGCATCGCTTCGCCGCCGTTGCGCCGCCGCGTCCATCCGATGCCGGTCTTGAGGATCGGGCGCCGCGCGCGGTGCAGCGCGTCGGAGAGCGCGCGGAAGGCCAGAGGCGCGACGCCGGTGACCTCGGCGACGCGGGCCTCCGGCCACGCACCTGCGACGTGCGCCCGCCACTCCGCGGCGCCGGTGCAGCGCTCCTTCAGGTAAGCGAGGTCCGCGGCGCGCTCGTCGAACGCGCGCGCGGCGAGGCCCAGCGCCAGCGCGGCGTCCGTGCCCGGTCGCACGAGCACGCCGTGGCCGCCCCAGGCCTCGACCTTGCGCACGGTGTCCGTGCGCCAGACGTCGATGACGAAGACCGGCACACCGCGCTGCGCCGCTTCTTTCAGGCGCGGCAAGAGGTGCTGGTTCGTCCGCGCGGCGTCGCAGCCCCAGAGCACGACGAGGTCGGCCTGCGGCAGCTCCTCGCCGAGGTGCGGCCCGACGACGTGCCCGAGCACCGCGCGGTAGCCGGCTTCGGCGGTGGCGTCGCAGATGGTGCCGTCGATGAACGTCGCGCCGAGCTTGTGCATCAGGCGCAGCGGGAACGCGCGCTGCACCTGGCCCATCGTGCCGCCGTACCACGCGGCGAGCAGCTCGTCGCCGGGGACTCCTTCGACGCGCCGCGCGATCACGTCCAGGGCTTCATCCCATTCGACCGCTGCGAACGTGTTCGTGCCCTTGGGCCCGCGCCGCACGAGCGGCTGTTGCACTCGATTCGGCGCATGAACGAGCTCGTGAAAGATCGCGGTCTTGCCGCAGAGCGAGCCGCGCGACCACGGATGCGCAGGGTTGCCGCGCAGCCGCGCGAGTTGGCCCCGCGCATCGCGCTCGACCAGCACACCGCACGCATCGGGGCAATCGAGCGGACACGCGGCGGTCGGCGAGGGGGTGGCGGTCATCGGAGCGCGCTCAGGGGGTCTCGTCGAGGTCGAGGTCGAGGTCCCGGGGGGTGACCTCGGCGGGCACGAGGTTGCGCAGGAGGCCGCGCTCGACGCGCACGACGCGCAGGTCCCCGTCGAGGAAGACGACGACGCCGGGCAGGGCCTCGTTCGTCGAGTTGTAGGTGAACTGCATGGAGCCCGCGTCACCGACGGGGACCTGGGCTTCGAGGTTCCAGTTGGTCGTGTCGAGCCAACCGTACGCCAGGGCGACGCCGTCGCCGAGCTCGCGCACGAAGAGCGGTGCGCCGAGGCGCTCGAGGACGACGGTGAGGTCGTCTGCGAGCGGCCGGAGCCCGGTGACGTGGTGCTCGGCGAGCGGCTGCAGCACGCGGTCCCGGTTGAGGTCCCCTTGCAGGCAGCCGCCGCCGAGTGCCCCCAGGGCGATCGCGAGGGCGAGCGCGGGCGCTCTCACTGCCCCGCCCCCGCTGTGCGCGCGGACCGGAAGCCTGGGAGCGCGTACTCGGCCTCGTCGGCATCGAACGTCGCGCCGACGTGGCTGACGCGGTCTTGTTCGTCGAGGAACACCCACACGCGGTCGGCCTGGGTGTCGGTGCCGCGGGTCCCGAAGAGGATGAGGAAGAGCCCCGCGCGCTTCATGAGCAGGTACTCGTAGAGCCAAGCGCTGCGGCGGCCGAGCTGCACCACTTCGACAGGGGCGCCGAGGAGGCGCGTCACGTCGTCGGCGGTGGACACACCGGGCTGGATCGCGGCGACCGCGGCCGGATCGAGCGGGACGTTGGTCGACGAGCGATCGACGAGGCAGCCGGTGGTCAAGAGCGCCGCGCAAACCAGGGCGAGCGGCGCGGGAGAGGGGCGAAGGAACATAGGAGGGAGAGGCTACCTCGCGGTGCGGGAGGCGGGTCGGACGTGGAGCGGGAATTGCGGGCTGACGCATTGCCGCGCGGGTCCTGGTACCGTTCGATTGGTACCGTTCGATTCCTCCCGCAGTGCGGGCCAGGGCCGCCTAAACTCTGACCCCGTGCGTGTCGCCATCGACCTCTCGCCCTGCGATGAGCGCTTGCCGGGCGGTGTCCGGCGGGTGTTCGAGGGCGCGCTCGCAGCACTCGCCGAGCGCCGCGATGTCGAGCTCATCCCCTTGACCCCGCCGCCCCGCGCGCGGCGCGGGCTCGCGCGGGCCGCGTGGCGGCAGCTCGTGTTGCCGCGCGCGGCAGAGCGAGCGCGCGCCGACCTCCTGCACTCCTTCGTCTCCGCCTTTCCGCTGTCACGCCGCGTGCGCGCTGTCGCGACCGTGCACGAGCTGCCCTGGCTCGCGCGCGAGCCCGAGAACGCCGGCCGCCGGCACCGCGGCTGGGCGCGCTTCGCGGCGACCCGGGCCGCTGCCGTGTGCACCCCTTCGGCCGCGGTCAGGGCCCACCTCGCTGCGCGCGGCGCGCACGTCGCGGAGGTTCCGTGGGGCCTCGCGCCCGCGTTCCTCCAGGCGAGCGCAGAGCGCCGCCCCGCGCCGCAAGCTCCCCCACCGCGCCCCTACGTCCTCGCGGTCGGCGCGGGCCGGCCGAAGAAGCGCCTCGACCTGCTCCTCGAAGCCGCCGCTGCGGTGACGCCCGAGCCGCTGCACGTGCTCGTGACGGGACCCGTCGATCCCGCTGTCCGCCGCGCAGCTCGAGCCGCCGAACGCGACGGGCTCGTGCGCTTCACCGGCACGCTCTCCGACGCCGCGCTCGCCGATCTCTACCGCGGCGCACACGCGACGGCGGTGTTGGCGCGCTCGGAGGGTTTCGGGTTCCCGGTGCTCGAAGCCCTCGCCCTCGGCTGCGCCGTCGTCTGCCCCGCCGGGACCGCGCAGTGCGCTCTGGCGAAGGACTACGCGCTGACGTTCGACGGTTCAGCGCGCGGGCTCGCACACGCGCTCGGCGCGGCGACCCCGCCTCCCAGCGCGGCCCGACACTACGCACAGAGCTTCACCTGGGAGCGCACCGCCGAGGCGCTCTGCAGCCTCTGGCAGAGCGTCCTCGCAGGTCCATCGCACCGCGGAGGAGCGCTCGACGTTGCGTAGCGCCGCGCCCACCCGCGCCCCGCGTGTGCTCGTCTCGGGCGTCGTGCTGGGCCAGCCGCTCGGCGGTGTCGTGCGGCACAACGCGGCGCTCCTGCCGCGGCTCGCAGAGCGCCTCATCGCGAACGGCGGAGCGCTCGCCGTGCTCGAAGGCCGCGTGCCGATCCAGTTCGAGCTGCCCCCCGACATCCAGCGCCTCACGAGCGACGTCCCATGGCTGCCGACGGTGCACCGCGCGCTGCACGAGGGCCGCGCGCTCGCTGCCGCGCTCGCAGCGGCCGCCGCAGACGGCGCCCCGTTCGACCTCGTGCACTTCGGACACCATCCGGTGCCGCGGCGGCTCGCGGTCCCCTACACCCTCACCGCGCACGATCTGCGCAGCCTCGACCTGGATCGCGCGCCGTTCGTGCGCCGCCTCATGGCCCCGCGCATCCTGCGGCCCGCGTTCCGGGGCGCTGCGGGGGTCTTCACCGTCAGCGAAGCCACCCGCGAGCGCATCGTCCACCACTTCGGTCTCGATTCGGCGGACATTGCGCTCGTTCCGAACGGAGTCGACGCCGAGCGCTTCCTGCCGCGGCGCCCAGGCCCGCCGTTCCTGCTGCACGTCGGCCACGTCGAGCCCCGCAAGGACATCGCGCTGCTGCTCGCCGCGCTCGCACGGGCGAGCGATCTGCCGCGCCTCGTCGTCGCGGGGCTCGCGAAGGGCGGTGAAGGAGAGCACCTCACCGAGCGCGCGCAGAGCCTCGGTATCGCAGACCGCGTCACGCTCCTGGGCGCCGTCGACGAAGCGCAGCTCCTCGAGCTCTACGCGGGCGCCGCAGCGGTGGTCTCTCCATCGCGCCTCGAAGGCTTCGGCATCGTGCCGCTCGAAGCCCTGGCCGCGGGCGCGCCGCTCGCGGCGACCGCGCTCGCGGCGCACCGCGAAGTCGCCGGCGACGCCGCCGAATGGTTCGAGGTCGGCGACGTCGACGGCTGCATCGCCGCCGTGCGCCGCGCCCTCCAGCACGGGCCGCAGGACGAGCTGCGCGGCCGCGCCCGCGCCGCGGAGTTCACCTGGGAGCGGGCGGCGGACGCCTGGTACGGAGGGCTCGTGCGAGCGCTCCGTCAGCCGCCCGCGGGCTGAGCCGAGCCGCGGCCAGCGTCCCGCTCGGGCTCACCCCCGAGGCCCGACTCGAGGCCCGACTCGAGGCCCGACTCGAGGTCCAACCCGAGGTCGTCTTCGGGCGCCAACCGCGCCTGCCCCGCGCGCACACGGCGCGTGAACTCGAACGCTCCGAACCCGAGCGCCCCGAGCGCCCCGAGCGCCAGCACCGCGACGAGCGCGCGCTGCCAAGCCGGGCGCTGCGCCAGGTCGCCGGCGAGCAGCCCGCCCCCGCCATCGACGCGGTGGTACTGCAACACCGGCCGCCCGCTGTTCGGCGCCGCCGCAGCCGGCCGAGCCGCCCCCGCGAGCGCCGCGCGGCGGCGGTCCGTGCGCGCGCGGTCGGCGGCGCTCGCAGCGGCGGGCGCGTTGGCACTGGACGGCGGACGCTGGGCGGGGCGCGGCGCGGGCGCCGCGCGCGGCAGCTCCGGCTCCAACTCGACCTCGTCCCAATCGCCTTCGAGCTCGAGCCCGTCGGGCTCTGCGCTCGGCGTTGCCGTGCGGGGCTGCACCGGATCGCGCGGGACCGGCGGCGCGGGCGGCCGCTGCGCTGGCGCGACAACAGGCGCGACACCAGGCGGCACAACCGGCGCCGCAGGCCGCGCCACCGGCGCCGCGCCATCGACGACCAGCCGGAGCCGCAGCTCGAGCTCGCCGAGCCGGAACACAGCCCCGTCCGCCAGCGCCGACTCGCGCACGCGCGCGCCGTCGACGAAGACGCCGTTGCGCGACCCCAGGTCGACGACGCGCCAGCCCTGGGCGCTCCCGCCCGGCCCAGCGACGGGCTCGAGCCGCGCGTGCTCGCGGCTCACGGAGACCTCGCGCACGCGCACGTCGGCGCCCTCACCGCGGCCGATCACCGTGGGTCCATCGACGTCGAAGGTGCGGCCGAGGTCATCGCCGGAGAGCACGTAGAGGCGCGGCATCGCGTTGCATCTTACGCAAGCGGCGCCGCGGGCGCGCGGGCGGTACCCTCACGGGATGACCGCGAGCGACCCGTCGCCCCCCGACCTCGCCGCGCCCCTGGCCCTCGCAGCACGGGGCGTCGTGCGCCGCTTCCGCGGCGGGCTCTTCGGACGGGCGAAGCTCGCGCTGCAAGGGGTCGACCTGGAGCTCCCGCGCGGCGCGGCGCTCGGGCTGGTCGGGCCGAACGGCTCGGGCAAGTCGACATTGCTGCGGCTCTTCGCCGGCGTCGACGTGCCGACCCGCGGTGCGGTGACGGTGCTCGGTGAGCCCGCCGTGAGCCCCGCAGCCCGCGCGCGGACCGCGTACCTGCCGGAGGACTCGCCGTTCCCTGGCGAGCTCTCCGCGCGCGCCGCGTTGGCCCTGCTCGGAGCGCTCGCGGGCCTCGACCGGCGCACGGTGCAGCGCCGCGGCCGCGCGCTGCTCGAACGTGTCGGCCTCGCGGAGGCCGCCGCGCGCCCGCTCGCGGGGTTCTCGCGCGGCATGCTGCGCCGCTTCGGCCTCGCGCAGGCGTTCCTCGCCGAGCCCGACGTCGTGTTGCTCGACGAGCCGACCGCGGGCCTCGACGCGGAGGGCTTCGCGGTGCTGGACGGGCTCCTCGCCGAAGCCCGCGCGCGCGGCGCGACGACGGTGCTCGCTTCGCACATCCTGGCCGACGTGCACGCCCACTGCGACACGCTCGCGGTGCTGGCGCAGGGGCGCGTCGCCCTCGCGGGTCCACCGGCGACGCTGCTCGCAGCAGCGGGCCGCGCGCGGCTCGATGTCGAGGGGCTCGACAGCGCGGGGCTCGCTGCCCTCGAAGCGTGGCTGGCGGGGCGCGGCGCGCGGCTCGTCGGTGCGCTGCCCGGCGGTCGCACGCTCGCTGAGCTCTATCGCGCGAAGGGCGAGCGATGAGCGCAGCCCGCGCCCTCGTCGCGCTCGCCTGGCTCGAGACACGCCGCGCCGCGCCGCTCGTGTGGCTGGCTTTCCTCTTCGCGGCGACAGCGCTCGCGGCGCGTTACAGCGGAGGGCTCTCCGGCGACGATGCGGAGCTCAGCGCGCTCACGCTCCCGCTGCACGATCCTACGGCTGCCGCGAGCCTCCACGGCGTCGCGCGCGCGGCCGCGGCGACGCTCGGGTTCGGCCTCGCGTGGGTCGCGCTGCTCGCGCACGCGGCGGGGCTCGCGCGGCGCTGGCGGCGCGGCGACGGCGATTGGCTCGGCGCGCGGCCGATCGGCCGCACCGCGGCCTTCGGCGCGGCGTGCGCGGGGCTCGCGTTTGCGGCGCTGCTCGCCAATGCCTCTGTGCTCGCCGCGACGGCGCTCGCAGAGCGCTCGCCCGCGCGCGCCCTCGTGTGGCGCGCGGGGCCCGAGCACCACATCGCGCTGCGCCCGGGCGAGCGCTTCGTCGAGTCGCTGCGCAACGTCGACGTTCCGCGCGGCGCGGCGCTCGCGGTGCGCGCGCAGAACACGGCGCTCGACGTGCCGTTCGGCGACTTGGAGCTCGCCGTCGAAGTGCGCCCGGCGGGCTCGCCCGAGCCCGACTCAGGGCTCCCGCGCGGCGCGCTGAGCCGCGTCGCGCGGCGCACCCACGTCGAGGCCGCGGGGCTGCGCGAACGCGAGCCCGAAGGCGCCCCCGAGCGCGTCGACCTGCTCATCGTGCTGACCGCGCACGGCCCCGGCACCCTCGCGCTGCGCGGGCCGCACGCGCTCTCGCTCTACGGGCCGCCCGAGCCGCCGTGGCGCATCGAGCTGGCGCTCTTCGGGCGTGCGGCGGCGCTGGCGGTGGCGCTGGCGGTGGGCGCGGCGGCGCTGGGCGCTTGGGTCAGCGCGCCGCTCGCTGCGGCGCTCAGCGGAGCGCTCGCGCTGCTGTGCGCAGCGGTCCTACCCGAGCTGCTCGGGGCCGGTTCGGCCGCCGCGAGCACGGCGCGGCCCATGACCGAGCTCTGCCTGCGCGCGCTGCCCGGCGGCGGGTTCGGTGCGGCGCTCGACGCCGTCGCAGCGGGCGCACGGCCCGAAGGTGTGCCGCCGGCGCAGGTCGCGGTCGCCGCGCTGCTGCTCGCGCTCGCCCCGCTCGCCGCGCGGCCGGCGCTGCGCTCGTGGAGGCACGCCGCATGAACGCAAGCCAAGTGATGGGAAGCCAAGTGCGTGCACGCCGCTGGTTCCCCGCCCTCGGCTGGCTCGCCGTGGCGCTCCTGCTCTGGCCGTGGGCCGCGTGCGCCGACGGCGCGCGGCCCCGGCCGTCGGCGGCGGGCGGCCCGCTCGCGCGCTGGCTCGGTCCGCTCGGCGGCCTCGCGGCGAGCGTCGAGTGGGTGCGCTTCACCGCCGCCGTCGGGCGCGGCGCGGACGCGGCGGCGGCGGCCCACGCGGCGCGCGCGCTGGCCCTCGACCCGGGCGCGGCGGAGGGCTGGCTCTTCTACGCGCAGCACCTCGTCTTCGACCGCGCCGCGACGATGCAAGAGCGCGATCGCGCGCGGCGCACCGCGGCCGCCCGCGCGGGCCTCGGCGTGCTGCGCCTCGGCGAAACGCGCGCGCGCGAGCCCGGGGTGCTCGCGCTCGTCGGCGGAGACATCGCGCTGTTCCTCGCCGAGCGTGTGCCGCTCGACCTCGACTGGGAGGGCGGCGCTGGGGCGCTGCTCGACGCCGCCGACGCGGCCTACGCTCGCGCGGCGACGTACGGGCGCAGCGACGCGGCCGAGCGCCGCGCGGCGCTCGCTGCGGCGCGGCGCGGGCTCGAGGGCCCTGGGGCCAGGACACCAGAGGGACCGGCGGCGGCCCCCGGCGGCGACTGACCGACGGATCACCCGGAGCGGCGGGCGGCGCGCCGAATTCTGTGGCACCTCTGCTGTGGCTGCCGATGAGTGGGATAGCTTCAGGCCTGGATCCCGCCCGAACTGCGCGCCCCCCATGCCCCTCGTGCCGCTGGCCCTCGCCCTGACCGGGGCGCCCTTCCTCTCGGAGCTGCTCGGCACGGGGTACCTCGCCCCCTTCGTGGTGCTGCTCCTGTGCGGCTTCGGGCTGCCGATCCCGGAGGAAGTGACGATGCTCGGCGCGGGGTTCCTCGCGCACCGCGGCGAGGTCGAGTTCGTGCCCGTGATCGCGGTCTGTTTCGTGGCCACACTGCTCGGGGACTCGATCCCCTACTGGGTCGGGCGCCATTACGGCCGGCGGGCGCTGCGCTCGCGCGCCGTGCGCCGGGCGCTGCACCCCGAGCGCCTGCGCTCGATCGAGCGGCGCTTTGCGCGGAGCGGCCTCTGGGCGGTCTTCGTGTGCCGCTTCCTGCCCGGAGTGCGACTGCCGGCCTGGTTCACGGCCGGGACCCTGGGCATCCCCTACCACCGCTTCATCGCGGTCGACGGCCTGGCGGCGGCGCTGATGACGCCGTTCTTCGTGGCCCTCGGCCGGTACTCCGGGGCGAAGATCTCGGAGCTCGAGGGGCGCGTCGAGGGGTTCACGCAGATCCTGGGCTTCGTGGCCATCGCGCTGGTGCTCGGGGTGCTCCTGCACCTCACCGTGAACCACAAGCCGCGGCGGGGCCTCGGCGGGGCGCGGCGAACTGCCGCCGCGGCGGCCCCCGAGCGGGCCGAGAGCGAGACCCCGAAGCCCGACGGGTCGAATGGGCATTGACCAGGGGGGGTGACCCCCTATCCTGTTGGGCCTCGAATCCCGGCGGACCGCGCTCCAGGGCGCGTCGGACGGGGACCCACTGCCCTCGTACCCGCTCCCGCTGGTCCGAGCGCGGCCACGCGCAGCCCGCGCGCACCCCTCACCGGGGGCGACGGGAGCGCGGTGCCGCGCCGATCACCAAGCCCCGAGACAATCTCCCGGAACCCCCATGACACACATCTACGTGGCCGGTGGCGCGGCGCTCGTCGCGCTCATCTTCGCCTTCATCAAGTACGGCGCCATCATGCGCCAGGACGCCGGAGACTCCAAGATGCAGGAGATCTCCAAGCAAGTGCAAGACGGCGCCGCGGCGTTCCTCAAGGCGGAGTACAAGTGGCTCACGGTCTTCGTGATCCTCGTCGCAGGCGTGATCTTCGTGTCGCCGGCGGACATGGGCCTCGGGCAGGACACGGCGATCGCGTTCGTCTCCGGCGCGTTCGCCTCGGCGGTCGCCGGTTACTTCGGGATGCACACCGCGACCCGCGCCGCGGTGCGCACGACGCAGGCGGCGCGCACGAGCCTCTCGGCGGGCCTCGACGTTTCGTTCAGCTCCGGCGTCGTCATGGGCATGAGCGTCGTCGGCCTCGCGCTGCTCGGCCTCGCGCTCTTCGTGTACCTGTACGCGCCGAACTTCTCGGCGCTGGGCCTCGAGCACGTGCTCGGCTTCAGCTTCGGTGCGTCCTCGATCGCGCTCTTCGCGCGCGTCGGCGGCGGCATCTTCACGAAGGCGGCGGACGTCGGCGCGGACCTCGTCGGTAAGGTCGAAGCGGGCATCCCCGAGGACGACCCCCGCAACCCCGCCACGATCGCGGACAACGTCGGCGACAACGTCGGCGACGTCGCGGGCATGGGCGCGGACCTCTTCGAGTCCTACGTCGGCTCGATCGTCGCGGCGATGACGCTCGCGGCGACGGCGTACATGGTGGGCACGGACAAGGCGATCGAGCACGGTTCGACGCTCGTGTGGCTCCCGCTGGCCATCGCCGCCATCGGCATCATCGCCTCCGTCGTCGGCACGTTCTTCGTGAAGGCCGCCAACGAGCACCAGATCCACGCCGCGCTCTTCCGCGGCTTGCTCGTCGCGTCGCTCGTCGCGGTCGCGGGCTCGGCTGCGCTGCTCTTCACCGCGCCGCTGCCCGAGGGCCAGGAGCCCTACAAGCTCTTGATCGCCGTCGTCTCCGGCATCGTGATCGGCGTGGCGATCGGCAAGGTCACCGAGTACTACACGTCGACCGAGACGCGCCCGGTGCAGAAGATCGCGGAGAAGTCCCTGACGGGCGCCGCGACGAACATCATCGCGGGCCTCGCGGTCGGCATGCGCTCGGTCGCGGCGACGGTGCTCCTGATCTGCCTCTCGATCTTCGTCGCGCACTGGGCCGGCGGTGTGTACGGGGTCGCGCTGGCGGCCGTCGGCATGCTGTGCACGCTCGGTATCTCGCTCGGCGTCGACGCGTACGGCCCGGTCGCGGACAACGCGGGCGGCCTCGCGGAGATGGCGGGTTTGCCCGCGGAAGTGCGCCACCGCACGGACGCCCTCGACGCGGTCGGCAACACGACGGCGGCGATCGGCAAGGGCTTCGCGATCGGGTCGGCGGCCCTAACGGCGCTCGCGCTCTTCGCGGCGTTCCAGGCGCGCGCGGACCAGCTCGGCGAGCGCGTCGCAACCGCGGCGGGCAAGACCTTCCAGAAGCTCGACCTGAGCCTCACCGACACCGAGGTCCTCATCGGCATGCTGATCGGCGGCCTCCTGCCGTTCCTCTTCGCCGCGCTGACCATGGAAGCCGTCGGTAACGCCGCGGGCGCGATGGTCGACGAAGTGCGCCGTCAGTTCCGCGAGATCAAGGGCATCATGGACGGCACGGGCAAGCCCGACGCCGCCCGCTGCGTCGCGATCTCGACCGAGGGCGCCATCAAGCAGATGGTGCTCCCCGGCCTCATCGCGGTCGCGTCGCCGATCGTCGTCGGCTTCTGGAACGTGCAGGCGCTCGCGGGTCTCCTGGCGGGTGCGCTCGTCACCGGCATCATGATGGCGATCTTCATGTCCAACGCGGGCGGCGCGTGGGACAACGCGAAGAAGTACATCGAGGGCGGCAAACACGGCGGCAAGAAGTCCGACGCCCACAAGGCGGCGGTCGTCGGCGACACCGTCGGGGACCCCTTCAAGGACACCTCGGGCCCGTCGCTGAACATCCTCATCAAGCTGATGACGGTCGTCGGCCTCGTGTTCCTGCCCTGGTTCATCCGCTGATTCCAACGGGGTCCGAACCAGGGCCCCACCGGATGTGCCCCCACGGAGGGGCACGGCAGGTTATGCTCGCGGCGCGGGTGGCCCCTCGGGGACCCGCGCCGCGCGCGTTCGACTCCCCTTTCTTCGGAGCAGTGTCATCGATTCCAAGGTCCTAGCCGCCTCGATCGCCCGCATCGCGGACGAGCTGAAAGGCGCTGACATCCACATCTACGACGTGGCCCAAACGTTGCGGGTCGCGGACTACTTCGTGGTCATCACGGGCAACAGCCGCCCGCATGTGAAGGCGCTCTACGAGGAGATCCACTACCGCCTGAAACACGCGGGCGAGCGCCACGCGCGCGCGGAGGGGCTCGAGCTCGGCTGGTGGGTGCTGCTCGACTTCGGCGACGTCGTCGTCCACCTGCAGCAGGAAGAGGCCCGCAAGTACTACGGCCTCGACGCGCTGTACGGGGACGCGGCCCAGCTCGACTGGCAGGCGATCGAGACGCCGCCGCTGCCCTCCATGCGCTGAGCGCCCGCCGTCGTCGCCCCGCCCACGGGCGGAGAAAAACGAGCCATGTCCTCAAGGGAGGCATGGCTCGCGTCGATACGGGGGTGTGCGCCAGACGGCGCGCCCTCCGCCGATGTGGACCACGCTCCTCGCCCTGCTTTCGCTGACCCAAGCGCACGCGCCGCTGCCGGCGACCCCGCCCGCGGCGCTCGCTGGCCAGGACCTGTGCATGGCGCTGCAAGCGACGGCTTCGGCGTTCGCGGTCGAGAACCTCGGCTTCGCGCCGCAGCTCCTCTTCTTCGAAGAGCGCAGCGTCGGCTTTCGAAGTGTGCGGGTCCTCGGTCCGCGTGAGCGCGTGTGGTTCACCCTGCCGGACGGCGTCGCGCCGACGCTCTGGATGGAGGCCTTCGAAGGCGTGAATCCCGTGGGGCGCTCGACGGGCTCGTTCCGCCTCGACGACCTGCGGGCGCGCGGCGCGCGGGCGGTCTTCGGTGTGACGGCCGCGGACGGGCTGCGGCTCGTCGCGGACAGCGCCGAGGGCCTCAACGACGTGGGCGCAGGCCCGAGCCTGTACCCCGCCATCACCCACGTGCCGGTGCCGGTGCCGAGCGCGGACCGCAAGTCGCCGTCGAAGCGGATCGAGAAGCGACCGCTGCCGCCGGTCTGAGGGACAGCCGAACACATGCGTGGGCCGCAAGGCCGATGCATGGTGAGAGAGAGAGAGAGAGTAGAGAGAAGAGCTACGGGGCCCCGCGCAGCGGGGCCCCGTGTTCGTTATGGGCCGGGTGTTCTGGGACCGCGCGGAGCGTGCTACCGTGGCGGATTCGTCCCGCCGCCCCCATCCCGCCCCATGCACCGCGCACGCACGGAAACGCAGCACTCGGAGGGGCCCCCCGCTGGGGCCCTCGCTGGGACGCTCGCCGCGTTGCGCGCGGGGCGGCCGTACAAAGCGGCCCTCGAAGAGCTGCTCGTCGCGCTCGATCCCGCCGAGGCCGACGCGTGGATGATGCTGCTGAAAGAGAGCCGCGGGGCGTTCGCGGCGCTCTTGCCCCGCCCTGGCCCCTGCGCCCGTGCGCTCTTCGTCGGCGATGCACGCTCGGGCACGCCGGTGGCGCTGACGATGCTGGGGTACAGGGTCACGGTCGCGGACCGCGATCCCGCGCGTGTGGAGCTCGCGGTCGCGCGCGGCGCAGCGCTCGCGCCGACCGGGGTGCCCGCGCCGAGCGGCGTCGCGCTCGGCGACAGCGCGCGACTGCCGTTCGTCGACGGGGCCTTCGAGCTCGCGGTGCAGGAGGGCGGGCTACCGGGCGCTGGAGCTTTCCGGCACACGGCAGCGGAGCTCCGACGCGTGAGCGCCGAGGACCTCGTCATCGCCGCGGACAACCGCTTTGCGTACAAACGCTCGACGGGTCTACGGGGCCGGTTCGACCGGAACCCGGCCCTGTGGCTCTGCGAAGCCGTGCAGCCCTCACGCGGCCAACGGAGCCTCTCGGGGACCCGCAGCGCGGTGCGGGGGGACTGGCCGATGGCGGAGGCGTACGCGCTGTATCCGCACGCCCGCGAGTTCAGCCACGTCGTCGCGCTCGATCGCAGGCGGCCCGGCCTCACGGTGCGGCGGCGCGAGCGGAAGAACCTCGTGAAAGTGCTGGGCAAGCGCCTCGGTCTGTTCCCGTGGCTGACCCCTTCGTTTGCGGTGCACGCGGCGCGCCGCGCGCGCCCGGGGCGCCTCGCAGCGCTGCTCGATCTGCTCGCCGAACGCACCGGCGAGCCGCGGCCCGAAGTCGACGTTCTGATCGCGACCCGCAGCAACGATGCGATCGTGCACACGGCGCTCCCGGGGCGCGACGAAGACGATCCGCGCGGGCGCTGGACGCTGCACATTCCCCTCCAACCGAGCAAGGAGCGGATGGTGCGGGTGCACCACGATTGGCTCGCTGAGCTCACCGCGGGCGGGCGCGGCGTACCGGTGCCCGAGCCGCTGTACCTCGGCCCGCTCGACGTGGCCGGGGCAGACGGCGCAGCGCGCGGGTGGAGCCCGACAGTCGCAGTCGAACGGCGTTTGCCTGGGGTGACGGGCGCAGACCTCACCGGCGACGGCATCGCGACCGCGCGGATGTTCGCGGCGGCGAGCGAAGTCTGCGCGCGCCTCTGCGACCCGAGCTCGCGGGCGCCGTTGGACGCGGAGCGCTTTGCAGCGACAATCGAAGCGCGCGCAGCGCACGTGCTGCAGCACGTGCGGCGCACCGAGACGCGCAGGGCCTTTGCGGCGCGTGTCGCCGAAGCGCGCGAGCTCCTGCTCGGGGAGCTCCTGCCGCACGCGATCTACCATGCGGACCTGCGCGCCAAACACCTCGCGGTCGATGAACACGGGGGGCTGATCGGACTGCTCGATTGGGGCGCGAGCGAAGCGGACTTCCTGCCGTTTGCGGACCTCCTGCACCTCGTCGTGCACCAGCGCAAACAGGAAACGGGTGCTTCGCTCGGAGCAGCGGCCCGGGCGCTCGAAGACGGTCGCCTCAGCGACGCCGCGCACGCCGCGCTGGCGGATTACGCCGCGGCGGTCGGCCTCAGCGCGACCGCACAGCGCGGGCTCATTCGCCTCTACCCCGTGTTCGTCGCGGGCATGGCGGAGCGCAACTGGGACTACTCGCGTCCCGAATGGGTGCACCGACAATTCGGACTCTGAGCGAGGGTGGCGGCGGAGACGGGCCGCCCGCTAGGGTGTTCGGCGAATCGTGCCGCACGCCGCCGCCCTAGCAGGACTCATCGTGCTCGCCCTCGCGCTCCGCGCGCGCGGGCAGCGGTTCCATTGGTGGGTGCTCCCGACGGCGCTCGGGTTGCATGGGCTGCTCTGGAGCGGCTTCGGGCGGCGGCCGCTCTTCCTGGGGGCCTGCGCGGCGTTCTTGGTCGCGGTGGTCGTCGCCGCGTGGAAGCGCCGCAATCCGGTGCCGATCGCGTCGCTGCCGCCGCTGCCCGCAGCCGTGCCGTTCGGGGCCGCAGGCTACGGGCTGCGCAGCGTCTCCGCCGGGGGCTCGGCCAGCGGCAAGCCACGGCTCGCCCTCGTGCCCGGGGGAACCGCGATCGGAGCGCCGCAGCAGGGCGCAGAGCTCAGCCTGCGCGCTTGGACGGAGGCTGCTCGGAGCGCCGCTGCGAGCGAGGCGAGCGCTCCGCGGGCGATCCTCGTGGGCGGGCCGCCCTTGCCCCCGCCGGAGGCCACTGTGCCCAGTGGTGAGGTCCGCTGGGGTCCCCCAGACGAGGCGCACGCGGCCGGCTGGGAGCGGGGCGGGCCAGGGGAGGGGGCGCTCGCAGGTTCTCCCGGGGCGACGCTCCCGGGTATCAGCCTGCTCGATTCGCTCTGGCGCCGCGCGGACACCCGCCAGCGCGCGGAGCTCTGGCCCCAGCTCACCGCCCCAGGTGAGGTCGTCGCGGCCCCGGTGCGCCTCAGCCAGGTCCTGGCCCGGCCCGCCGAAGGGTGGTTCGGGCGGGAGCGCTGCGCGGGTGCGACCCTCGATTGGGAGCCCCTGGACGTGCCCCAGGGGACGACCGTGCTCGTCCTGCGGGCCGTCGGGCCGGGCCTGCCGGGGGACCGCGGCGCGGTGCTGGCGCTCGTGCCGACCTCCTTGCCGGGCGTGAAGGCGCTCGGGCCGGGGCGCTACGCGGGGCGCGGGGTGTTCGTGCCCCTGCACCTTTTGCTGCCCTGAGGGCGACTGCCCTGGGGGCCCGACGCGGGACGCCCGCACCGGGCCCGAACTGCGGCCTGATGCCGCACCCCTTGGGACTCCTCCGCTCCGGAGGGGCGCTGCGACCGCTCGCCCCATCAACTCCACGGGCCGATTGGACGAAGAGGACGCGGGGCCAGAGCGCCCGACCCTCCCCATGAACCCCCTCCTCCTCAGCGCCCTCGTCGCCCTCGGCCTCGCTCTCGCCTACTTCGGGCGCGCTTGGCACGGCTTCGTGCTCCCGGTCGCCCTCGGGCTCGGCCTGTGGGCGATGACCCCAGGGGTCGCCGCCTCGGGGCCGTTCCTCGCGGCGCTCGGTGGACTGCTCGCGTTCGCAGCAGTGTCCGGCATACCTGAAGTGCGGCGCGCGCTCGTGACGCGCCCGCTCTTCCCGCGCGTCAAGCGCATGTTGCCGCGCATGAGCGAGACAGAGCGCGTCGCCCTGGAAGCGGGCACGGTGTGGTGGGACGGTGACCTCTTCTCGGGGCGCCCGAACTGGGAGTCGTTCGCTGCGCACCGAGGACCGGGTCTCACGATCGCGGAGCAGGGGTTCCTGCAGCGCGAGGTCGAAGAGGCGTGTCGGCTGTGCGACCCCGAACACGTCGATGCGACCGGCGACCTGTCGCCGGAGCTCTGGGAGCACCTGAAGCGCGCGGGGTTCTTCGGGATGATCATCCCGCGCGAATACGGCGGGCTCGGCTTCTCAGCGGAGGCGAACTCTGCGGTCGTCACCAAAGCATCGAGCCACAACGTGACCCTCGGCATCACGATCATGGTGCCGAACTCACTCGGCCCGGCGGAGCTGTTGCTGCATTACGGAACCGATGCGCAGCGCGCGTATTTCCTGCCGCGCCTCGCGCGCGGCGAAGAGGTCCCCGCGTTTGCGCTGACCGAGCCACTCGCTGGCTCGGATGCAGGCTCGCTCGGCAGCTTCGGTGTCGTGTGCTACGGCATGTGGCAGGGCGCAGAGGTCCTCGGCCTGCGCCTCGAATGGGACAAGCGCTACATCACGATGGCGCCCAAAGCGACCCTGCTCGGCTTGGCTTTCCGCGCCTACGATCCGGACGGGCTCTTGGGTGAAGAGCACGACCTCGGGATCACGTGTGCGCTCGTCCCCGTGCACTTGCCGGGGGTCGAGACGGGCCGGCGTCACGACCCGCTCGGGGTGAAATTCATCAACGGTCCGACGACAGGGCGCAGTGTGTTCATCCCGCTCGACCACGTGATCGGCGATCGCGGCGGGATCGGGCAGGGCTGGCGGATGTTGATGGATTGCCTCTCTGCTGGGCGCTCTCTCAGCTTGCCTGGCCTCGCGTGCGGAACGCTCGAAACAACCACGCGCGCCGCATCGGCCTACGCCTATGTGCGCGAGCAGTTCGGCATGCCGATCGCGAAGTTCGAGGGTGTCGAAGAGAAGCTCTCGCGCCTCTACGCCCGCACCTGGGCGATGGACGCCGCGCGGCTCGTCACGGCGAGCGCGGTCGCTGCCGGCGAGAAGCCCTCGGTCATCTCGGCCGTGATGAAGTGGATGTCCACCGAGGAGCTGCGCGTCGGCGTCAATGAAGCGATGGACGTGCTGGCGGGTGCCGCGATCTGCCGTGGGCCGCGCAACGTGATGTCGCGGGCGTACCAGGTCGTGCCGATCGGGATCACGGTCGAAGGCGCGAACATCCTCACGCGGACCCTCATCGTCTTCGGCCAGGGAGTCCTACGTTGCCACCCGTTCGCGTTCGAAGAGGTGCGCGCCGCGCACAGCGACGACCTCGTCGCGTTCGATCGCAGCTTCTGGGGACACGTCGGGCACGCCGTTTCCGTCGGTGTGCGCGCCGCGGTGCTGGGATTGACGGGAGGACGTCTCGCGCGCAATCCGTTCAGCTCGGAGACCACGCGGCACGCGCAGCGCTTCACACGCCTCTCGGCGGCTTTTGCGCTCGTCACCGAGAGCGCGATGGCGACGCTCGGCGGCGACCTCAAGCGGCGCGAGCGCCTCACGGGGCGCCTCGCCGATGCCCTTGCATGGCTGTATCTGGGCTCGTGTGCCATCAAGCGCTTCGAAGACGATGGGCGACCGTCGGCCGAAGAACCGCTGATGCACTGGGCGGCGTTGCGCGCGGCAGCGGAGTGTGAAGAGGCGCTGCTCGGTGCGCTCGCGAACCTGCCGAATCGACCGCTCGCGTTCCTGGTCATGCGCGTCGCGTTCCCGTTCGGTCGCACGCACCAGCGTCCGACGGACCGGCTCGAGGCGCGTATCGCCAGCGCGGTGCACGAGTCACCGGACCTCCGATCGCGCCTGACGCGGCACATGTACCTGCCGCCCCAGGAGGCCCCGGGCCTCGGCCAGCTCGACCGTGGGTTCACTTTGGTGCAACGCGCCGCCGGCATCCGAAAGCGCCTGCGCGCTGCGGTCGCTGCGGGGCAGCTCCCGAAGCTCGCCGACGAGCACCTCGCCGATGCCGCGGCGGCCCAGGGCCTCATCTCGGGGCACGAGCGCGAGACCCTCGAGACCGCCAAGGCGCTGCAGCGTGACCTGATCGAGGTCGACGCCTTCACGCCGCCGGGGTACCTGGCCCGCTGTGGAGCATGAGAATGGGAGTGGATACGAAGGGAGACCAGAACGGGGGGTCAAGATCCGAGGGCACAGGACCCGAAGTACCGAGGTAAGGCCCCCACCGTGTCTCCCCTTCGCAGCAAAGTCCAAAGCGCCCGGCGCGGCATCACGCTGATCGAGGTCACGATCTCGATCCTGATCCTGACGGTCGCTGCGTACATGCTGACCTCGACGATCAGCGCCTCGCTCTCGCACACGATCACCAAACGCGAACAAGCGCTGGCGGTCGAGGCAGCGATGAACGCGATGGAGTCGATGCGCGCCACGCCGTTCCTGGACCTCTTCCAGTCCTACAACGAAGCACCGGGTGACGACCCGCTCGGTGCAGGGACCGCCCCCGGAGCCATATTCGACGTCCCTGGCCTCGATCCCGTCATCGAACCCGGCGGAGAGGCGCGCCCCATCGGTCGCATCATCCTCCCTGAACTCAATGGTCAGTTGCGCGAGGACCTGGACCTCCCGGCGCTGGGTCTGCCGCGCGATCTGAGCGGCGACCTCGTGATCGACAGCCAAGACCATACCGGCGATTACTTGGTGATGCCTGCGGTCGTTCGGATCGAGTGGCGGGGCCGGCTGGGTCCTCGGCGCTTCGAGATGTCCACCATGTTCGTCGATCTGGAGAAGGAGACAGCCGAGTGATCACGCGTCACTGCCCCACTCGGAGCCTGGCCAGCGGCTTCACCGTCCTCGAGACAGTGATCGCGCTGACGATCCTGACTCTGATCCTCGCGAACGTGCACATGCTCTCGAAGAGCGGCGCAGACATCGCGCGCTCGGGAGCGCTGCGGAGCAGCCTCGAGAACGAGCTCGAAATGACGCTCGACCGCATCACGTTCGCGTTGATGGCGGCAGAGGACGAGGAGATCGAGGGACCGGTCCCAGCGCCGATGCCGTCGACCTTCGTGCGCTTCGCGTCGGTGCTCGGCCGGGACGCCGGTGGCAACCTCCTGATGAGCCCGACCGAGGAGATCTCGTGGGCGACCCACGAGAGTCAAGCCGAACCTCCCTCTTCGGGTGGCAAACGCGATCAGCGCTCGGCCCCGATCCGTCAGAGCATCTCGCGCGAAGGCGGTCGGGTCGCTTGGACCGAGGATGCCGACGTCGCCCTCGAGGAGACACGCCGCATCACCTGGTCGAACGCAGTGCCGCTCGAATACATGGGTGAGGTCGGGGGTAACGCGACAGACGACAACGGGAACGACCTGCTCGATGAATCCGGCCTCGCCTTTGCTCGCGACGGCAGCCAGATTCAGGTCTTCCTGACCGTGGAACGCCTCGACGAACGAGGCGAGCCGACACCGGTGCAACGCTCGCTGCGTATTGCGCCACGCAATTGATCGCCTCCGGGGGGGCGTCTCCATGCAGACTCGCATCTGTTCGCTTTCGAGGTCGCGCTACACGCGCCCTCGCCGAGGTTCGGCGCTCATCGCGTCACTCTTTGCGGTGGTCCTGATCGCCGGCCTCGGCGCTTACATCGTCGAGCTCCAAGCGGCGTTCTCACGGCGTCAAGGCAGCGCTCTCGATCGCAAACGCGCCCTCTACATCGCCGAAGCGGGCCTCGCAGAGGCCGTACTCGCGATCTCGCAAGGTAAGAGCGGCGCCCTCGCTGACGAAGAGGTACCTGCGCGCTTCCACGAGGGAGTCTATTGGGTCGAGAGCGAACCGCTCGGCGACGGCCGCTTGATGCTGACCAGTCGCGGCCGTATCGCAACAGGCGCGTTCACCGTGCGGCTCGTTGTGCAACCGAACGAGCACCCGATCGGCGCCGCCGGGTTCTTCGGGGAAGAAGGCCTCACCGTTGGCGACGCCGTGATCATCGACGGTTACGACTCGCGCCTGGGCTCCTTCGACGATCAAGCAGCTGCCGTCGGCTTCGCCTTCCCCACTCCCGGCGAAGCGGGATTGGTGCAGAGCAACGGCAGGATCGTGCTAGACGATGCTGCAACCTGGCCGGATGGCACTCCGCATCCATATCGGACGCTCTACGACGGTCTGTCCGTCGCGACCAAGTTGAAGCTCACCCTGCAGGATCCCACAAGTGTGATCCGCCTCGCGCTCGCCACGGCGGGGGACCTGCCGAACGAGTCCCATGTGCTCGGGAAGTTGCGCCCGGGTCGCAGCGAGACCGTTGAAACGAACGGAAACACGAAGATCTTGCTGCTGGAGCCTTCGAAGCATGACCTCGTACTTCCAGAGGCCGTCGAACCTCTCACCCGTCGCGATTTGGGTGCAGGAACGGTGGTCATCAACTCAGTTGTGAATTGGGCGGACGTCTCGGCGAGCGCGGGCAAACTTCGGATCACCAAGTTCGGTGAGCTGCGCCTGATCGGACCGGCGGTCTTCGACGTCGAAAGTGTCGATGTCATGCCCGGCGGTACTATGGTGCTCGACGACAGCGCTGGCCCGATCCAACTCCATGTGCGTGAAGCTCTGCGCTTTCAGCCGGGCTCCGTTCTCCTTTCGAAGGGTGTCGACGCCCACGCAGCCGGGACCTACATCTTCGTTGCACCCGATCCAGGTAACGACAGCCGCGTCGAGTTCTCGCCGGTAGGCGTCTTCCGCGGCGTCCTGTACGCACCCGGTGACCGCGTGACGCTGCCGACCGGCCTGCGCTACTTCGGCGCTGCGTCCGCGAAGCACCTGACGATCGCCGATGGGGCGTGGGTCACCTCCGACGCTGCGCTGCGAGTCGGGGGTATCGGCGTCCCCGCGCTCCCTCGCCAGCAAACGTGGTCGATCGTCGAAGAGCCCCAGCCCGCCGTCCGAGCCGGCTTCGACCCGATCGCAGACCTCTTGCGGCGCGGGATCACCCCGCGCACGTGGATCGACGCTGCCCCCGAGTCCGAGGTGGTCGCGGAGTACATCGACGGGGCGGGGTTCCGGCAGACCTTCACCGGTGTGCTCGATGCGGGACAGGTCAGCGCAATGGAACGGGTGATCTCATTTCGCTGGCGCGATCCCGTGACCGATACCTACGGGGAACCGATCCGACCCTCGGGGATGGACGTCGATGAACTCATCGCACGTTTCCGCGAGAAACTGCGGGCCTCACGTTGAGGACCGTGAGAACCGATGCCGCACCGCTCGCACGCGCAGCAACAACGTGGTCACCGCGCCCCATGGCGCGGTTTGGCCGTGCTTGCGGCTGCCGCACTGGGGCTGCTGTCGTCACCGTATGCGGCGGCCGGAGTGTCACCAGCTAACCCAGGGGCATCTCTCGATGAAGGCCGCGTCGCGCAGCTCGAAGCCTTGCTGGAGCGACTCCGCAAAGGCGACCATGTCAATGATGCGGCTGTCGACGAAGCGGTCCAACAGGCCACACCCAGCGGAGTGGAAGCGTTCACCGAGCGACTACGGCGCGCGGTCCTGCGCGAGGAGGGTGAGGAGCGGGCCCCCGCGGCAGCGTTGCTGACCCAAGTGACCGGTCACCCCGGGCGCCTCGCTGCTCGGCTCACCGCGACGCAACCAGAGGTGAACGAGCTCGCGCGGTCGATCGACGTCGCCTTCGGTATCCTGCGCGCGGACCCTGATGTTCCGGCGATCGCAACAGCGACGACGCTCGCGGGCCTGCGGCTCGCCGCCCCCGATGGAGCGCGCGAAGCGCGGCGCCTCCTGGGTCAAGTCCTCGAGGCTGTGCTTCTGCGCGACGAGCGCGAGGCCAAACGCGGGCTCGAAGACGCTTTCATCCGTGCCGCACAGGGCCTCGAACCCGCCTTTCCCGATGCCCTGCGAGCCGTCACGACCCCGCGTCGCTTGGAGCTGCTCATCGGGCTGCTGGGTCTCCGGCCCACCTCCGACGGCATGGTGCTGAACCGCATCCACGGGATGTCGCTGCGCCTCGGCCCGGTACTCGAAGAGCGCGAGCTCGGCGTCCTGCGCCGCTACCTCGCCGCAGAAGAGCCCTTTGCGCGGACGGGTGCAGCGCAGTCGCTGGGCGCACTCGAAGATCGCGGCTCGGTCCGGGACCTCATCGCGATGCTGCGCGATCCCGACGCGTCCGTCCGCAATGCTGCGCACGATGCGCTGCGGCACGTTTCGGCGATGACCATCGGACCCTCGATCGAGCGCTGGCGCGCGTGGCTCGAGCGCGAGGAGGCGTGGTGGCACAGCGACGGAGAGCGAGACCTTGCACGCCTTCTGCAGGCAGATCGCGCGGAGGTGCTCGCTGTACTGAAGCGGGCGGCCCACCATCGACTCTACCGCGACGAAATCGCTGAAGCGACGGTCTACTTGCTCGACTCGGACGATGTAGTCGTTGTACGGGTGGCGCTCGCGACCCTCGAAGCCGTGCGCGCGCGGGGCGTCGAGCTCGCGGTCGTCGATCTACTGGAGCACAATTCGAGCGTCGTACGGACGCAGGCTGCAGCGTGCCTGCGCAACCTGACTGGCCGCATGCTGCCCCCCGATCCGCGCGCCTGGCGCATCGCGCTGACGCCATAGTGCTTTGCCCCATGGTGGGCACAGAGCAATCCAGAACATTCGGTCGAACAGGGACCGCAGGCTAACCCGAAGTCGTTCGCCGCGATGTCACATCAAGAGGGTGACTCGCTCATGCCGAAACCTGTCGTCGACCTGCCTAGCGGAGCTCTGCTTCCTACTCCGTGAATCCTATGTCGCACACAGTCGCTCCTAGCCGCCCCGCACCCTGTCGCGACGTGCGAGGATCAGCGCTCGTCGCGTCGCTGGTCGTCGTCGCGTCGATCGCAGGGCTAGGCGCCTACATCGTGAAGCTCCAGTCGGGCTTCGCAGAGCGCCAGGGGAGCGCCATCGACCGGAAACGCTCACTGTACGTCGCGGAGGCGGGCCTCGCAGAGGCCGTTCTGGCGCTGTCGCAAGGCAGGAGTGGAGCGCTCGGCAGCCAAGAATTGCCCGTCGCCTTCCACGACGGAGTGTACTGGGTCGAGAGCGAACGACTGAGTGACAGACGGCGCTTGCTGACCAGCCGCGGACAGGTCGGACGTGGTCAGTTCAGCGTGCGCCTCGTCGTGAGCCCGAACGTACACCCGATCGGCTCGCTCGGCTTCTTCGGTAGCGAAGAGGTGGTCATTGGTGACGGCGTCGTGATCGACGGCTACGATGCGCGCCGTGGTCGCTATGCCGACGCTCGCGACATGAGCTTCCCGTTCATCACGACAGGACAGGGCGGCATCGTGCGGAGCAACGGGGATATCGTGATCGACGACACAGCAGGTTGGCCCACGACCGCGCTCGATCCCTTCGGTCAAGCGTATGCGGCCCTGCCCACCGCAGGGCGCACCCTGCTCGATGGCACCACCGACGAATACGTGATCGATCGTAAGAGGATGTCGACGAACAACCTCGCGCCTCGGACGTCCTTCCTACTAGGGAACGTCACACCTGGACCCAATCGAAACGTCCTGACGACGGGTACGACAGTGATCGGTGCGCTCGACGAAGCCGATGTCGAGGCCGTCTTGCCTGAAGTCGTCATTCCGGCGACCCTGCGCCGGGTGATAGGAACCGTACCGGTGTCAGGCGACAGGACGCTCGGCGATACCTCGATTCGGTATGACACGCTGGAGGTGCGCGCCGGAGGTCACCTGACCCTGCGTGGACCCGCCGTCATGCATGTCGACCGGCTGTTTGTACGGAACGGCGGCAAGGTGACTCTGGACGATCGAACGGGCCCCATCCAAATGGTCGTCGAGAGCCGGCTACAATTCGACCACGGCTCGGTGCTCAGCAGCTACGACGAGGACATCTACCGGGCTGGCACCTTCATCAGCGTACGGCCCGACCCGGAGGGTGTCACGACCGGACGCATCCAACTCGACTGCGCTGGGGACCTGCGCGGGATCCTGTACGCACCCGAGGACGAGCTCCGCATCCCGACGCTGCTACGGGTCTGGGGCGCGGTCGCCGCACGGCGCCTCGTGATCGCCGACGGAGCGTGGCTGACCTACGACCGCGCGATGCGCACCGGCGGCGAGGGCATGCCCGCGCTGCCGCGTCAGAACACGTGGTCGATCCTCGAGGAGAACGCGCCCAGCCGGCCGATGAGCTTCGATCCCCGACGCGCCCTGGCCCTGGCGGGGGTCGAGCCGCTCGCGCCGAGCGAAGCCAGCCCCGAGCAGCGGGTCGAGGTCAGGTACTTCGACGCCGCGGGCGTCCGGCGCACGACCACGCAGAACCTCGCGGACCTCGACATCAGCAGCCTCGGTCGGATCATCGGTCTGCGGTGGCAGGACCCCGAGACGATGCTCTTCTCGGAGCTGCAGCGCCCCGCCGGCATCGATCCCGACAACCTCATCGAGGCGCTCCGCGAGGCCCAGCGCGCCCAGCGGGCGGGCGACGGGCTCTAGGTGGAGGCTGACCCTGGGACTCCCCGTGAGTCCGACTCCGGGTCCCGGGCAGAAGTGTCTCGACCCCTCAAGTCGAGGGCCGATACGGTCGATGCACCGAACGAGGACACGCTTATGACCCGCCCCTATCGCCGTCGGAAGAAACTCATCAAGCCGCGGCTCCAGCTCCGCCTCACGGGCATCTTCGTGGGGCTGACGGCGCTCTCGCTCCTGCTGCAGTTCGTGCTCTTCACGAACGTCCTGCACGAGACCGCGGTCAGCTTGCCCAACGACGGTCCGATCCTGCTCGACGAGATCAACCGCATCACCAGCCGGATCCTCCTGATCTCGTTCCTCGTATTCCTGCCGCTGACGCTGAGCATCGGGATTCTGACCACCTTCCACATCGCGGGCCCGGTCTATCGCTTCGAGCAGTTCCTCTCTGCGGTCATCCGCGGCGAGCGTCCGAAGGACTTCCGCCTACGGAGCGGCGACCAGCTGACCGAGCTCGCTGCATTGATCAATACCGCGACGCGGCCGCTGCGGGTCGCGGACGAAGGCGAGCACGCCGACGGATCCGCGGACGCGGAGGTCGCGCTCGTCCGCGCGCCGCTGCCCGACAAACAGCCGCGAGAACACGCGGCCTGAATCGGCGCGTCCGGAAATCGCCCCTGCCCCAGCTCCCCCCATGCTGCTCGCCACCCGCCTGACCATGATCGTCGCCGGCGTCCTCGCCGTAGGCGCGGTCGTGGGCCACGCGCTGCATCGCGAGCACTTCGAGCGCCACTTCGGCGCGGTCGAGCGGATCGAGGCCCAGGAAACGGCGCACCTCGCGCAGCGCGCCATCGACCAGTTGCTGGACGAGGTCGGTCGCGATGCGACGCGCTTTGCATGGTCCGATCGCTTCCATGCCGCCATCGGACGTCCCAACGCCACTCTCGACGGCGAGCTGCTCGACCCCGAGGTCCTGAGCGCCAGCGGAATCGACGTCGCCGCCATCCTGGAGATCGACGGCAAGGTCCGCTTCCTCTCCGTGCGTCACCCGGATGATCCCGGTGTCACGGGGCTGCGCCTGCTGCCCAACGAATCGATCAACCTGAGCCAGATCCTGGGGCGTGCGCTCGATGGCACTGGCATCGCCACCGAGCGCGGTGTCCTCGCCCAGGGGCTCGTCTACACCGAGGCAGGTCTCCTGCTGCTCGCTGCGCGCAACCTCGTGCCCTCGAGTCGCGAAGAGACGCGGCGCGGGATCGTGCTCGCGGGCCGCTTCATGGGCCAGAGCGTCGACAAAGAGCTCGAACGCCGCCTCGGTTATTCCCTCGATGTGTGGCCTGTCGGGCTCGCATCGTTGCCCGACGACGTGCGCGTACACGAAGAGACTGCAACCGCGAGCCCGGAGCCAGTCGTCATTGCAGTCAACACGGATCGCCTCGATGTGTATTCGACGCTCGAAGATATCCGGCGTCGCCCCGAGCTGCTCGTGCGCACCGTCCTCCAGCGTGACATCTCGATCGCTGCGAACCTGGCGATAGAATCTGCGCTGCTGACGTCGCTCAGCCTCTCGCTCTTCCTGTTGCTCGCGCTCGTCGTGTCCTTGCGTTACACGACGATACGTCCGCTCGCGCGCTTGACGCGGATGATGGAGCAGGTCGGCAAGCGCGAGGACTACTCGATTCGGGTCGACGAGGGTCGCAAGGACGAAGTCGGCGCGCTGGCGCGCGAGTTCGATGTCATGTTGGAGCGGCTCGAAGAGGCCCGCCGCCAGGTCATCGAGACCGCTCGGGCGGCGGGGATGTCCGAGATCGCGATGGGCATCCTGCACAACGTCGGCAATGTCCTGAACAGCGTGAACATCTCGACGAGCCTGCTTACGGAGCGCGTCGAGAGCATGTGCATCGACGAGATCGTCCAACTCTCGGATATCCTGCGTCAGCACGCGGGCAACCTGGCGAAGTTCGTCAGCGAAGATCCACAGGGTCAGCACCTGCAGCCATTCGTCAGCGCGCTCGCAGAGCAGCTCTCGAACGATCGCACGGCCCTTGCTAGCGAGATCCAGAGCCTCGCGAGCGGGATCGAGCACGTCTGCGAACTCGTCAAGTCGCAGCAGGGCTTGGCGCGAAACACTCTGGTCGTCGAACGAGTCGCGGTCGAGCGACTGGTCGACGATGCCGTACGGATGACTGCCAGTGCCCGCCCGGGCAAGGCCTTCGGGATCCAGGTCGAGCTCGAAGACGATCTTCCGACCCTGGTCGTCGACCGGAACAAAGCGCTCGAGATCCTTGTCAACCTACTTCAGAACGCCCGACAAGCGGTCGAGGAGGCTGGTCCTCGTCCCGATGGACATCGTGTGACCGTACGCGCCCACCGCAGCTTCGGTGGCAGGCTGCGTATCGAGGTTCGCGACACAGGAATCGGGATTCCGCCCGAGAACCTCACGCGGATCTTCCAACTGGGTTTCACGACGAAGTCCAAAGGCAGCGGCCTCGGCCTGCACACCGCTGCCAACGGGGCCAAATCGCTCGGCGGCGCGCTCGTCGCGGAGAGCAACGGACCCGGTCACGGTGCAAGTTTTTATTTCGACCTGCCATTCGGCTCCCAAAGTGAAAAGGAGGCGGCATGATACTCGCAGTCAATCGCCGCATTCTGACAGTCGACGATACACCGTCGATCCACGAAGACTATCGCAAGATCCTCGGCGCTGCAACGGACGATGGAGCTCAGCAGAAGAGCCTCGCGGCCGCCCGCGCTGCATTCTTCGGCAAAGTCGCGACCGAGACAGTGAGCCGCGAGCGCCAGGCTGCGGGGTACACGATCGACAGCGCACTACAGGGTGAAGAGGCCCTCGCGCTCGTCCAGAAGTCCGTTACCAGTGATCAGCGTTACGCGCTTGCGTTCGTCGACATTCGGATGCCTCCGGGCTGGGACGGCGTCAAGACGATCCAGGAGCTCTGGAAGGTCGACCCAGACCTCCAGTGCGTGATCTGTACTGCGTTCTCCGACTATTCGTGGGAGCAGACCATCGACGCCTTGGGCCGCAGCGACAAACTGCTGATCCTGAAGAAGCCGTTCGATCCGGCGGAGATCCGCCAGCTCGCCATGGCGTTGACGGAGAAGTGGAACTCACACGAACGTGAGCTGCACGCGCGCCGCGCGATCGAGGCCAAAGAGGCAGAGGCACGCGCGTACGCGGCTTCCTTGGAGACCGCGAACCAGGCCCTGCGTACGTCGAAAGCCAGCGCCGACCGCGCGGCTGCGCTGAAGCGGACGTTCCTCGAACGGTTGACTCATGACATGAGCACGAGCCTGGAGTCGATCCTCGGCGGGCTCAGTCGCTCTGGGCGCACCCAGGGCCTCGAAGAGACCCTCGATCGGAGCCAACAGCTGCTCGAGACAATCACCCGCGCGCTGGATCTGACCCGGCTCGAACAGGGCACTCTCGGGCTGTCCACGGGCCCCTGCGATCTGCCGGGACTCCTCGCGCGAGTCGATGGTAAGGTACGTCCCCTCGCGGAGAGCCGCGGCCTGGAGTTCCAGCTCCAGACGGGGTCCGATATCCCCTCGCGGATCGAGCTCGACAGCGCTCGACTGGGCCAGGTCCTGGAGCAACTCCTGTCGAACGCCGTCCGGTTCACCGAGCGAGGCTTCGTCCGGCTGTCGGTCCGTACCGAGCCGACGGCGGATTGGTCGACGGTCCGATTGCGCTTCGATGTAAGCGATACAGGCAGCGGCGTGCACCCCGAGGACAAAGGCCGGCTCTTCGAGCCGTTCCAGGCGCGGCCGCGTGGCCGCGATGAGGGCGGCAGCGGCCTTGGCTTGGCGGTCGCGAAACAAGTAGCGCGCCTTCTGGGGGGCGACATCAACTTCGAGGCGCGACCTGAGGGTGGCTCGGTCTTCTCGCTCACGCTCGACGTGAAGCGCGCCTGAGCAGCGGTCGCAACGGCGACCGCGAGCGAGAGGTGTCCGTCGGCGGCAGAGCGACGGACGGCCGCCGTCACGCTGCGCGGCGCGCGACCTCGTTCACGCCGCGAGCGAGCAACTCACCCGCCGCCGCAGCGGGCACCGGCGCGCTGAACAGGTAGCCCTGCGCTTCGTTGCACTGCAGGACCCTCAGGAAAGCGAGCTGGCTCTCGGTCTCGACACCTTCTGCGACGACGGACAGCTTGAGACTGTGTCCCATCAGGATGATCGCGGTGGCGATCGCTGCGTCGTCGGAGTTCGAGGTCACATCCGTGACGAAGCTGCGATCGATTTTGAGTGCATCGATCGGGAAGCGCTTCAAGTACGACAGCGAGCTGTACCCCGTACCGAAGTCGTCGATCGAGAGATGGAACCCGAAGTCCTTGAATTGGCGGAGTGTGGCCGCAGTCTGGGTCGGGTCGTTCATCAAGAGGCTCTCGGTGACCTCCAACTCGAGCCCCTCGGGCTCGAGGCCCGCCTCTTCGACCGCGTGCTTGACGCGCTCGAAGAGATCTGGGCGGCGGAACTGCACCGGAGACAGGTTCACGGACACGCGGATGTGAGGTAAGCCCGCTTCGCGCCAGCGCCGATTCTGCCGCGCGGCTTCACCGACGATCCACTCGCCGATCGGCACGATGAGCCCGGTCTCTTCCGCCAGGGGAATGAACTGCGCAGGAGAGACGAGTCCGAACTGCGGGTGAATCCAGCGCAGGAGCGCCTCCATTCCGCGGATCTGGCGCGTCTCGATGTCGACCCGCGGCTGGTAATACAGAACGAGCTCGCCGTTCTGGAGCGCGTTGCGCAGGCTGCCTTCGAGGGTCAAACGCTCGAACGCCCAGCGGCCCATCGCTTCGGTATGGAAGACGAGCTCACCCTGGCCCTCGCGCATCGCGCGGCGACTCGCGCCATGGGCCGCGTGCACGAGCGCCTCCGCGTCGGCGCCGTCCGTCGGCGCGCAGGCGATGCCGATCTGGATCGGACCTTGGGTGCGGCGCGCGACGGCGCCGCGCAGGTTGCCGGCAAAACGCGCAGCGTCTTGCACCCGCGTCAGGTCGGGGAGGAAGACCGCCACGGCCCCGTCACCGAGCTCGAGGGTCCCGGTTCGGCTGGCCGAGATCGTCAGCTCCGTCGTACGTTCGAGGTGCTGGACCGCCTCGAGCAGCGCCGGGCGGAGCTCCTCGGCGAGCCGTGCGGCGGCTTGCTCCGCGCGCAGGACGAAGACCGGCGTCTGCGCCTCGCGCTCGCGGGCGCGGACGAGGCGCTCCCCGAGCCGGCCCATGAAGTCCTCGGAGTCGAGGGCGCGGGCTGGGGTCGCCCCTGTCCCACAACGAGACACGATGCGGTGGATGGTCAGCGCCAGAGCCCCTTGGGCCTCGAGCACGTCGGCTGCACCGGCTGCGAGGAGCGCCTCGGTGGGCACCCCGGGCACCGTGGCCGCGAAGACCGGGCGCTCCCCTGCGAGCCGGACGAGCTCGCAGAGCTGTTCGAGCGCCTCGCGGCCGGCCGCGGACGGCCCGAGGATCGCTGCGTCGAACGCGACGAGGTGGGGCCCTAGGCGGGCCTCCTGGGCGAGCTCGGAGCGGGTGGCAGCGCACCGGACAACGACCCCCCGCGCCTCGAGCCCCGCAGTGAGTTCGGCGCGGGTCGGAGTGGCGGGCAGAGCGAGCAGTACGGTCGGTCGTTCCATGGGAGGCACTCGAGAGCAGGGGGCCGCGCGGGATTCGGGGCCCGTCGGGGAGTTCGGCCCGACCGAACGCGGAACCTGACCCGAGTTGCTCGACCCGCGCCGGATGCGCCGCCCCGGGACAGGTTTTTCGCGAATTCTTGCCCCAGACCTGGACCACCCCCCGGACATCCCAGCGAGTCCAACGTCCTTCACCCCATGGCGACCCGCCCTTCCCTCGAGGTCTTCCAGGCACTCGGCCTCCAGCCGAGCCCGCCCCCCCGCGCCGGGAACGACGCGACCCCCGCGCTCCGCACAGCGGTCCGCGGTGGGCTCGCGAGCCCCGGCTCCGAGGTCGGCCCCGCGCCGGCCCCGAACCTGGGAGCCTCCCTCGATACGGCGAGGCGCGAGCCAGATGTGCCGCGGCGTGTGGGCCCTTGACGGGGGCCGGAGAACCCCCGTCGAGCCGCAGGAGAGCTGGCGGACCTCGCCAGCGCAGGATCGGAGAGATCGGAGCGGGCACCTCGCAGAGGTGCCCGCTCCACTTCACTTGAGCGGTCGAATGCGCGCGGCGCGCACAGCATCGGTGGCAGCGATCGGCGGTATCGCGGGGGTCGATTGGAGAGCGTGCTCCGCTGGGCCGAAACTCGCTCCGTCGTCGCAACGGCGCGGCGACCTCCGTGCGATCCCTCGTTTCGAGACCCACCGACATGCTGACCATCGGCGACCGTTTCCCCCACTACTCTCTCACCGGCGTCGTCTCCACCGACCAGGCGAGCGCCTTCCGCACCTTCGACCAGGACAGCCACAAGGGCAAGTGGCGCGTGCTCTTCTTCTACCCGAAGGACTTCACGTTCGTCTGCCCGACGGAGATCAAGGGCTTCGGCGACCTCGCGGGTGAGTTCCGCGACCGCGACACGGAGGTCTTCGCCGTCAGCACCGACAGCGAGTTCGTGCACCTCGCGTGGAAGCGCGACCACGCGGACCTCCGCGACCTGCCGATCCCGATGCTCTCGGACATCGCGCGCGACCTCTCGGAGGCGCTCGGGATCCTCGATCCCGTCGAGAAGGTCGCGCGGCGCGCCACCTTCATCGTCGACCCCGAGGGCGTGATCCGGTTCGTCTCCGTCAACGACGGCAGCGTCGGGCGCAATCCCGACGAGGTGCTGCGCGTGCTCGATGCGCTGCAGACCGACGAGCTCTGCCCGTGCAACTGGAAGAAGGGCGAAGAGACCCTCCACGTCGCGTGACCTCACCAGGAACCCCGCCCATGGACCTCATCACGCTGAAAGAGCGCTTGCCGGCGAGCGCCAAGGACCTGAAGCTGAACCTCGGCCTACTCGAGCGCGGTACGAAGCTCGATCGCCTGCAGCTCTGGGGCACCGCCGTCGCGAGCGCGCGCGCGACACCCCCGACCGCGCGCAACCCCCCCAGAACACGCGCGGCCCCCCCGGCGCGCACCCCGGAGGGGCTCCAAACCC
>CAYOBN010000013.1:22254-41723 GCA_964402175.1 uncultured Planctomycetaceae bacterium | reverse complement strand
TGCGGGCGCTCCCCTACTCCTTCCGGCGTGCGGCGGTGGGCCCCGGGGGCGCCGGCCGCGCCCCCCCCACGCCAGACGGAGCTCATCCGCGCGATCACAGGCGCGGCCCGCGCGGAGCTCTCCGAGGAGGAGCTCCAAGCCGCGCGCGTGGCGGCCGGGCTCATGGCGATGAACAACGTGTACTATCGCTTCGTGCACCTCGTCGGTGACGAGGAGTACGGGCGGATGCCCGCGCGCCTCCGCATGCAGGGGATCGCTTCGCACGGCGTCGATCCGCTGGCGTTCGAGCTCTGGTCGCTCGCGGTCTCGGCCGTGAATGGCTGCGGCAAGTGCATCGAGTCGCACGAGCGTGTCGTGCGCGAGAAAGGCGCCTCGCGCGAGGTCGTACAGGACGCGGTGCGCATCGCCGCGGTGCTCGCGGCGACCGCCGCCGTGCTCGACGGCGAGCGCGCGCTCGCGCCGGCCGATGTCTGATTCCAGCGGGAGGGGAACCTCGCAGCGGTTCCCACTCCCCTATCCTTGGCGCAGCTAGCGCGTGTATCCCCATCTCCACCAACCCGCACCCACGAGGTCGATCCGATGCCCGAACTCATCTCCGCGCTCCAACAACTGCAAGCGGACTATCAAGTCACCTACCAGAAGCTCCGCGCGTTCCACTGGAACGTCCGTGGCCCGCTGTTCTTCGGGCTGCACGCCAAGTTCGAGGAGCTCTACACGGCCTTCGCGGAGAAGGTCGACGGGCTCGCGGAGCGCGCCCTCACCCTCGGCGGCCGCCCGCTGCCGACCCTCGCGGCGGTCCTTTCCAAGGCGCGCCTGAAGGAGGCCGAGGTCATGCCCGACGCGGCCGGGATGGTGCGCGCGCTGGCGGACGACTTTGCGCAGCTCAACACCTGGACCCGCCAGGTGGCCGAGCAGGCGGGGGCGGCCGAGGACGCCGGGACCGCGAACCTCCTGGAGGGCTTCGCCGATGCCCAGGAAAAGGACGTCTGGATGCTGCGCTCGTTCCTGCAGGCGTGATCCGCGGGACAGGGGTCTGTCGAGGGCACGTGGCATGGCCTATCTTCCAGAGGCCGTCCACAGCCCCGACACTCCCATGTCCACGCCGCTCCTACGCCCGTTGCTCCTGGCGCTCGCCGTCGCGCTGGCCGCGTGCCGGTCGACCTCCCACCCGTACCACTTCGAGCCGAGCCCGGCCGAGGTGCAGGTCCTCGCCGCCGACGACGGTCCGCTCGTCGCCCGCGTGCTCGTCGGAGTGATGGGCGCCGAGCGCGAAGGCAAATCGAGCGACGGCCACCCGGACCTGCTCCTGCGCGTCCGCCTCGAGGCCAAGGGCCCGGGCACCCTGCGCTTCAACCCGAGCTCCGTCACCGTGCTCGGTCCAGACCTCGCCTCGTTCGGCCCGGCGCGCGTGGACGGCGAGGACGCCCCCAGCGGCGAGATCGAGGTCCCGCGCGGTGAAGCGCGCGACCTGACGCTGCGCACCGCGTTCCCCCGCGACGGGGACCTGCGCATGCCGCGCTTGACGGGTGTCAACGTCACGCTGTCCGTGACCACCGCCGCCGGCGCGCGCGAGCTCAGCCTCGCGCTCACGCGCCAGCAACCCGACGACCGCTTCCGCGGGTACTACGACCCGCTGCTCTATCCCGGTTGGGGTTGGGGCTGGGGTTGGGGTTGGGGCGCGGGTTGGGGCGGCCGTTGGGGTTACGTCTACGGCTGCTGACCGAGCATTGGCGACCCGACAACAGGCGAGGCCCCACCCGCGCGCGCAGCGCGGGTGGGGCCTCGCCCGTTAGCGGGTCGCCTCAGATCGTGCCCGCGAGCCGGCGCAGCACGTAGTTGAGGATGCCGCCGTTGCGGTAGTACTCGGCCTCCGCAGGCGTATCGATGCGCACGACGGCGTCGAACTTCACCTGCTTGCCGTCGGCTTTCGTCGCGACGACCTGCACCGTACCGCCGGTCGGCGAGCCGCCGGCCGCGAAGCGCGCTGCGAGGCCCGTGATGGTGTAGGTCTCGGTGCCGTCGAGGCCCAGCGAGGTCGGGGTCTGGCCCTTCGGGAACTGCAGCGGCAAGACGCCCATGCCGACGAGGTTCGAGCGGTGGATGCGCTCGAAGCTCTCGACGATGACCGCGCGCACGCCGAGCAGCGCGGGGCCCTTGCCGGCCCAGTCGCGCGAGGAGCCCATGCCGTACTCCTTGCCGCCGAAGATCACCGCAGGGGTGCCCGCGGCTTTGTACTTCATCGCCGCGTCGTAGATCGACAGGCGCTCGCCGGAGGGCATGTGCACGGTGACCCCACCTTCGACGCCGGGCACGAGCTTGTTCTTGATGCGCACGTTCGCAAACGTGCCGCGCATCATCACTTCGTGGTTGCCGCGGCGTGAGCCGTACGAGTTGAAGTCCTTCTTCGCGACGCCGCGCGCCTTCAGGTATTGACCCGCAGGGCTCGACTCCTTGATGTCGCCGGCGGGCGAGATGTGGTCGGTCGTCGTGTTGTCACCGAACCAACCGAGCACCCGCGCGCCTTGGATATCGACGACCGCGCCGGGCTTCGGCGTCATGCCGACGAAGTACGGCGGGCTCTGGACGTAGGTCGAGGTCGTGTCCCAGGCGTACGTCGCGCCCGCGGGAGCGACGACTTTCTGCCAGGCTTCCGGCCCGCGGAAGACGTCCGCGTAGCTCGCCTTGAACATCGCCGCATCGACCGTGCCGGTGACGACGTCGTGCACTTCCTTGGGGCTCGGCCAGATGTCGCGCAGGTAGACCGGTTTGCCGTCGACATCGTGCCCGAGGGGCTCGTTGACGAGGTCCAGGTTCACGTCACCCGCGAGCGCGTACGCCACGACGAGCGGCGGCGACGCCAGGTAGTTCGCGCGCACCTTCTGGTGCACACGCCCTTCGAAGTTGCGGTTGCCCGACAGCACCGACGCGACGACCAGGTTGCCCTTGTCGATCGCTTCGTCGATCTCGGGGCGCAGAGGGCCCGAGTTCCCGATACACGTCGTGCAGCCGTAGCCGACGACGTCGAAGCCGAGCGCCTCGAGCGGCGTCAGCAAGCCGCCCTTCTTGAGGTAATCGACGACGACCTTCGAGCCGGGCGCGAGGCTCGTCTTCACCCAGGGCTTCGCGCGGAGGCCCTTACGCACGGCGTTCCGCGCGAGAAGACCTGCGGCGACGAGCACCGACGGGTTCGATGTGTTGGTGCACGACGTGATCGCAGCGATCACGACCGAGCCGTGGCGCAGCTCGAAGCCGCCGTGGGCGACGCCGATCGCAGCGTCCGGGGCGTCCTTGCCGCCGGCCGCTTCGATGATCTGCGCGCGGTTCGCCTGGAAGACCTTCGGCATCGCGCCGAGGGCGACGCGGTCCTGCGGCTGCTTCGGGCCCGCGAGGCTCGGCTCGATCGTGCCGAGGTCGAGCTCGAGCAGCGCCGAGTATTCCGCCATGCGATCGCTGGGCGTCGCGAAGAGGCCCTGCTCGCGCATGTACGCTTCGACGAGCTGCACTTGCTCTTCGCTGCGCCCCGTCAGGCGCAGGTACTTCAGCGTCTCGGCGTCGACGGGGAAGATGCCGCACGTCGCGCCGTACTCCGGCGCCATGTTGGCGATCGTCGCGCGGTCCGCGAGCGGCAGGTCGGCGAGGCCGGGCCCGGTGAACTCGACGAACTTACCGACGACGCCGTGTTTGCGCAGCATCTCGGTAACACACAGCACGAGGTCCGTCGCCGTCGCGCCCGCGGGGAGCTTGCCCGAGAGCTTCACACCGACGACCTCGGGGATCAGCATCGAGACGGGCTGACCGAGCATCGCGGCTTCGGCTTCGATGCCGCCGACGCCCCAGCCGAGCACGCCGAGGCCGTTGATCATCGTCGTGTGCGAGTCGGTGCCGACGACAGTGTCGGGGTAGGCGTAGCCGCCGTCGCCGACCATCACGGTCCGCGCGAGGTACTCGAGGTTCACCTGGTGGCAGATGCCCGTCTCCGGCGGCACGACCGCGAAGTTCTGGAAGGCGCTCTGGCCCCACTTGAGGAACGCGTAGCGCTCGGCGTTGCGCTCGAACTCGAGCTCGGAGTTGATGCGCAGCGCCTCGGGGCCGCCGTACGCGTCGACCTGCACGGAGTGGTCGATCACGAGCTCCGCCGGCTGCAGCGGGTTGATCTTCGCGGGGTCGCCGCCCAGGGCCACCATCGCGTCGCGCATCGCGGCGAGGTCGACGACCGCCGGAACGCCCGTGAAGTCCTGCATCAGGACCCGCGCGGGGCGGAACGCGATCTCCGTGTCGGGCACGGCCTTCGGGTTCCACTGCACGAGGGCGAGGATGTCCCGCTCGGTGACACTGACGCCGTCCTCGTGGCGCAGCAGGTTCTCGAGGAGGATGCGCAGGGAGAAGGGCAGCCGGCCGAGATCGTGCCCCTTGGCCTCGAGGGCCTTCAGACGGGCGATCTTGTAGGACTTGGCGCCGACCTGGAACGAGCCGCGGGAGCCGAAGGTGTCTTGCATGGCGTGACGGATGGTCGCGTTTTGGGGGTGAGCAGTCTACACGGGGACGGAGCGCGCCGCCCCCCCGCGCTCGCCTGTCGCAGCGTCTTTGCTAGGCTGATCGGCGCTCCGGGGGCTCTCGCCCCCCTCTTCCACTGCTGACCTCCCATGCGACACCTGCTCCTCTCCGCTGGCGCGCTCGCGCTCGGCTCCCTCGCCCAGGCCCAAGGCCCGGACATCCTCCACTACACCTTCGAGAACGGCACCGCCGCCAACTCGGCCAGCGGCACCGTGCCGGACGGGATCCCCGATGCCGGCGTCGGCTTCGGCGCCGGGATCTGCGGCGCCGGTGGCGCCGTCGTCGTGACGGCCGGCGCGACGTGCCGGATCGACACCCAGTGGGTCACGGACTTCGGGTCCGGCGACTGGACCGTCGGCCTGCGCGCGGACCGGACGAACTCGCCGGTGGCGCTGACGACCCTGCAGTACCTCTTCGGCAACAGCTCGGCGGGCGGCTTCCGCTGTTTCGTCGGCGGCATCGCGGGCACGAACGGCATCGTGCTGCGCGCCCCGTCCAACGCCGTGACGATCCCCGGCGGCGGTGACCTGCGGCCCGTGCACGTCGTGTGGTGCTACGACTCGGCCGCGGGCGTCGTGAACGGGTACCTCGACGGGGCGCTCGTCGTCACGGCAATGAATCCCGGCGTCACGATCACGGGCACGGCACCGATGAACGTGATGCAGTACACCGCGACGAACACGATGGGCGCCGGCTACGCGCTCGACGACTTCCGCGTGTACCGCCGCTGCCTCTCGGCGGCCGAAGTGCTCGCGTGGTTCAACGACTGCGGGAGCGGCTCCATCGGTACCTCGTACTGCACACCGGCCGTCGCGAACTCGACGGGCAGCCCGGCGTCGATGGGCGCCTCGGGCAGCGGCTCGGTCGGCAGCAACAACCTCGTGCTCGAAGCGAGCGGCATGCCGCAGAACGCGTTCGGCTTCTTCCTGACGAGCGCGACGCAGGGCCTCGTCGCGAACCCCGGCGGCAGCGCGGGCACGCTCTGCCTCGGCGGCGCGATCGGCCGGTATGTGGGCCCCGGGCAGATCCGCAACTCGGGCGCGACGGGCGCGTTCTCGCTGGCGGTGAACCTGACCCAACACCCGACCCCGTCGGGCCCGGTATCGGTCAGCGCGGGTCAGACCTGGAACTTCCAGGCCTGGTACCGTGACGCCGTCGGCGGCGTGGCGACGTCGAACTTCACCGACGGATACCAGATCGCGTTCACGAACTGAGCGCCCCCAAGCGACGCGTAACCCGGTAGGGCTGGCGTCGAACGGTACCAGGTACGAGTTGGCGGCGAGGGCGCGCGCTACGCGCGCGCTCGCGCGCGCGAAGCGCGCGCGACCTCGCCGCCAACTCGTACCTGGTACCGTTCGACGCCAGCCCTACCGCAATTCCGGCAAGACACGCCCCACGCCACCACGACCGCGCTGCGGGCAAATCACACTCCCCCGCAACGCAGCCGACTCAGACCGTCACGACTTTCCGGAACATCCCCGGCCGATACGCCACGATGCGCCCCTCGATCGCGCTCGCTGCGACCGTCAACGGCGACGCCAGATACAACTGCCCCGGCCCCGAACGCCCGCGGAAGTTGCGGTTGATCGCGCTCACCGTCACCTGGTCCGCGCGATCCGAGACCCCCGGCCCGCAGCCGATGCACGCACCGCAGCCCGGCTGGATGACCTCCACGCCCGCCGCCTCGAAGACCTTGTCGTAGCCCTTCGCTTGTGCGAAGTCCCGCACCGCCTCCGAGCCGTACTGCACGACCATCCGCACCCCCGGCGCGACCCTGCGGCCCGCCGCCAACGCGTCGTTCAGAACGCGCGCGTAGAACTCGAAGTCGTCTTCTTTGCCCGCCGTGCAGGAACCCGCATACGCGATGTCGATCTTGACCTCGCCGAGGTCCGCGATCTGCTTGCCGTACGTCGGGTCGCCGGGCTCCGCCACCATCGGGCGCAGCTTGGACAGGTCGATCGTGTGCACGCCGCCCGCGTAATGCGCCCCGGGGTCCGGGCGCACGAAGCTCGCTTCGATCGCCGCCACCGTCTGGCCGGGGCGCCGCGGCGCGAGCCACTCCGCGAGCGCGCGGTCGCCCTCGCAGATGCCCGACTTCGCAGAGCACTCCGTCGCCATGTTGCACAGCGTCGCGCGCTCGTCCGGCGAGAGCGACGCGAGGCCCGGGCCACCGAACTCCATGACGCGGTCGAGGGTGTCCTCGCGCTTCGCATACACGTCGAGGATGTGCAGCATCACGTCCTTCGCCGTGCAACCCGGGTCCAGCTTGCCGACGAGCTCGAAGCGGATCGACTCCGCGACCTTCACGAACGTGAAGCCCGCCGAAACGAGGCCCGCGTACTCCGTCGCACCGACGCCGTAGGTGAGCGCATTGCTGCCCCCGCCCATGCACGTGTGACTGTCCGTCGCCTGGATGAAGTCCCCGGGGTCGACGAACTGCTCGCGCGCGACTTGGTGGCAGATCCCCGGCGAGATCCCATCGACCGCCGAGTAATCCCGCACGCCGGTGTGACGCTGGAACTCGCGCTGCAGGTCACGCAGCGTCTGGATCTCGCCCGCAAAGGGCTTCATCCGCTCGACGCCCGTGGCGTAGAGGAGGTGATCCTCGAACACCGCGAACTTGGCCGGATTCGGCAACGTGTACCCCGCGCCGTACTCCTGCTGCAGGAAATAGTGCACCTGCGCCGTCGTGAACTCGTGGCTGTAACCGCCGTCCACCTTGACGAGGCAGACGTCACCGGGCTGCACATGGACCGCGCCGCTGGCCCCGACCACCTTGTTGGCGAGGATCTTCTCGCCCATCGTCATCGGCCGCGGCGCCGTCTTCGGCACCGGCACCGTCACGACCCCGTCGGCGTAGAGCTTCGCAAACGGAAAGAGGCCGCCCGACTCCAGCATCACCCGCGTGATCGGGTCGTACTTGCCGGTGAGCTCTTCGAGCGGGATCTCCGCGCCGTTCTGCAAACGCTCGAGGACGGCGTAGCCGCCCATGAGCTGGCCCAGGTTCAGGTTGTTGCGCTCGTGGATCGGCGCGAACGAGTGCGCGATGACGAGGCCGATCCCCGACCACTTCTCGCACTGCGGCGCGGTCTCACGCGAAGAGCCCGTGCCCTTGCGCTTGCCGCTGACGATGACCTCGAAGTTGCCGTCCATCAGCGCGCGGGTGCCGAACACCCGCGCCCCTTTGGCGTCGAGCAGACCCGCGTACGCATCGAGCGCGATGTCCTCGGGTTTGTGCCGGAAGCACACCCACGCCGGAGTCATCGTGTCCGTGTTGATGTCGTCCAGCAGGTCCGCCGGATCGACGTCTGCCATACGCAGGTCGACCTCACCGCGGAGCTGCTTGCGGATCAGCTCCAGGTCCTTCGTCAGGAAGAGCACGCGCTTGCCAGGGGTCAAACGCACGAAGCGCGTTCCGTCCGCGCGGGTGTGGATCAGCGGGTTCATGGGCTCGAAGCTCGCCAGCGCTCAGGCTTTGGGGTTCTCGACGAGCATCGCGATGCCCTGGCCGCCGCCGATGCAGGCCGAGGCGACTCCGAAGCGCTTCTTGGCGCGCCGAAGCTGCAGCAGGAGCGTGAGCACGATCCGCGTGCCGGTCGCACCGAGCGGGTGCCCGAGGCTGATCGCGCCGCCGTTGACGTTGCACTTCGCGCGGTCGAGGCCGAGCTCCTTCTCGCACCCGAGGTACTGGGCCGAGAACGCCTCGTTGATCTCGAAGAAGTCGATGGCGTCGTGTTTCATGCCCGCATCCGCGAGCAGCCGTTGGATGGCGGGGACCGGACCGATGCCCATCTCCTTCGGATCGACGCCGACGTAGCTCCAGCCGCGCACGATGCCGAGCACGTCCAGGCCGTCCGCCGCTGCGCGCTGCGCCGTGGTGACGACCACCGCCGCCGCTCCGTCCACGATGCCGCTCGCGTTGCCCGCCGTGACGGTGCCGTCCTTGCCGAACGCAGCGCGCAGCCCGGAGAGCGCGGCCAACGTCGTGTCGGGCTTGATGTGGTCGTCCGTGTCGATGACCGTATCACCCTTCTTGCCGGGGATGCGCACGGGGGCGATCTCTTCGGCGAAGCG
This sequence comes from uncultured Planctomycetaceae bacterium, assembly GCA_964402175.1. Classification (GTDB taxonomy): domain Bacteria; phylum Planctomycetota; class UBA1135; order UBA1135; genus JAWKUK01. The sequence goes on along the minus strand of CAYOBN010000013.1, from coordinate 33,095 downwards.
ACCGGACTTGACCGCCTCCGCGCCGAGCTGGTGGCTGCGCAGCGCGTACTCGTCCTGCGCTTCGCGCGAGATGCCGAGGCGCGCGGCGATGCGCTCGGCCGTCTGCGCCATGTACGTCTCACCGTACGGGTCGTAGAGGCTCGAGAACAGGAGGTCCTGGAGCTGCGGCTGCACACCGAAGCGGAAGCCGTCGCGCGCGCCGTGCAGCACGTACGGCGCTTGGCTCATGTTCTCCATGCCTCCGGCGAGCACCGTCCGCGCGCGGCCGAGCTGGATGTACTCCGCCGCCGTCGCGATGGACTGGATGCCCGAGCCGCACAGGCGGTTCACGGTCAACGCGGGCACGTGGTGCGGCACACCCGCCTTGAGCGCCACGTGCCGAGCGCCGTAGATCGCGTCGTTCGACGTCTGCAGCGCGTTGCCGACCACGGTGTGATCGATCGAATCCGCAGCGACCTTGGCGCGCTGGAGCGCAGCCTTCGCCGCGTGGGCGCAGAGGTCGATCGCGGAGATGTCCTTGAGCTTGCCGAAGCCGGGCGTGCCGGAGTACTCGGCCATCGGGGTGCGGGCTCCGCCGACGATGACGACGTCCTGGGTCATGGCGCTGGGGTTCTGTTGCAGGGGCGCAACCAGCGCCCGTTGAGGAGGGTTCGGAGTTCTGTGGCTCGACCAGCGGGCCGTGCCGCACCGCGTGCGGACGGCCCGAGGTCGGGGAGTCTTCGAGCCGCGATGCAAAGGCGGCTCAGCGCTCGTTCACTGGCCCGTGAAGTTCGCGCGGCGCTTCTCGAGGAAGGCGCTCATGCCTTCGCGCATGTCGGCGGTGACCGCGGCCTTGCCGAAGTACTCGGTCTCCATCACTTCGCCGGCCGTCTGGTCCATGTCCCAACCGCGGAGGACGGCCTCCATCCCGAAGCGCAGCGCGATGGGCCCCTTCGCGAGGATGCTCTTCAGCATCTTCGCCGTGCCCTCTTCGAGGGCCTCGGGGGCGAAGATCCGGTTGACGACCCCGACGCGGTGGCACTCTTCGGCCGTGAACATGTCGCCGGTCAGGATCCACTCACGCGCGACCCCGGGCCCCGCGACGCGCGCGAGCCGCTGGCTGCCGCCGTACCCCGGGATGATGCCGAGGCTCGTCTCGGGCAGCCCGAGCTTCGCCGTCGTCGACGCCGTGCGCAGCGTACAGGCGAGCGCGAGCTCACAACCGCCGCCGAGCGCGAACCCGTTGACCATCGCGATGCTCGGCTTACCGAGCGCCTCGAGCTTCCGGAAGACCGTTTGGCCGAACGCAGCGAGGCTCGCGGCGCCCGCAGCGTTGCCGGCCACCGCGAGCAGCTCGTTGATGTCTGCACCGGCGATGAACGCCTTCTCGCCGGCGCCCGTGATCACCACGGCGCGTACGGCAGCGTCGGCTTTCGCCGCATCGAACGCAGCGCCGAGCTCCGTCAGCGTCGCGTGGTTCAGCGCGTTCATCTTCTCGGGGCGATTCACGGTGATCCGTGCGACGCCGCCGTCGACCGCGTACAGGAGGTTCGTGTAGCTCATCTGCGTTCCTCGGTGAGCGCTCAGGCTTTCTTCGCGGCCTCGATCACGACCGCCTTGACGATCTTGACGGGGTCCACCGGCCGCGAGCCCTCGCCGCCAGGTTTGCACTTCGCCGTCGCGATCTTGTCAAGCGTTTCGAAGCCGTCGACGAGGCGCCCGAAGGCCGTGTACTGCCGGTCGAGGAAACCCGCTTCACCGTGGCAGACGAAGAACTGACTGCCCGCGGAGTTCGGGTCCGACGAGCGCGCCATCGAGAGCACGCCGCGCTCGTGGTGGACGTCGTTGAACTCGGCTTTGACCTGCCAGCCGGGCCCGCCGGTGCCCCAGCTCCGGTCGTTGTCCGTCTTCGTGTTCGGATCGCCGCCCTGGATCATGAAACCAGGGATGACGCGGTGGAAGCGGGTGCCGTCGTAGAAGCCCTGCTTGGCGAGCTTCACGAAGTTCTCCACGTGGCCGGGGGCCTTCTGCGTGAAGAACTCGACCGTCATGTTGCCGACACTGGTCTCCAGTCGGACCGTCGTGCCCTCGAGTGCGTGTGCCATGGGTGCGGGGATGCCTTGGGTTCAGCGCTTGCGCGGGGCCTTGACGACGATCGCCTTCTGGATCACCTGCGCGGGATTGGGAGTGTTGACCGCCGTCTGCACGAACATGTGGTTCGGGTCGATCGGAGCCGCGCGGCGCAGCTCGCTGAGCAGCTTGTAGTTGCCGTCGACGGAGCTGACGATGCGCTCGAGCGCTTCGAGGCTCGGCGGGTACGCCGCGACGAGCGCACCGTAGGCGGTGTACTGACCGTCGAGGTGCGGCGTGGGCTTGTGCATGAGGAAGAACTCGGACGTGGCCGAGTCGACGTCGTTACCGAGGCGCGCCGCGGAGAGCACACCGGCCACGTGGCGGCGGGTGCTGAACTCCTGCTTCACCTTGCGCGGCGCGGGTTGGCCCTCGGCGCCGCGCCCGCCCTGGATCATGAATCCGGGGATGACGCGGTGGAAGCGCGAGCCGTCGTAGAAGCCCGTGTACGCGAGGTCCAGGAAGTTGCGCACATGATTCGGCGCGACATCGGGCCAGAACTCGAGCCACAGGAAACCTGAAGTCGTCGCGAGCACGACCTGGTAATCCGCGAGCTGCTCGACCGGCAGCGCCATGAAGTCGATGCCTGTCTCGGCGCGCCGCAGCCACGTGTGCGCGGTCGCTTGTCCGCCGCCCGCGTGCAGGAGGCGCGCACTGGGCGGGAGGTCCGCTGCACGGCCCGCAAACGCGTCCGCGAGGTCGAACGTGGCGCTTACGCGCTGGCCGGGCTCGAGCACGAGCGTGCCCTCGACGCGCGGACCGAGCGAGCGCCCGTCGAGCTCGAACGCGCCGCGGGTGAGGGCCCAGATCGGCAGCTCGGCGAACGCATCGCCCGCGGTGACCTCGACGGTGACCGGCCACGGCTCACCCTCCAGAACGAGGTCCGCTGCTGCGATGCGCACGCTGTACGCGCGCGTCGGAGCGACGTCAGCGTCCTGGACAGCGACCCCGGCCGCGAGCAGCCAAGGCAGCAGGAGGTGCCCCATCACGCTTTCTTGTCGCCCTCCCAGCGGTAGTAGCCTTCGCCGGTCTTCCGTCCGAGCTTCCCTTCGCGCACCTTCTGGGCGAGCGACGCGGGGATCTTGAACGCGGGCTCGTTCGGGTAGCGCTCGGTCCAGCCTTGAAGGATGAAGAGGGTCGTGTCGAGGCCGACGTAGTCCGTCAGCGTCAGCGGCCCCATCGGGTAACCGCACCCGAGCTGCATCGCAGCGTCGATGTCCTCCTTGGAGGCGTCGCCGCGGTCGAGCATCTCGATCGCCTGCACCATGTACGGCACGAGCAGGCGGTTCACGACGAAACCCGGCGTGTCCTTGCACGACACGGCGGTCTTCCCGCAAGCCTCGCCGAAGGCGCGCGCGGCGGCGAAGACCTCGGAGTCCGTCGCGTCCGTGCGCACGACCTCGACGAGGCGCATGAGCTGCACGGGGTTGAAGAAGTGCAGACCCACGAAGCGCGCCGGACGGCCCGACGCCGCGGCCATGTCGCCGATCGGGAACGACGACGTGTTCGACGCAAAGATCGTCTTCGGCGCGCAGATCCGCCCGAGCTCCGCAAAGAGCGCCTTCTTCACGTCGAGGTTCTCGACGATCGCCTCGACGACGAGGTCGGCCTGCGCGAGGTCAGCTTTGTTCAGCGTCCCCGTGATGCGGCCGCGGACTTCGCGCACCCAAGCGTCGGCCGAGGCTTTGTCGCGCTTGCCCTTCTCGACCTCCTTCTCGGCGAGCTTCGCGAGGCTCTTCTCGATGCGCTCGAGGCCCTTCGCGAGCGCGCCCGCGTCGCTCTCGACGGCGAACACCTTGCAGCCCCCTTGGGCCGCGACTTGGACGATCCCGTGACCCATGAGGCCACAGCCGATGACGCCGACGGTTTCGATCTTCATGTCGTGCTGGGAGTGCAGAGAGGGAGAGACAGGACTCCGCGGGCCTCAAAGGCCCTCGCGGTGGAAGTGCGCGGCGAGCCCCATGCCGCCGGAGATGCAGAGCGTGGCGAGCCCGTGCCGCGCTTCGCGGCGCTTGAGCTCGTGGACGAGGGTGACGACGATGCGCACGCCGGTGGCCCCGATCGGGTGCCCGAGCGCGATCGCGCCGCCGTTGACGTTGAGGCGCGCGGGGTCGATCCCGAGCTCGCGGTCACACGCGATGACCTGCGCGGCGAACGCCTCGTTGAGCTCGACGAGGTCGTACTCACGGAGCGCCATACCGTTGGCCGATTCGAGCGCGCGGAAGGCCGGCACCGGGCCGAGGCCCATGACCGTGGGATCGACCCCGCCTTGGCGCGCCTCTCCGAGCCAAGCGAGCGGAGTCAGCCCGAGGCGCACGACCGCGGGTCCCGACGCGAGCACCACCGCAGCCGCGCCGTCGGTGATGCCGCTCGCATTGCCTGCGGTGACCGTCGCGGGCCCTTGCGTCGCGGCCTTCGTGAACACCGGCGGCAGCTTCGCGAGCGACGCGAGGTCCGTGTCCGGCCGCAGGTGCTCGTCCGCCTCGACGAGCACATCGCCCTTGCGCCCCGCGACACGCACGGGGACGAGCTCGTCTGCGAAGCGCCCCTCGGCGACGGCGCGCGCAGCTTTCTGTTGGCTCGCCAGCGCGAACGCGTCCTGCTCCGCGCGCGAGATACCGAGCTCCTGCGCGAGCTTCTCCGCCGTCTCCCCCATCACCATGTCGGCGAGCGGGCAGACGAAGCCGTCTTTGTACATGCCGTCGACGAGCGGCGCGTGGCCGAGGCGGTACCCCTGGCGCATCTTGGGCAGGAAGAACGGCAGGCCGCTCATCGACTCGGTCCCCGCCGCGACGACGACGTCGCTGCGCCCGAGGCGGATCGCGTCGGCGCCGAGCAGGATCGCCTTGAGGCCCGACCCACACGCCATGTTGATCGTCGTCGCGGGCACCGTCACCGGCAGCCCCGCGCGCACGGCGATCTGCCGCGCGACGTTCGGACCGCCGCCCGCTTGGCGGCCGTTGCCGACGAAGACCTCGCCGACGTCGCCGGGGTTGATCCCCGCGCGCTCGAGGGCTGGCTGCACCGCGGCGACGCCGAGGTCGGCGGCGGAGAGGTCCTGGAACGCCCCGAAGAAGCGCCCGATCGGGGTGCGCACTGCGCTGCAGATGGCGACGCGGGACATGGGTGGACTCGTGGGCGCGGGGGCGGTCGCTGGGGGGCCGCGGGGTGACGCGACGCCGCAGCCCGCGGGATCGCGGGTCGAGTCGCGCTTTCGGGGCAACTAGGATAGGTGGCCCGCGGCGGGATCACAACCGCGGCTCCCCCGAACCCACCCCCATGAGCCGTGAAGCCATCCCCGACGCCTGGCCGCCGCCCGCGGGCGACCCCGTCGTCGTCCCCCTCTTCCCCCTGCGGGGGGTCTTCCTCCTCCCGCGGCAGGTCCTGCCCCTGCACGTCTTCGAGCCCCGCTACCGGCAGCTCGTCGAGGACGTCCTCGACCGCAGCGGGCGCCTCGTGCTCGGCACGATCACGACCCCCGGCGCTGGCCCCGTGGACACCGAGGCGACCCCGCCGGTGCTCCCGGTCGCGGGCCTCGGCGAGATCGCGCGCCACGAGAAGACCCCGGACGGCAGGTACTTCATCTGGCTCTTCGGCCTCGGCCGGCACGCGGTCGAGGAGGCCGACTCGGACCGCCTCTACCGGCGCGTGCGGGCCCAACCCGTGACCGAGTTGGAGCCGACCGCCGCCGAGAGCCGGGAGCTCACGCCGCGGCTGCGCAAGGCCCTCGAGGAGCGCCATGACGGCGCGCTGGAGCTGCCCCCGGACCTGCCGGTCTCGCTGCTCACCGATGGACTGTCGGCGAAGCTCCACCTGCCGCAGGCGGCCATGGAGCCGATCTTCTGCGAGCTCGACGTCGCGCGCCGCGCGCGGCTGGTGCTCGAGGCGCACGACACGTTCCGTAGCCCCTCCTGAGGGTCTAGGCTCCAACAGGCGACCGCCGCCGAGGTGTGCCCGTGCACACCGCGGCGGCGGTCGTTTGTCGTCCGGCGGGGCACCTCAGGGTGTCGCCGCCGGACCCTCTGGTGCGATCAGGGGAGAACCTTGATCTGCAGCGCGTTCGAGAGGTTGGACGTCGGCGTCCCACCCACGGTGTCGCGGTACCAGTACTGGAGCCAGAGCGTCGCGCCGGCCGTCGGCGTGCCGCCGGCAAGGCTGCCGAGGTTCGCGGCGAGGCTCACCGCGCCCGTCGCGCCCGAGCTGACGATCGCGCCGCCGACGCCGCGCGTGACGGTGCCGCCGACGCAGAGCGTGCCCTGGCCGTTGCCCGCCGCGGGCGTGAAGGCGGTCGCGGTGCCGCGGTTGAAGAAGCCGAACGAGTTCAGCGGGAGCTGGTCGACGTTCAGCACCAGGTTGTTCGCCGCGAGGGACGCCGTCCCCGTGCCGTACATGCGCGCCGGGGCACCCGTCGAGTTGGCGACCGGGGTGCAGTACGGCGAGCCGATGGCGGCCTCCGTGTAGCAGAGCGTCAGCACGGTGCCGTTCGAGAGAACGGGCGTGTTGAACGAGTACTGGGAGGTCGTGCCCGCGAAGCCGCCGGCCTGGTAGCCGATGGTGGCGCTACCACCGAAGTTGGCGGCGGCGCTATCGACGGACGAGTAGATGAACTGGGCCGGGTACGGGCCCGTCGAGAACACCTTGACCTGGAAGGTGGTGCGGCTCGTCGTCTGGCCGAAGAACGTGACGTTGTTCCACTGGACGATGAGCGTGCCGCCGATCTCCTGCCACAGGACATCGCCGTTCGTGCCCGACGGCGCGGTGTTCGTCAGGAGGTCATCCCAGAAGGGCGCCAGGACCTGGCCGCCCGAGAAGAACGCGGAGCCACCCGTGGCGCCGGTCGCCGGGAGGGACTGGTTCGTCCAGCCGAGATCGAGGCCGGAGCCGCCGAAGCGGATCGCGCCGTTCGCGCCGACGCGCGCCGTGCCGGCGGCGACGAGCGCGTTGCCGACCGTCGTCGTGATGTTCGCCTCGCCGTCGTCGCCGAGGTTGAGCGGCGCGCCGGTCGCGGAGATGTCCGTGAACGTGCCCGCGATGTCGTCGGTGAAGACGACCTGGGTGTTCAGCTTGTTGATGAGCGACAGGACCGTGCCGTTCTTGACGCCGAAGTGCGCGTTGAAGAGGTGCTGGACGTTGTTGCCCGCGCCGCCGGCCTGGTAGCCGATCGTCGCGCTGGAGCCGCCGCTCGCGCGGGGCTGTTCGATGTCCTGGTAGAGGAACTGCGCCAGCGCCGGACCCGAAGACGGGACCTGGACCTGGAAGGTCACGAACTGGCCGGCGTTCGCCGAACCGAAGAAGCCAGCTTGGTTCCACTGGACCACGAGGACACCGCCGACCTCTTCCCAGAAGATGTTGCCGACCGTGCCACCCACGGTGTTGAGGTCGTCCCAGAAGGGCAACAGAGACTGGCTGGTCAAGCTGAAGGCGCCGCCGGCCGGAAGCGCAGCGTTGGCCGTGCTCAACTCCAGGCCGGTGCCGCCGAAGCGCACGCCGCCGTTCGAGCCGACGCGAGCCGTGCCCGCCGCGAAGAGGGCGTTGCCCACGGTGGTCGTGATGTTGGCCTCACCGTCGTCCGAGAGGTTCAGCGGCGTGCCCGTCGCGGCGATGTCGATCCACGTGCCCGGGAGGACATCCGTGAACGTGAGGTCGAACTGCGGCGGCGCCGGGGTGTCCGTCACCGTCAGCGAGCCCGTGCCGCTGGCGCCAGCGAAGCCGCCGACGCGCACGAAGTAGGTGCCGAGCGCGCTCGTCACGAACGAGAGCTGGCTCTGCAGGCCGCACGAGTCATCGTTGCAGACCAGCGAGGTCAAGGTCCCGCAGGTGCCCGAGTACGCCTCGAGCACGGTGTCGTAACCCGAGCCGCACGCGCTCACGGTCACCGTGTTGCCGATCCCGACGGCGGTGTAGGCGAACCAGATGTCCGACCCGCCGGAGCCGCAGCTGAACGCCGGCGCGCTGGTCGAGGCGCCGACGGTATTGAACGCCGTCACACCCGTGGGCAGCGCCAGGGCGCCCGCGCACTCGTCACCCGGGAAGGTGTCGGAGATGTTGAGCACACCGGTGCCCGTCGCCGAGCTGAAGCCCGCGACGCGCACGAAGAGCGGGTTGGTCGACGGAGCGTTGATCTGGATGCGGCTCTGGAGGCCGCCACTGTCATCGTTGCACGCGAGCGAAACGAGCGCGCCACACGTGCCGTCGAGCACCTGGAGGCGCGTGTCGAACGACGAGCCGAACGTGTCGAACACCAGCACGTTGCCCGCGGCCGCGGGGGTGTAGGTGAACCAGAGGTCGACGGCGCTCGTGGTGCCGCCGCCGCAGGGGAACGCCTCGGGGCTGACGGTGGCGGTCGTGGTGTCGAAAGGCGTCGTGCCGACGGTGGCGGCCGTCGCAACGGCGCACTCATCGCCTGCGAACGCGACACCGGCCGACGCCGCGCCGATCGCGAGCGCCCGGCCGAGTTGGCTGATTTGCATGGTGGAGAAAGGCAAGAAGAAGAGAAGGAACGGGGGAGAATCCGTTGCCTTGAAGTGTCCACCATGGAAAGCCATGCGGCAACATGCCTTGACGTCCGAATACGGGAATGTCGGGGTGGTCCCGACTTGGTGCACAAACGGAGCAGCGTCGGCGTGCCTCGTTCCGAGGCGGAGCGGCTACACTCGCGGCCCGGATGACCCCTCAAGCCCCCCCGCCGCTCGTCGGCGTGATCTTCGGCAGCGCCTCGGACTGGCCGACCCTGCGACACGCCGTCGAGGCCCTCGAGCAGTTCGGTGTGCCGAGCGAGCACCGTGTTGTCTCTGCGCACCGCACCCCGGAGCTGTTGCGCGAGTACGCGTCGACGGCGGCCGACCGGGGCCTGCGCGTCATCATCGCGGGCGCGGGCGGGGCCGCCCACTTGCCCGGGATGGTCGCGGCATGGACGACCCTGCCGGTCTTCGGCGTGCCGGTCGAGAGCCGCGCGCTGAAGGGCCTCGACTCGCTCCTGTCGATCGTGCAGATGCCCGGCGGCGTGCCGGTCGGGACCCTCGCGATCGGTGAGTCCGGTGCGCGCAATGCCGGCCTGCTGGCGGTGCGTGTGCTGGCGGCGACGGATCCGCGCCTGCGGCAGGCGCTGGAAACGTTCCAACGCGAGCAGGCCGAGAAGGCGCTCAGCGCCCCCCTTCCGTGATGGGCGCCGCGATGCAGGAACACACACTGCTGCGCCCTGGCGCGCTGCTCGGGGTGCTCGGCGGCGGCCAGCTCGGGCGCATGTTTGCGCTGGAAGCGCGCCGAATGGGGTACCGGGTCGCGGTGTACTCCGCGGAGGACGACAACCCCGCCGGACACCTTGCGGAGCTGACGGTGCGCGCGCCGTACGAGGACCTCGACGCGCTCACGCGTTTTTGTCGCACGATCGACGCGGTCACCTTCGAGTTCGAGAACGTGCCCGCAGAGACCGTCGCGACCGCGGCCCAGCACACACGGGTGCGGCCAGGCGGGCGGCTGTTGGCCGTCGCACAGGATCGCTTGGAGGAGAAGGCGACCTTCGCGGCGCTCGGACTGCCGATCGGTGCCTATGCGCCCGTGCGCAGCGCCGCCGACCACGCCGCGGCTGCGGCAGCGATCCCAGGCCGCTCGGTGCTGAAGACCGCGCGCCTCGGCTACGACGGAAAGGGCCAGCGCAAGCTCGCGTCGGGCGAAGACCTGCCGGAGGCGCACGCTGCCCTCGGCGAGCGCGCGTGCATCCTCGAGGCCTTCGTGCCCTTCGTCGCGGAGCTGTCCGTCGTAGGCGCCCGCGGCGCGGACCGCTCGGTGGCCCTGTACGAGCCGTTCCTGAACACCCACGCCCAGCACATCCTCGACGTGACGGTGTGCCCGGCGCCGGTGTCACCGACCGTGCTGCACAAGGCGCAGGACATCGCCAGGACGCTGCTAGAGGGTCTCGACGTCATCGGCGTGCTGTGTGTCGAGCTCTTCTTGTTGGGCGATGACACCTTGCTGGTGAACGAGATCGCTCCGCGCCCCCACAATTCCGGCCACTTGACGCTGGGCGCGCATCTGACCTCACAATTCGAGCAACAGGTGCGCGCTCTGGCGGGCTTGCCCCTAGGCTCCCCCGCCCGCATCGGCCCTCCCGCGGCGATGGCCAACCTGCTCGGGGACCTGTGGCAAGACGGCGAACCTCTGTGGGACCGCGCCCTCGCCCGCCCCGGCGTCGCCCTGCACCTCTACGGCAAATCGAGCGCCCGCCCCGGCCGCAAGATGGGCCACCTGACTGCCACCGCCCCCACCGCCGAAGCCGCCGAGTCCCTCGTCCGCGCCGCACGCGCCGACCTGGAACCTAGGAGGTAGGACGGTACCGTTCGCGAAGTCACGGTTTGCGCAATGATCCCCTGCGCGTACCTGGTCCCCGCGGTGTAGGTACCAGGTACGCTTTGACGAGCGCGCGCCTTGATCTCTTTGTCTCGCCTTGGTCTCCCCGCGCGCTCGTCAAAGCGTCCCTGGTACCGTTTGCACCCAGGCCTAGCCCGAACGAAACGAAGCAGCATCAATCCTCTGTCCTATGGGGATCGATGTTGACTCAGCCATCAACTCCCGCCCTGGGCTTGGGTGCGAACGGTACCAGGTACGCTCTGACGAGCGCGCAGAGCGACAAAGGCGAGACAGAAGACCAAGGCGCGCGCTCGTCAAAGCGTACCAGGTACCGTCCGCGAAGTTACCGTTCGCGAAGGTACCGTCCGCGAAGGTACCGTCCGCGA
>CAYOBN010000013.1:0-22154 GCA_964402175.1 uncultured Planctomycetaceae bacterium | reverse complement strand
CGCGAAGGTACCGTCCGCGAAGGTACCGTCCGCGAGGTCACTGTTTGCGAGGCCAATCTTTGCACGGCGCCTATTCACACATCACCTCCCGCCCATAACGCGGCGCCCCCCCACTCACTCGCCCCCCTCCTCCACGCCATCCTCCCCCGACTCCAACCTCCGCTGCAGCTCCTCCCGGCGCCGAGCGTTCTTGCCGTTCAGCCGTAGCCCCAGCTCCGTCGGTGACATCTCCGACCCCAACGCCCGCAGCATCAAATGCCACGCACGCGCGTCCCGGTTCTCCAACGGTGCGCGTGCGAACACCCGGCGCAGGCTCTGTTCGATCGACAGCGCCGCTGCCGGTGTGCGGGCGATCTTGCCCGCGAACACCGCCACCATGCGCTCGATCAGGAACCGTCGGCCTTCGTCGCCCAGCCGTTTGGCTGGGCGCTCGCGGACGAAGACCTGCTCGCCCGTGAAGAGCGTATGCAGCACGATCGTCACCGTCATCGCCAGGTTGATCGAGGCGTGCTCGGCCGCGGTGCGGATGTGCGCCAGTTCCTGGCATTGATCGGCCTCTTCCCCCGTCATTCCGACGGACTCGGAGCCGAAGACCAGAGCGAGGACCTCGTCGGGGCTGTCGCCCAGCGGCGTCACCCGCGGCGCAATGCGGCGCCAATCTTCGCGCGCGCGCTTTCCGCGTGTGCGCGCTGTGAATCCCACGGACCACGTCGTGCCGACGAGCGCCTCTTCGAGCGTCTCGACCACACGGATCGACGCGCGCGCGTCGTGCGCGCCGTGCGCCATCTGCTCGAACTCAGGGTGTACGAGCATCGACGGGCGCTGTGGCGCCACCAGCACGATCTCAGCGGGGCCGAAATTCTGCGTGGCCCGCAGCACCGAGCCGACGTTGCGCGGCCCTTCCGTCCGGCAGAGCACAATTCGTTTCATCGCTTCGCCCTTCCGGTCTCACTCGCCTGCGGGCAGTGAGCGCAGGAGATTCAAGATGTCCGCGCCCAGCGCCTGCTCAGCTCCGAACACGCCCGCCGGGTCGGTCCGTTCGATACGCCAGACCTCCGGCTCGACGCTGCGCTCGGCGAACAGCGAGTCCGTGACCCCGGGCAACCAAGCCGGCACGACAAACGACACGTCGCTGTCGCCCGCCATCCGCCGGCCTTCGATGCGCATCCGCTGCGGATCGAGCGCGACGCCGCGGACCTCGACCGCGAACGCGAGCTGCTCGTCAGGGTCCTTCTTGACCTGCACATCGAACGGCGCCTCGCCGACGATGCGGACGGCGTCGAGGCGACCGGGGACAGCCTCCACGATCGCCCGTCCACCGCCCACGACGTCCAGACGCGCATGCGGCGCGCGCGTCGGCCACACCGTCAGGAGTACCTGCGTGGGCCCCTCCGCGTTGACCGCGAGCCGCCACGCCGTGGCGCCCGCGCGCTGCACGTCGACGAGCGGCAGCTCCGCCTCCTCCGAGTCATCCGCGGGCCACGCGACGACGCGCGGAACGAGGACCCGCGGCACGAGGGACGCTCCGAGCGCCCCGCCGAGGTCCAGCGCGAGGCCCGCGAGCCCCTCCACCGCGGACACGTCGATGCGCACGTCCGCGGAGCGATCCGTGAGGCCCACTTCGAGGCGCCCCCCCGGACCGATCCGCGCGCGGCCCGACCGGCGCCGCGCGAGGTCGCGCCGCGGCGTCAGGTCCTCGCTCGTGACCCCCGACAACGAAGCCCCCGTCAGGAACCCCCGCTCGACGCGCCAGGCGACCTCGAGCGAGCGCGCCGTGGCCTCCGGCGCCGTGACACGCAGCGCCGCGGGCTCGGCAAAGCGCTCGAATCGCTCCCGCGCAGCGCGCGAGAGCTCCGGCGCAGGCTCCGCCAGCGTGAACGTGCGCCCGTCGCGGTGGAAGACGTAATCGTCGCCCCCGGCCGTGCGCTCCATCTGCATCACGCGGGTCAGCGTCGCAGCCAGCCCGAGGTCCGCGCTGGCCAGCAACGCCGCCTCGGCGCCGGTCGCCGCCGGGGCCTCGACCACCTGACGCAAGTCCGCCGCCGCGAACTCCGTCGGCGCGAGCGAGAGCCGGAAGAGCCCATCGAGGAGCCGCGGAACATCGACCGCCGAGACGAGCGCCGCGCGCTGACCGACGGGCCGCGCGCCCGTCGCCCCACGCGGCAGCCGCACACACAGCGCCGTGCGCACGACGTCCGCAGCCAGCCGCGGACCGATGCTCTCCGCGGGCGGCTCCAAGACCGTGCCGCGCAGCCCCGTGACGATGATCAATGTGCGGTCGAGCCGTTCGTTCGCCCGCAGCACATCGAGGACCTTGCCGACCTCGGCATCGAGCGCGCTGGCGCGGCCGTCGCGCAGCGCCGTGCGCCAAGCGCGAGTCGCGTCGGAGCCGCGCGCGCGCACCAAGAGCTCGGCCAGGTCCGCCAGCGCCGCGTCGGGGTTGCGCTGCACCTTGGCCAGCGCGTCAGCGACCTTCGGATTCGATTCGGCAGACGTTGCGAGGTGGTCCTTCAACCAGCGTGCGCCGACCTCGCCCGGCGCGGCGCGATCGCCGCGACCATCCAAGTCCGAGAGCTGCACCACCGCAAAGAAGGGCTCCTGCGCCTCGCACCAGCGACGCAGCGTCGTGAGGCACGCGCCGATCACCTGGTCTGCGCGCCGCGTGGGCTCTGACGTCGCGGGGATGTGCAGCGACGCGAACCCTTGATGGAAGCCCGAGAGCTCCGGATGGAGCTGCGGAGCAGCGACCGCCAGCAGCGTGCGCCAGCCGCGCTCTGCAAAAGCCTCCGCCAACGTCCGCTCGCTGTCGCGCAGGCGCGCACGCCCGAGGGACAGCACGCTGCCCACGCCGTGCTCGCGTGAGTGCCGCGCGGTCAGGAGGCTCGCCACGGCAGCGTTGAGCCCCGTCGACGCTGGGATGTGGTCCGCGACGACGATGGACTCCTCGGCGAGCTTCGCCAGGTTCGGCGTCGTCGCCAGCGCGCCCCCATGGAACGAGAACGCCGACGCTGGGGCGGAATCGAGCGCGATGACGAGGACTCCGTCACAGGCATCGACGTCGATCGTGGGCGGGGCCGCGGCGGGCGGGGCTCCCGAACCGCCAGGGATCCGGGCCGGAGCCTCGGGCCCGGAGGCCTCGCCCCCACAGCCCGCGAGCGCGAACAGCGCCCAGATCCGCCAATTCAACGCGCACCTCCTGCACGCAGCCCCGCGAGCTGCGCCGGATCGGGGTTACCACCCGAGATCGTGACGGCGATGCGCAGCGGATCGGCAGCCGTGCGGCCCACAGCGAGCTCTCGAATGCGCGGCGCGACGAGGGCGGCGGCGTAAGCCGCAGCTCCCGCGGGCTCGACGACCTCACCCGACCAAGAGTGCTCAGGATCGGGCAGGACGAGCCTCTGTTGCGCCGCCAGGACCTCGCTGTCCTCCACGAGCAGCGTCCCGTCGAGGGTCGTGCGGCACACCGCGACGTTCAGCTCGCCCGAATACGGCGGGCAGAGCCCCTGAATGCCCGAGTCGATGCGCGGCAGGCGCACGCTGCCACCGCGCGCGATCCCGAGGGTCATCGAGGGCGCACCGACGGGCTCTGCGCCGAAGATCCGCACGCGGCGACCGAAGCTCCTGCGCAGCGCGAGTGAGCTGCCCGCTGCGAGCCCGCCTCCGCCGACACAGAGCACGGCCACTTCGAGCTCGGGCCAGTCCTCGGCGAGCTCCATTCCGAGGGTGCCAGCGCCTTCGATCGTGCCGCGGCGGTCGTAGGGGTGCACGAGCACGCGGCCCTCGGCGACGAAGCGCGCGGTGAACGCGTCCGCTTCCGCGCGTGTCGGTGCCAGCACGACCTCCGCGCCCGCTTCGCGGCACGCCGCGATCTTGTTCGGGTACGCGTCCGCGGGCATCACGATCGTCGCAGGCACACCTGCGCGCTGGGCGGCCCACGCGAGCGCTTTGCCGTGGTTGCCGGAGCTCGCTGCGACGACGCCGCGCCGGCGCTCGTCCGGGGTCAGTGCCAGGATGTTGTTCAGCGCCCCGCGCGCCTTGAACGAGCCCGTCTCCTGGCGGTTCTCGAGCTTCCCGCGCACATCGAGCCGCGCATCGTCACAGGGCAGCCGTACGAGCGGCGTACGGTGTACCGCACCCGCGATCCGCGCGCGGGCGGCGTCCAGGTCGAAGTCGGCGAACGTGTCCCAGGGTGTGTCCCGCTCGTTGGCGCGCATCCCGGCATCCTACGGGGCGAGGCCCCCTGCGCTCTACCATAGGAGGGTGCACGCCTCACCGACCCTCGACCCGCGACCCAGTCGCCGCGGCCCCGGCCCGCCGCTGCCGTTCACCGGCCCGTGGCTCCTCGCGCCCATGGAAGGGGTGACGGCACCGTCGTTCCGGGACCTGGTGCTCGCGCGCAACCCGCCCGAGGCGCTCGGCGGCGCCTACACCGAGTTCGTGCGCGTCGTCGACCATGCGGTGCCGAAGAAGGTGTTCTTGGAGCACCTCGGTCCGCGGCGTTTCCCTGCCCCGGTCGGGGTGCAGCTCATGGGGCGCGAGCCGAGCGCGCTGATGGCCTCGGCCGTGCACGCCGTCGAGCTCGGCGTGCCGCTGGTCGACCTGAACTTCGGCTGCCCGGCCAAGGGCGCGCTGCGGGGCTGCGCGGGCGCGGGCGCGCTGCGCGATCCGCGCGGGATGGAAGAAGTGGTCAGCTCCGTAGTGCGCGCCGTCGCGGGCGCGGTCCCCGTCACGGCGAAGATCCGCGCGGGTTACGACCACGCGCGCGACGTCGAGGTGCTGGCGCGCGCGGTCGAAGCGGGCGGCGCGGACCTCTTGACGGTGCACTGCCGCACGCGCGAGGAGGGTTACCAGCCCGAGGTCGACTGGACGCGCATCGCGCGCGCCGTCAACGCGGTGTCGATCCCCGTGTGCGGCAACGGCAGCGTCGAGACCCACGCCGACCTCGAGCGCATGCGGCGCGAGACCGGCGCGAGCTTCGCGATGGTCGGCCGCGGAGCGATCGCCGACCCGTGGGTCTTCTCGGGTCGAGAGGTCTCCGCAGCGGAGGCGGCGACGTTCCTGCTGGAGTACTACGACTACCTCGTCGCGTGCGCCGGTGAGCCGAAGAGCCCCGTGCAGCGCGTGAAGCAGCTCCTGCGGTACTGGACGGCGGGCGGCGTCGTGCGCGACGAAGAGGACCGCCTCACGTGGCTGCGCGAGCCCGAGCCGCTGGCGGTCATCGCGCGGCTGCGGGCCCTCGTCGCTGCACCGAGTACGTAACCTGTCAGAGCCGCCGCACGGCCTCTTCGAGCAGCGCGACACCGAACCCTGTGCCGCGCCCGCGCTGCCACGCGGGGAACGCCAGGTCCACGTGCGCCCACTTCGCGCCCGTGCCGTCGAGGTGCCAGTGCACGAACTCGGCCGCGCAGCTCACTTGAGCGTTGCTACGGTTGGCGACGGAGTTGCGCATGTCCGCGACTTCGCTCTTGAACTCCGCGCGGTAGAACTCGGGCGCAAACGGCAGGGCGTGCACAAGGTCACCGGTGGCTCGCCCGGCGGCGACCATCAACGCCTCGAGCGCTTCGTCGTTGCTGATGAGAGCGCCGTGCATGTTGCCGGTCGCGACCCCCTGGGCCCCGGTCAGCGTCGCGGCGTCCAGGATGACGTCGGCTTTCAGCGCACGCGCGGCGTAGCTGACGCCGTCGCCGAGCAGCAAGCGGCCCTCTGCATCGGTGTTGTTGATCTCGACCGTCTTGCCGGAGTGCAGCGTGATCACGTCGTCGTTCTTGAACGCCGCGGGACCGATCGCGTTCTCTGCGAGGCAGAGCAGGGCGCTGACCTTGCACGGCGGGCCCGCTTTGGCGAGCGCGACGAACGCGCCGAGCACCGCCGCAGCGCCGCCCATGTCGCCTTTCATGCCGACCATCGCGCCCCCGGTCTTGATGGACAGGCCGCCGGTGTCATACGTAACCCCCTTGCCGACGAGCGCGACGTGGCGCTTCGCGCCGCGCGCCGGTTTCGCGGTCAGGACGATGAGCCGGGGCGGGGAGATCGCCGTGCGGCCCACGGCGTGGATGCCGCCGAGGCCCTGTGCGACGAGCTGGTCGCCGACGATGACCTTCTTCGTGACCCCCTTGAGGCCGCGGACGAGCTTCGTGACCTCGATCTGGAAGCCGGCGGGGTCGAGGTCGCTCGGCGGGACATCGACGAGGCGCGCCGCTTCGCGCGCGGCCTCGGCGACCTCGATCGTGCGTGTGTCCGCCGCGAGCGGGGCGCCGTCGGGGCCGAGCGCCAGGATGTCGAGCTTCGGCTCCTCGGGCGCTTTGCCGCTGGTCGCGCTGAAGCGCGGCAGGCAGCGGGCGATCGCCACCGCCGCGGCGCGGTAGTGCTCCGGGTCATCGAGCACCAGAAGGATCGCCGCCGCGCCTTTGCGGCCCGTCATGGACTGTGCGACCACCTTCCGGATGGCCTCGGCGCGGGTCGGCGAGTTGTGCCGCGACACGCTGTCCGGCAGGACGCCGATCCCGAGCTTCCGGGGGCTGGCGCCGGACACCAGCGTGCCCGCGGCGTTGCCCGTGGGCCCCGGCGGCGTGTCCTTCGCGAGCTCCAGCGCGAGGCGCATGTGCTCCTCGGGCAGGCTCTGGAGGAAGGTGCCGTCGTCGAAAACGCGCTTCGGCGCGACCAGGAGGAGCGTGTCCTTGCCCTCGATGAGCGCCTTGACGCTCTTGACATAACGGATGCGGGTCATGGCGCACGAGGGTACCGCCGCCGGCGCCCAGGACGCGAATTCCGCCCCAACCGGCGAGCGGATAGTATCTTGCGCCTCAATCCGGAGGAGGCCGGGCCGGAGACGGCGACGCCTCGCACCCTCGACACCGAAAGCCACCTTGATGAAGGACTGGTCGCCCGACCGCGCAGAAGACTTGTACCTCGTTCGCAAGTGGGGAGCGCCCTACTTCCGCATCAACCGCCAAGGGCGGGTCGAGGTCACACCGACCAGCGCGGACGGTCCGGCAGTGGACCTGTACGAGCTGGTCGCCCAGATCCGTCGCCGGGGCGTGCGAACGCCGCTGCTCCTGCGCTTCGACGGGCTCCTGCGCGCGCGGGTGCGCGAGCTCAACGGCGCCTTCGAGAACGCGCGCCGTGAGTACTCCTACGACGCCCCCTACCGCGGCGTCTACCCGATCAAGGTGAACCAGGAGCGCGCGGTCGTCGAGGCGCTCCTCGCCGAGGGTCGGAAGTTCGGGATGGGCATCGAAGTCGGCAGCAAGCCGGAGCTCATCGCCGGGGTCGCGCTGCAGGCGGGCGAAGGCTCGCTGATGATCTGCAACGGTTACAAGGACGACGAGTACGTCGAAACGGCGCTCCTCGCGAGCAAGCTCGGCATCACGGCGATCGTCGTGATCGAGAAGGCGACGGAGCTCGACACGGTCTTCGCCGCGGCCGAGCGCACGGGCGTGCGGCCGAAGGTCGGGGTGCGCTGCAAGCTGTCGTTCCGCAGCTCGGGCCGCTGGCAGGACTCGGTGGGCGATCGCTCGAAGTTCGGCCTCACGACCCGCGAGGTCGTCAGCGTCGTCGAGCGCCTGCGCGAGAAGGGCATGCTCGATTGCCTCGAGCTCCTGCACTTCCACATCGGCAGTCAGATCACGCACATCCGCTCGATCAAGCAGGCCATGCGCGAGGCGACCAACGTCTTCGTGGGCCTCTCGCGGATGGGCGCGCGCATCCGCTGGTTCGACGCGGGCGGCGGCCTCGGCGTCGACTACGACGGTTCGAGCACGGACTTCGAGTCGTCGATGAACTACTCCCCGCAGGAGTACGCGAACGACATCGTCTACGCGCTGAGCGAAGCGTGCAAGGAGCACGAAGTCCCGCAGCCCACGATCGTCACGGAGTCGGGCCGCTTCCTCGTCGCGCACCACGCGGTCTTGATCGCTGACGCGATGGGTGTCTCGACGTTCGATCCGGTGCTGACGGCGTTGCCGGTCCAGCCCGACGACGCCGAGGTCGTGCACAACATGGCCGCGATCTCGGGCACCGTCACGGCGAAGAACTTCCTCGAGGTCTACCACGACGCCCTCGACCTGCGCGAGCAGGCGATGCTGCTGTTCAACACCGGCGCGCTCTCCCTGCAGGAGCGCGCGAAGGTCGAGGAGTACTTCTGGCGCGCGTGCCACGCGGTGCTCGACATGACCCGCAAGGTCGAGTACGTGCCCGACGACTTCGAGGACCTCGAGCGCCAGCTCGCCGACACGTACTTCATCAACATGTCGGTGTTCCAGTCGCTGCCGGACGCGTGGGCGATCGGCCAGCTCTTCCCGATCCTGCCGATCCACCGCCACGACGAGAAGCCGACGCGCCTCGCAGTGCTGGCGGACCTGACGTGCGACTCGGACGGCAAGATCCAGAAGTTCATCGACCTGCGCGGCGTGAAGCGCACGCTCGAGCTGCACACGCTGCGGCAGAACGAGGCGTACCTGCTCGGGTTCTTCCTCGTCGGTGCGTACCAGGAGATCCTGGGCGACATGCACAACCTGTTCGGCGACACGAACACGGTGCACGTCGACATCGACGCCGATGGCAAGCCGCGCCTGACCCACGTCATGCGCGGTGACCGCGTCAAGGAAGTGCTGCGCTACGTCGACTACGCCGAGGACGAGCTCCTGCGCAAGCTGCGCGGGCACGTCGAAGACGCGCTCGACGCAGGCCGCATCACGTACGAAGAATCGGCCCTCTTCTGGCGCCGCTACGAAGAAGGCCTGCACGGCTACACCTATCTCGAGCGCCCGGACAACCTGTCCGACGGCACCCCCCAAGCGAACCACGTCCACGAAAGCGCCCTCGATGCCGACCCCGCAAGGATCTGAACTGCTGATCGACCTCGTCGCCATCGGCCCCGACGGGGACGAGATCGGGGGCGACGAGCCGCTCGAGATCGTCCTGGGCCAAGGCCAGCTCCCGCCGGCCTTGGAAGCGAAGCTGGCCGGCGCGAAGATCGGCGACGTCGTGGAGGTCGAGTTCGCCGCGGGCGAAGTCTTCGGCGACTACGACCCGGACGCGATCCAATCCGTCCCCCGCTCGGAGTTCGGCGGCGACGCCGAGCTCGAGCGCGGCGCGGAGATCTCGGTCACCGTCGAACACGACGACGGCGAGGTCGAGGACATGGACGCCCGCATCCTCGAAGTCGATGACGAAGCCGTGGTGCTGGACTTCAACCACCCGCTGGCCGGCAAAGCGGTGACGCTGCAGGCGACGGTGCTGGATCCGGAGCTCCTCGACGACGAAGAGTGAGGTAGGTAGGTAGGTACCAGGTACGCTTTGACGAGCGCGCGCCCGTACCTCTCCTGTCTCGCCTTTACTCTCTCGCGCGCTCGTCAAAGCGTCCCTGGTACCGTTCGAATCGGGGGTTCTCGGTCTCCCGTACCGCCGAATCAAACGGTACCAGGTACGCTCCGACGAGCGCGCGAGAGCGCAAAGGCGAGCCAAAAAACAAAAGGCGCGCGCTCGTCGAAGCGTACCAGGTACCCACCGCGCGGTACCCACCGCTCAGCACCTCCCCCTCTCACTCCAACGGCGCCCGCGCACGCCGCGCATCGTGGGCGATCCCGAGCCACCCCTCCATCCCACGGCGCGCGGCGTACAGCACCGGGGTGTCGAGCAGCGCCATAGCCAGCTTCACCAGATAGTTGGCCCAAATGATCCCTACGATCACGCTCCAGTCGAAGCCGAAGAACCCGCGCAGGAAGATCGAGTTCACGATCGCGGTGTCGACGAGCTGGCTGAGCCACGTCGAGCCGTTGTTGCGCAGCCACATATGCCGCCCCCCGGTGACCCGCCACCAGAAGTGGTAGAGCCGCACGTCGAGGAGCTGCGCGACGAGGTACGCCGTCATCGACGCAAACAACAAGAGCCCCGGCGCCGCAAACGTCGCCTGGAACGCGTTCTGCATCGCCGCCGCATCGTCCAGCCCGTACGCCGGCTGCGTCCAGATCCCCGCCGGCGGCAACGCGACCGCGAGCTTCACGATGCCCAGCATCAAGAGGCTCGCGCCGAACCCCGCCCAGACCATGAGGTCCGCGCGACGGCGCCCCCAGATCTCCGCGACGAGGTCCGTCAGCAAGAACGTGATCGGGTAGGTCAGGATCCCCGAGGTCAGGGTCACCGTCGCCCCCGCCCCCAGCGCCTCGCCGAGGCCCCCGAGCTGCAAGACAAAGAGCTTCGTCCCGACGACGTTCGTCAGGACCAGGGTGACCATGAAGAGGCCGACGAGGACCGCGTAGGTGCCCTCAGCCCGCCCGCTCCGGCGCCCGATGTTGCCTGGCTCCATCCCCCCATCTTCGCAAGAACGCCCCGGACCCGGTAGGGAGCGGGTAGACTCTCCGCCCCGCTGTGCGCCAGAGGGCGCACCCCAAGCCACCATGAAGGTCCTCCAGCAGCTCGAGTCGCTGACCCCGGAACGTTTCCTCGCGATCTACGAGGCCCTGGCCCAGCAGGGGTACGGGCCGCTCGACGACAAGGTCGCCGCGGCGTTGAAGTTCCGCCCGATCGCGATCAAGAAGCTGGCCTTCGAGAAGCGTGCGGCGACGGCGCGCAAGCTCCTCATCAAGGGCCGGGAGACCGAGCTCTGCTACGAGCTCTTCGGCAGCTACCTGGTGACCAAGGCAAAGGACCTCGTGGCCGAGTTCCTCGACGGCACCGGCGTGCCGCACGAGAACTGCATGGTCGAAGACGTCGACACGTCGAAGCCCGACCCCGCGAAGGTCGCCGGCACCGTCGCCGAGCTCGACAAGAAGTACGACCCCGCCGACGTGACGCTGTACCTCGCCCTCGCGGCCGAGCAGTGGCCCTCGGTGCCCGAGGTCGAAGCCGCCTGGCGCATGCGCGTCTGAGCGTGGGCCCTTACGGCTTCGTCCGTTGGCAGCGCGCACAGAAGTGCGTGCCGCGCTGCCCGACGACGATCTTCTGGATCGTCGCGCCGCACGTCGCACACGGCTGCCCATCGCGGCCGTAGACCTGGAACAGGTGCTGGTACTCCCCGGGCCGCCCTTCCGGCGTGCGGTAGAAGACATCGAACGAGCTGCCTTCGCGCTCGATGGCCGCGGCCAGGATGCGCTGGATCGCGGCGTGCAGGGCCCGCGCGGCGCGCGGCGTGACCTCGTCCGAACGGCGCAGGGGATGCAGCCGCGCGGCGTGCAGCGCCTCGTCGACGTAGATGTTGCCGAGGCCCGCGACAAAGCCCTGATCGAGCAACAAGGGCTTCAAAGCGCGGCGCCGCGCGCGCAAACCGGCCAGCAAGACCTCGGGCGTGAACTCCGGGCCGAGCGGCTCGGGTCCGAGCTCGGCGAACACGGCGCTGGGCTCGGCCACGTGCAGGACGCGCCCGAACTTGCGCACGTCGAGGAACCGGAGCTCGCGGCCGTCGTCCAGCCCGAGCCCGACGCGCAGCCACGGCCCCGCATCGTCGGCGCGGGGCTCGACGACGAGGCGCCCGGTCATGCGCAGGTGCACGAGGAGCGCTCCGGCGCCCTCGAGTTCGAGCACGACCCACTTCGCGCGCCGACCGACCGACAGGACCCTGGCGCCGACGACAGCGCGCTCGAAGCTCGCGGGGGTCAGTCCGCCGAGGGTGCGCGGCCAGAGCACCCGCACCGCGCCGATCGTGCGCCCCACGACGTGCGGGCGCACGAGGCGCGCGGTGGTCTCGACCTCGGGGAGCTCGGGCATGGGCCGAGCAGGATACTTCCGGCGGATCCTTCTCGAGTTCCGCGCGCGAGGCGCCGATAGATGCGCCCAATGGCCAACCCCGGCCAAATCCCCGCCATGACCCGCGCCTTCCCGCACCAGAGCGACCACGTCGCCTACGAGCTTGCCACCTACGACCTCCTGGGCCTGTCGACGGCGAGCGCCGTGACGGCCACCTTGGTGCGCGAAGCGCGCCGCGGGGCCGGCATCAGCCAAGCCGAGCTCGCGCGGCGCTGCGGGGTGCCCGAGCAGGTGGTGTCCCTGTGGGAGGACCCGACCTGGGAGGGGGATTCCCTGAGCACCCTGCGCCGCGTCGCCCGCGCCCTGGACCTGCGCCTCGAGCTGCGTATGGCCCCGGCGCGCCAGCGCAGCGCGCAGCCCGCGGACGAGCCGGTCGCCGCCTGAGGCAGGCGCTGCATCCGCGCGCGAAGCGGCGGCGAACCCGCCGCAGGAATGCCTATCACGGCATAGACTGAGGCGACATGTCGCCCGCAGCCCAAGGCCCCCCCCTGTGGAAGCGCTTCGTCGTGACGGGCGCCTTCGTGGGCTTGCTCGTCTTCGCGCACCGCGCCGCGCGCGTCCCAGCCCCCCCCACGGACTCGGGGAGCAACCCGCGGCACGGCTTCCGCCTGCGGGACGTGACCGCGGAGTGGGGCCTCGACTTCCGCCACGCGCCCGCGCGGATCGACGGGGCCCTGGCCCCCATCGCCGCGCAGATCACCGCGACGGGGGCCTCCCTCGCCGTCGTGGACGCCGACGGCGACGGCCTGCTCGACGTCTACGCGACGACGAGCGCCCACGGAGCGCCCAACGCGCTCTACTTCCAGGAGCGCGACGCGGCGGGCCGCGTGAGCTTCCGCGACGGCGCGGCCGAAGCGGGCCTCGCCGACGTGAACCGCGACGGTGTCGGCTGTACCACCGGCTCCTCCTGGGCCGACATCGATGGCGACGGCGACCTCGATGTGTTCCTGATCAAGTGGGGCCGGCCGCAGTTCTTCCTGCAGGACAGCCCGCGGCGCTTCCGCGACGCGACCGCGGACAGCGGCTTCGCGGACGTGTGGATGAACGCCCACACGGCGCTCTTCTTCGATGCGGACCGCGACGGCCTCGTGGACCTGTTCGTCGGCGGGTACTTCCGCGAGGAGGTCGACCTGTGGAACGTGTCGTCGACGCGCATCATGCAGGACAGCTTCGAGTTCTCGGAGAACGGGGGCCGCAACCGCCTCTTCCGGAACGTCGGCGGCGGGCGCTTCGAAGACGTGTCCGACGCGTTCGGCATCGGCGGCAGCCGCTGGACGTATGCGAGCGTCGCGGCGGACTTCGATGACGACGGCTGGACGGACCTCTACATCGCCAACGACTACGGCTCGGAAGAGCTCTTGCTCAACCAACAGGGGCGCGGCTTCGCGCCCGCCGACGTCGACCTCGACCGGCAATCGAAGTCGGGCATGTCGGCGTCGCTCGGTGACATCGAGAACCGCGGGCGGCTCGCGGTGTACGTCACGAACATCTCGCAGCCCGGTTACATCTTCCAGGGCAACAACCTGCGCATCAACCGATTGGCCGACGGCAAGGGCCTCGTCGACGGCCCCGAGGGCCCCGTGCGCAACTGCGGCTGGGCGTGGGGCAGCGCGTTCGGTGACCTGGACCTCGACGGTTGGCAGGACCTCGTCGTCGTCAACGGGTTCATCTCGGCGGACCGCGAGCGCGACTACTGGTACGACATGGGCAAGGTCGCGGGCGGCAACGGCAAGCTCTTCGAAGACGCGCTCAACTGGCCGCCCTTCGAGGGTCGCAGCCTCTCGGGTTACGAGCGCACGCGTGTGCTCAAGAACCGCGCCGGCAGGTCCTTCGTCGAGTTGGGCGCCGAGGTCGGCATCGTGGACACCTACGACGGCCGCGGCGTCGTGCTGGCCGACATGGACGACGATGGACGCCTGGATGTCGTCGTCGCGAACCAGAACGGTCCGCTGCTCGTCTATCGCAACGAAGCCCCGGCCAGCGACACGAGCAACTGGATCACCTTCGATCTCGCAGCAGCGCCCGCCGCCGAAGGCGGCAGCAACCCCGACGCCGCGGGCGCGCACGTCTACGCGACGTACGGCCCCCACACGCAAGTGCGCGTCGTCGTCCTGGGCGGGGGGTTCTCCAGCCAAGGCCCGCGCCGCGTGCACTTCGGCCTCGGCGAGCACACCGAAGTCGCATCTCTCCGCATCCGCTGGCCCTCGGGCCGCGAGCAAACGCTGCAGAACCTGGCCGCAGGCCGGAACCACAGGATCCTCGAACCCAGCCCCTCGCGCGAATGAACCGCATCACTCCGAAGCACCTCATCATGGCCCTGATCACGGCGATCCTCGTGACGGGCCAACTGCGTTACGGCATCCTGAAGGGCTGGACGCCGCTGCTCCTGTGTTTGGGCGGAGCGGTGCTGGCCGAGGCTCTCCTGTCGAGCTTCATGCTGGGCCGCATGACGCCGCTCTCGTCGGCCTACGTCTCGGGCACGAGCTTGACGCTGCTCCTCAAGCCCGAGCCGGGCCTCATCTGGCCGTTCATCGTCGGCGCGGCCCTCTCGATCGGCTCGAAGTACGTGCTGCGTTACCGTGGCAAACACCTCTGGAACCCGACGAACTTCGGCATCGCCGCGCTATTGCTCGTCGCGCCGGGCAAGATCGCGATCCTGAGCCACGAGTTCGGCAACGACGTCACGACGAACGCCGTGATCTGGATCATCGGCCTGATGATCGCGTCGCGCGCGAAGATCCTGCACGTCACGTTCACCTATGTCGCGGCGTTCCTGGCCTTTGCGTGGCTGCGGACGCTCTTGAACGGGCAGTCCTTCGTGACCGAGGTCACGCCGCTGACGGGCCCGATGTACCAGCTCTTCGTGTTCTTCATGGTGACGGACCCGGCGACGACGGTCGCGACGAAGCGCGGGCGCATCTTCGTCGCGGTGCTGGTCGCCGCCGGCGAGTCACTCCTGCGCACCGGCAACGACCTGGGCTGGGCTTGGGCCGCACCGTTTGCACCCGCGCCGGCGATCTTCGCCCTCGCGATCGTGGGCCCCATCGCCCTCGCAGTGCGCCTGGCGATCCTCGGTGAATTCAAGCGGCCGGGAGCGCCCGCGCCGCGCTCGCTGACGCCCGCAGCCGCCTGAGCGCTCGTGAGGTGTACGGGGTGCGCGGCGGCGCACCCCTGCCCCCGCTCGGCGCATCCCCCCCGACACAGCGGCGACTTGTGTACGCTGCACGAGCGGCGTTCGCAGTGTGCGAACCCGCACCGACCGCCGCAGCTCCCTGGACTTGGACCCGCGAGTCCTCGTCCGTGCGCCCCACGTGACGAAACCCGCCTCCAAACGCATCAGCTCCACAAGCCTCCGCAGCGCCTTCCGCGAGATCATCTGGCCGCGGCGGAAGCTGGTCCTGATCGGCCTCGCGCTCATCCTGATCAACCGCACCAGCGGCATGGTGCTGCCGGCGTCGACGAAGTTCATCATCGACGACGTCCTCGGCGGCGCGCGGCCGGAGCTCTTGGTGCCGATCCTCGCAGCGCTCGTCGCGGCGACGGCGATCCAAGCGGGTACGGCCTTCACGCTGACCCGGGTCCTCAGCGTCGAGGCCCAACACCTGATCGCCGAGCTGCGCGCGAAGGTGCAGCGGCACGTGCTGCGTTTGCCCGTGCGCCGGTTCGAAGAGACGAAGTCCGGCGAGCTCGTCTCGCGCATCATGAACGACGTCGAGGGGGTGCGGAACCTCGTCGGAACGGGCCTCGTGCAGCTCGTCGGGGGCGTGTTGACGGCGGCGATCGCGCTGGTGTTCCTGATGCGCATCAACGCGGTGATGGCGCTGCTGGCGCTCGTTCCGATGGCGCTGTTCGCGTTGGTCTCGACCCGCGCGTTCCGCCGCTTGCGCCCGGCCTTCCGTGAGCGCGGGCGGGTCCAAGCAGAGGTCACGGGGCGCCTCACCGAGGCGCTCAACGGCATCCGCATCATCAAGGGCTTCCACGCGCTCGAGCGCGAGAACGAGCTCTTCCGTGCGGGGGTACAGCGCATCTTCGAGAACGTCCGAACGACGCTGACTACGACGGCCGCGGTCACGAGCCTCGGCACGTTCTTCGTCGGCCTCGCGAGTGTGGTGATCCTGGGTTACGGCGGGCGGCTGATCCTGCGCGATGCGCTCACCGTCGGCGAGCTGTTCTCGTTCACGTTATTCCTCGCGTTCCTGATCGGCCCGATCGTGCAGATGGCCAACATCGGCACCCAGATGACCGAGGCGCTCGCGGGACTCGACCGCACGTCGGAGCTCTTGGCGCAGCCCGGCGAAGACGAAGACCCGCGGCGCACCGTCGTCATGCCGCCGATCGAAGGTCGGGTGCACTTCGAGGGCGTGACGTTCCGTTACGTGAAGGGCAAAGACGTCCTACACGACATCGACTTCGAAGTGCCGCCGGGCACCGTGGTGGCGCTCGTCGGCAGCTCGGGCTCGGGGAAGTCGACGCTCGCGGCCCTGGCCGCGTCGTTCCTGGCGCCGGACAAGGGCCGCGTGAGCGTCGATGGTGTGGACCTGCAGACGGTGCAGCTCGCGAGCTACCGCAGCCAGCTCGGGCTCGTCCTGCAAGACGAGTTCCTGTTCGACGGCACGATCCGCGAGAACCTCCTCTTTGCGCGCCCAGGCGCCAGCGCCGCAGAGGTCCAGGAGGCCGCGCGCGGCGCCTACGTCACCGAGTTCACCGATCGCCTGCCCGAGGGCCTCGACACGGTCATCGGCGAGCGCGGCGTGAAGCTCTCCGGCGGACAGCGCCAGCGGGTCACGATCGCGCGCGCGCTCTTGGCGGCGCCGCGCATCCTCGTCCTGGACGAAGCGACTTCCAGCCTCGACACCGAGAGCGAGTCCTTCATCCAAGCCAGCCTCGAGCTCTTGTTGCGCGGCCGCACGACCTTTGTCATCGCGCACCGCCTGTCGACGATCCAGCGCGCGGACCTGATCCTGGTGATCGAAGAGGGCCGAATTGTCGAGCGCGGCCGACACGCGGAGCTGATGGCGCTGGAGGGGCGCTACCACCGGCTCTATACGCTGCAAGCCAGGATCTGACTCAGCGCGCGCCGGACAGGGACTCCAGCCACGACCGGCCGATACTGGGCCGACGGGCCGTGAACACGGAACGCCGGGAGTCGAAGCCGAGCGGCTGACCCGTGCGCTCGGCGATCTCCTCGACGAGCGCGCCCAGGGTGACCTCCGTGCGGACCAGCGGGAACGTCAGCTTCGAGCCGTCGAAGGACACTAGCGCACCAGGATCGGAGAGGGTCAACGTGGCGAGCTGCAGCGTCAAGCCGCTGGCGTCGTCGGCACGGAACGATGCGAGGCGCACGTCGAAGAGGTCGTCGACCTCTTGGCCATCGGCGAGCGGCGGCAAGTCGAAGCGTACGAGGGCGCCGAACGGGAAGAACCGCAGCGCGATGTCGGTGTCTGGGGTCGGCAAGGTGGCCGCGGCGAGGCCCCCAGCGCCGAAGAGTCCGAACCAAGTGTCCGTGCCGTCGATGCGGTATTCGAGGTGGGGACTCGCGACCGCGGGGGCGACGGAGAAGGCCACGAACCTGGACTCCGGTGTCGGCCCCGACGGATCGACGTGGACGAAGGCCTTCGCTCCCTGGGATCCCCACGACAGCGAACGCCCTGGGGCGACGTGCGCGACCTCGATTCGCGTCCACGGGTCGAACGCAGCGGAGGCGCCCTCCTCGGGCCGCAGCGTCGCGTGCTCGGGCTCACCGTAGATGATGGGCACGTAGAGCGAGAGCTCTGCGCGGTGCGCGAGGGCGGCTCTGAAGGGGAACAAACGAACCCGGCCCCTTTGCCCCGTCGTGACGGAGCCCGAGAGATCGACCCCGGTGACTCGCTCCACGAGGGCCGCGTTGCCGGCGCGCAACGGCTCGCTCGGCAAAGCCACCGCGAAGAGGAGACCGGGCAACGAGCGGTCACCGACGAAGAGACCGTCCAACTCGCCCTTCACCTCTGCGCTGCACGGCGCGCCCGTGCGAGGATCGAGCCAAGGCCCCGGCGCTGCGCCACCGCCGGCGTACCGCGCGTAGGCGATGAGCTGCACCTCGAGGTGCGGGGCGGCGGGGAGGCGTGCACGGAACTCGGCGTCCGCGAGGACCCGCGCCATGTGCGCCTCAGCGCTGTAGCGGGCATTGGCGAGCAGCGACCTTTCGAGGGTCACGTTGTAGGGGCGCCCGGAGCTTCGATCCTCGATCACGACGCTCGGCCGCGGCGCCGAGGCGCTGGTCGGCCGCGGGCTCGGATCGCGCGCAGTGAGCTCCCGAGTGGTGACCTCGGCCCACGGCCGCGGCAGCTTCGGGTCGCTGATACGGGGCGCCGGACGGACCAGCGCGACCGCGACGAGGGCGGCGAGGGACAGGCCCGCAATGGCGAGCAAGCCACGGGCGAGCGCTCCGGCTGGGTTGGCGCTCATCGCATCAGCGCGCGCTGTACGGCGAGCTGCACCTCTTCCGCGATCGCAGGATCGGCGCAGGTCACGTGCAGCACGGTCTTGGCGTCGTTGTAGCGCTCGACGCGGGCCTCGACGGCTTGGCCGCGCACTTCGGTGACGGCCGACATCGGCGCGCCCGCGGAGCGAGCGCCCGGCATGACGGCCTGTACGGCGCGCCAGACGTCGTCCTGGGGCGCGAGCACGACGACGCCTTGGGTGGCGCGTTTCATGACGCGGGGGTCGCTGTCCGCGACACACGCGGCGAGGGACAACACGATCGGGAGCCAGGGGCGCATGGCGCAGAGGCTAACCTGCCCCAGGTGTCGCGTCACAGCCCCTGCAGCTCGCGCATGAGGTACAGGAGGTCCTTGCGCGGCAGCTCCATGCCGAGGCGCACGTCGCCGCCGCGGACCTCGGCGATGAGCCCGTCGTAGAGGTCCTGCAGCGGCAGCGGGAGCTGTTCGATCAGGCCCAAGTTGCCGGCGAGCGCGCGGGCGCCGCTGATGAGGTCCGCCAGCTTGCGCGCGTCGTTGCGGTCCTTCGTGCGCACGCGGGCTTCGAAGAAGGCGCGCCCGTCGCGCTCGCCGAGCTCGACGGTGAGGCGCTGGGCATAACGGCCTGCGAGGGCGGCGGGGGTGTCCTCGAGGAGGCGCTCGAAGGGCAGGCCCACTTCGAGGTACAGCACGGCGCCGCTGCTCGGGGCGGCGTCGACGGCGGGTTGATTGCTGTCGGTGAGGCGTGGGGCGACGCCGTCGGCCGCGTGGACCACGCGGGTCACGTGTTCGGGGTCGCGGCCCAGGATCGCGACGCGGTCGCCGTTCGGGGTGGCGAAGTTCGCGGCGAAGAGCGCGCCTTCCCCTTCGGCGTCACCCCAGCGCTCGACGTCGACGCCGCGGTGCTGCAAGGCGCTGTACACGGGCAGCTCGCGCAGCGACTCGAGCGCGCTGTCGGCGACGTCGGTGGTGCGCAGCAGGACCGTCGCATCGGCGCCGCGCTCGTCGCGGCCGAGGACGGTGACGGACAGCAGGTCGCGCAGCGGGTCCACGCCGAGCTGCTCGCGCAGCGCGCGCAGCTCGTCGGAGTCCTCGAGCGCGCTGAGCAGCTCAGACGACTGGCTCGCGGCCTCCCACCAGGCGCTGCGCTGGAACGCTTGCGCGTCGAAGTGCAGGACGAACTTGGTGTCTGCCGGCAGCGCGCGGCGCGGCAGCGGGATCGCGGGGGCGTCTTGTGCAGGGGCCGCTTGGGCGAGCCACGCGGCGGCGAGGGCGGTGAGGAGCATCGTGTAGGCCTCCAGGGAGAGGTCCCCGTCGAGCGGGGGCTATGGGGCTCTACGGAGCGCCGCGCGCGCCATTTGCGACGGTCAGTGCCGCCCGCCGCCGTCGCTGCTGCGCGGGCGCTCGGGGCTGATCGGGGCGGCGCCGCGCACGAAGACCTCGACGCCGTTCCCTTTCGGGACGACGCGGTAGGTGCGCGCAGAGCGGCACGCGACGCCGATCGCTTTGCCGTTCTTCGGATCGAAGCGGTAGCGGTGCAGCGGGCAGAGCGCGTACTTGCCCTCCACGAGCGGGCCCGTCGTGATCTCGCCGCCGTCGTGCGGGCACTTCGAGTCGAGCGCGTGCACCTCGCCGTCGACGCGGCACAGGATGACCCGTGTGCCACCGGCGTGGGGATCGCCGACGTCGACCTTGCGGGCCTCGCCTTCGGCCAAATTGGACACGTCGGGAACGAGCACCCCGGAGGGGCGGAAGAGCGCGAGGAGGCGGCGGAACATCGGTGACTCCGCGGGAGAGGATACCCTCTCTCCCCCATGCGACCGGTCCTCGTCCTCGACGTCGTCGGCTTGACCCCGCGCCAGCTCGGCGCGGACACGCCGCACCTCTCCGCCCTGGCCGCGCGCGGCGCGCTGGCGCCCCTCGGGGCGGTCCTGCCGGCGGTGACCTGCTCGGCGCAGGCGACGTTCCTCACGGGGACCCTGCCGAACGAACACGGGGCCGTCGGCAACGGCTGGCGCGACCCGCGCACGTACGAGGTGAACCTCTGGCGCCAGTCGAACCACCTCGTGCGCGGCGAGAAGCTGTACGAAGCCGCCCGCCGCCGCGACCCGAGCTTCACCTGCGCGAAGCTCTTCTGGTGGTGGAACATGGGCGCGGACGTGACCTGGTCGCTGACCCCGCGGCCCTATTACGGCGCCGACGGTCGCAAGGCCTTTGCGACCTATTCGGACCCGCCGGAGTTCCGCGCCGAGGTCGAAGCCGAGCTGGGCCCCTTCCCTTTCTTCGGCTTCTGGGGGCCGAAGGCGGGCCTCTCGTCGTCGCGTTGGATCGCCGATGCGGCGCTCTACACACTGCGGAAGAAGCAGCCGACGCTGACCCTCGTCTACCTGCCGCACCTCGACTACGACCACCAGCGCTTCGGGCCCCATGACCCGCGTTCGGTGCAGGCGCTGCGCGAGGTCGACGCGCTCGTCGGCGAGCTCGTCGCCGCCGCGGACGCCATGGGCGCGGCGACCGTCGTCCTCTCCGAGTACGGCATCGCACCGACGCCGCGCCCCGTCCACATCAACCGCGCGCTGCGCGAGGCGGGCCTCTTGCGCGTGCGCTCGGCCCCCGCCGAGGACCCTTCTTTCGGCGAGACCCTCGACGTCTTCGCGAGCCGCGCGTTTGCGTTGGCGGACCACCAGCTCGCGCACGTCTACACCAAGGACGCCGCGTCCCGCGCCGCAGCCTGCGAGGTCCTGACCCACCTCCCCGGCGTCGCGACCCTCCTCGAGGGCCCCACCCGCGCCGCCGCCGGCCTGGACCACGAACACGCGGGCGACCTGATCGCCCTCTCGGCCCCGGACGCCTGGTTCACCTACTACTACTGGCTCACGCCCACCACCGCCCCCGACTTCGCCCCCACGGTCGACATCCACCGCAAACCGGGTTACGACCCGTGCGAGCTCCTGATCGACCCGACCCTGCGCGCCCCCAAACTGCGCCTGGCCCGCCGCCTGGCCCAGAAGAAGCTCGGCTTCAGGTATTTGATGGACGTGATCCCCCTGGACGCGACCCTGATCCAAGGCAGCCACGGCCTCCTCCCCCCCACCCCCGCCGACGGCCCCCTCTGGCTGACGAGCGAACCCTGGTCCCCCCAGAACCCACCCCCGACCGCGACCTCGATCGCCCCGACGAGCGTGAAAGCGCGCCTGTTGAGCCTCCTAGAGCGTTGAGCGCTCTCCAATGCCCAGCCGCTGAAAGACACCCCTCGACGTGGAGCACAGCCCGCCGACTTTCGTTTTGCCGGAGCGCTGGCTTTCGATCAGCCGGGGTCCCTGCAACCGCTGAGAAACGCATCGAATGGGCGATTCGCGGCATCCCGCCCCGACAGACCTTTCGATTCGCGGCCTCGGAACTTTCAATCTGCCGACGCCCAGAAGGCGGTGCATCTCCCGCAGCGGCGAGGTGCGAAGTGCGTCCAGGATGACGAACCGAGCCCATCGACTGCGGCGGCTGGCAGCTCGGGCGGAGGGGCTCGAGGGGGCGGGCGGGGGGAACGGCGGCGATGTGGCTGAGGTCGTCGCGGGGGCGTTGCGGGGGCTCTGGTGGGCGAGTGTTGGGGTGGCGGGTGTGTTGGCGGGGCTCGCGCTCGGGGCGACGGGGTGGGTCGGGGATGGGCGGGCGGCTTGGGTCAGTGGGGTGCCCGCGGGGGTGGTCGGGGTGGCGGCTTGGGCCGGGTGGCGGGTGCGGTGGCGGCGGGTGGCCATGGTCGTCGCGACGGCGGCGACGGGGTACCTGTTGCTCGCGGTGATGCCCGGGGCGGTGGCGCTGGGGCGCGGGGGGCGCGGGGCGGAGTATTCGCTCGCGTGTGCGCTCGTGTGTGCCGTGCACCTCGGGGTCGCATGGCCGGCGTGGCGGCGGGCGAACGTGGTCGGGCGGCAGGCGGAGGCTTGGCGGGCGCTGCGCGACGAG
>CAYOBN010000012.1:0-86127 GCA_964402175.1 uncultured Planctomycetaceae bacterium | reverse complement strand
CGCGACGGGCAGCCGACGGTGTACCTGTGCCGCGGCTTCGCCTGCGAGGCACCGATGGCAGACGTCGCGGGCGCCCTCGCGCGGCTCGTCGAGGGCCACCGGGACTCGCGCTGAGGGCGCTCGGGGCGCGTCTCATCCTGATACACCGCGACATCGGGCCCCCAGCGTCGGGCCAGCGTCGGGCCAGCGTCGGGCCAGGGTGGGCCCTGGGGCCGCACAGCGGACGCGGGTAGCCCATAATGGCGCGGTGGAGCGGCCCCTCATCCTCATCAACGGCACCCTCGAGACCGGGGAGCGGCCCTGGTTGAAGCTCTACATGCGCTACGCGGAGCGCATCGCCGCGGCGGGCGGGCTGGGGCTCGCCCTGCCGCCGCTGACCGACCGCGCGCACCTCGCAGCGGCCCTCGCGGCCGCCGACGGGGTGCTCCTGACCGGCGGGGACGACTTCCAGACCGAGGCGCTCGGCCTCGGGCCCACCCACCCGACCGCGGTGCCGACGCCGCTCGAGAAGCAGGCCTTCGACCTCGACCTGGCGCGGCTCGCGCTCGCGGCGGACCTGCCGGTCTTCGGGGTGTGTTACGGGATGCAGTGCCTCGGGTTGCTCGCGGGGGCGCGGCTCCTGCAGCACCTACCGGAGCAGTGGCCGGGCCAGCTCGAGCACCGCGACTCGGCGCGCCACACCGTGCACATCGAGCCCGGCTCGAAACTCGCCGCGGCGGCCGGGGTAGAGGCCTCTGAAGTGATCTCGCGGCACCACCAAGCCATCGCCGATGTGCCCGCACCGTGGCAGGTGAGCGCGCGCGACCCCGAGGGCCTCGTCGAGGCCCTCGAGCACCCCGGCCGCGACTTCGCCGTCGGGGTGCAGTGGCACCCCGAGCTCTCCGAGGCCGAGGGCCCCCACGCGCGCCTCTTCGACGCCTTCATCGCCGCTGCGCGCCGCCGCGCCGCGCGCCGCACCTCCACGCTGATTCCGACGCCATGAAGATGCACCGCTACACGCTCGAAGAGGCCCAGCAGATGGCGCGCCGCGACAAGCGGCGGGTCATCGTCTTCGCCGTCGGCGCCGTGCTGATCGGTGCCGCGTACTTCCTGTCGCCGACGTTCACAGCGGGCACGGCGCCCGTCTCGATGGTGCCGCCGGCGCCGGCGCCGCCCGAGCTCCCCATCGCGCCGCTGCCGTTCGAAGACGAAGCGGTGCTGGCGAAGGTGCAGGACGGCACGCCCGAAGCGCGTCTGGCGCTCGACGTGGAAGCGCTCGTGCCGACGTTTGCGTACGCGCGCAAACAGACCGAGCAGCTCCTGCGCGCGCTGGGCCTACGCGCGCTCGACGGGGCGCGCGCGGCGGAGCTCGCCGCGGCGCCGGATGCGCACCGACTCGAGGCGTTCCGCGCGCGCGGCGAGGTGCTGGACCTGGAGCGACGCCGCCGCGAAGGCGGTACCGCCGACGACTGGCTCGTGACGCTGCGGAGCGGCGACGGCGTGATCGCGCACGCGCTCTTCGCGATGCCGCCGGTGCACGCCGCAGGCATCGACGACACCGTCGAGGTCGGCGACTACCTGCGCATGGACGGGCTCTTCTTCAAGCTGTACCGGCGTCAGGTCGCGGGTCAACTCGTCGAAGGGCCGCTGCTGCTCGGGTATCGCCCGGTGCGCTCGTTCGCGCCGATCGACGCGGGCACGGCGCGCGCCGCGCCAGCGCTCGCCGAAGTGCAGGACGACGCGCTCGGCCAACTGCACCCGCGGCCCGAGGCGGCCCTGTGGCAGCTCATGGCGCGCGCGCAGCAGCTCGGCGCCGAGACCGACTGGGCGAGCGCGCCCGAGGTCGATCAAGCGCTGCTCGGTCGGATCTTCGAAGACGGCGACACACACCGCGGCATCGCGGTGCGTTTCCCGGTCTCGCGCAACATGGGCACGCTCAGCGAGCCCGCGCCCGAGAACCCGCTCGGTGTGGACCGCTGGACCTTCGGGTGGATCGGCAACGTGATGTGGCGCGCGCCCGTCGGCGTCGTGCAGTGGATCGCGCCGTTCGACATGCCGAACCTCGCCGCGTGGGACGATCCGCAGCAAGCGCAGTTCGTCGAAGCCCGCGGCTGGTTCCTGCGCAACGAGGTGTACGAGAAGGTCGGCGGTGAACCCGGCCGCGCGCCGCTGTTCGTCCTGGCCGACATCCGCCCGTTCGTTCCGCCGCCGGACAAGGTGACTGGTGTGATCCTGATGTTCGTCTTCGGACTGACGGCGCTCGTCGTGTTGTCGATCTTCCTGCTGCTGCGCTCCGACAAGAAGAAGTCGCAGGAGCTGCAAGAGGCGCTCGTCCAGCGCCGGCGCGCGCGGCGTCAGCGGGCGACGCTCGCGGGTGCGACCCAACCGTGACGGGCGGAGCGCAGAGGACCGAGCGCATCGACGTCGTGCAGGTGCCGCGCACCGAGCGCGCATCGGCGGCGTATTCCGTCGTCTTCGGGCGCGGAGTGCTCGAGCGCGCCGCCGAAACGGCGCGGCGGCCCGCAGCGAGCGGCGGCGCACGCGACCGCGTCGTGGTGCTGGCGGACCGCGACGTGTGGCGCCTGCACAGCGCGCGGCTCACGGGTTTGACGGACGCGCCGCGCCACGAGGTCGAAGGCGGCGAGGCGTGTAAGACGTGGGCAGAGCTCGAGCGTGTGCTGGAGTTCCTGGCTGCGACCGGGTGCTCGCGCCGCTCGTGCCTCGTCACGTTCGGCGGCGGCTCGGTGACGGACCTCGGTGGCCTCGCGGCGTCCCTCTGGAAGCGCGGGCTCGATGTCGTGCACGTGCCGACGACGCTGCTCGCGCAAGTGGACGCGGCCATCGGCGGCAAGACCGCGGTCAACGTGAGCAGTGGCAAGAACCTGGTCGGGACGTTCCATCAGCCGAGCGCGGTGCTCGCGGATGCAGAGGTCCTCGCGACGCTGCCGGAGCACGAGCTCCGCTCGGGCCTCGGCGAAGTCGCGAAGTCTGCGCTCGTCGGCGGCGAGCGCGAGCTCGTGCGCCTCGAAGCGCGGGCGCGAGCGGCGGCCGACCGTGACCCCGAGGCGCTCGCTGCGCTCGCGGCGGACGCTGCGCGCGTCAAAGCAGACGTCGTCGCAAAGGACCCCGAAGAGCGCGGTCTGCGCCGCGTCTTGAACCTCGGGCACACCTTCGGCCACGCGCTGGAACATGCAGCGGGATTCGGCGCGCTGCCCCACGGCGAAGCGGTGGCTGCGGGCATCGGCCTCGCGCTCGCGGCCAGCGCGCGCGCCAGTGTGCTCGAAGACGCGGAGCTGCCCGCGCGCTACGCGGCGCTCGCCCGCGCGCTCGGCATCGCGCCCGACCTCGCGACGCTGTGCGCGCGGTATGGGTGGCGGTGCGACGTGGGCGCGGTGCTCGCGGGGCTCGACCACGACAAGAAGGGCGCCGTCGGAGCACCGGAGTTCGTCCTCGTCCGGCGCGCGGGCGAGCTCGTGCCCGGCGTTCCGATCGAGCGGGCCCGCTTGGAGGAGCTGCTGGCACCGTGACCGAGCTGCCCGCCGCCCACGTCGACAGCGAGCTCGCTGCGCCGGACCTACCGGGGCGACGACGGCGGCTCGTGTTCCGGCTGCGGCGCGCGGCGCGCGCGCTGGAGCGCCTCGAGCGCTCGCAGGAGTGGCTGCTCGGCGCGGCCTTCGGGGCGCTCGCGTTTGCGCTGCCGAGCGCGGCGCCGCTGGGGCCCGACGACGTGGCGCGGCGGCTCGCCGGTGAGCCGGTGACGACCCACGGGTTGCTTCTGCCGCTGGCGCGCGGATTGACCCTGACGACGGGGTGCAGCCCCGACGTCGCGCTGCGCGCGATCGCAGCGACGACCTTCGGGATCGGCCTCGCGCTGATGCTCGGGCTGCTGCGGGGCCTCGGCTTCCGCCGCCGCGCGAGCGTGCCCGCGACGCTCTCTGCGTTCTTCGCGCCAGTGGCGTGGGCCGGTGCGACATCGCCGTCGGACTTCGCGCCCGGGGTCTTTGCATCCACTGCGCTGCTCGCGTCGCTATTGCAGCTCAAGGAGACGTTTCCGCGCGACTACACGTGGCGCGCGATCCTGCTGCTCGGGCTCGGCACGCTCCTGCGGCCCGAGACGGTGCTGCTGCTGCCCGCGGTGGCGTGGGCCGTGGCGCGCCACCCGGCGCGCCGGGCCGAAGCGCCGGTCGCGTTCTTCTCGGTGTTCTGCGTCGTGTCGGTGTCGGTCGCGATCGGTCTGCGCGGCCCGGACGAAGCGGTGCGCGTCGGGCACTTCGTCGAGCGCACGCTCGCGGGCGCAGTGCCGAGCGCGCGCGGCTGGTTCGCGTGGCCCGCGTGGCTGCTGACGAGCTTCGGCGCAGCGCTCTTCGGGCTCTACGCGCTGCTCTTCGCGCGCCGCGATGCCCAGGGCCAGCGCGCGCCGCGCTGGGTCGTGCCGTGGTGCCTCGTGGCGCTGGCGCCCATGGTGGTGGGCCAGCCGAGCGCGGGGCCGGTGGGGTGTTTCCTCGTGCCCGTGATGGCGCTGGGCCTGGCGGACGGGCTGAACCGCATCGGCGACCGGCGCCGCGAGGGGCTGGCGGCGGCGGCCCTGTGTGCGGTGCAGGCGCTCCTGTGGGCGCTAGGCTGACGCGGGGGCCGCGTCTCAGCCTGAGACACAGGCGCCCGGGGCGCGGCGGACAGCCGCAGGGCTGGATTCTCGCCCAGGGATCGGTGATCCTTGGGCAGTTTGGGCGCAGCGGACGGAAGTCTGCACACACGCGCCCGGGCGCCCCCCCCGCTCCTCCGCACCCTCCACCGAAAGCCGCCGCGCATGCCCCGCCGCGACGACCTCGAATCGATCCTCATCATCGGCAGCGGCCCGATCGTCATCGGTCAGGCCTGTGAGTTCGACTACTCCGGGACGCAGGCGTGCAAGGCGCTGCGCGAAGAGGGTTACCGGGTCATCCTGGTCAACTCGAACCCGGCGACCATCATGACCGACCCCGAGACGGCCGATGCGACGTACATCGAGCCGATCACCCCGGACGTCGTCGAGAAGATCCTCGAGAAGGAGCGGCCGTGCGCGGTGCTGCCGACCCTCGGCGGTCAGACCGGGCTCAACACGGCGCTCGCGCTGCACGACCGGGGGGTGTTCGAGCGCCTCGGCATCGAGCTGCTCGGCGCGCGCGCGGACGTGATCCGCAAAGCCGAGGACCGGGACCTCTTCCGGGCCGCGATGGCGAACGCGGGCCTCGAGTCCGCGCGGTCCGGCATCGCGCACTCGATCGACGACGCGCGCCGCGTGCTGGCGCAGATCGGCCTGCCGTGTGTGATCCGGCCGGCGTTCACGTTGGGCGGCGCCGGGGGCGGCATCGCCTACAACATCGAGGAGTTCGAGGAGATCGTCGCGCGCGGGCTCTCGCTCTCGATGAACTCCGAGGTGCTCGTCGAAGAGAGCCTCGTCGGTTGGAAGGAGTTCGAGATGGAGGTGATGCGCGACGGCAAGGACAACGTCGTCATCATCTGCTCGATCGAGAACCTCGACCCGATGGGTGTGCACACCGGGGACTCGATCACGGTCGCGCCGTCGCAGACGCTGACCGACCGTGAGTACCAGGCGCTGCGCAACGCCTCGATCAAGATCATGCGCGAGATCGGGGTCGAGTGCGGCGGTTCGAACTGCCAGTTCGCGATCGACCCGAAGACCGGCCGGATCATCGTCATCGAGATGAACCCGCGGGTGTCGCGCTCGTCGGCCCTGGCGTCCAAGGCGACGGGTTACCCGATCGCCAAGTTCGCTGCGAAGCTGGCGGTCGGTTACACGCTCGACGAGCTCTTGAACGACATCACGCGCAAGACGCCGGCCTGCTTCGAGCCGACGATCGACTACTGCGTGGTGAAGATCCCGCGCTTCGCGTTCGAGAAGTTCCCTGGCGCCGATCCGACGCTCACGACGCAGATGAAGAGCGTCGGCGAGACGATGGCCATCGGGCGCACGTTCAAGGAGGCGCTGCAGAAGGCGCTGCGCGGCCTGGAGACGGGGCGGCCGGGGTTCGGCCTCGATCCGCGCGAGCGGATCGACTCGCTCGGCAAGAAGGACCGCGAGCTCATCTCGCGCAAGCTGCGCGTGCCGAACCAGGACCGCCTGCACTTCATCCGCGCCGCGTACCGCGACGGTTGGAGCACCGAGGAGATCCACCAGGCGTCGCACATCGACCCGTGGTTCCTCGAGAACATGCGCCAGCTCGTCGAGTTCGAGCAGGAGCTCGCTGGCAGCCTGCTCGACCGTCCGCTGCTGAAGCGCGCGAAGGAGCTCGGTTACAGCGACCGCCAGATCGCGGTGGCGACCGGCACGACCCCCGACGCGATCGAGGCGATGCGCGCGGACTTCGGGCTGCAGCCCGTGTTCAAGCTGGTCGACACGTGCGCGGCGGAGTTCGAAGCGGAGACGCCGTACTACTACTCGACCTGGGAGGACGAGTCCGAGGTCCGCGCGTCGACGGCCGACAAGATCATGATCCTGGGCGGCGGTCCGAACCGGA
Source organism: uncultured Planctomycetaceae bacterium (assembly GCA_964402175.1). GTDB lineage: Bacteria > Planctomycetota > UBA1135 > UBA1135 > JAWKUK01. Next base: position 79,630 of record CAYOBN010000012.1, on the reverse strand, counting down.
TCGGCCAGGGCATCGAGTTCGACTACTGCTGCGTCCACGCGGCGTTCGCGGCGCAGGAGATCGGTTGCGAAGCCGTGATGCTGAACTCGAACCCGGAGACCGTGTCGACGGACTACGACACGTCGGATCACCTCTTCTTCGAGCCCCTGACGCACGAAGACGTGATGGCGGTCGTGCGCGCGGTGCAGCCGAAGGGCATCATCGTGCAGTTCGGTGGCCAGACGCCGTTGAACCTCGCGAGCGGGCTGCACAAAGCGGGCGCGCCGCTGATCGGGACCTCGGTCGATTCGATCGACCGGGCCGAGGACCGCGAGCGCTTCCAGGCGATGCTCGAGAAGCTCGGCCTGCGCCAGCCGCCGAACGGGATCGCAAAGAGCCCCGCGCAGGCGTTCGAAGCAGCGCGCACGATCGGGTACCCCGTGCTCGTGCGCCCGAGCTACGTGCTCGGCGGACGCGCGATGCAGATCGTGTACGACGACGAGCAGCTCGATCGTTACATGACGGAAGCGGTCGAAGCGTCGCCCGACCGCCCGGTCCTCGTCGACAAGTACCTCGAGGACGCGATCGAGGTCGATGTCGACGCGATCTCCGACGGCCAGCTCGTCGTCATCGGCGGCGTGATGGAGCACATCGAAGAGGCCGGCATCCACTCGGGTGACTCGACCTGCGTGCTGCCGCCCCATTCCCTGGCGCAAGAAATCATCGACGAGATCACCGCGGCCACGAAGGCGATGGCGACCGAGCTCGGTGTCATCGGCCTGATGAACGTGCAGTTCGCGGTGAAGGGCAGCACCGTCTACGTGCTCGAGGTCAACCCGCGCGCGTCGCGCACGGCGCCGTTCGTCTCGAAGGCGATCGGCGTGCCGCTCGCGAAGCTCGCCGCGAAGGTGATGGCGGGCAAGACCCTGACGGAGCTCGGGTTCACCAAGGAGATCACGCCGCCCTACTTCTCGGTCAAGGCGCCCGTGTTCCCCTTCAACAAGTTCCCGGGCATCGACATGCTGCTCTCGCCCGAGATGCGCTCGACCGGCGAGGTCATGGGCACCGACTTCGACCTCGGTTACGCCTTCGCGAAGGCCTACGCCGCCGCGGGCATGAAGCTGCCGCTGCGCGGCCGCGTGCTCCTGACCGTCAAACACGACGACAAACGCGCGATCATCTCGGAGGCCAAGGCCCTGCACCGCATGGGCTACGAGCTGTGCTCGACCGAGGGCACCTGGCGGGCCCTGCGCGCCGCGGGTGTGCCCTGCGAGCGGGTGAACAAGGTCCACGAAGGCCGCCCGCACATCGTCGACGAGCTCAAGAACAAGCGCATCGACCTGGTGCTGAACACGCCCTTCGGCAAACAGCAGCGCCACGACGACTCGTACATCCGCTCGACGGCCGTGTCGACGGGTGTGCCGTGCATGACGACCCTCGCGGGCATCCGCGCCTTCGTGTCGGCCCTGGAAGCCCTGCACCGCGGCCCGATCACGGTGCGCTCGATCCAGGAGCTGCACGCGTCGATGCGCTGAGTCGGTGGCTCGCCTCGACTCGGGCGATGGCGCTCCATCGGAGTCGACGGCGAGCTGCCCCAAGCGCGCTGGCCTTGGTCATCGTGCCGGGCGCTGGGGTTCCCGCGTCACGGCGCGTTGCTCGAACACGCATTCGTCCGGCGAGGGCTCGGCACCATCCAGGTCCGAGCCCACCGCTCGAGTCCGACCGACCCGCTGGCCGGACGCCGCTCCACATCAGCCCTCGCGGGCGCCTCTGCCCGACTCCCCCATGCAACGCCGCAACATCCTGATCCTCGCCCTCGCGTTCACCAGCTCTGCGGGCGCACAGGTGATCTCGGAGGACTTCTCGACGGGCAACCCGAACCAGTGGGGCCCTGACTTCACGCTCGCCGCCACCCACCTCAACTCCGGCGGCAATCCCGGCGGCTGCATCGAGATGACCGTCGCGGGTGGCGGTTCGAGCTTCCCCGTGCGCACGATCGTGCCCGGCGCCGTAGGGCACCCCTGGCGCGGGAACCTCCGCAGCGCGAACGTGACCGGGTTCCGCTATGACCGCGAGGTCGTGATGGGCGCGTCGAACTTCGGCACACGCCTGCAGCTCGTGCTCGGTAGTGACAACGGCACTCGCACGAACGTCACCGACGACACCTGGGTCTGGGTAGCGACCGGAGACGTGTTCCAGTTCGGCAGTTCCCCGTGGACCACGTTCCAGGTCGCGCTGCCGAGCAATTCCAGCGTGCTGCCAGCCAACTGGTTCGCAGCCGCCCTGCCGAACAGCCCGAACCTGGGTGTCGACGACGACACGCTCTGGAACACCGTGATCCAGGACGTCGACTTCGTCGGGCTGGCGATGAACACCCCCTACAACGGCGGAGGCTGGTTCGGGAACCACGTGCTGCGCCTCGACAACCTGGTCCTGGAGAGCGCCGGGATCGGGGCGGCGTACTGCACGCCAGCGGCACCGAATTCGACCGGAGCGAGCGCGACCATCGCTCTCAGCGGTAGCCCGCTCGCAGCTCAGAACGACGTCGTGGTGCGCGCCGCGGCTCTCCCGCAGCAGTCTTTCGGGTTCTTCCTGACGAGCCGCACACCGGGTTTCATCGCCCAACCCGGCGGCAGCGCGGGCAACCTCTGCCTCGGCAGCGCGATCGGCCGCTTCGTGGGCCCGGGCCAGATCCAGAGCTCCGGCACCTCGGGCACGATCGCGCTGACCCTCGACCTGACCCGACTCCCGCAGCCGTCGGGTCCAGTCGCGGGAGCCGCGGGCGAGACCTGGCACTTCCAAGCCTGGTACCGGGACGCCGTCGGTGGCGCGCCGACGTCGAACTTCACGTCTGGGATCGCGCTGCCGCTGCAGTGAGGGACCGCGCGCGCTGCGCGAGCGCACAGCAGCCACACCGCTCCGCACACCGCGACGGTCAACGCCAGCGCGATGGAAGGTGAGCGGAACGAAGTGGCGCGCGAGGGTCCCGTCGAGGTCCAGCAGAGCCTGGGATCCTCGTACCGGTTTCGCGACGCAGCGATCGGAGCGGGCGCGAACATGTCCGCAGTTCGCCCCGCTGCACAGGAACGGAATCGCAGCCCGCGGCGCGCTCAGTCCGGGGTCTGCACGAGGCGCTCGACCAGGCGGCTCAGGGTCGCCGATGGGTCGGCGGTGCGGCCCATGTGGACGGTCGAGGTCTGGACCAGGGCGCTGCGGACCGCGGTCAGCCAGTGGAAGCGCGCGCGGCGGGGTTGGTCGGCGAGGGGGCCGGCCTCGGGGAGGCCGCGGGCGACGCGCTGGAAACCTTCGAGGTGACGCATCACGGCCGCGACGTCGACGCCTGGGAACAGCGCGACGAGGCGGGCTTCGTCGAGCGCCAGGCGCACGTCGAGGAAGTCGCGGGCTTCGCAGGAGAGGACGACGCCTGCGTTGATGAACTCCTCGCGGTCGACGCGCGGGACGACGCGCACCACGGCGTAGTCGTAGAGGTCACCGGGCACGGCGCGCCTCCTCGACGAAGTGAGCGCGCAGCGCGAGGCGGCGCGTGAGGTACGTCACGTACGCAGCGCGCTGCTGCGCGGGATCGCCGTGGGCGCCCGGCGCTGCGAGCCAATCATCGGGAACGGCCGCGAGGATGGCTCGGAAGCGGGCTTCGTCGAGGCGCGGCGCGAGGTCGGCGTCGACCTCGACGAGCCGCGTCGCCGCGGGCAACAGCACGTGCTCGCGGATCCGCGCGAAGGGGTCCGCCGCGCCCGCGGGATCACCGTCCCAACGATGGTGGAAGTAGAACGCCGCCCCGTGATCGATCAGCCACGTACGGCGGTGCCAGACCATCAGGTTCGGGTTCCGCGCGGTGCGGTCGACGTTGCTGACAAACGCATCGAACCAGACGATCCGCGAGGCGAGGTCCGCATCGACCGTGTCCACTGCGGCGTCGAAGTTCGCCGCGCCGGGGAGGTAATCGAGCGCGAGGTTCGTGCCGGCGCTGGCGCGGATGAGGGCTTGGATCTCAGGGTCTCCCTCGGTGCGTCCGAGGTCGCCGTCGAGGGCGGCGAACACGCGCTCGGGCAACGGCAGCCCGAGCGCCTCGGCGATGGCGCCCGCGACGAGCTCCGCGACGAGCGCGCGTGTCCCTTGACCTGCGCCGCGGAACTTCACGACGTAGAGCCCGTCATCGTCGGCTTCGACGATCGCGGGCATGGAGCCGCCCTCGCGGAGCGGCGTGACGTAGCGCGTGACCTCGACGTTGCGGAGCTGCACGGGGGAGAGCGTAACCTCCGCGGGCCGCAGGGCGAGCGTGCGCCCACGCGAGCGATGACTGCCGACATCTGCACCGTGTCGCGCCCCCCCACGATCGGCGGCGCGGCGGCCGTTGGGCGGACGAGCCGCCTTGGGAGCCTGCGCACGACGTCCCGGCGCCATCGGAAGCGCCCTGCTGGAGGGTACGCGCAGTGCATGCGAGCGCGAACGCGGCCGCTCCCGCACAGATTCGGCCGAGAACTGGCGAGATCGCGTCGGAGACGGGCGCCTCCGCGTGGTACCAATCCGCGCGCGTGGCACCGACCTCTCCTGACCCGCCCGAAGGGCCTGCCGACACACCTCCGCCCGAGCGGCGTCGGCGTGAGCGCTACCGTGGCACGCACCCGCGCCGCTTCCGCGAGAAGTACAAGGAGCTCGCGCCCGAGCGTTATCCCGACGCGATCGAGCGTGTGCTCGAACGCGGCCAGACGCCCGCCGGCCAGCACGTGCCGATCCTCGTCGACGAGTGCCTTCGCGCTGCGCAGCTCGACGACGCGTCCTGGCTGCGGAGTCGCGCGGATGGCGCGCCGCGTGTCGCCGACGTCACCCTCGGCCACGGCGGCCACGCCGAGCAGATCCTCGCGCGGATCGCCCCGTATGCCGGGACGCTGCTCGGTCTCGATCAGGACCCGGAGACCCTCGCGCGCACCACCGCGCGGCTCGAGAGATGCCTCGTGGAGCGCTCGGAGGCGGCGCCGTCGGGCGCTGCGCGGCTCGTCACGCGCCGCACCAACTTCGCGGCGCTGCAGAGCGTGCTGCCAGAGCTCGGTTGGACGGACGGCGTCGACGTCGTCTTTGCGGACCTCGGTGTTTCGTCGATGCAGATCGACGATCCAGCGCGGGGTTTCTCGTTCAAGCTCGAGGGCCCGCTCGACATGCGCATGAACCCCGCGCGCGGACTCTCCGCTGCGGATTGGCTGGCGCGGGTCACGCGTACGGAGCTCGCGACGAGCCTCCGTGAGGACGCGGACGAACCGTACGCCGACACGGTCGCCGCAGCGCTGTGCCCTGACAGCCGCCCGCGGCCGACGCTTCGGACGACGACGGCGCTGGCCCGAGCCGTGCGCGCCGCGCTGCCCGCACACCTCGACGACGAGGCCCGCGAACAGAGCGTGCGCCGCGTCTTCCAGGCCATCCGTATCGCAGTCAACGACGAGCTCGGTGTGCTCGATCGTCTGCTGGCGCAGCTCCCCGCGGCGCTGCGACCCGGCGGCCGCGCGGTGTTCTTGACGTTCCACTCGGGGGAGGACCGCCGCGTCAAACGCGCGTTCGAGCGCGGCCTCGCCGCCGGTGTGTACTCCGCTCACAGCGACGGTGTCGAACGAGCGTCGCCCGAAGAGCGGCGCCGCAACCCGCGTTCGAGCTCGGCGAAGCTGCGCTGGGCCGAGCGCAGTGGGCTCGAGGCATCGTGAACCGGACTGCGCCGCTCGGACGTGACAACACATGCAGGCCACAGCGCGCTCGGGGCGCGTGTACGCGCGCTTCGCTCGCAGTTCGTCGACTCGGGGCTGCATCCGGAAGTGCCTGGGGCGCGATCTCCCCCCGTATGTCCTGGCTCGCCTGCGTGCTTCCGTGGTTCGGCCTCGGTGTCGCCTCGATCGATTGGCCCCAGTGGGGTGGAGCCACACGCAGCTTCGAAGCCGCGGCGCCCGTGCCGCTCTCACCTTGGTCGAAGGAGGGTCCGAAGGTCCTCTGGCAGCGCGAGCTCGGCCCGGGGAACTCCGGTGTGGCGGTGGGCGGCGACATCGTGGTCAGCGCCTTTCGGCAAGGCGAGGACGAAGTGCTCGCTGCGTTCGATCGCGCGAGCGGTGCGCCGCGTTGGCGCTGGACGGCGCCGGCTCCCTTGCCGACGTGGTTCGATGCAGAGTTCGGCCGTGGTCCGCACAGCACGCCGTTGAACGCAGGCGACGCGGTCGTCTTCGTCGGGATCCTGGGGCAGCTCTCGGTCGTGAGCCGCGCGACGGGCGCGCTGCGCTGGAAGGCGGACCTCGGGGGCACACCGCTCGAGCGCGGCTACGCCGCCAGCCCGCTCGTCTTCGAGGACCTCGTCATCGCTCCGGCCGGAGGACCGGGCCGCGCACTCTGCGCTCTCCGCATCGCCGACGGATCCATCGCCTGGAGCAGCGGCGACGAAGCGGCCACCTACGCCTCATCGATGTGCGTCGAGGTCGAAAGTGGAGCGCACGTCGTCGCGTTGGGTCAGGGGACCCTCGTCGGTCGCGACCCGCGCACGGGTGCGGAGCTCTGGCGCTGCGGCGTCGATTGTGAGCGCTACGCGCTCGCGACGACGCCGCTCGCTTGTCCTCTGGGCCGCGTGGCGTTCGTGGACCGACGCGGCCTCACGCTGCTGCAGATTCGGCGATACGAAGCGGCGCAGTGGAAGGTGGAGCCCATCTGGACGAGCCGACGCATCGGCTCGCAGCTCCACAATCTGGTGCTCGCCGGCGACGTCGTGATCGGAGCGAACGAGTCCGCGACCCTGTGCGGGCTCGCACTGGCCGACGGCGCGGCGGTGTTTCGCGAGCGCGCCTTGGCGGAGTCGAACGTGATCCGCAATGGAAGCAATCTGGTGACGCTCTCGACCAGCGGAACGCTGGCGCTCTCGAAGCTCGACGGCGGCGCGCTGCAAGTCGCAGCACGTCACGAGCTCCTGAGTGGCCGAGTCTGGGCTGCGCCGGCGCTGGCCGACGGGGTTCTGTACGCGCGCGACGACAGGCGCCTCATCGCGCTCGACTTACGAGCGCGATCCGAACCCCCGAGCGGCGCTCGCTGAGCTTCAGCGTGTAGGTCGGCCCGATGACGGGCTCGAACTTCGGGTGCAGTACGACCAGGCGCAGCGGGAGGTTCGGAGGGAGGCCGTCCAGTTGGAAGGCCCCAGCCCGCGAGCGGCGCTCCGAGCCGTTGACGAAGAGGAACCCGCGGCCGTCGGCCTCGCGGATCTCGCGGTCGCCTTCCGCGATGACGTGGTCGGAGTGAGGGCCGATCCCGGTCACCAGCACGAACGCGCCGTCGATCGGCTCGCCGTCAGGGCCGACGACTTGGCCAGAGAGGCTGCACGGCGCAGGCAGGCGGAGCTCGAGTCCAGCGCGCACTTCCCGTGGACCGAGTTCGATCGGATCGAGCAGCGCCCCCGAGCGCTCGCCTGCGTGACAGAGCAGCACGTAGCGCCCCTCGGTGAGGCCCGTGAGGTGAATGTCCGCCGAATCAGGTGGCTCGGGGCCCGCGAGCATCCGCTGCACCGGGCGCGGGAAGAGGTGGTTCGGCCACCAATCGCTGCGCAGCGCGACGGCGTCCAGCTCCGGTGCGGGCAAGAGGGACGGCGCGAACGGCCCGACGGGGAAGGGGTCTCCGCTCTCGTCCCGAAGGACACGCACGTGCAGCTCGGCGGCATGGTGGCCGACGGAGCGCGCGTCGTCCTCGCGCTTCAGCAAGATGGTGTGCCCATGGGATTCAGGCCCATCGGCCGTCAGCGCGACCTCGAACCAGGTCGGTGACCAGCGCGCCAGGCTTGCCGGAGATCCTTCGGGGAAGCTCTGCGCGAAGTTCTGGCACAGGTGGACCCGGTGTGTGCCGAGCGGTAAGCCCTGCAGCGTGAACGCGCCGTCGGGTGCGACCTCGCCGTGCCGCCACTCGCCGCCCGGAGCGAGCTGGACGTACACGCTGACGAGCCCTGCGATCGGCGGCTCGACAGCGCCCTCCCACGCGGCCACGGTGCCCGTAACGCGGCCGACGTCTGGACGCGCCACCGCAGGGAGCTCTTCGTCGAGGCGCTGTGCGCGCGGCGCCGCCGTCAACACACCGAGCTCGACCCGCTCGCCGGCGCTCGCGCGCTGCCCGACGCGCCTCGCCGCACCGTGTGTTGCACGCCGTGGTGGGCGCGGACGAGGGCCTCGTACGAGGCGCGGTCGATCGGTGCTGCCATACTCGTGGGCGGGCGCGCCAAGGCTCTGGGGCGCACCCAGAGCCTAGAACCCACGCAGCGACCGATCTCCGGAAGAATCCTCCGGGAACGTCACGCCGATCGAGCGCCCCCCTCGGCCCGGATCAGCGGGCGTTCGGCGAGGTCGCTTTGCGTTCGCGGATCGAGATCTCCGCGGTCAGCTTCCAGAGGTCCTGCGGGCGCTCGCCTTCGCCGACTTTGGTCGACGGGGAGAGGTCCACCATCGTCACCTTCACGCGGCGGCTGTCCTCTTCGAGTTTGTAGAGGAAGTTCGCGATGTTGAGGCGCGGGAACTGGGCCTTGCGGTCGTTCGGCTCGATGCGGAAGGTGCGGTCGACGACGCCGCGGGAGTGCTCTTTGCTGCCCGGGGTGTAGTCGACGCGGCCGATGTTGACGTTCGGGTTGCTCGCGGCGCTCTGGATGTAGACGCCGGGGTCCGCGTCCTTCAGACCGTCGCTCGCCGCGCGGTCCTTGTACATCGCGTAGTTCTCGGAGTTCTGCTGGATGTTCGCCGCCGTCTTCGGGACGAGGCCGCCCTTGGCGAGGGCCTGGCGTAGGTAGTCCAGGCGCTGGTCTTGTTTGTACGCCGTCCAGCCGAGGAAGCCGGAGCCGAGCACCAGCAGCACGATCATGATGCGGACCATAGGTCTCTCCGTGTTCGAACGTGGGGTGCTCGGGGTCAGCTACGGGTGTCGAAGTACTTGCGAACGTCGACCTGGATCGGGAAGGCGTCGATGAGGAGGGCGATGCCGCCCTCGCCGGGCTCGCGGCCCTTCTCTTCGACCGTGCGGGTCTGGCGCTCGTCGTAGCCGATGAACCACGACTTCGTCTGCAGCGCGGCGCGGAAGGCGGCGTAGTGGCTGCTGGCTTCGACCGGGTCCGCGGCGAAGAAGGTCAGGTCGAGGGTCACGCGCACGTGCTCGTCCTTGCCCGCGCGCGGCGGCTCGTTCTGCGCGAGCACGCGGCGGATCGCGACGCGCCACTCGGCATCGTTGTCCTCGAGCACATCGAGCACGCAGCAGAGCGCTCCGAAGGCGGACTGGGGCGGCTCGACCTCTTGGATGTCGCCGACCTCCTTCTGGACCTTGAGCAGCTCCTCCTGCAGCGCTTTGTCGAAGGCGATCAGCTCCGCGATCGGATCGAGGCCATCGGCCGGGAGCTTGCTCGAGTCCTCGTATTGGGCCGCGCGATCGCGCAGCGCCTTGATCGGCGGCCGCAGGCGGCCCCCTTCGTTCTTCTTGGGGTTGCCGACGGCGAAGTTGTTGGAGCTCTGCAACCAACTGAGGCCGCCGACGTAGGTCGCGTGGTGGATCTCCTGCCGCTGCAGGATGACGATCAGACCCAGCAGCGTCGCGGCCAGGAGAGCGACGAGCGCGACCGGGAACTCGAGGCGCTCCCACGTGCCAGTGAAGCGCAGCTCTTCGCGGCGCAGCGATGGTTTCATCACGCCGCCGCCCAGTTGGCGGAACGCGCCGCCGTAAGCCGCGACGAGCTGGCCGTAACCGTCGACCGGCTGGCCCGAGTCCGCGTCGAAGCAGTCGAGCACGTACACGGGCACGTCGAGGATGGTGCTGCCGACGAGGCCGGGCAGCTCCATGCCGCAGACGTAGACCGCGTCGACGCGGTTGATCGTCCGCGCGCCGCTGATCGTGCGGCCGAGCTCGCGGCGAATGCGCTTGATCGCCTGATCGACGCGCCGCGCGGCATCGAGCGGGTCCGACGCGTCCGCACCGTCTTCGCCGCTGGCCGCGGCATCCTGGATCGATGCGCCGATGTGGATGATGCGCATCTCGCGGACTTCGCCGCCGTCCATCACGACCACGCCCGTCGACTGCTCGCCGATGTGGACCAGGACCTGCGCGTCGTCGAGGTGGCACAGGTCCGCGGAGACCGCGGCGTTCACGATGGCCGTCGTCTCGAGCTCGAGCTCGAGCGGTTCGATGCCCGCTTTCTCGCACACCGCGATGACGTGCGCGGCGTCGGCCTTCGGCACGGCCGTCACGAGCAGCTCCGCGGCGCCTTCGCGCTGCTGGAGGAGGTGGTGGTCGACGACGACGTCGTCGATGCTGAACTGGGGCAGGTCGCTCTCGACCTCGAACTTCAGCACCTGCTCGATCTTGGCTCTGTCCGTGAACGGCAGCGTGATGCGCCGGAACGCGGCGCTGCTGGACGTCATCACGACCGAGACGTTCTCACGCGGGATCCGGTGCTTGCGGGCCGCGTCGCGCAGCGCCGCGGCTTTGGCCTGGACCGGGTCGGCCTCGGGGTCGAGCTCGAACTCGCCCGCGTAGTAGGCCGTGATCTTGTGTTTCTTCGGCGAGCCTTCGAGCACGACGAGCTCGAAGCGGCGGGGGCCGATGCGGAGGGCGCAGGAACGGGCCATAGTGGGTGCGGGTTCGCGGGGAGGTCAGTCGGCGGTGACGAGCGGGACGGGGCGCGAGCGCTCGTCGAAGCGGGCCCGCTGTTGGGGTGGCAATACCGAGTCACGAATATAGCCGTCGTAGCGCGCGGCGAGCTCGCGCAGCTCGGGTTCGATCTCGGCTTCGATGCGCGCCTCGTGGAAGCGGCGGCGGTTCGTCACCTCGGTCGCGTACTCGTCGAGGATGAAGCGCAGCGCCGAGCGGCGCTCCGGGGACAGCTCGAAGTCACGGGCGAGGCGCTCCGCGTAGGCCGCCCAGCCCGAAGGCGCGGGCGCCTCGGCGCGCCGGGTGTACACCACGCCGGCCACGGCCCCCGCGAGGAAGGCCGTGGCGGTCGCGGCGAGGATCCAGGGGCGCGCGTCGCTCATCGCGGGGTGGTGCCCGGAGCTGCGGTCTCTGCGGGACGCTGCTCGGCCGCACGGTTGAGCTCTTCGAGGCGCTTCAGCTCCGCCTCGAGGGTCTGCTCGTCCGCCACGAGGCCGCGCTGCTCCTCGAACGTCTGGTGCCCGCCGGCAGCGAGCCACAGCGAGAGGCCCACGAGCACAGCGGCCGCCAGGCCCGCCAGCGCCATGGCAAAACGCGCGGGGCTGCCGGAAGCGTCCACCGGGCGCGGGCCACGGGCCGCGGGGCGCAGGACGACGTCCGCGCCAGCGCGCTCGGTGGCTGCTCCGACCTGGGCCGGAGCCCCCGCCATCGCCAGGGCCGCCACGCGGCTCGCGAAGCCCTGGGGCACCGCGACGGGCTCCGTCGGCACGAACCAACTGGCGAGCGCCTTGGCCTCGGACGCCCGGGCGCGGCACGCACCGCACTCGAGCAAGTGCTTGCGCAGCGGCCCAGCGAGCCCTTCGGCGAGCTCCCCGTCCATGTACGCCGCCAACAGGGTCTTGGAACGGTCACAATCCATCATGACGAACCTCCCTCGAGCGCAAACTCGGGATGAAGCTGGAGGAGCCGCTGCTTGAAGCGCGCACGGGCGCGGAAGAGGCGCGACTCCACGGTGCCGATCGAGATCTCGAGCACGTCGGCGATCTGCTGGTAAGCGAGCCCTTCGAACTCCCGCATGACGAGCACGGTGCGGAAGATGTCGGGCAGGTCCTCGAGGACCCGGTGGGTGATGCTGGCGATCTCCTCGCGCTCGAGCTGCGCGTCGGGCCGCACGGTCAGGCGCTCGGTGGCCTCGTCCGAAGGGTGCTGCGGCTCGTCGTGCTCGCCCATCGGCTGGATGGGGCTGCGGCTGCGGCGCTTCTTCTGGTCCAGGATCGTGTTGACCGCGATCCGGTAGAGCCACGTGAAGAAGGCCGAGCTCTGCTGGAACGAAGCGAGCCGCCCGTACGCCTTCAGGAACGTCTCCTGGACGATGTCCTCGACCTCGGAGGGGTTCCGCGTGTAGTGCCGCACCAGCCCGAAGAGGCGGGTCTGGTAGCGCTCCACGAGGACTTCGAACGCCTGCGGGTCGCCGGCGAGCGTGGCGGCGACAAGGCCGGAGTCCTCCGTGGGGGTGGGTTGCATCGTGGCGAGGGCCATCGGTCCCGGTGGGACGCCCGGCGCTGCGGCATCTTCCCGGATCGTCGCAGGGTCGGTCGACCGGGGATTCTGTCTCATTTCAATACATCAGGCGCGCCGGGAGGCCAGCCAGGCGAGCCGCCGCACGCCCTGGGCAGCCATCCGGCCGAAGGCCAGCACCCCGAAACCGAAGACCGCGGCGCTGAACCCGAGCAGGGCCCCGGACTGGGGCACGATCCAGACCGCCGCCACGAACTGGGCGAGGATCGACGTGTAGAGCAGGTCCGCGACAAAATGTCGCGATCGGCCCCGGATGAACCACGCGCCGAACGGGGCCCCCACGACGACGATCGGGACGCAGACCCACCAGTAGCCCCAAGTGGCCTCCGCGACACCCCCCTGCACCTGCGTCCGCCACAGCGCCCCCACCAGCGCGTTGCCCGCCATCAAGAGCACCGACGTCGGGGTCGCGATCGTCTCGTCGACACGAAACCGGAGCACGAGCAGCGAGAACGTCACGATGTCGAGGCCGCTACCCGTGATCGACGACACGACGCCGCCGAGCACCCCGTACACGACGAGCAGCGCCGCGGGCCGCGGCCCGAACGCGGGCAGGTGATCGAGCACCTCGCGGTCGCGGTAGCGGTTGATCCAGAAGAGCGCAAACGCAAACGACAGCCACAGCGACGTGAAGAGCATCTTCGCGTACGCGGGCGCGACGCGCGGCGCGACGTACTCCAGCCCCACGATCATGCCGACGGCGCCGCCGAGGCTCGCGAGCACCACCGCGGGCAGCACGACGGGGATGCGCGTCCACAGGATCGTCAGCGCCGCCGAGCCCATGCCGACGGACTGGATCAAGAGCGAGAAGTCGCGCGCGATCGGAGGTGTGATGCCGAAGGCCAACGTCATCACGGGGAACGCCACGGCGCCGCCGCCTTCGCTCGTCGCTCCCGCGATGAACGAACCGACGAGCATCGTCACCGACATGAACCAGTTGTCGGCGAAGAGGGCGAAGCGCTCGCCGCTCCACATGCCTGCGAGCCAGAGCGTCCACACGGTGCCCCAGATGCAGAGCAACGCGACGCGGGTCGTGCGCAGGCGCTCCATGTTCCCGCGGCGCTCAGGTGTTCGCGCCGCCGGTGCCCGGCGACAGACTGTGCCCGAGCTTCTCACGCTTCGTCGCGAGGTAACGCGCGCTGTTCGGGTTCGCGGGCACCTCGAGCGGCAACTGATCGACGAGCTCCAGCCCGTAACCCGCGAGTCCGTGGATCTTCTTCGGGTTGTTCGTCAGGAGCTTCATGCGGCGCACACCGAGGTGGTGCAGGATCTGCGCGCCGATCCCGTATTCGCGGAGGTCCACGGGCAGACCGAGCGCTTCGTTCGCCTCGACCGTGTCGAGCCCCTTGTCCTGCAAGTGGTACGCGCGCAGCTTGTTCGCGAGGCCGATCCCGCGCCCTTCCTGGCGCAGGTAGACGATCACACCGCGGCCGGCGGCTTGGATCAGCTCCATCGCCTTGTGCAGTTGGCCGCCGCAGTCGCAGCGCTGGCTGTGGAAGACATCTCCGGTGAGGCACTCGGAGTGCACGCGCACGAGCACGTCGTCGTCGACCGCGGCGCGCAGGCCGTCGGGGCCTTCGCCGGGCATCCCGAGCGTCAACGCGGCGTGCTCCTGTCCGTCGACCTTCGAGCGGAAGAGGTGCATCGTGAACGGCCCGAGGTCCGTCGCGAGCGGCAGGTCCGTCGTGACCGGTTCGATCAAGCGCTCGGTCCGCCGCCGGTACGCGATGAGGTCCGCGATCGTGGCGATCTTCAAGTTGTGCCGCGCCGCGAAGACCTCGAGGTCCGGCATCCGCGCCATCGTGCCGTCGTCGTTCATCACCTCGCAGATGACCCCGGCGGCGCGCGCGCCGCAGAGCCGCGCGAGGTCGACGATGCCCTCGGTCTGGCCGTTGCGGCGCAGGACGCCGCCTTCGACCGCGCGCAGCGGGAAGACGTGGCCGGGCCGCGCGAGGTCGCGCGCCGTGCTCTCGGGGTCCACCGCGACGCGGATCGTGCGCGCGCGGTCCGCGGCGCTGATGCCCGTCGTGACGCCCGTCGCCGCTTCGATCGAAACGGTGAACGCCGTGCCGAACTGACTCGTGTTGTGCCGCGCTTGCATCGGTAGTTCGAGCCGATCGCAGAGCTCGCCCGACAGCGGCAAACAGATCAGACCGCGCCCCTCGCGCGCCATGAAGTTGATCGCCTCGGGGGTGACCTTCTCGGCGAGCATCGCGAGGTCCCCCTCGTTCTCCCGGTCGGGGTCGTCGACGAGGAGGATCATGCGACCGGCGCGGAGGTCCTCGAGGACCTCGGGGATCGAGGAGATGGGCATGGGCGGTGCGTAGCCGCAGGCGTTCATCCGCCGTCGGCTGACCCCGGATTGTAGAAGCCAAGGCGCGAGAATTCGATTCGCTCTCGCCCCCTCGGGCTGCCTGAGGCGACGCCGGTTGACGGCGAGGCCCCGCTGCCGGGAGCATGCGCGGGTGAAGCCCTCCCGCCCCACCCCGACGCTCGCCCTCGCCCTCTTCGCGCTCCCTCTGAGCTGCACGACCGTGGGACACGCGCTGCGGCCGGACGCCGTACGGGACGTGGAGCGGCCCGCCGCGCGGACGCTGGAGCGCCTCCTCGCGCTTGAGGACTCGCGGCGCGACGACGCGGGTGAGCTGCGGGCGATGCTCGCCGAGGGGCCCCCGGCCGTGCGCGCGCGGGCGGCGCTCGCGCTGGCGCGGTTCCAGGTCGAGGACCTCGGCGCGCCGGCCACCGAGGCCCTCGTCGCGGCCCTCGACGACCCCGAGCCGCGGGTGCGCGAGCACGCGGCGTTCGGCCTCGGCCTGCGCGGCGACGCGGGCGTCGCGTTGGCGCTCGTGGCGCACCTGACCGACCCTGAGCCGCGGGTGCGCGCGGCGCTGATCGAAGCGGCGACGCGGCTCGCGGATCGCTCGCTCGTCCCCCACGTCGAGCGCGCGCTCGACGATCCCGCGGCCGAGGTGCGCCTCGCGGCCGCCGACGGCGCGCAGCGCTGGCCGTGGCTCGACCGCGAGGGCGCGCCCGAGGGCGAACGCGCGTTGGCAGAGCGCCTCGACCGGGCGCTCGCCGAGCGCGCGCTCGCGCCGCTGCGCGAACGGGGCCTGGCCGTCGCCGGCTTCGAGCGTCCAGCGGCAGGCGGGCCTGCGCAGCCCGAAGAGCTCGAAGTGGCGTGGCGCGCGCTCGCATCGCTCGCACGGCGCGCCGCGCCGAGCGGGCGCAGGGCGTTCCTGCGCGCGGCCGTGCCCGCGCGCGAATCCAGCGGGGCCGACGCCACGGTCGAGCTGCGGCTGTTCGCGGCGCAGGGCCTCGCGCGCGTGGTTCTGCCCGGCGACAACGAAGCGAGCGCCGCGCTGGTGGCGCTCACCACCGATCGTGATCCGCGGGTCGTCGTCGAAGCTGTGCGCGGGGTCGGCCAGCTCGCCGCGCGCCTCGGCGCTGGCGACAGCGGCGCGCTCGTCACAGCGCTCGGTGCTGCGCTCGGGCACACGTCCGTGCACGTGCGCTGTGTCGCGTGGGAGGCCATCGGCGGCGTGCCGGCGGCCGAGCACCTCCTCGTGCGTTACGCCGACGAAGACGCGCCGCCCGCGCGGGCGGCGGCGCTCGTCGCGTGCGCGCAGCGCCGGGGAGAGCTCGCGCTGTCCGACGTGCAGGACGCCGCGGCGAGCGACGATGTCGTCGTGCGCCGCGGCGCAGCCGCTGCAGCAGCGTCGCTGCCGACAGCGAGCGCTGAGCCGCTGCTGCTGTCCCTCGCGGATGACCGGCACCCCAAGGTCGCGGGCGAAGCGCTCGCGGGCCTCGCGCGGCACCCCACCGAGCGGACGCGCGCGCGACTGCGCGCGGCCCTCGAAGCGCGCGATGCCGGACTGCGCCTCGCTGCGGCGCTGGCACTGCGCGAGATCGCGGGACCCGATGACATCGCGGCGCTGCAAGTCGCTGCGTTGACGACCACCGGTGATGCCGGCGCAGAGGTGCGCTTCGAAGCGGCGCGGACGCTCGCGCGGATCGGCGGTGAGACGGTCCTGCGCACGCTCGACGAGCTCGCGCGCGAAGACAGCGATGTGTACGTACGCCGCGTGGCGCGCGGGCTCGCCGAGGCCGCGCGGCGCGACACGGCGCTCGCGCTCGGTCGCGCGCCGGAGGAGAGCGCCGCGACCGCTGCCGAAGGGACTCCAGCGCAGCGCAGGGCCCTGCCGCCGCCGCCGCCCGGCCTGAACCCCGTGGTGACCTTCGTCACGGGCCGCGGCGAGCTCACCTTCGAGCTCTTCCCCGACGAAGCGCCGCAGCACGTCGCGAACCTCCTCGCGCTGATCGAGCGCCGCGCCTACGACGGTACGACGTGGCACCGCGTCGTGCCCGACTTCGTCGTGCAGGGCGGCGATCCCCGCGGCGACGGCAACGGAGGCGGCACCTGGCGCGGCCCGGACGACAACCTGCGCCTCGAGGTCACGCGGCGCCGCTACGTCACGGGCAGCCTCGGCATGCCCCGCAACGAAGATCGCGACTCGGGCGGCCGCCAGATCTTCGTGACCCATCGCCCGACGCCGCATTTGGACGGCCGCTACACGCTGTTCGGGCAGTTGACCCGGGGCTTCGACGTTTTGATGGTGCTGCAGGAGGGCGACACGATCGTGACCGCGCGCGTCGAGCCACAGGCCCCGCGAGGCGACTGAGCCGCGCGAAAAGGCCGAGCTTCTTCACAGCGACCCTGGATGGAGACGGCACAGCCGCGCTCCCAAATCGACTGGCGCGATGGGAGCAAACGCGGGGGATCGGTGGGCGCGTGGAGGGCCCGGGGACGGCGTACCGACGACGTTCGCGAGCTGCGCTCGCTTCGTCAGCCCATTGCGCCACAGGATCGCAGCAGGGACCCTCTCGTCATGACCCTCTCTTCGCGCGTGTGCATCTCGGCCGGATCGCTCCTACTTCAGATGGGGCTCGCCCTGGCCCAGACGGCGGCCCCCGGGGCAGCGGTCGAAGCGACGGGCTATCTGCAGGCGGCGCTCGATCAGATCGAGCAAAGCGCGCGGGTCTACGCGACGGATTGGGCGGCGCTGCGCGCGCGAGCGTTGGAGTCGATCGAGCGGAGCGGCGCGCTCACCGCGAGGGATACCTATCCCGCGATCCGCGCTGCGCTCGTGGAGCTCGGGGATCCGCACAGTCGCTTGCTCGAACCGGCTGACGCGAAGCTGCTCGCGACGAGGCGCCCGGCGGTGTCGACCGGCATGTTCGTCACGCCCAGGGCCGCGGTGGTCGCGCACGTCGCGGCGGGTGGGCCCGCGGAGGCGGCAGGCCTCGCGCCAGGCGACCACATCGTCTCCATCGAGGGCGTCCCTGCGTTCGCCGACCTCGCTCACTTCGAGTTCAGTCGGTTGCTACGGAACGGCCAGCGCTCGGATTGCAGCATCGCGCCGCTCGAGCTCGTTGTCCGCAGCGGGGCTGCCGAGCAGCGCACTGTGCGAGTCGAGCCTACGACGCTCGACGAGTTCAGCGCACCATCCGGCCGGCGCCTGGACAACGGCATCGCCTACGTCGAAGTCGCAGGGGTCAGCAGCGGACCGCGGGCCGCAGACTACGATGACGCCGTGCACGCCGTGCTCCGTCAGCTCGATGACGGGACGCTGCGCGGCTTCATCGTCGACCTGCGGCGCAACACCGGCGGCAGCGTGGAGCCGATGCTCGCCAGCATCGGGCCGCTGGCGGGCAGCGGGAAGCTGGGCGCGTATGTCAGCTCGAAGAACACGTCGGAGTGGAGTTACGACGGGGCGCGCGGCGCGGCGATCTTCGAAGGCTACGAGCTCGCCAAGGTCGCGACGCCGTACACCATGCGTGCGGACATTCCTGTCGCGGTACTGACCGGACCGTTGACCGCGCAGGCGGGCGAGGCGCTCGTCGTCGCGTTCGCTGGCCGCGCCCAGTCGCGGCGCTTTGGCGAAGGAACCCGCGGCGTCCCCTTCGGCAGCACCACGAAGACGCTCAGCGACGGCGCCCTGCTCGTGCTGACGGTCACGGTCTATTCCGACCGCGCCGGCCAGCGCTACGAGGGCGTGATTCCGCCCGACGAAGCGGTCGCGATCGACTGGGCGAAGCTCGGCGCAGCGGACGACCCCGTGGTGACCGCAGCCTCGCGCTGGCTGATTTCGGCGACGCAGTCGAAGTGAGCGCTCGCTGCAGCCGCTCCGCGGCGGCTTCGCTCGCGGCGCCGCGGCCGAGGCGAGGCCGTGGAGCCCGTGTACCCCGTCGCCGACCGAACGGCGTCTGTCTGCGGAGAGCACCCAGCACCGTGATTGCCGCGGGGGCCCCCCAGATGACCCGTGGTCCCCACAGAGCCGGTGTCCGGACGGGGCAGCATCCGAGGACCGCGCCGGGGACCGCCGGGTCCCACGGCACTCACATCGCGCGCGGTGCCTTGACGCGCCACACGGGCTGTGCTGGAGTGCGTGGGACCTGGCGGCTTCCTCGCATGACAACAGTCCCGAGATGATGCCCGCAACCCGCAACCCGCATCGCCCGGCGACGGCGGGGAGACCTTCTTTGGTTGGTGCCATAGTCGCTTGCGCGACCTACGCCTTGCCCTGGACTCGGTGTGTGTCAACACCGGCAACGAGGACTTCATCCCCGCGGAGCGTGTGAACCTGTTGAGCCTCGACGGTTCGGGGCCGCTGCTGCCGCTGATCGCCTTCGACTTGCTGCTGTCTCCGCGCGAGCAGCAACCGACTTCGGTCTTCAACTGGGGGATCGAAGCGGCCATGCCCCCGGGCGGCAACGCGGTGAACAAGCGGGTGGACATGGGATGTTACGAACGCGTCGAAGCGGATGCAGGCAACGAAGGAGGTGGCTGCAGATGAGCTGCGAACGACAACTTCAAGGGACACGTGGCTTCGGAGTGGTCCGAGCGCTCGCGTTGGCGGTGGTCCTGTGGGCGTGCTCTGGGCTGACGGTGGTTCCCGCGCACGGGCAGGTCGTGACCGAGACGACCTCGATCTCGTACGGAACGCAGGAGAACCCGTGGGGTTTCGGGTGGCCGATCGCGGTGACGGGGCCCTGGGTGTTCGTGGGGGCGCGAAACCACCGCGACGCGTTTGGACAATCCTCGGGTATGAGCCGAATGGGCCAGGTGTACGCGTTTCGTCGGAGTACCAATGGCTGGGTGCGAACCCAGACTCTCTCGCCACTGTCGAACTCGGGACGCGCTGCCTTCGGATGGCACAGAATCGCGTCCGAGGGCTCTGTGCTGGTGATCGGCGATTCGCTCGACGGAACTACCGCGTTCGAAGGTGGAGCCGTTCATATCTTCCAGGAAGCACACGGGATCTGGGTCCATCGTCAGTCCGTGTCGCATCCTCGTTTACAACCAAGCAGCGCATTCGGTGCCCGTATCGATTTCGACGGATCCTCGTTGATCGTGGGCGCTCCAGGGGATTCGTCACGGGGTGCGAGCGCCGGGGCCGTCTTCATTTACCGAGCCAACGCTGCAGGGGTATTCACACTCGAAGCCGAGCTCTTCGGTCAGAACCTGCCAGGATTGGCCCAGGGAACGGAGCAGATTCGGTTCGGATCGAACGTCGCCATCGACAACGATGTCGCCGTCGTCGGAAGCCGCGTGCGCGGTGGCGTGGTGACGGTCTTCGAGCGTTTGGGCGGCAACTGGGTCGAGCGCCTGGACATCCAGCGGCCCTCCCCGTTCTACGACGCGCAGTTCGGCTGGTACGGACTCGATGTCTCGGGGGATTGGATCGCAATCGGCAGTCCGGTGCGGTACGAACCCTCGATCCCCGACTTCGGCCGGGTGTTCCTCTACACCCGCGACGCGCAGAGTCCGAGCGGTTGGAGCTACGTGGAGAACCTCACGGCGAGCAACGGCTACACGAGCTGGACCGCGAGCGACGAGTTCGGGTATGCGCTGCAAGTGCGCGGTGACCGCATGTTGGTCGGGGCGCAGTCGGGCCGCGCCGGGCCCCACAATCGGCCCTTGGGTCAGGCGTACGTCTTCGAGCTGCAGAACGGTCGCTGGATCGAGGTCCAGCGCCTCTCGGCGCAGCGCTTCGAGTCGCCCGCAGCGCCGGCCACCGTGGGTCGCTTCGGCACCGCGGTGGCCTTCGACGGCGGGGTGATGGCGGTCGGCGACGACGTCGACATGTTGGGCCCGAACCAATACGGCCACGGTCAGGTGTTCCTCTACGAAGGGCCCCTGGGCTCCGCCCACTGCCCCGGCAGCTCTCCGACCGCGACCCTGTCCGTGACGGGGGTGGCGACGGCGGCCCAGGGTTCCCTGCGGGTGCGGGTGGACCACTTGCCGGGCGCCAGCCTCACGTTGCTGGGGGCGTCCTCGGTGGGCGCGGCGACCCCGGTCGGCCCGGGGCCGGGGGGGCTGCCGTGCTTGGCGGGACCGACACGGCGCCTCGGGCTGTTCAGTCCGAGCCTGCCGTTCGGATTGTTCGAGGTCGAGGTGAACCTCGATCTGCCGGCCCTCGGCGTGCTCGCTGGCGAGACCTGGGCCTTCCAAGCCTGGAGCCGCGAACCCACCGGCCCCGCCACGAGCAACGCGGTCGCGTTGCGCTTCGAGTGAACCTCGAGGCGACCTGCACCGCGCGCGCCGCCTCGGCGGCGCGCGCGGTGCAGTGCTTTGATTGCTCCGGACCCTACAGGATCTCCCATGCGCCGCGCGCATCGCTGCGGGCGCGATCGAGGTCGATCTCCGTACCGTGGACCCGTGTTGCGAGTGAGGTGTTCGACGGCACTGAAGGCTGGAGGGGGTCTTTGCGTTGCACGTCCGAGCAGCCAAGGCGTCCGGTCACGTCCTCGGGCCAAAATCCTACGCGCATCCCGGTGCAGTCGACTTCCTGCAGAGACTTGGGTCAGCGGTCCAAGTCCACCCACACTTCCAAGCGCTCGTTCTGGACGGCGTGTACTTCATCGAGCGCCCGGGCGCCCGGTGATGTACCCGCCATCCGGAATGAGCGCGTGGATTCGATCCAGGCGGCAGGCTCACGGAAAGACGGACCGGAGATACTCTGCCGACGATGCCTCACACGGATCGCACGACTCGCTCGCAGGTGTCCGCGCTGCTCGCGTCGCTCGCGGGCGCGCGGCTCGAGGCTGTCCATTACATCGCGTTCTGTTCCGAGGACCCGGCGCAACGGAACGAGCAGACCCCGAACGAAGCCCACTTCGTCGAGATGGACATCGAGCTGGTGTTCGCGGGAGGGCTTGCGGTTTGCCTGTTGCCGAGCAACGATCTTTCGACCGAAGGCGAGCTAGAGCTCTTGGTGCATGCTGGCGCGAGCCGCGTCGCTGTCGACAACGAGGTGCCCGACCCATGGCACGGCCGGTCTTGGGAATCGGAGGATCCGAGCTCCGGCAGAGCGCCCAGCTTTCATCGCTGGGACATGCGCTCCCATCCGACATGGGCGCTGCTGCTCGGCAAGTGTGTCAAGCGGGTGACCACGCGCTGGTACACGGGAGGTGTGTGGGACCTCACACTCGACTTCGAAGGTAGGCCGTTGACCTTCTACTGCTGGACCGTGGACTTGATATTCGTGAGCCGAGAGCTGAGGCCGCCCGAGGAAGCCCCTGGGATGCCCGAGCTCGAAGTGGAGGAGGCCCCCTGAACGAGCAGATGGGGCGCTTGGGGCGGATATTGGATTCAAGCAGGTGTGCTCCGCCCGAATTCACGCTCGCTCCGCGACCGGATTCGCGTGTTGAGACCCAGGGCCTGCTTCCCCCCCGACAAAGCTCGGGGACGGAGCAGGCCGTGGGAGAGATCCCTCGCTTTCCGCGCCAGTCTGTCGCGCTCGGGCGCGATCCGCGGTAGGTTCCGTACGGAGCGCCGCAGTACCGCCTGCCACCTTCGTCGGA
The DNA here is from genome assembly GCA_964402175.1 of uncultured Planctomycetaceae bacterium. Classification (GTDB taxonomy): domain Bacteria; phylum Planctomycetota; class UBA1135; order UBA1135; genus JAWKUK01. The sequence continues at coordinate 57,565 of CAYOBN010000012.1, read as the reverse complement.
CACGACGGCGCCATCCCAGGAGACGCCATGACGAGAAGCCTCACTACGCCAGGTGTCTTTCTGTCGGCGCTTGGCGCGTTGGTCGCCCCCAGCATCGCCCAGACCCTGACCCAGGCCCTCGGTACGCCGGTCACTTCGGTCGGCCTCGACACGCCCGTCTTCGTGACCTCTTGGCCTGATAACCCGGACCTCCTGGTCGTCGTCGAGCGCGGCGGAGCTCGGGTGACCCTCTGGGACCTCGCGGCTCTGGACGCGGGACCGACGACGGTCCTCGACCTGGGCGGTGACGCGAGCACAGCGCAGGAGGCCTACACGCCGACGTCGACCACCAAGGACTCTCTCGGGATCACCGCGGGGGCGTTCCACCCGAAGTTCCACGATGCGCGGAGTGGTTCCCAACGCGACTTCTCCATGCGGTACAACCGCGTCGTCACCACCGAGCCTGGGTTCGGTCCGACCTACCGGACGTTCGTCAAGCGGTACAAGATCGCGCCGGGCAAAGTGAATGCGACGACTGCGAGCGCGACGGTGGTCTACACCTTTCCGACGCAACTCACCGGCCACGGCCACAGGAAGCTCGTGTTCGGCGAGGACTGGTCGGGCAAGGACCGCTACCTCGTCGCGGTCGACTCGACCTTCCCTGGTGTCATCACGGACAACGGCTCCATCTGGAAGGTGCTGCCGTGAATCGTGCGCTATCCATCACCCTGGCGCTCGGTCTGGTATCGAGCGCCAGCGCGCAGTGGTCGTCACATCGCCTGTCGGACAGTCGCTCTCGGCACGCGGCCGCAGCCGGGGGAGACTACATCGCGATGGTCGGCAGTCGCGACGGATTCAAGGACTCGATCGACGTGTTCGAGGTCCCGAGCCGGCAGCGTACGACGATCCAGATGAGCCTGCCGCGATGCTGCATGGGCGCTGCCGTCGTCGGTGACCTCCTGATCGTCGGCGGTGGCGAGGTGCCCTGGTTCATCGACCCGACGACCAACACCGCAAGGGTCGACGTCTTCGACCTACGCACGATGACGCTCGTGCGACAGGAGGCTCTGCCGCTGCCCGTGCGGGGCTTGAACGCTGCCGCGGTCGGTGGGAAGGTCGTCTTCGGACCTGGCTTTGGCGCTGGCCTCGAGGCCCAGGTGCTCGATACGACCTCGTGGACATGGACCGTCAAGGCGCTCCCCGGCACATCGCGCGCGTTAGTCAAAGTCACTTCGGAGGAACGATGGGCGTGCCTCCTCGGAGGAGGTGGCGCGGGAGTGATCAACAACGTCGATGTCTATGACGCCCTCCATGACCAGTGGCGCCACTTCACTGCTCCAGCAGAGATCACCGAAGGCGCGATCCTCCACGGGAAGCTATACCTCTTGGGTTGTCCGGCGCCTGGGCAGATACCGGAGATGTGGATCCTCGACCTGGAAGGGGGTGTCTGGACGACGACCACGCGCCCGTTCGATCGTTGCATCACCTACACGGCTGCGCTCGACCCATTCGTGATCTTCTCCAGCGGCCGCGCGCCGCTCACTCCGTTGTTCACGGACGAGACGAACATCTTCAACACGCTGACCGGTGAGTGGCTATCCATGTCGGGCGGAGGCGAATTCCGCTTCGGAGCGATCGCGGCGTCGAAGGACCACGACCAGGTCTATATCGCCGGGGGGCAGCGTGCTCTGACCGTCTCCGATGGCTCCCAACGCGTCGACATCCTGTCCCTCGCCTCGCACATCGGTCGTCCGTACTGCCCGGCAACGGTTCCGAACTCGACGGGTCGTCCAGCCCGTATGCGTGCGGCAGGCATGACGTCCCTGAGCGACAATTACCTGACCCTTGCTGCGCACGACGCACCTCCGGGCCGCATCGGCGTGTTCGCCGTGGGGACGACTCCAGTCATCCCGCCCTTCGGGTCGGGTGCCCTGTGCATCGGCGGCGGAGCTGGGCTCCTTTCGTCGTCCGTGCGCGCGGTCGACGCCGACGGGACCCTCGCCGCGACGATCGACCTGACCCAGCTCCCGCTCGGCGCCACACGCCCTGCGCTCCCGGGTGAGACCCTCTACTTCCAGGCCCTGATTCGCGACGCGATCCCGAGCCCATCGACCCACGTCAGCGACGCGCTCGCTGTAACCGTGACGCAATGAACCCAACCCACGTGCCATGGCACCGCTCTGGGACCGCTCGATGAACCTTGCTGCAATCTTGATGGGGGCCGCAGCGGTGACGTCCGCGTCGGCGCAGTCGTTCCACGTCGACTTCGGTAGCTTCGCGCTCGGGTTCGGCGTGCCGAGCTCGGGCTATGGCGCCGCAGCGAATGCGGCTGGACACTGGAACCTCGTCGACTCGGACCAGCTCGGCAGCGGGGTCTTCACCACTCCGCCGCTGCGCACGACGGCCAACGCTTCGAGCGGCGTCGTGCTCGAGCTCGATCCGCTGGGTGGTCGTTTCTTCCCCTTCGAGGAGAACGCACCGCTCACGACGGGCGACGACCAGCGGCTCCTGGACGATTGCTGCTATACCCTTGGCGACAGCGAGCTTCGTTTCAGAGGGCTCGCAGCGGGGGTCTATCAGGTCCTGACGTACGCGCTCGCTCCCGACGACGCCACGTTCCGGACCGGGGTCGCCGTCTCAGGCTCTCCCGATCCACTGCAGTCGGTCGGCGGTGACTTCTCCCAGGGGTTCGTGCGCGGCGTGACCCACGCCGAGCACGAGGTCGAGCTCGGACCGGGATCGACTCTGGTGGTGCGCATCTCGGTGCTGAGCGGCATCGACTCGATCAACGGGATCCAGGTCTTGCAGCTCGGCAGACTCGTCGGGACGACGACCTGCGCTGGTGTCCCCAACTCCACGGGGGCGGCCGCGACGCTGACCACCATCGGCAGCGACGAGCTGTTCTTGAATCAGCTCGAGCTGCGCGCGCGGGGGCTGCCGGCACAGGCCACGACCCTCTTCCTGACCAGCGCGTCACAAGGATCGCTCCCAAACGCTGGCGGCGGCCAGGGCACGCTGTGCCTCGGCCAGAACATCGGCCGCTTCAACGGGCCGGGTCAGGTGCAGAGCTCAGGCGCTGGCGGGATCGCGACGCTTCAGTTGGATCTCACCGCCCACCCGACAGCGACAGGCATCGTCTCCATCCAAGTCGGCGAGACCTGGCACTTCCAAGCGTGGTACCGCGACTCGAGCGGAGGTGCGGCCACGTCGAACTTGTCTTCGGCTCGGTCGGTCACATTCCTCTGACCGAGGTCGCGGGTCATGCCGGGCCGTTGGCGCGCTGGTCGCACGAAACCATCATGGCCTCCGGTGTGGGCGCGAGCTCACACCGTGCTGGTGCGCCCTACAGCTCTCCCGGACACCTGTACTGGACCCCGCCTGGCCGCGGTGGGCAGCCCGCGTAGGCACCGCGCAATGCTGGCGGTTTGCTGGAGCCCGTGCTCTCGAGGCCGGTCTGGCCCCGGACCGTCCGCCCAGGTGGATCGCGCTCTTCCCTAGCTAGGCGCGACGCTGCGCTGCGCTCGCTGCTGCGGCTGCGTGGCGGCTCCGCTGGCGGCGCCGCGGCCGAAGCGAGGCCTCCGGCCCGGGTACCCTCTCGTCGACGGAACGGCGTCTTTCTACGGAATCCACCCAGCGCGGCGGTCGCCTCGGGCGTACCACCCCATGAGTGATGGAACGGACCGACATGCCTGCGGACGCCGCTGCCGATGGGCCACGCAGGGATCCAGCCGCCGAGCTCGCCCGCGCGCTGCGGAGCGGACACGACGTGCTGGGCGCGTGGTACCGCGTGGAGTATCCGCGGGTCCACCGCCTGTGCCAGGGTTTCCTGGCCAGTCGGAGCGAGGCCGACGACGTCGCTCAAGACGCCATGTTGCGCCTCGCAGACCACCTCGAACGCTGGGACCCGGAGCGGCCGTACGCCGCTTGGCGCAACCGGGTCGTCGTCAACGTCTGCCGTGATCGACAGCGCTCCGCCCTGCGCCGGGGCGAACACGAGGCCCGCCGCGAGGGGCCCACTGCGTCGTCGCTTGATCCGGCGGACATCGCCGCAGCGAACGAAGTCTCGGAGCTCGTCGATCGGTCGCTGGGTGTCCTCCCCCCGCGCGAGCGCGAGGTGTTCGTCCTGATCGACCTCGAAGGTTTTGATTCGGCGGAGGCGGCCGAACAGCTCGGCATCGCGGCCTCGACCGTGCGCGCCGCTCTGAGCTTTGCGCGCCGCCGGATGCGCGACCTGCTGGCACCCATGCTGGACGAAGGAGACCGTGCGCGATGACTGAAGACTCCGAAGCGCACCACGTCGAGCTTCAGCGTGTGTGGCAGGGGCTCGGACCCACTGCACCGCTCGATGGATTGCCTGCCGAAGACCTCGCGTCCTGTGATGAACGGACGCGCGCCGCGGTGGCTCACTTGCAGGCTGCGTGGGGTGCGCTCGAGAGCCCCGCAGTGACCTTACCCCAAGCGCTGCGCAGGCGCATCGAGCGCTCTGTCGTGCTCGAGCGCAGGGCCCGTCGCACGGCCGTGCGGATCGCCGTATCAGGCGTCGCCGCTGCGCTGCTCTGCTCGCCTCTCTATCTCGTCCGACTGCAGCCCGACGAGACGCAGAGGGAAGCGCCCCGAGCAGCGAGCGCCGCGCCGCGCTCGGCCGTGCCGCCGGCCTCCGCGGCGTCCCACCTGCACATCCAACCAGAACACGTTCATCTGCGCCCCGACGGCGTGGAGTTCGAAGCCAAGGGGATTCGTTTTGTGCTCCTCGAACCCCGCTGAAGGACCGCTGTCCTTCGCCCCTGACTCGAGCACCGACCTCACATCATGTCCGCATCGACCGTCCTCCTCACCGCATCGCTCCTCTTCTGCGCACCCGTAGTCAGCCAAGATACTGCCGGCGGCGCCGCCTCGCGCCAGCACTCGGCAGCGATCGCTGAAGGAGACATCGGGATGAGCCTCTTCAAACCCGAGCACTCCAACGCCCCCGCCTTGCTCGAGTGCGTCCGGCAGCTCGCCGGTTCGCGCATCGCCATCCGCGTGACGGATCCCGCCACCGGTGAGACGAACGCGGTCGTCTTCCGCGAGCGTTTTGTGCCCTTGGGTACGTGCATCGTGGTCCAGGGCGACGACGCCGGCCTGGAGAGCGGTCTGCGCCTCCTCGAGCACCTCGATCTCCAACTCGGCGAGGCGTCCGAGCCGGTGATCCCCGAGGTCACGGAGCTGACCCGCACTGTACGGCTGCGGTCCCTATCGATCTCGTCGGCGCAGGTCTTGCTGGAGTCGTTCGCGACGAACGTGCAAAGGCAGTTCATCGTCGAGTCCGGCATGGTCGTCTTGAAGGGAGCCACCGCGGACGTCGCACGCGCAGAGTCGCTCTTGCTCCAGGTCGACCAACCCGCGCCGCAGATGACGCTGCACGTACGCCTGATCGAAGCGACACAAGACGCCGGTTCGACGACGGTCGGGGGAGAGCTCGGCAAGGCGCTCGCGAGCCTGATGCCCGGGCAACAGTTCCGCGAGGTCGGACGCCAAGTCCTGCGGGCCTCGGTCACGGGCAGTACAGCGCTCGAGCTGCGCACGCACTTCGGCGCGCTCGAGAGCCCCGAGCCCGACCGTTTCCTCCTGCGAGTCCCGACGCGGGCCTACGACGCCGAGAACCGCACGCTGCTGCTCGGTCAGTGCGAAGTACAGTGCCAGCGCCACCGCCCGCCGCAGAAGGAGGCCAACTCGTCCTCCGCCGAAACGTACGAGCGCGCTGCGACCATCGATTCGTTCGCGACCGACCTGACCCTGCAACACGGCCAGGAGACCGTGGTCGGCTCGCTCGGGGCGCAGGCGATGTTGGTGGTGGTGCGGTTCACGGTGGACTGAGCGCTCTGCTCGGGCGAACCACCGTTGCCGGAAGCGCTGCGCCGGGGGCGCTTCGAGTTCGGTCGGCGGGCCGTTGACCTCGAGCTCGTCGACGTGACGCGCTCGACGAGCCGCTCCCACGGCCGCAGCAATCGCAGGAACCACTGCGTTCCTTGCATAGCTCACGGCGCTCGACCGCTGATCGCGAGCTTCGACAGCCTTGTCATCAGCGGTTCAAGCGCCGAGCGACAATCGGAAGCCAGCTCGCGCGCGGCGCGCCAATTCAGCGGGGACGCCGGCTCGACTCGCATGATCGTCCCAGCGGCGCGCCGCAGCGAGGACGCGGTCGAGCAGCGCATCGACCTTGCGCGTCTTCAGGTCCGCCAGGCGGCCGAGCGCTCGCAGATCGGCGCGCTCGAAGTCGTCGGCTTTGCCGTTGATCGTCATCTGGTGCTGGCTGGTCCACACGCCGCTGGGATTGTGGGCGTAGACGACGTCGTAGGCGGGCGCGAGCCGCCACGAGCCCTGTTTGTCCATCAGGAACGCGGTGTTCTTGACGTGGTCGTCCTGGTTGCGAATGACGACGTTCACGATGGCGCGCAGCACCATCTGCTCGAGGGCGCCTCGATCGAGGCCCAGGCGGCGGATCGCCTCGAGCGCTTGTTCGTAGGAGTACGCGCGCGGCAGATTGAAGTCGTAGTGACAGAGGCCGCCGAGCGACAGCATGTGCAGCTTCTCGGTTTGGCCGCTCGACGCCGCGCCGACCCGGTCGAAGCGCTGCGTCATGAAGTGCGCACGACCGCCCTCTTCGTGGAGGCGCGAGCGCATCATCTCGACGCCGACCTCGGTCGCCAGCAGGTAACACGCGTACTCGAGGCGGCCGTAACCCGCTGGGTCGGCGAGGCCATGGTCGCCGCTCTCCACCACGCCGTCGAACTTCAGCAGCCACTGGGTGAAGCCGGGACCCGCGTGCGTCTGGCCCGAGTGGAACTCACCCGTCGATTCGTTCCACGCGAGCACTGCCTTGGCGCGCGCGCCGCCAGCCGACGTACCGACGCGTAATAGCTCGGCGAGGGCTTTGTGGTCGTCCTTGCCGTCGATGACACCCGTGAGCGCTGCACGCCGCGCGAGGACGCTGTTCGCCAACTCGACGAGCGGTGCGATGTGGACCGCAGAGCCGTCGGCGGATGGGGTGCCCTGCGCGGGCTCGAACTCCAGCGCGCCCATCCCGCGCCGGCCGGTGTAGAGCAAGCGCTCCACCGGGTCCATGCTGCCCGGCGGTCGGCCCTGCTGCGCGAGCCAACGATCGATCAGCGCGTTGCCGAAACGATCGGGCAGGCTGTCCGCCAAGAGCCCAGGCAGTCCGTGAAAGGTCTGCTTCGGCAGCTCGGGAAAGTCGAACACGCCGCGGCGGAGGGGCAGCGTCAGGGGCGCGACTTGGATGCCCGACTGCACGAACGCGGGTTCGTACTCGAACGCGCCGACCGAGCGCTGTGCGTCCCAGAGCACCGCGCCGATGCGGCGCCCCCAGAGCACGACGTGGGCGCGGGTGCTCATTCCGCGTCGTCCCAGGTCCAAGTCGCCGAGGAATTGCCCGGGTCATTCGGCGACGGCGCGCTCGCCCGCTTGCGCTGGCCGGCGTCGGGGCGCTCGTCCAGGGGCCGCACGCGCGCGTCGGGGACGAGCGCGCGGAGGCGGTCCTCGGCGCCGAGCGCCTGCAGCACGCGCACCAGGGTGTCGAGGGTGCCCCCGCCCCCGGCCTCGAGCCGAGCGACCGTGCTGCGCGACACCCCCGTCGCCCGCGCCACGTCCTCCTGCCGGAGGTTCTGGGAGAGTCGGTGCGCGGCGATGCGCTCGCCGAGCTCGCGGATGAGGACAATGACGGGGCGGCTCGCGCTCATGGGATGTCCGATCTTCGCTACATCGGTGGCCTTGGGTCCTCCAGTGTAGTGTCTTTCGGACATTATGTCCTCCCAGTCAAGGGCTCGATCTTCGGACGTCGGCGCCCAGAACGCCGTCTATGCCTCATCTTTCGGACACTACGACGAACAGTGCCCCCCCCCGGACGCGAGCGCCCGGCCCGGCGGTCAGCGGAACTGCACCTCGAGGCCGTCCGTGAAGTTCGACGTCGACGCTCCGCCCTGCGCATCGCGGAACCACGCCTGGAAGTTCCACGTCTCCCCCGCCTGCACCGCGACCGTGCCGGTCGGGGTCGGGGTCCGCGTCAAGTCGAGCGCGAGGGTGAACCGACCGAGGTTGCCCGAGTTCAGGACCTGCCCCGGCCCCACGTAGCGGCCGATGCCTCCGCCGAGGCAGAGACGTCCCGCGCTGCCGCCGGGGTTCTGCACGAGGCCGCGCGTGCGGCTCGCGAGGAAGAAGCCGAACGTGTTCTGCGGCAGACCCTCCGCGCTCAGCGCGAGCTGGTTCAGAGCGGCGACGTCGCTGCCCGTTGCGACGATCGTCGCCGGCCCACCCGTCGAGTTCGGCACTGCGGGGCCGCAGTAATTCGTGCCCGGCGACGCGAACGTGATGCGCGGGTTGTCGATACCGATGTCCCAGACGTCGAAGATGAAGAAGAACGTGGGATCGCCGTAGAACACGAGCACCTCGCGCACATCGGTGATGACCGCGTTCCACGTCGCATCGTCGGACCCGCAGCCGTTCAGGACGGCCCAACCGGGCGGCAGCGTCGTGCTCGCCGCATCGATCGTGAAGTCGATCGAGCGCCAGCCTTGATTCGGCTGAGGGACGAACGACGTTCCGAGCCAGTACACCTGGCAGCTCCCCGACGAGAGCACGAGCGACGCCTCGCGCTGGAACTGGAACTGCGTCGAGTAGGTGCGCAGATCGATGCCGAACCCCGTGACACCACCGGTGCGCCAGTCGCCCGTGAAGACGGACGAGCCGGTCGTGCGCGGCATCGGCGCAAACGTGTCGTAGAAGTCGTTGCGCAGGTGCTCGCCGGGGTTTCCGCCGGTCGACTGGATCACGTCGGCGCCCGGAATGCAGGTCCAACCCCCAAGGTTGACCCCGCCCGCGAACGAGTCGATGACGGTCTGAGCGGTGGCTGGCGCTGCGATGGCCAAGCTGGAGAGAACGAGGCGAAGGTGCGCTGTGAACATGGCTGAAGTCGTACGACGCGGCATGGCGCGTGCCGAAGAGCGTACCCCCCATCGCCTGAGCTGTGTGTGCCCGCCCGCCGACGTGGCGCGCGCGGTCGAGCCCAGTACGGGTCAGTCCCCGGAGCGCGAGGCCTTGCCGACCCCGCCGCACGCCGTGCACACTGCGCCCGGAGCCCGCTGGCGCGGTGCCGCGGCAACGCTGCGCCAGCGCTGACCTCGACCTTCGCCAGGACCCCGCATGCAGACGGAGCATCGACCCAGCGCTCGATGGAAACGTCGGTGGATCGCACTGGTGATCCTCGGCGGTTTCTTCGTGGCTCAACGGCTCTGGCTCAGGGGCACCGAAAGCGGGCTCAGCGGCCTCATCGTCAGCTTGGTCGGCGAGACACGCTACGCGCCGGGTTACTCCGAGTCGAAGTTCCGCGCGCTCGAGCTCGGGATCACGGAGGCAGAGGTGCTCTCACAGCTCGGCGCGCCCTTGGACAAGCGCGCAGCGAGGCCCAGGATCGATTGGCTGTATGTCGATGGTCCCTGGCCGGCGTTCGCACGCGAGGGTGAGGCGCCGGGCCATCGTTCCTACACACGGGTGAACTTCGACAGCGACGGTCGCCTGGTCGATTGCTGGGGCCAGCTCGCCTCAGGAGTCTCCGCTGGGAGTGCGACCATCCATCCCGATTTCCCGCCCCTCCGCGGCCGCAATCGACTCGGCCTGGACGACAGGACGCTGCAAGCGCTCGTGGCGGCGGGAACGACGACCGAGCAGTTTGCGGCGCGCTACGGCCCTCCCACCGAGGTGTACGCGACCCAAGCGGTCGCGTGGCTCGACTACGCGAACTCCCCGAGCTCGACCCACCACCACGTCCGCCGCATCGGCATCGATGCAGAGGGCCGGGTCGTGTCCAAGCTGGCGACGGTGTACTGGGATTGAGCTGGCAGGCAGAGGCCTCCCCTCGTTGCGCGCTGTCGCTCGCCCGAGTCCGCTTCGCGCCCTTCAGGTCGCCGCCGGAACGCAAGCCTCCTTGCACTTCGAGACTTGCGAGGCCCACAATCGTGCGCCTGGCTACCACCGTCCGTACCTACGATTCGAGCCGTTGCCCGCGCTGAGGAGGAAGCCTGAATATGCCTGACGAACGAACCCGAGGCGCGGCGCGCGACCCGCAGCCCCCGCCCGACCGCTCGCACCCTGCCACGCCCCCGTTCGAAGTGCGGCGGGTGGAGCGCCACGAGCTCGATCTGTGGCTCGACATGCGTGAGCGGCTCTGGCCCTCCTTCTCCCGCGTTGGCTGGCCCGAAGCCGAGCGCGATACGATCGCGGATTCGGAGCGAGGCTGCACGCTCGTCGCCGCCGCGGATGGGCTCCTCGTGGGTTTCCTCGAGGTGGCCGAGCGAGCGTTCGCCGAGGGTTGCGATACCGGCCCGGTCGGATACGTCGAAGGTTGGTGGGTCGAGCCACATTACCGTGCCTGCGGTGTCGGTCGCGCGCTGATGAAGGCGGCTGAAGAATGGGCCAAGCAGAGGGGCTATCGCGAAATCGCCTCCGATACCGAGACCGAGAACGTCGCGAGCCAGAAGGCCCACGCCGCGCTCGGATTCGAAGAGGTGGAGCGCATCGTGCTGTTCCGCAAATCGCTGTGAGCGGTGGCTTCAGGCGCGCCTGAGGCGCGCGCTCTCTGCGCAGAGATCAACGTCGCGGATCGAAGGCCATGGTGTCCACGTGTCCGCTGGGACGGGACGCGCTCTGCAATGCCTCGTCCATCTGCAGCGCGATCTGCGCGAGCTCGCTGACGAGGTCCTCCCTCGTCTCAGCGCGATTCCAACATTCACCGGGATCTTCTTCGAGCTGATAAATCGCTCGCGACGCCAAGTGGAGCTTCCATGGGCCGCGACGGAACGCTCCCAACTGCCCGTTCGCTCCATAGTACAGGAAACACTCATTCGGCGACGATGCCCCTGGCTTGCCGCGCAGCAGGTCGCGAATGTCGTGCCCATCGATGGGGCGTTCGCCCGAAAGGTCTGCGCCGACCCAAGCCGCAACCGTCGGCAAGAGATCCATCGCTGTCGTCGGCAGCGTACAGACGCTGGCGGGCGGGACCTCAGCGGGCCAATGGACGATACACGGCACCCGAAGGCCGCCTTCGAACACCGTGCCTTTCCCGTCACGCAGAGGACCGGCCGATCCGCCGCGCTCCTTCTGCGTCAGCCAAGGTCCATTGTCCGAGGCGAAGATGATGAGTGTGTCGCGCGTCAGACCGAGCTCGGCGAGAGCGTCAACGATACGACCGACGCTGTCATCGAGCTCCTCGATAACGTCCCCGTAGAGGCCGCGCGGGCTCGTGCGCGCAAAGGCGTCGGAGGCGTAGAGCGGGATGTGGGGCATCGAATGCGCCAGATAGACGAAGAACCGCTCGTCGGCGTGGCGCGCGATGAAGTCGACGGCCGCATCGGTAAAGCGCTGGGTCAGGTAACGTTGGTCCGGCTCCCACTCGACGACCTCTGCATCGCGCATCATCGGGAGTCGGAACCCGTAGCTCGATCCGCTCGCTCGGTGGAACTGCGCCATGTCGTTCGAATAGGGCACTCCGAAGTACTCTTCGAAGCCCTGGTCATTCGGCAGCAGACCGGGTCGGTGCCCGAGGTGCCACTTGCCGAAGCAGCCCGTGGCATAACCCTCGCGCCGCAATAGATCGGCCAATGTGAGTTCGTCCTGGTGCAGACCGTGAGCGTCTCCCGGAAAGACCACATGCCGGTGCATGCCGACGCGCTTCGGGTAGCAGCCCGTCAGCAACGCCGCGCGCGAGGGCGAACACACGGGCGCTGCGACATGGAAATGCGTCAGCTTCATCCCTCCAGCCGCCAGTTCATCCAAGCGCGGAGTACGGATCGACGGGCTGCCATAACACCCGAGGTCCCCGTATCCCTGATCATCCGTGAAGATGATGACCACGTTGGGACGGTCATGACCGTGGTCCTCGAGTGCCGTCCCCGCGCGACAACCACAGAACACGAAGGCCAGACAGACGAAAAGCAGGAGGTGCTGCATCGAGCCCATCCTGCGCATCGGAGGGCCTCGAATCCAGCGGAAGCCGCACCGTGCGCAGCGCATCGGCTCGAGGCCTCGCCCGGAGCGCGGGGTCCAGGTGGAGTTGCCCGCGGAGCTCGCGTCCGCTGACACGTGCTGCGCGCACAGGAGCCCAGCGGACTCGGTGTGATGCTCGGTGGATCCGATGCGAGGCCGACGTGCGCGCGCTATCCTCAGGGAGCTCGCGCCCTGCCCATCGCGGGGAGGCCCCGAGCTCACCCTCGAACGGAATGGAGGAATCCTATGTCGACGACCCAACGTAACGTGCTCGCTGTCCTCGCCGGAGTCGCTGTGGGCGGCGCCGTGAACATGGCGCTGATCGCCGCCAGTGGTTCCATCATTCCGCTCCCCGACGGAGTCGATCCCAAGGACCTCGAGAGCCTCAAAGCGAACATCGACCGGTTCGAGCCCCGCCACTTCCTGATGCCATTCCTCGCGCATGCGTTGGGCACGCTGGTCGGGGCCGCCCTGATCGCGCGGATGGCCGCGTCGAAGCACCGAGCCCTCGCGCTCGGCCTCGGCGCCTTCTTCCTGCTGGGAGGCATCGGCAATGCGATCGCCATTCCCGCACCCACCTGGTTCATCGCGCTCGACCTCACCGTCGCCTACCTGCCGATGGCTTGGCTCGGTTCGCGCCTTCGTCGGAGTCACGCGAACTGATCGCTCCGTCGGGCTGGTCGCATCGGGCCGATCGGTGCAAGCGCCGCTGGAGTCCCGTGGGCGGGCGTCGGTACTGCGGAGCGACCTCAGCCGCAACGTGAGCCCGCAGCGAGCTTCCGGTCGGAGTGGCGCCGCGACACGGAGACCCGGTGGAGGGTGCGACGGTGATGGGTTGTGTCGGACTCCATCGTGCCTCGGTGAGAGCCCTCGACGACCGCGCGCTCGGCACCAGAATCCGGGCTCAAGTGCCGGGGTGTACTAGGCCGATGGGACACCCGTGCAGTTCGTGGTCGATCCCCGTTCACCGGTCAGCCCCGGCGACCAGCTCGCGGACCAGGTCCGCTTCGCCGTCGCGGCGGGACGGCTGACCGTCGGCGCGCGCCTGCCATCGGTGCGAGACCTCGCGCGACTCGTGCGGCTCAATCCGAACACGGTCAGCCGGGCATGGCGCGAGCTGGAGCTGACGGGGGTGCTGGAGTCTCGCCGTGGCAGCGGCATGTACGTCGCGGACGGCGCGGTGGACATCGCACAGAGGTTCCGCGCACGCGCGCTCGCAGAGCGCCTCGGTCGCGCGGTCGGTGACGCGCTCAGCGCCGGGCTCGCTGCGGCAGAGGTCCAGGAGCTGGTCGCGTCCGCCTGCGCGGCTTGGTCGGTCGCGGGTGGCTCATGCTTTGATTCGGCGGATCTCGCAGGTCCACCTGACGGAGCCGCATGCAGCGCGGCAGCGCTCGCCGCAGCGAAAGCAAAGCCGTGCGACGCCACACCATCCGACGCCGTACCGAGCGGCGCGACGAATTCACGCGAGCGCTCCGGCCAGGGCACTGCGTACGAGAGAGAGGAAACCTGATGAACACCGGATCGGACCTCGCCATCGCCGTTCGTGGCCTGAACTTCGGCTACGGCCGTCGCCCTGTGTTGAACGGCGTCGACCTCGACGTCCCCACAGGCGCCGTCACGGCGCTCGTCGGCGCCAACGGCGCAGGCAAGTCGACGCTGCTGGCGATCCTTGCGGGCGCCGAACCCTACCGCGCACGGTTCGAACGGCCGTGGCGGCGGTCGCGCGCCGAGGTGCGTGTGCTGGGCCTCGACCCCGTGCGCGACGGTCAGCGTGTGCGCGCCGCGGTCGGTTATGTGCCCGATCGCACGGACCTGCCCAAGTGGATGCGGATCCGCGACCACTTTGCGCTGCTGGCGGCCCTCTATCGGACTTGGGACGGGGACGAAGCCGAACGCCTGCTCGCCGAGTTCGGCCTGGACCCGCGCCAGCGCTATAGCGAGCTCTCGAAGGGCCAGCGCGCGCTCGAGAACCTGGCGGGCGAGCTCGCGCACCGGCCGCGCCTCTTGCTCCTCGACGAGCCCTTCAGCGGCCTCGACCCCCTCGCGCGCCGCAAGGTGCTGGACGGGGTCATCACGCACCTCTGCGAGGACGGGCGCACGGTGCTGCTGGTCTCGCATTCGATCGCGGACATCGAGCGCTGCGCGGATCACGTCGCGCTGTTCGCGCACGGCCGCGTGACACGGGTCGCGTCGGTGGACGAGCTGCGGGCGACGAACGAACGCGGAGACCTCGAAGAGGCGCTGGTCGCCGTCGCGGCGGAAGGGCGGGCGGCGTGAGCGGCCTGGTTCACGCTGCTCGAGGACGCGGCGCAGCCCTCGGCCCTTGGGTCCGCAAGGAGCTCCGCGACCTCGCTCCCTTGGCGCTGGGAGTGGCGCTCGTTGCAGCGGGGCTCGCCTTCGTCTGGGCCAGGCTGCTGCGCCGCCATGTGGATTTGCCGCCCGAGGCCCTGCCGGCGCTGCTTGCCGCGGGCGCACTCGTGTGCCTCCTGCCACTCCTCGCCGAGGCGTTCTCCATGGACCACAGGCACGGGACCGCGCGGGCGCTGCAAGGTTGGCCCGTCGGCGCTACGCGGACCTCGACCGCGAAGGCGCTCGCGCTGGCCGTCTATGCGCTCGTGTACGCGGCGTGGCTCGCTGGCGTCGTTGCCGCGATCGGGCCACCGCCCGCGCTCGACGCCGAGCTCGCGGCCGGGAACGGGGTGGGTCACCCACTCCTCGTCGGCCTCGCCTTGCGCGCGGTCGGGACGGCCGGCGCCGTGGTGGTGATCGCCGCCGTGGTGACACGCCATGGCCTCGCGTCCGTGCTCGCGGGCCTCGGGGCGCTGGTGCTGCACGCGGCACCGCTCGCGCGGCAGCGGTCGGGCGCATTCGAAGCTGCGCCGAGCTTCTTCGAGGCGCGTGCGCTCGCGCTCACCTTCGACGTCGCTCCAGCCGCCGCGATCGGTTGGACGCTGTTGCTCTTCGCGGTGGCGGTTCCGGCGCTCGCCCTGCGGGGCAAGAGGTCACGGAGCGTCCTCCATCGCGCAGCGGCGGCCTCTGCCGTGATGATCCCGTTGGTCGGGCTGTGGTGGTCCCTCCCGCTCCGTGGGGCGCAGTACGCCGCGACGCTCCCCGTGGGCGCTGACGGCGCGCAGGTCGGCGAGGTGCTCGTGTCGCCGACCGACAACCGCGTCGTGTTCACGCTTCGGCATCCCCGCTCCAGCGGGCTCGCGGATTGGACGTGGTGGCTCATGGACCTCGACACGTCGGCGGAGCCCGTGCGGCTTTCGACGCTGCCGGTGGCGGAGCGCACCGGCCTCGGGACACACCACACCGTCGAGCCCGTAGCGTGGTCGTCCGATGGCCGGACGCTTCAAATCCGCTCGAGTCTCCGCGCGGACGAAGACGCAATCGCGACCTGCTGGTCGCTCGAACCGTCGAGCATGACCCTCTGCAAGTCCGACTGGCACGCGTACTCCATCGCGATCGGCGACACGTTGGTGCGACGGCGAACGGAAGGGTGGACCTCCGAGGCGCCCTCCGAGGTCTGGTCCCTGAAGGACGGTCCCGAATCGATCGTCGTCCCGGCAGCACAGCGGCTCGGTGCTCCACTCGGCGCTCGCGGCGTGGGTTACTTCGCAGACGTCGAAGGCATGGTGCAGCGCGCCGATGTCCTGCGCGGTGTTCAGCGGCCGCTCGGCCTCAGGGCGCAGCCCACCTCGCGTTACTCCAACGTGCCCTCGCCCGATGGCCGTTGCATCGTCCACTCGGACAAAGACGCAGGTCCACGCCACAGGGTGCTCGTCGACGTCGAGTCCGGTGCGCGCATCACGTTCGAAGCCGGTTCCTTCTGGTTCGGTGGAGACCAGACCGTCATCGTCCCCACGAACATCGAAGCGACTACCGAAGAGCCGCGCTCGCTCGGCTCTCATTGGGCCCGAGAGGCCAGGACCCGGCATTGGCGTGTCATCACGCTGCAAGGCGAGAGAGAGCTCGACTTCGGTTTCGAGGTCAGCGTGAACTGGATCGGCGTCCTGCCCGATGGCCGCTTCGTCGCGCGCAGCGCCGACCGTCGGCGCCTGACGTTGCATGACGTCGACGGAGCGCTGCTGCGCACTCTGCGCGAGGAGGTCGGCCGGTGACCTCCGTCCCTACCGGCGCCCTGCGCCGATTCCCGACTCTGCGCGGCCTCGTCACCTTGACGTGGCTCGAGCTGCGCGCAACGTTGCCCCTTGCGCTCACTCTCGCCGGAGCAGGTGCGCTACTGCTGTGGGGGCTCGCGCAGCTCTGCGGCACGCGGCTGGGAGAGCTCGGGCGCACCTTGCCTTTCCTCGCACCCTCGCTCGTGGTGGTGCTCTTTGCGCTGATCGCCGCTGAGACCTATGTGCGCGACCGCACCAGCGGCCTCGCGCGCACCTGGGCCAGAGCGCCGGTCGGTCGCCTGCAGCTCGGCTTGCCCCGGCTCGCGGTGATGGCTTTGGTCGGCGCCGGCCTGTGGCTGGCCGCGACCGCGCAAGAGCCCCTGCCCGACACGTTCCAGGGCTGGCCAGTGCGCTACACCCTGACGACGCTGACTGTGGTAGCGGTCCTCTGTGGACTCGCTGCCTACACGTTCCGTAACGCTCTGATGGGCGGGCTGGTCGGTCTCACCGTCGGTTCCGTGCCCTTGGCCGCCATCGGTGCATTGCACGCAGTGCGCGAGCCCGAGCCGGGCGCGGTCCTCTTGCGGATCGGACTGGAGGTCTTCCTCACCGCGATCTACGGCGGAGCGAGCACATTCGTCGGCATCTCGGTGCTCGTCGTCCTGGCAGTTTCGCGGGGCGCCCGCGCGGATCGGCCCGCCGCACGCGCGATTCGGGCGCTAGCCCTCGCGTTTGCCTTCGTTGCGCCCGGGATCTGGAGCGCGTTGCGCACCGCTGCAAACATCGTCCACATGCCATTCGACGCAGCGGACGCGCAGGTGACGCTGCTTCCGTCCTTCGACGGTCGCCATGTCGATGTCGTCCTGCAAGCCACCCGTGACGCTTCGTTCGGCCGTGAGAACACGCTGGCGCTCGACCGACGTGGGCTCGAGTACGAGGTGAGCCAGTGCTGGTCCCTCGACCTCGAAGGTGGCGAACCGATCCGTGTCGAAGCTCCGCAGGCCTGGCCCGCTCCGGACGTGACGACCAAAGAGAAGGTCATCGAATCCAGCCCTCGGCAACGGCTGGTCGACGTCGAGGTCCTGTCGCTCGAGACCAAAGCGGTGTTGGCCCGCTTCCGCGCGCGTGCATACGCCGCGTGCCCCGAACGGAACGGAACACCCACCCGCGCCTACGTTTTCTTGGGTGAGGACCTGCGCCTGTACCGGTGCTCCCTCGAAGACGGCACGACGAGCCCGATCGGTCACGGGACGTTCTGGGCCGGGGTGAGGCGAATCAAGTGCTCTCCCGCGGCGGACTACCTCTGTCTCAGTGGATGGCGTGAACAGGAAGACCCCGGAGCTCGGCTCGTGCAATGGAACGAGCTCGTCGAGCTCACAACCGGCACGACGGTCGCGACGGTCGAGGGGATCTTCTGGCGCTGGCGCCAACATGCAGCGCAGATGCTCGTGCTCACCTGGCACACCGACCCGGTGACCGAGGCGTTCACGCAGGAGTTCATCACGGTCGGACCGACGGGTCGTTCGTCGCTGCCATTCGATGCACAGAAGACCGCTAACGTGTTGGACCTCGCTGGCGAACGCTGGCTCGTGCATTGGCGCGGGGGACGGATCACCCTGCACGCTGCGGATGGATCGCTGCTGCGGACGCTGCGCGAGCCGCGCGATGGATGAGCGCCGCGTTGGCTCCTCGTCCCTGTCCGTGCCCCTGTCCGGTCCAGTGGACCCTGGGTCCGTGGGGACCACAGATGACCTGAGGTGCCCCTGCGACGGTCACCGTGCATCGGGAAGGCCGAGGAGAGGCGGAGCCCGCCGAGCACTTGGGGTAGCCGTGGCAAGCCAGCCGTAAGCTGCTGTGAGCTGTCGCTTGTGTACTGCGCTCCCCGGTCGGAGCGGTGCATCAGCTTCACCCGCGGCGCGCGCTCGAGAGCAGGCACGCGACCTCGGGAAGGACGCTTGCGGTGCGCCGCGTGGGTCAGCGGAACGTGATCTCCAGCGCGCCGGAGAAGTTCGAGGTCGGCGGGGTGCCCGGCTGGCGGTACCAGGCCTGGAAGTGCCACGTGGTGCCCGGCGTGATCGCGGGTTGGTTCGGGGGGATGGAGCCGGCGGCAGGCAGCTCGTAGGCGAGGGACCAGTTGCCCTGGGCGTCGGCAGGGCGGTGGCCGAGGCGGCGCAGGGTGCCGCCGAGGCAGAGGTTGCCCTGGCTGCCCGCCGGGTTCGCCACGAAGCTCTGGAGGGGCGCGGCGACCAGCAGTCCGACGCTGAGGGGCGGGAACGAGCTGCCGAAGAAGTCGACGTAGCCGAAATGGGCGTAGTCGCTGCCGCGGGCGGTGAGAAGCGCGGGTTGACCGGTCGCGTTCGGCACTCCGACGCAGGTGGGGGTCCCGAGGCCGTTCTCGTAGACGTAGGCCTTGCCTACCGGCGTGACGGAGGGGTTGCCCGCTGGGGCATGGGAGTCACCGACCGCGATGTAGGGACCGTCGATGTCGACGGACCAGCCGAGGTACTGGGGGCTCGCACCAGGATTCTCGACCTCGGGCGTGGTCAGCCTCTGGGTCTCCACCCAGGAGGTGCCGTTGAACTCGAAGACCCAAGCCTGCCCCAAGGAGCGTTGGCCGAGGGAGTTCTCCGCCCTCGGGGCACCGACGACCATGCGGTTGCCGCTGAGGGCGACGGAGAAGCCGAATTCATCGGCCTGGTTGATGGACACCCACCAATGGCTGGGCTCGATGTACTGGAAGAGGGTCCAAGGCGACCCCGGCAGCGGACCGCGGCGGTAGATCCACACGCGCGGCGAGCGGGACAGAGCCACACTGTAGGACCCCATGATCGGGGCGTCGCCGACCATGATCCACTCGTCATCGAGAGCCAGTCCGCTTGTCCCGTACCTGGACCTTGCGTAGTCCCACGGCGCATTCAGCACCTGCCGCTCGTTCCAGCCACTCCCGTCACGCTCGAACACACGAACCTCGCCGATGGACGAGGCGTAGACCGAGCTGCGATCGGTACCCGCGATGAGGAGGTCACCATGCAGGCGGACGTTGAGGCCAAAGTGCTGGGTCGTCCCGCGTGGTCCGAGATCGACCGGGGTGAGGGTGTCGGTCAGCGTCCAACGACCTTGGACGCGCTCGTAGATGTCCACGGCGCCGACCTCGCGCGTGCCGAATGCCGTCTGGCCGAGAACGTATGACGACGAGACGGCAAGTCGATCCTCATCCATCGAGATGTACGCACCGTAACCCTGCTGCGGGGCACGGTGGATCTGTTGACGGAGCTCCCAGCCACTGGACGTTTCGTCGTAACACCAGAGTGTGCCAGCGAAGGGGGTACCGAGAATCGTCCTCTGCGGATCGGCTACGGCCAAGTGATTCCCGTTCACTTGAATTCTGCGCGCGAAGCTCGCGTGATACGAACTTGCGACGTCGGGGCAGGAGATAACGGCATTCCGAATCCACCCCGTCGATACCCGATCGAATACAACGACTTCTCCGGGACCATGAACCGGGTTGTTACCCATTGGGCCTCCGTACGCCACAGCCACCGCCATTCTCTCTCGGTGAATGTCGACCGCCAGCCCAAAGCTGAGCAACTGCCGCACCGGATCGGGGCTGACGTCCCACGCGGGCAACTGGGTCATGGTAGGGGCAACAACGAGCGCGATCGAAGCCAGCATGGTCATGGCGAAAGTCCGTCAGCGGTGGTCCGAGTCGGTCCAGGAGTGGGCTGTCCGGCGGGTTGCACGCACTCACGAGCAATGCGACCCGCCGCAATTCGAGGGTGTCAGATCACTGGGCACCCGGGTTGCCGAGGACGTACTCGTAGCAACCCATGTCCGCGCGGACGGTCGGAATCGCCAACGTGAGCGGCGGCACGAGGAGGAAGAGAGACTCGCGCGCCGGGGTCAGGTCGAGGTCCACCGGCAGGTGCTGCCCGTTCGTTCCCCCAAAAACCCCGTTGCGGTCGACGTCCGCGAAGTCACCGAGGCCGATCACTCGATCGAGGACGAGGTCCTCCGCTCCATCGATGCACGGAGAGCCGAAGGACAGCCGCAGGTTGCCCCCGACCGCGTTGACGAAGAGCGGATCCTGGTTGATGTTGTCCGGGCCAGGCCAAGGCAGCGAAGAGGTCGTGCGCTGCACGTCGCTGGAGTCGACCAGGGCGGCGACCGCCGCCGCCCCGCCGATGCTGGCCGCGTCGTTCGTGGCCGGGGTCTGGTCGAAGTTGCCCCAGAGGATCGAGCTGCGCACGACGATCGACGGGTTCGGCAGGGTTCCGCCCACGCCCCATTGCGTGTGGATGGCCCCGCCCCCGGACCAGAGGCTACCGGCGGGCCCGAGGTTGTCGAGGGCCGAGTTGGACGAGAACGTGCAGAATTCGACCCGCGGCCAGCCCGCGGGCACCCCGCCGATCGAACCGCTGCCGTGGTACTCGAAGAGTCCGCCGCCACCGCAGGCCGAGTTCCGATGCAGCAGGTTGTTGACCAACCAGATGTTCTCTCGTGCGTTCGCGACGCAGATGCCGCCGCCGTAAGTCGACGTGTTGCCGGAGAAGCGCGAGTGGTAGATGTAGACGCCCTCGATCACGCTCTGGAGTCCGGTGCCTTCATCGCCTTGAAAGCGCAGAAGATCGGTGCCCCCGATGTTCCAGAACAGGGCCCCTCCGCCGACGCCGAGGTGGCCCACATCGACGTCGGGATCGCGGCTGAAGCCGATGTTGTTCTCGAAGACGCAACGCGAGACGCGCACGAAGTCGACGCCGCTCCCCCCTGCGGCCAGGCCACCACCGCCGCCGGCGAGGCAGTTGCGGAAGGTGACGTCGCGGATCTCGAGCTCGGTGATGTCCTCGCTGGCGCCAGGTAGGTAGGCCAGCAGGCCGCCACCCCAGTTGTTCGGGTCACCCGCTACGGGGTTGCCGCTCGCGGGGATGGCGGCACCGCGCTCGATGGTGAAGCCCTCGATGAAATACAAGCCGGGTTCATCGACCCGGACCACATGGAAGCTGTCCGCGGTCACGGTGAAGGGGCTGTTGTCGATGTCACCCGTGAGGGTCGTTGTGGCCAGCGGCGTCGGTCGATCTTGGAGGTTCGACTCGGTTCCGAGGAAGCCTCCGTAGAGGCGTGTGCCCGGAACGAGCACGAAGGACACGGTGCGATCGGAGGTCGAGGTGGGGGCGTAGGTGCCTTCGGCGACCCAGATCTCATTGCGGGTGGATCCGGGTGCACCCACGGCTACGAGCGCATCCTGCGGATTCTGGAAGGCTGTCGCCCAAGTCAGTCCATCCGGCGTCGTCGGAGGAGGCGTGAGCTCCCGAACCAGGAGGACGTTGGACGGGATGCCCTGGCTCACCGCGACGCCCGTCGTGAGCGCCAAGGTCCCAAGCAGCCGCGCCACGGTACCAGCCGCAGCGCGTCGGGATCGGCGGTCGCCGCGTGTGCTACCTCGTGCTGTCGTGCTGTCGTGCTGTCGTGCTGTCGTGCTGTCGTGCTGTCGTGCTGTCGTGCTGAGCTTTGCATGTCAGGCTTTCCTCGTGGCAGTGCGATCCGGCTCACCGTTCTAGGCACCCTGCCCTTGCAGGTTACTGAGGACGTGCGGATTGCGGGGAAGCGCGCATCCGCGACGGTCGCAGATGCATGCGAGTGCCCTCTCGCTGCAGCAATTCTCGTTCCATTGCGCAATTGTCCCACGGATGGGAAACGTCCGCCATTTTCGGGGCAAACCCAAGGGAAACCCCATGGCCCAGTCCCACGGATGGGACACCTTTATACCCAAGTGTGCGCCCGACTGTGCGCCCCATGGTGCGACATCGCACGCATCACACCACAGCCCAGCGGTACGTGATCTCCAGCGCGCCGGGAACGTTGGAGTTCAGGGGGAAACCCATGGACTGGCCGCCACTGGTCCATAGCCGCATCAGGTAACGCAGGGACGGCAGTGTGCTCTGGATCCTGCGTCGTCCCTCGAGCGACGGTACGCGCGCCTTCGTATTCGATCCCCTGACCTGCATCAGCCGGCTCGGCCGAAAGTCCGCTGCGAAGCGACTGACCGAGTCGTATGGATCCCGCGGCGCGGGACCATGGCTGACCGACCCCACGTCCGGGAACACCCGCGCAGCGACCACGGCGGCCTCGCACTTGCCCCGAGCGCGCGCTCGCGAAGCGCAATGGACCTCGCCAGAACGACCACCGGCCGCTGGGAACCGGGTTCCCAGCGGCCGGTGGTGGCCCATCAGCGAACGCGGCGCGCGCTCACTGGAACAGGATCGAGCGCCCGTTCGTGAAGTTCGAGGTCGCCACGCCGCCCACCGCGTCGCGGTACCACGCGGTGAAGTTCCAGGTGTCGCCCGCGAGGACCGACACGAAGCCGCTCGGGGTCGGGTGCTGGGTCAGGTTCAGCGCGAGCGAGAACTCGCCCGTCGCGCCCGAGTTACGGATCTGGCCCGGGCCGACATAACGGCCGATCGAACCCGTGAGGCAGAGCACACCCTGGCTGCCGCCCGGCTGGTTGATCGCGCCTTGGGTGCGGCTCGTCAGGAAGAAGCCGAAGGCGTTCAGCGGCAGTTGGCGCGCGGTCAGCGTGACGTTGTTCGTCGCCGCGACGATGCTGCCGGCCGCGGTGATCGCCGCCGGCTGGCCCGTCGAGTTCGCGACGGCGGGCGAGCAGTACGTCGTGCCGATGCCGCTGTTCGAGCCGAGGCTCGTCCCCGGGTTGTTGAAGAGCTGCTGGATCTGGGCGGGCGTCAGCACGCCCTCGTAGACCTGCACGTCGTCCAGGTTGCCGTTGAAGAACTCCGGGATCGTGCCGGGCGGGTTCCAGGCGCCGATCATGTAGGACGTATTCGGCGTCCGCGCCGGCAGCGTCCCTGCGACGGTGCCGATCGGAGCGCCGTTCAGGTAGAAGGTGACGTCGTTGCCGATGTCCATCGCAACCGCGAGGTGGTACCACTGGCCCGCGTTGAGCACGACCGGGACGTCGTAGTCGAGGACCGCGTGCGTCGTGAACCGCAGGCCGACGTTACCGCGCAGGCCGAACGACCAGCTCCCGCCCGGACCTTGGTTGCCGAAGAGGCGCTGGACAGCGGTGCCGACGGGCAGCGCCGACGCACGGAACCACGTCATCGCCGTGAAGTCCTGAATGAGCTGATCGAGCTGCGGCACGCCGAAGATCTCGACGTGGTCGCCAGCGCCGTTGAAGCTGACGCTCGAGCCCGTACCGGGCGCTGCGCCAGCCTGACCGCGCGTGCCGCCGTTGTAGACGCCGACGATGTTGTTGCCCGAGATGTCAGCGCAGGTCGTGTTCGTGTCGTCGAGCGGATAGTGCGCGACGAGGCTCGGCGCGGCGGGCACAAGCGGCTCGGCGAGGATCGTGCCCGCTCCGATGGAGTTCGCGCCGAAGCCGCCGACGCGGATGTAGCGCACGTCGCCCGCGTTCAGCGGGACCTCGACGCGGCTCGAGAGCTGGCAGGAGTCATCGTTGCAGGCCACCGAGGTGAGCGCCGCGCACGAGCCGCTGAACACCTGCAGCGCGGTGTCGTACGAGGAGCCGCAGGTCTCGAAGCGGTGGGTCGCAGTCACCGTGGCGGTGAAGACGTACCAGAGGTCCGGCGAGGTGCTCGCTCCGGCGCACGGCCAAGCGGGCGCGCTCAGCGACGCGCTCGACGTGTCGAAAGGGAGCGCGACACCGGCGGTCAGGGTCGTCGCGGTCGCACACTCGTCGTTCTGGGCGAGGGCCGCGGCCGAAGTCGCGGCGAGCGCGGTGAGCAGGGAGAGGGGGCGCAGGTGCATGGTCGTTCAGCTAGAGATCGAAACGGAGAAGGCGCGGCTGCAGACACAGCCCGCGCAGGGACACTGTAGCGCGCCGCCAGAAGACCGGCGGGTCCACTACACTCGCCCCCGTGTTGTCCCACGACCCGCACCGTCCTCTGGCCGCGCACGTCCACGGCGCCGGCCCCCCCACCCTGCTCGTCCACGGCTTTCCCCTCGACCACAGCATGTGGCGGGAGACCTGGGAGGGCCTCGCTGACGTCGCGACCTGCATCGCCCCCGACCTCCGCGGCTTCGGCCGGAGCCCCATTCCTGGCGGCGACCGGCTCACGATGGAACAGC
This sequence comes from uncultured Planctomycetaceae bacterium, assembly GCA_964402175.1. Lineage (GTDB taxonomy): Bacteria > Planctomycetota > UBA1135 > UBA1135 > JAWKUK01. Next base: position 33,332 of record CAYOBN010000012.1, on the reverse strand, counting down.
ACGCCGACGACCTGGCGGGGCTGCTCGATCACCTCGGCGTCGAGCGCGCCCACGTCGTCGGCCTGTCGATGGGCGGCTACGCGGCGCTCGCGTTCGCCGAGCGCCACCCGGGCCGCCTGCGCTCGCTCGCGCTCGTCGACTCGCGCGCCGAAGGCGAGGACGAAGCCGGCCGCGCCCGGCGCGACGCGGCGGTCGAGCGCCTCCTCGAGGTCGGCCGCGCCACGTTCGCGCGGGAGCTCGTGGCCAAGCTCGTCGCGCCCGGGACGGACGCCGCCCTGCGCGCGCGCCTCCTGACGACCATCGAGGCCACCCCGTACGAGACGATCGTGGCCGCCCTGCGCGGGATGCGCGACCGCCCGGACCGGATGGCCGTCCTGCGCTCCCTCGCCGTGCCGTTCCTGGCCCTCTGCGGCGAGCTCGACGCGCTGACCCCGCCCCCGCTGTCCGAAGCGATGGCCGCCGCCGCCCCGCGCGGCCGCGCCGTCGTCGTGCCGGGCGCGGGCCACATGGCGCCGATGGAGCGCCCCGGGCCGGTCGTGGCCGCGCTGCGCGCCCACCTCGCGGGGGCCTGAACCGGAACCCGCGCCGGATTCGGGGAGTTTTTTGCGCGTCCGCGCATCCAACTCCCCGGTTGGAGCGGAGAGATGCCCGACGCGGGACTGCAACGCGTCGCCTCCCCCGGCTCGGCGCGCTTCCGAGTGCAGCCTGGGCGCGGGTGAGGGTAGGCAGGAGACGATTCGGAGCGCCGGTCGGGCAGGGCCGGCGCTCCTCTTTTGAGCCTGTCTTTGCGCGGGCCGGGATAGGATCCTGCCCCCCCGTGTCGTTGCTCCCGTACTCCCCGCTGTTGCTGCCCCTCGCCGGCTACGCCGTCGAGTCGTGGTGCCGCCGTCGGGACCGCCGCGCTTGGCCCGCCCCGGGGCAGCTCGTGGATGTCGGCGGCCATCGGCTCCACGCGCGCTCGTACGGGGCAGGCCCGCTGGTGGTCGTCTTCGAGGCGGACGAGGGCGCGTGGTCGACCCACTGGGGCAGCCTCCCCGAGCGCTTTGCGCCCGACGCGCGGGTGATCGTCTACGACCGCGCGGGCCTCGGTTGGAGCGACCCGGGCCCAGAGCCGCGCGACGGCGAATCGCTGGCGCGCGAGCTCCACCAGATGCTGCGCAAGCTCGTGCCGGATCCGAAGCGGCGCACGGTGCTCGTCGCGCACGGTTCGGGGGCCCACGTCGCGCGTGTCTACGCGCACCGGTATCCGTTCGAGACGGCGGGTGTGGTGCTGGTCGATCCCCATCCCGACACGCTCCGCGATCGGCTGCGGCGCGAACAGGTCGAGGCGCCCGAGGCCTCACCGCTCGCGATCCACTTCGGGAACCTGCTCGCGCGGCTCGGTGTGGTGCGGCTCCTCTCGTGGCGCGGCGGGCGCAATGGATGGCTGCCGCTGCCTGCGAAGCAGCGCCGACTCCTGGACGCGTTCGAGCTCGACCCGCGCGTCCGACGCGCAGCAGCCCAAGAACTCGCCGCGGAGGCGCGCACGCTCGAGCAGGTACAAAGAGCGAGCGACCTCGGCGCGCCGCCCACCCACGTCCTCGTCTCGCGCGAGACGCTCGCCGCTGACCGCGTCCCGCGCACGTTTCCGCGCGCGGAGTTCAATCGCCTCTGGGCCGAAGAAGGGGCGCGGATCGCGGGCGCGGTCCGCGCGGGCACCCTCTCCTACGTCGACGAGGCCGATCACTTGCTCCAACTCCACGCCCCCGAGCCCGTAGAAGCCGCGGTGCGTGAGGTCCTCGAACAGTGCCAGAGCGAGAGCGCACAGCAGAGCTGAGCTGAGCTGAGCGCCCCTGCGAGCCCCGAACATGCAACGTCATCTCCCGACCGCCATCGTCGCCGCCTTGGCCCTCGCCGCGCTCGCGCCCGGCCGCGCCCAGGACGGTTTCCCGCCCGCTGTGCTCGTCGATACCGCGCGTATGGACGCCAGCACGGTCGAGCTGTTCAAGGAGCTCGCCGAGGCCGTGCGCGCGAAGCCCGCGGACGGCGCGCTGCACGCGGACCTCGGGCTCGCGTACGAAGCGAACACGATCTGGGCGCTCGCCGAGAAACAATACGACCACGCCGTCGCGCTGCTGCCGGACAAACCGGAGTGGCTCTACCGGCGCGGGCTCGTGCGGTCGTACAACGGCGACCTCGAAGGCGCCGTCGAGGACCTCGCTGCGGCCGCCCAGCGCCTGCGCAACACGGCCGTCGTGCAAGCGCGTTATGGCGACGTGCTGCGCTCGCTCGGTCGGCTCGAGGAAGCCGCCGCGGCCTGGCGCCAAGCGATCGCGTCCGAGGCCAACGCGCCCGGCGGCCTGCAGTGGGCGTCGAGCCGCGTGGGCCTCGCGCAGACGTTGCTCGACCTCGGCGACGCCGAAGGCGCGCTGGCCGCGGCGCGCGAAGCCGTCGCACTGGATCCGGGTTCGAAGTACGCGCGTTACACGCTCGGGCTCGCCCTGCGCGACCTCGGGCGCGATGACGAGGCGAAGCTCGAGCTGGCGCGCGGCCTGGACGCGTATCCCGAGTTCCCGATCGATCCGCACTGGAATCGCCTCGCGGACTTCGGCCGCGGCTACAACCGCCGGATGATGGGCATCGAGAACCAACTGCGCGCCGGTGACCTGCAGGGCGCCACGGTGGCGCTGCAGGCGATGCTGCAGGAGCGGCCCGAGGATCACTTCGTGCTGAACCTCGCCGCGCGGGCGTCGCTGATGGGCGGCGATCGCGCAGGCGCGAAGTTCTTGCTCGACAAGAGCCTCGCCGCCGAGCCGAAATCGGCGAACACGTACATCGAGTACACGATCCTCTTGCTCGGTGAGATGGGCGAGCTGCAAGCGCAGGCCGCGCAGCTCGCAGGGCAGCCCGCGGCGCAAGAAGCCGTCGCGCGTATGGAGGCCCTCGACGCCGATGCGCGCGCGAAGATCTCGAAGGCGTTGGAGCTCACGCCGCAGCTCGGCCGCGCCCATTACTACGCGGGCCTCGTGTTGCTGCAGACGGCGGGTCAGGACCCGCAGAAGCTGCAAGGGGCCCTGCAGTCGTTCACCAACGCGCTGCGCCTGGGCTGCACCGAGCCGCGCTTCTACCAGCACCTCGCGCAGACCTACGCGATGACGGGCCGGCCGCGCGAGATGGTGAAGTACGCCGAGCTCGCCGTCGCCAACGCGCCCGACAACATCGAGGCGCTCTCGTTCCTCGTGCAGGCCTACGCCAGCGGCGGGCGCCAAGCGGACCTGCCCCAGGTCGGCGCGAAGCTGCTCGCCGTGGGCAGCGACAACCCCGACGCGATCCGCATGGCGGTCATCGCGTACTTCAACGGCGGTGACCTCGACAGCGCCGAACGCGCCGCGGACCTGATGTTGCCCCTCGCGGCGACGCGGCCCGAGCTCGCGCAGTTCGTGCCCGATGTCCGCCGTCAGATCGCCGAAGCGCGCGCGCAGCGCGACGCCGCAGGCCCGCCAGCCCCGCCGCGGAAGGAAGGCGGCCAGTGATCCCGATGCGCCCGAAACAGAACGTGTCACCCATGTCCTCCGCCTTCCGCACCCTCTTCATCGCAGCCTCGGCCCTGACTGCCACCGCAGCCGGCCAGGACGCCGTCAAACCTTGGTTCCAGGAGGTCGCTGTGGCCTCCGGCATCGACTGGACGTACGTCAGCGGCGCGACTCCCGACTACTGGTTCCCCGAGATCATGGGCGGCGGCGTGGCGCTGTTCGATTACGACGGCGACGGCGACCTCGACGTGTACCTCGTGCAGTCGGGCTCGCTGCGCGACGGCGCGGGTGAAGGGCCTGGCAACAAGCTCTTCCGCAACGACTCGGCGGATGGCGCGTGGCGCTTCACCGATGTCACCGACGCTGCCGGTGTCGGGGATACGGGTTACGGCATGGGCGCCGCTTGCGGTGACTTCGACCGCGACGGTGACATCGACCTCTTCGTCACGAACGTCGGCCCGAACGTGCTCTACCAGAACAACGGCAACGGCACGTTCACGGATGTGTCGGCGAAGATGAAGGTCGCCGACGAACGCTGGGGCACGAGCGCCGCGTTCTTCGACGGCAACGGCGATGGGCTGCTCGACCTCTACGTCGTGAACAACCTGGGTTGGTCACCGGAGAACGAGACGCCGTGCTTCAACTACAAGTCCGAGCGCGACTACTGCAGCCCGAACAACTACAACGCGCCTGCGACGGACATCTTCTACACCTACGGGCGGCTCGGTTTCACGGACTCGACGACGCGCTCGGGCGCGAACGTGGCGTTCGGCAACGGGCTCGGCCTCACGGTCGGCGACCATGACCAGGACGGCGACCTCGACATCTACGTCGCCAACGACGCCACGCCGAACCTCCTGTGGCAGAACGACGGCAAGGGCATCTTCACGAACGTGGCGCCTGAGGGCGGCTGCGCGGTCAACGCCAACGGGACGCCGGAGGCCGGCATGGGCGTGCAGTTCGTCGACCTGGACGAAGACGGCGACCTGGACCTCTTCATGACGCACCTGCGCCGCGAGAAGAACACCTTCTATCAGAACAACCGCGGGCGCTACCGCGACGCCAGCAACATGCTGGGCATGACCGCGGTCAGCTTGCGCTTCACGGGCTTCGGGATGGGGTTCCAGGACTTCGACCTGGACGGTGTGCGCGACCTCTACGTCGCCAACGGCGCGGTGCAGGCGTGGCCGGTCGAGGACCGCTTCGCCGATGATCCGTACGCCGAGCCGAACCACCTCTTCCGCGGCAAGCGCGAAGGGAAGCGCATCGTGTTCGAGCAGGTCGAGGACCCGAACCTCGCAGCGTTGATCGGAACGAGCCGCGGCGCGGCGTTCGGCGACCTGGACAACGATGGCACCATGGACATCGTGTACGTCGACCGCGACGCCCGCGTGAAGGTGCTGCGCAACATCGCAGAACGGCGCGGCAACTGGGTGGGGTTCACGCTGCTCGATACGAAGGGCCGCCTGGTGCACGGGGCGACCGTCTCGATCGCTGCGGGTGAAGGCCGCCGTATGTCCCGGCAGGCGGACCCGTGTTACTCGTACCTCTCCAGCAACGACCCGCGGGCCCACTTCGGCCTCGGTGCGCTGACGGCGGTCGAGGGCATCGAAGTGCGCTGGCCGAACGGCAAGACCGAGTCGTTCGACGCCGTCGCTCCGGGGGCCTACCACGTGCTGCGCCAGGGCAGCGGCACGAAGTGAGCCGCGCTACGAGCATGCAGACGGCAGAACCCGCCGCGCCGCCGCTCGTCGCGGCGGTGCTGGCGCTGGGCCCGTTCGACGAGGCGCGCGCGCGCGAGGTGTGCGGGGCGCTCTGGGACCGGGCGCTCGGGGCGCTCACCCTGTCGCTGCACGACACCCCGTGGGACGACGAGGCGCCGACGGTGCCCGGGGTGGCGCCGCTCTCGCTCGAGCGCGCGATCGCGCAGCCGCACCTGTGGCCGGCCGGGGCGGGCCTCGCGAAGCGCCACCGCTGCCATGCGCTCCTGACGGTCGCGCCAGCGGACCGGGACGATCCGCGCGCGGCGCTCCTGGGCCTCGGGGATGTCGCGCGGGCGCTCCTCGCGGAGCCCAACGCGACGTCCCTCTTCTTCCCCCGCGGCGAGGCGCTGCGCGACGGGAACGTGCTGGGCGGCATCCTGGCGGCCGCTGAGGAGCAGGGCGCGGTGCCGCTGCAGGCCTGGACCAACGGGCGGCTCGCGGACCCGGGCGAGGGCTGGCGCATCGCGGACGTCGTCGGCTGCGGCCAGCTCGGCGCGCCGGACCAGGAGGCGGCGTTCCCGGCGGACCTGGCGCCCCCGTTCGAGGTGCTCGGGTTCCTGTACGACCTGGCCCACCACCTCGTCGCGGAGGGGGGGACGTTCGAGGACGGGCTGACCCTCGACGGGCCGGGGGGCAAGCGCTGGATGGCGCGGCGGGTGCTCGCGCCGCTGGTCGAGCCGCCCCGGCCGTGTGTGCGGTGGTTGCCCCTGGGCCTCGCGCGGGTGCCGGAGCCGCTGCTGCGCTGACGCCGCAGGGCGTCGTCCCATTTTGGGACACCTCCGACGCCCCCTCCGGATTCACACGGATCCCACACCCGCAGGGGTGCCCTCCGAGTGATCCTCTTCCGGCTTTGCGGCCTGGAGTCGCGGAGCCGGAAGTTCGATGAACGGTACGACGACCAGCGCGCCCGGCCGAGAGCGGAGCGCCGCCACCCCTGACCCTGGCGCCATGTCCGCCGTTCGACCCGACGACCTCGACGCGCCGGAGCTCTACTCCAACCGAGAGCTCTCGATCATCCAGTTCAACGAGCGCGTGCTGGCGCTCGCCCACGACCCGTCCGTCCCGCTGCTGGAGCGGGTGCGCTACCTGACGATCTCGTGCTCGAACCTCGACGAATTCTTCGAGGTCCGCAAGGCGTCGTACCAGGAGCTCGTTGGAACGAAAGCACCGAGCGTCGACGGCCGCTCGACGGCGGAGCTCTTGCGAGACATCGCGCGCCACGCGCACGCGCTCGTCGAGGAGCAGTACCGCACGGTCAACGAGGTCATCCTGCCCGCCCTCGCCGCCGCAGGCGTTCGGGTGCGGCGCCGCGCGGATTGGAGCGACGGCGAGGTCGTCTGGGCCACGCGCTACTTCTTCGAGCATGTCGAGCCGGTCCTGACGCCGGTCGCGCTCGACCCCGCGCACCCGTTCCCGAAGATCCTCAACAAGTCGCTGAACTTCGTCGTGCTCTTGCAGGGCAACGACGCGTTCGGCCGCGACGCCAACATCGCGGTCGTGCAGATTCCGCGGACGTTGCCGCGCCTGATCCAGGTGCCCAGCGACGTCAGCGGCGGACGTCACGACTTCGTGATGCTCTCGTCGATCGTGCACGCCAACGTCGAGCAGCTCTTCCCGGGCATGACGGTGACGGGCTGCTACCAGTTCCGCGTCACGCGCAACAGCGAGCTCTGGGTCGACGAAGAAGAGGTCGAGGACATGCTGAAGGCGCTGGAGGGTGAACTGCCCGACCGGCGCTTCGCCGAGCCCGTGCGCCTCGAAGTCGCCAAGGAGCTGCCGGAGGAGATCGCGCACTTCCTCCTCGAGCGCTTCGGCCTCCCCCAGCAGGACCTCTACCGCGTCGACGGACCGGTGAACCTGAACCGGCTGAGCGCGCTCTATTCGAAGGTCGATCGGCCAGAGCTCAAGTACGCTCCGTTCGTCCCGCGCGTGCCGCGTTTCCTGTCGCGCGGAGCCGACCTGTTCGAGTCGATCCGCGCCGGCGACATCGTCATGCACCAGCCGTTCGAGTCGTTCCAGCCGGTCGTCGAGCTGGTGCGGCGCGCGGCCTCCGATCCGAATGTCGTCGCGATCAAGCAGACGCTCTATCGCACCGAGGAGAACTCGCAGATCGTCGCCGCCCTGCGCGAGGCTGCGCGCGCAGGGAAACAGGTCACGATCGTCGTCGAGCTGCTCGCGCGGTTCGACGAACAGGGCAACATCAACCTGGCCAACGAGCTGCAGGACGCTGGCGCGCAGGTCGTCTATGGCGTCTTCGGCTACAAGACCCACGCGAAGATGTTGATGATCCTGCGGCGCGAGGGCGAGACGCTGCGCCGTTACGTCCACCTATCGACGGGCAACTACCACTCCGGCACAGCGCGTGCGTACACGGACGTCTCGTACCTCACCGCGAACCCCGTGTTCGGCGAAGACGTCCACAAGCTCTTCAACCGCCTGACCGGCCTCGGCCAGGCGCAGCGCCTCGGAGCGCTCTTCGACTCGCCCTTCACGCTGCGTCAGGAGATCCTGCGCCTGATCGAAGCCGAAGCCGAGAACGCGCGCGCCGGCCGCCCGGCCCGCATCGTCGCGAAGATGAACGCGGTCACCGAGCCGCAGACGATCCGCGCGCTCTATCGCGCCTCGCAGGCCGGCGTCGAGATCGACCTCATCGTGCGCGGCGCCTGCTGCCTGCGTCCAGGCATCCCCGGGGTCTCGGAGCGCATCCGTGTGCGCTCGGTGCTCGGGCGTTTCTTGGAGCACAGCCGCCTCTACTACTTCGAAGCTGGCGGCGAGCGCCGCCTCTTTGCATCGAGCGCCGACTGGATGGGCCGCAACCTCTTCCAGCGCATCGAGACCTGCTTCCCGATCCTCGAGCCCCGGATCAAGGAGCGGCTGCTCGAAGAGTGCCTCTTCAACTATCTGAGCGACGACGTCGCGTGCTGGCACATGACCGCGGAGGGCACCTACGTCCGCCGCGGCACACGCGACTTGCACCGCGAGCTGGTCGAACGCATCACGACCGCCCACGACCCGACCCGCGTCGACGAAGACGGCTACCACGAGGTCGGCTGAGCGCCGCGCGGGACGCGACAACTCCTGGGCAACGGGCGGGACACAAAGCGCCGACGAAGCACCGACGCTGCGCCATTCCGCGCTGTCCCGGCCCTCGAGCTCGTCGGACCGGGGGCGATGGGAGAGACCACAACTCGTGCGCGGCTCGCAGAGACGGTGGTGCGACTCGAGCGCGCGCCTTCACAAAGCGCTTGTGAAGGCTTCCCCGGGCCCCCCCACCCCAGCGTGGACGGCCCGCGGCGCGCTCAGCGGAGCTCCCAGAGGTCCGTCGTGTTCGCGGGGCTGACGAGGACCAGCGTGGAGGTCGTGTCCAAATAAGCCCAATCGGTCCCAGGGTTCTGGGTCAGGTCGACGCCGTTGCGCAGGACCTGCAACGGGCGGCTGACGTGCGCGAGGTCGAGCCGCACGGAGCGGTTCGGGTTGCCCGCGAGCTCGATCTCGTACATCGCGCTGGTCATGCCGAGTCCGAGCACCGCTGCGTCGAGCTCGACGCGCGCGATGTTCACGCAGTCGACGATGCTCACCCGGTCGGTCGTCCCGGGGAGGCCGATCTGGCTGAAGTCGTGGCGCAGCTCGCCGAACTCGCGCGCGTTCACGCGCGTGACGCGCACGTCGCCGTAACGCGCGTCGCGCGATACGAGCAGCTCCGCGATGTCCGGCACCACGAGGCGCTGCGCAGCGAACGAGCTGCAGACCTGGTGGAAATCGAACGTCTCCCAGACGTGGGCGGAGAACCCGGTTCCGAGCACGTCGTAGCGCTGGAACGGCACGGTCGACTGCGACGTCCCGAGCAAGAGCTCGAGGTCGTCGACGAAGCCGAGTATGTGCGCGCTGGGCTCGCGGGTGTCGATCCAAGCTTGAATCGGCACACCGACGAGGTTCTGCACGGGATGACGGACCCCGAGATCGAGCACGCTCGGGCCGAACGGGCTCGCATAGCGCAGGGTCGAGAGGCGCTCGAAGTCGAACGCGTTGCTCGCGTTCGGCGGTGCCTGGCCACCGACGGCGACTTGCAGCGCGTCCTGCGACGCGACATTGCGCCAGTACTCCTCCGAGAGGCAGAGCGTCCCGGCGTTGACCGCGACGGCAGCAAAGGCGCCGCGCGCGGGGTCGCGATACTGCGCGGCGTAGCTCAGCATGTCACCGCCGCCCATGGAGAACCCGACGCCGTAGATGCGCTCGCGGTCGATGGGATAGTGTTCGAGCACCCAGCGCAGCGTCAGGTTGAGTCGGCGCTGCGCCTCGTCGCTGCCGTACGTCCTGCGCCGCCGGGAAGAGCCGTTGGGCGCAAAGCCGAACAGCGGCACGTCCTGGTCTGGCGCGAGCACGTACCAATGCCGTTGGTCGGCTTCGTCGGAGAAGCGCGTGTAAGCCTCGAGCTCACCATCGCCGTCCCCGCCGTAGCTGTGGAACAACACGACGAGCGGGCGCTCGGGCGGCAGTCCGCTCGGCAGCGGACCAGGTCGGAAGAAACCGAAGGTCTCGACGCCGGCGCTGTGCAGGAGCCCGAGCTGGGTGACACGGCCACCGTTGGTGTACGGCAGGTACGGACCCGACACCGGCGCCACGCGAGTCACAGCGTCTCCCGGCCCATCCGGCGCGACGCCTGGGGTTTGAGCGAGCGCGTGCGCGGACGGGGCGAGCCCGATTACGCAGAGGGAGAGGCAGGCGAGGCGTTTCATCGGTGGCAGGACCTGCCCCGATTCTAACGCGCCCGCGCCGCAGCGGCGCTCGAAGTGCGACGGCCCCGAGCTCCCCACGTCGCAGACCCTAGATGTCGAGTCTCAACGGGCGCTGAACGGACCGTCAAGCGCGTGTGGGAGCCTCTCCCTGCGTCCCCGCCGGCCTGGAGCTCCGCCTGCGGCCCAGCCAGACCAGGCCCACGACCATCCCCAGCAGGCCCCCGAGGTAACTCGCATTGTGGATGTAGGCCACGGTCATGAATTCCTCGGGCCGCGTCACTCCGAGCTGCCCCATGAAGCCCTGCCAACCCTCGTCGTAGCCGGTCGCCCTCCGCCATTGCCCCCAGCACCAGCCCGCGAATGCGCTCGCCAGAGAAACCGCGAGGACGATGCCAAAGGTCCGCGCCATGTCCCCGGGCGAAGGGAGCTGCCCTCTGCGCCAGATCGAAACCCGGGCGATCACCCACGCGACCAATGCCCCGACCCACCACGTCGCGAGGAAGCCGATGATCCCGACGAACCCTCGCGGTCCTCCCCAATCGGGCTTGGCATAGGCGAACTGATCGAACTTCAAGCGCGTGAAGTACTCCGTTCCGATCGAGTAGGTCACCTGATCGTGCAGCACGCCGTAGAGCCCGCCGAGCAGCGCCCCCAGGATCGTGTAGCCCAAGGTCCGCGCGATCGACCTCCGCGGGATCACCGGGACGAGCCTCCTCAGAATGAATCCGCTCCCATCCATCATGCGCTCCTGGATCTCGCTCGCGATTGGGACGCGGCGGGGGCGCTCTTCTTCCCCGCCCCTTGGAGCCTGCGCCGCGATCGCTACCGGAAGCTGGCTCTCTCCTCCGAGCGCTTCGGAATCCCGGTGCTGGTCGAGCGTAGAATGACCCGACGATGCGTCTGAACACTCGGATCGCCATCTGCGCGTTGGTCGTCGTGGTCGGCCTCACGCTCGCCCTGAACCGCAACCAGCGCTTCGAGCCCGCGTACGTGCCCACTGCGGACTCCAGCCGAGCGAGCGTCTCGGGGACGGTCGTCGATCGCACTGGCGCGCCGCAGTCCGGGGTCGCCGTAACGTGGTTCGCGCACCGCGGCGACGGCGTTTACCAGGGCGGTGCCGAGGTCATCGCCGCGTCCGATGGGACCTTCACGTTGACGGCTCTCGAGCCGGGCGAAGGTTACATCGCGACCTCGCAGTCGACGCCGCTCGTCGAAGGCGAGACCCGCAAGTTCGCTGCGCGGGCCGGAGCACAAGCGCAGGGCATTGTTGTGCAGGTCGAAGAGGTCCCCGAAGAGCGCCGCATCAGCGGCCGCGTGCTGCGCTCGGACGGTGCTCCTGCGGCGCAGGTTTCGGTCCGCGGCGCGCGGACGAGCCTGCGCGGTTCATGGAGCGCGCTCGGCGTCACCGACGCGCGCGGCGAGTTCGTGCTCGTTGCGCCGTGGGGCGGCGGCGAAGCGGAGCTCGAAGTGCTCGACGCGGGCAGCGCCGCGACCAAGGCGACCGTAGCGGTCGGCACGACGGCGCTTACGCTGCGTGTGCCCTGAACGGCCAGCTCCGCTTTGCCGACGGGCGCGATCGCGGCGCCGACGGAGCGCAATGCGGAACGGTGGCAGGGGCCCGCGCAGGGCCGAGCGGCGCGGCCTGCAGCAGCTCGATGCTGTGGCGCCGCGCATTCGAATCGAGCGGTGAACCGCAGCCCGCTTGGTCGAGCCTCGAAGCCTGCGCCACGTCAACACCGGAGGCCACACGCGTTGGGCGCGCCTGGTACCGTTCGGATCGAGTCTGCGGCACCCTGTTCGTCGCATCGCCGAATCAAACGGTACCAGGTACGCTTTGACGAGCGAGCGAGAGCGCGAGGCGAGACAGAAGAGCGCGAGGGGCGCTCGTCAAAGCGTACCTGGTACCTCGCTTGGCGCCAACGGTAGCTCGCGTTCGAAGGTGCTTTGCGCCCTGGCCGATCGCTGCGGAAGTGTGGCATCGCCGAATCCAGCGCTGTGCCGATCGCCCCGGTCCCGACCACGCGCGCCTCGCAATCGACGGACCTCGATGTTCGGTGTTGACCCCTGTGAACCGCTCCCACCCTCACAGCTTCCGTTCGAGGACCGCGATGCGACCCGCAACGGCCGCCGCGATTCGATCGTCGACCTCGAGCTGACTGCAGCGACGGCGGAGCTCGTCGAGATCGAGCATGCCAGCTCTCATGGCCTCGACTGCGAACTCCAAGTCCTTCGGGCGCCCGGCGACGAGCTTCGACAGCACGAGGTCATGGGTGTCGAGGCACCAGCCCGTCGCACCGCGCGTGGCTTCGTTCGAGATCGGAACCAACCGTTCCCGCCAACCCGTCGCCAGAGTCGCTGTTTCGGGACCGACCCCTTGTGCGTAATAGCCGAAGGTCGAATGGAAAGGCGATCCCTCCCCGATCGAGCCGTCGATGAGATCGGCGCGCTCGGGTACGTGGAGCGGGTAGATGTCCGCCTCCATCGAGCGCAACAGGCTCGGAGGCGCGTCCGGGTATTGACCCAGGATGGCCTGACTGCCGACGATCACGAGGTCTGTGTCGTCGGCGATCGTCGACGCGGCTCGGATCAGGTGCTCCAACTGGCGGCGATTCACGCGGACTCCACCGCTCGTCGGCGGACCTCTTCCCAGATGCGCCACCGTTCGCGCGGATCGATGATCCCGGCGAAGGGGCTAGCCTGTCGCAACGCCCGCGCATCTGCGTCGTCCTGGGTCAGCGCGGCACGCAGCTCGTCGGTGGGACCGTCGATCAGCTCCCGCCATCTTCGGACGTAGTGCTGGGGCTTGGTCGGATCGCTCGACCAGAGGTCCAAACGCCCGCGGACGACGTCGAGCAGGTGTGGATCAGCTTCCAAACGAGCGCAGACCGCGCAATGCAGCGCGAGACTGCGTGCTTCCGCAAGCGCGTGGGGGTCCATCCCCCAGAGTCTAGGCCCGTTTCGAGCGCCGGGGCAACCCCGCGCCCCAACACCGCGGCGCCGGGGCCCCCTTGGTCCTCACATTCGGCGGCTGACCCGCCGCCCGTGAACACTCCAACTCGCCGTACGGGCCCCTGCAGCGGCAGCCCGTGACGAACCGCGCCCGCGATCCGATCGCCGGTGCGACGTGAGCGCTGAGCGGTTCGACTCGTAGGGAGCCCGCCGAGCATTCGAGACTAGCCTGCACCCCTCGAGCGGGCGCGGTCAGGTGTGGTGCGCCCCTCGGTTCCGCCGGATACCCGACTGGGGCCGAGCAACTCGCTCACCCGACGACGTCACGCAGCACCGAGAGCTCGCACGACCCACTCAGCGGAACTCGAGCACGATGCCCATCGGCGCGAGCAGCACGCGCTCCTCTTCGAGGTCCGTGCGCGTCAGCGGGTGCGCGTCGAGCCAGCCCTCGGGGAACTGCAAACGTACGCGTGAACCCGCGCAGCGCAGGGTCGGGAGGGTCACCTGGCTGCGCGAGCGATCGCGGTGCAAGCAGAGCGCGATGCGGAACGGCGGCAGGAGCGCGCGCAGGGCCAACATCCGATCGCCGGTCAAACCCGCGAGGAGCTCGGGGCGCAGGGTGTGGCGCTGGCAACGCAGGAGCAGCGCGAGCAAGTGGCGGTCCTGGCGCGCAAAGCCGGCGAGGTCGGCGTGTTCGACGAGGTACGCGCCGTGTTTGTGGTAGCCGCTGTACGAAACCGCGAGGCCCACGCCGTGCAGCAGCGCGGCCCAGCCGAGGAGCAGCCGGTCCTGGCGCGTCACTCCGAGCGCCGCTTCGACCTGCGTCACGAGGGCCAGGGTCGAGCGCCTGACGCGCTCCGCATGCTCCATGTCGGCGCCCATGCGCTCGGCGAAGCGGCGCACGCTCGCCTCGCGGATGTCGTCGTCGTGCATGCGCGCGAGGAGGTCGTAGAGGACCCCTTCGCGCAGCGCACCCTTCGACGGCTGCATGACGTCCAGCTCGAGCTCCTGGAAGATCGCGCGCAGGATCGCGAGGCCGCCGCCGATGACTCCGCGTCGGTCGGGCCGCAGCTCGGGCAGGTCGAAGTGCTCGGGACGGCCGAGGCGCACGAGCTCCTGGGTCAACAGGTCGAGGCCGCTCTGAGTGATCGCGCCGTCGGTCCAGCGCTGGGCCTCCAAGACCTTCGCGATCGTGCGGATCGTGCCGCTGGAGCCGATGGCGTGGTCGAAGCGTCCTTTGCGGTAACGATCGACGACGGGCTCCAGTTCGCTGGCCGCGGCGAGCTCTGCGTGGCGCAGCGCCGAGGGTGTGACCACACCGCCCGGGAAGAAGCGCTTCGACCAGGAGACGCAGCCCATCGCGAGGCTGTCCTCGCGATAGCTCGCGAACTCCTCGCCGAGGATGCACTCGGTACTGCCGCCGCCGATGTCGACGACGAGGCGCCGCCCGTCGAGGTTGCCGAGCGCATGGGCGACGCCGAGGTAGATGAGGCGCGCCTCCTCGCGGCCCGGCAGGACCTCGATCTGCATGCCGAGCGCGTGCTCGGCGCGCGCGAGGAATTCACCGCCGTCGCGCAGCTTGCGGAACGTCGCGGTGCCCGCGGCGCGGCGCCTTTCGTGCGGCACACTCGCGAGCCGCTCACGAAAGCGCTCGAGGCAAGCGAGCGCGCGCGCTTGGGCCACCGCATCGAGGCGGCCCCCCGGCGTCAGGCCCTCCGCGATCGCCACGCGGTCGCGCAGCTTGTCGACGATCACCGGTTGCCCTGCCACCTCCCGAGCCACGACCATGTGGAACGAGTTCGACCCGAGGTCGACGGCCCCGAGCGCGGTCGGGTCGAGGCGGACTCCGTCGAGGGGCGGGGGCGTCATCCGATCAGGCTGCGTAGCTGCTCACAGCGCGCGAGGGCTTCACCCGAATCGAGCGCGCGCGTCGCGGCGTCGACCCCCTCGGCGAGGGTCAGACAGCGGCCGGACGCCTTCAAGAAGATCGCCGCCGCGAGGAGCGACGCCGAGCGGGCTGGCCCCTGCTCACCCGCGAGCACGGCGCGCGTGACCTCGGCCGAGGCCTGGCACAGCGCGGGGTTGTCGGCGGCCCCCTGACCGTCGTCGGGCGGGCCGTACATCGGCAGCTCGGGCTCGCGCGGCTCTTCGAGGCCGAAGTCCGCCGGCTCGACCGTCACCGCGACGAGGTGGCCTCCGTCGAGCTCGATGCCGCGCGTGCGGCGGCGCACCGAGGGGATGACACCCCCGTCCGCGCCTTGCAGCGCGATCCCGCGCGGATGCCCGAGGCCCTGGATGACTTCGACGGCGGTGCCGAGCACCGGCCCGCCCTGCGCGCCGAGCACCACCGCGGCCCCCGGGGGCGCCACCAGCTTCTCGACCGTCGCGAGCGGCGTGCGCATCACGACCTCGCCGCGCACGCGCCGCAAAGCTGCGATCGGCGGCAGGATGCCCGACAGCGCGACACAGGCAAAACCCGCTTTGGCGACCCACGCCTCGGCCTCGGTCGGATCCCACGTGATCGAGAGCCCGAGGCCCTCCAGCACGTTGGCCGCCGTCAACCCGCGCCGCGGGGGCACGCAGCGGTCCGTCACGATGAGGACCCGCGCCCCCGCTCCCGCGGCGATGAGCCCCGCGGCGACATCGAGGGGCGGCACCGTCTCGTGCCCGTCGTGGGGCGGGCTCACGCAGACGAGGCCCGTCATGCCGCGGCACGGGATCCGCGCGTGGGCGCGCGCAGCCTGCGCCATGCCCATGAGCTCCTCGACCGTGACCCCCTTCCAGCGCAGCGAGACGAGGAACGCCGCGACCAGGGCGTCGCTCTCCGCGCCGGACAGAATGGCCGTGAAGCCGCGATACGCCTCCTCGGTCGTGAGGTTTCGGGCGTCCTTCGGGTCCGAGCCGAGGATACGCATCAGGCTGCGCAGCACCATGCGTGCGCAGTGTAGCGGCGCGCCTCGGCAGACGATGCAGCCTGGGCCTCCGAGCGGCTCGAAAGAAGGCGCGCCCGAAAACAAGACGCGCCAGCGGTCTGCGACCGCCGGCGCGTCCTGGGCTCCTTGCGCGGGGCCCCGCTCTCGATCCGAGGATCAGCCCCCCGAACCGTCGCCGCCACCCGCGGGCGGATCCGCGGGCGTCTCGGCCGGAGCCTCCGCCGGCGCGGGCGGTTCAGCCGGGTTCTCTTCACCCGGATCGACGCGGGACTCGGGCGCGAGCGCCGTCTCGGGCCGCGGACGGATGTGCGCGAAGTACATCTCCTCCTGCTTGTCGTAGACGACCTTGCCCTCGACGATCGCCCACTGCACCCACGTCTGGTAGTGCAGGAGGTCGCCGTCCGTGACGATGATGTCGGCGTCCTTGCCCTTCTCCAGCGTGCCGACGCGCCAGTCGATGCCCAGCATCCGCGCGGGCACGATCGTCATCGACTCGAGCGCAGCCGTCTCGGGCAAGCCGCCGCGGATCGCAAACGCCGCCTCCGTCGGGAAGTGCAAGAGGTCGCGCCCGACGATGCCACCGAGGCTGATGCCGGGGCTCTGCGGGATGACCGCGACCTGGACACCGTGGCGGTGCAGGATCGCCGCGTTCTCGATGCTCGAACCGCCATCGCGGACGAGCGTCTCGCTGCGCGGGCGCCGGTCGCGCGGCGTCACGAGGGCCATCGCCCCCGCACGGCCGAGCTCAGCGGCGACGACCCAACCCTCGCGGCAGCCGTTGATGATCGGCCGGAAGCCGAAGCGCTGGGCGAGGCGCGCGATCTCGAGCAGGTCCGTGCGATCGTCCGAGTTGAACGTCGCGAAGATCTTGCCCTGCAGGACATCGAGGACCTTCTGGTCCACCCCGCGCTTCGACGGCTCCTTCAGGTCCTTGTTCGAGCGGACGTCGACCTCCCATTGCCGGTAGTCGCGCAGGTACTTCGCCGCAGCCTCGAACTTCTCGCGCAGCTGCGTTTTGCCCTGCGGGCTGCTCGTCTGGTAGCTGAAGTTCTCGAACGTGCCGTTCTTGACGACGACGTCCTTGATCTCGCCGCGCTTGAGCTTCGCCACTTGGCTGCCGTTGACCGCGGTGGTCACACCCGCCGCGAGCGCGAGCACCATGTTGCGGTTGTACGGGTCGACGCTGTCGGCGAGCTCACCGCTGCCGCCGAACAGACCGAACGACGCCGGCGCGACGAGGCCCGGGTACACGCGGTAACCCGAGACATCCATGATCTCGGCTTCGCTCGGGATATCGAGGTCGTACCCGATCGCGTGGATGCGCTTGCCCTTGCAGAGGACAGTCGCTTTGTGCAGCACCGCGCCTGTGCCGGTGTGGACATCGCCGCCCGTGAGCGCGAGCCACTTGACGTCCTTTTCGTCCTCGGCAGCAGCCGGCGCAGCATCCCCCTCAGCGGGCGGGTCCTGCGCGAGCGCGGCGTTCGGGAAAGCGATCGCGAGCGCCAGGAGCGCCGCGCGCGAGAAGTTGAGCTTGGTCTCCATGGCAATCACAGGCGCGACTCCCCGTGCACGATCTTCCCGTCGAGCATGACCGCCTCGACCTCGGTGCCCGGCTCGAACGGATCGCCGGACAGGATGAGCAGATTGGCGCGTTTGCCCTCGGCCAGCGTGCCGAGCTCGCTTCCGACGCCGAGGAAGTCCGCCGCGTGCTGCGTGACGCTGCGCACCGCGGACTTACGGTCGAGGCCAGCGCCGACGAGGACACCGATGTCCTCGAGCCAGCCCTCGAAGCCCGAGACGCTGTCGCTGCGCGGCAGCAGCACGACCTTCGCACCCGCGCGGTCGAACTCCGCCGGCAAGTTGCGCTGGCGCAGCGTGCCGGGGTGCAGCGTGAGCTCCGGGTCCATCAGGACGTAGCAGCCCGTCTTCCCGATCTTCTCCTTCACGTAGAAGATGTCGATCTCGCGGGACAGGCCGATGCGCAGGTGCCAATCGGCGGTCTCCTTACCGAGCGCGTCGATGAAGTGCTCGTACGAAGCGGCGTTGTCGATCGTGACGAGCATCCGCAGGCGCTTCTCCGCCACGTCGACCCAAGGCTTCACACCTTCGTCGGGGGCCGGCGGAACGAACTCCTCCTTCGACTTGGACGAGGACTTCGACGAAGAGGACTTCGCTTCGTCGTCCTTCTTCTCCTCGCCCTCCTTCTTGTCGTCGGACTTGGCGGCGGGCTTCGCCTTCTTGTCGAACTTCTCGCGCTCCTTCGCGACCTTGTCGCGGTACTTCGCGAGGTCCTCGAAACCCTTCTTCAGGTTGCGCTTGCTGGACGAGTTCGGGCGCAGCACGACCTTCAGGTACGCGCCGTCCTTGATGATCATGTCCGCCGCGGTGTCCCCCATCGGGCGCACGACGACCGCTTGACCCGGGATGCCGGTGCCGGCGGGGTAGAGGCCGAGCGTCGTGACACCCGCTTCGAGCACGCCGCGGTACCCCGCGGGCGGATAGAGCTCGGCGGAGGCCATGACCTGCGCGCGGGAGTCGTTGTACCCGCCGCCCGCCATGCCGTAGCGCGAGTAGGGGTTCACGAGCCCGGGCATGACGATCTGATCGTCGTCGAGCTCGAGGACGGGGATGCCGCGCTCGATCGGCAGGTCCTGGCCGATCATCGTGATCTTCCCGCCGTCGACCAGGATCACGGCGTGCTCCAGCTCCGAGCCGTCGCCGATGAGCACACGGCGCGCCTTGATCGCCAGGAGGTCGGGCGACGCCGCGGCGGGCGCGCTGCCGAACAGCGCCCCGGCGAGGACGGTGCCGGCGAGGACAGTGGACAAGACGGAGGTCATCGAAGGGCCTTCACGGGGGGAATCGGAGCCATGGTTTGCTCGGGGGGCAGCGGGTGAGGGATCACCAACGCCTCCCGTCGCGCGCGAGGTCGTAGGCGAGCGCGCCCTCGACCCACACGCTGTAGATCGTTGTGCGGGGATCCACGGGATCGCCGTCGGTGACGAGCACGTCGGCATCCTTGCCGACCTCGAGACTCCCGACGCGGTGGTCGATGCCGACCGTGCGCGCGGGCACGATCGTGATGCCGCGCAGCGCCTGGGCGCGGTGGTTCGACATGCCGAGGCGCACGCCCATCGCGGCTTGGGTCGGCAGGTCCTCCTGCGGCACCACCGGCGCGTCGGTGTTGAA
Organism: uncultured Planctomycetaceae bacterium; assembly: GCA_964402175.1. Classification (GTDB taxonomy): domain Bacteria; phylum Planctomycetota; class UBA1135; order UBA1135; genus JAWKUK01. The sequence goes on along the minus strand of CAYOBN010000012.1, from coordinate 14,250 downwards.
CCCGAGCTCGGTCATGCCCTGCTGCTCGAAGCCCCACGCGGGGCCTTCGAAGCGACCGTCCGTGTCGAAGCGCGGCGGCTGCGGCACGTAGATCTCGCGCGGCCCGAGGATCGCGCCGACGCCGTACTTCATCGCGAGCGGCGCCGCGAGGTACGAGTCGTACGAGCCGTGGTCGATGAACGTCGGCAGCGCGTAGTCGCGCGCCAGCATCGTGATCGTCGACAGCACGAGGTGGTAGTACTGCGTGTGCGTAGAGATCTGCGCTTCGTTCGCGTAGAGCGTGCGGAAGATGTCGAGGTCGAGGTCGCGCTCGGGCGCGGGGCCGCCGGTGCGCTCCGCAGCGTCCCACGCGGCGGTGTACGCGCGGCCGCGATCCAGGACCTCACGCAGGCCCCAGAACATGTGCGCGCGGCGCATGCCGTGCCCCCAGCGGGTCGGGTTGTCCCCTTGCGCGATCTTCAGCGAGCCCGGCTCGCGCACGAGCGCTTCGGCGTAGGTCTCGCCGTGGAGCTTCATCAGCACCCCCTGGCCGCCGATGTTCGTGCCGCTGCCCGGGATGAACAGGATGGTGACGACGCCGGCCGCGAGCGGCACCCGATACCCCGGATCACCCGCGCGCACCGCGGGCGCGACCCGCAGCCCGGGGTTGAGCTGGTGCACCATGTCGTTGATGTCGCCCGAGCGGCCGCCGATGTGGCTGTGCACATCGACGAGCGCGGGGGTGAGCCAGCGCTCTCCGACATCGACGCGCGCATAGTCCGTGCCCCACTCCGCGGGCACCGTGATGGTCCCCTCCGGCCCGAGCGCCACGATGCGCCCCGCCTCGATCAAGAGCAGCGGCCGCTCGACGACCCCCGCGCCGTGGTCCGCGCAGGTGAGGGCTTTCGCCGCCGAGAGCGCGATCCGCCCGTGGTCCTCCCCCGCGCGCCGCTCGGGGCACGCCGCCGCCGGCGCCGCGAGGGCGGCGCAAGCGAACGTCAGGGAGAACAGCGTCGGGACCATGGACCGGGAGAGCTCACCAGAGGCGCGGATCGGACGCGACGTCGTACGTCACGGTGCCGCGTTGCCAAACCTGCTTGACCCACGCGCGCGGATCGATCGGATCGCCCGTGAGGCGCACGAGGTCCGCCGACTTGCCGACCTCGATGCTGCCGATGTCGTCCTGCAGCCCGACCGTCATCGCGGGCACGATCGTCAGGCCCTTGATCGCCTGCAGGTTCGAGTTGTCGAAGCCGTACTTCACGCCCATCGCCGCCTGCAACGGCAGCTCTTCTTGCGGCACGACGGGCGAGTCCGTGTTGAAGCCGATCAGCTCGACGCCCTGCTTCTGGAATTCGGCCGCGCAACCCAGGATCGCCTCGGGGTTCGAGCCGCTCCAGCGGATGAACCCCGCCTCCGGGACGTCGATGCCGCGCGGCCCGACGATCGCGTGCATGCCGCGCTCCTTGACGAGCGGGCCCGTGCGCCAGCTATCGAACGAGCCGTGGTCGATGAACACCGGCAGACCGAGGCCGTCGTGCACCGTGTTGATGGTCTGCAGCACGACCTGGTAGATCTGCGTGTGGGTCGAGATCTGCGCTTCGCGCTTGCGCAGCGTGCGGAAGATCTCCCACTGCGGATCCTTGACCGGCGGCGTACCGCCTTGGGCCTCGAACGCCTCCCACGCCTTCGCGTAGGCCACCCCGCGCTCGAACGTGTTGCGCGTGTTCCAGTTCATGAACGAGCGCTGCGGGCGCGTGAGCCAGCGCTCGGGGTTGCCCGCTTGCGCCAGCTTGAGCGAGCCCGGGTCGCGCACGAGGGTGTCCTCGTAGTGCTCGAAGCCGGTGCGCAGGAGCACACCCTCGCCGCCCATGTTGGTGCCCGAACCCGGGATGTAGAGCACCGTCGTGACGCCCGCGGCCATGCCGACCTCGAGCGCTTCGGTGCGCGGGATGACGTCCGCCGAGGCGCGCAGCCCCGTGTTCGTCAGGTGCACCATGTCGTTCAGCCCCATCGCCCCCGCGATGTGGCAGTGCAACTCGACGATGCCCGGCATCAGCCAATCGGCGCCGAGGTCGCGCACCTCTGCGCCCTCGGGCACGGCCACGTCCGCGCGGCGACCGACGGCGACGATGCGCCCGTCGCGCACGACCACGGCGCCGTGATCGATGAACCCCGGTCCGCGCCACTCGGCGGTCAGCACCTTCGCGGCCGCGAGGTAGAGCGCGGGCCCGCCGGGCTCACCAGCCGGAGCTGCGGGAGCCTTCGGCGCGGTGCCGTTGCCGTTCGCGAGGAGCGTCGCGAGCGCGAGGAGTGCGAAGGAGGTCGCCATAACGTAGGGAGCGCCTGACTAGAAGCGCCGCGGCTCCGCCGCGACGTCGTAGATGACACGGCCGCGCATCAGCACGAGCTCGACCGAAGAACGGGGGTCGCAGGGATCGCCGGTGATCACGATCAGGTCGGCGTCCTTGCCGACCTCGATGCTGCCGATCTGCCCTGCGAGGCCGGCGGCGATCGCCGGGACGATCGTGACGCCGCGCACGGCCGCGGCGCCGCGGTTGTCGAAGCCGTAACGCACGCCCATCGCAGCCTGGAGCGAGAGCTCTTCCTGGCCGGGGCTGTCGGAGCTCGGCGGGCCGATGGCGTCAGTGTTGAAGCCGACCAGCGGGTGGCCTGCCTCTTGGTACTTCGCCGCGACGCCGAAGATCGCGCCGTCCTGGTCGATCGCCAGCGTGGGCCGGTTGTACGGCAGCGACACCTGACGCGGACCGAGGATCGCGGGCACACCCAGCTTCCCCGCATCACCCGCGGCGCGGTAGCCGTCGAACGTGCCGTGGTCGATGAACACCGGCAGGCCGAACTCGCCGACGACCATGGTCAGCGTCATGCGCACGACCTGGTAGATCTGCGTGTGCGTCGACACCTGGGCCTCGCCCTTGACGAGCGCGCGGAAGATGTCGAACTGTAGGTCGCGCTCCGGCCGCGGCCCGAAGCCGAGCTCGTGGGCCACCCACCGCCGCGCGTACGCCACACCGCGCCGGAACGTGTCGCGCGTGTTCCAGTTCATCAGCGAGCGCTGCGGCAGCCACGGGCCGCGCCGCTCGGGGTTGCCCGCCTGCGCGAGCTTCAGCGAGCCGGGGTCGCGCACGAGCATCTCCTCGTACGTCTCGCCGCCGGTGCGCAGGAGGACCCCCGCGCCGCCCATGTTCGTGGCGGAGCCCGGGATGTGCAGCACCGTCGTCACACCGCCGGCGACGGCGTAACGCAGCTCGATGAACTCGGGCACGACGCCGACGGACGAGCGCATCCCCGGGTTCGTCAGGAACACGGTCTCGGAGAGGTCGCGCAGGCTCATCGCGACGTGGCTGTGCAGGTCGATCAGACCGGGCGCCAGCCAGAGGTCCCCGAGGTCGCGCACGTCGTACCCCTCGGGCACGACGAGCTCCCCCTTGCGCCCGACCGCTTCGATGCGCCCGTCGCGCACGAGCACGACCGCGCCGTCGATGGCCATGGGCCCATCGAGCGCGCACACGAGCGCCTTCGCCGTCAAGAGCGCGAGGCCCGGCCCGCCCGGTTCACCGGGCTCCGAGTCCACTGGGCCAGCCAGCGCCAGAACGAGGACGAAGGGCGTCACCATCGGCGCGGCTCCTGCGAGGCGTCGTACACCCGCTCGCCCTCTTGGAACGTGATCGTCACCGTGGTGCGCGGGTCCGCCGGGTCACCGTCGGTGACGATGAAGTCGGCGTCCTTGCCGGGCTCCAAGCTGCCGAGGCGATGCGCGAGCCCCGCCGTGACGGCGGGCACGATCGTCAAGCCGCGGACTTGGTCCACGTTGCGCGTATCGAAGCCGTACCGCGCCGCCATCGCGGCTTGCAGCGGCAGCTCCTCCTGCGGGATCACGGGCGAGTCCGTGTTGAACCCGATCTGCTGGTGCCCGAGCGTCTGGTAGCGCTCGGCCATCCCGTAGATGCGCCCGTCGTTGTCGTTGACGATGAACATCCCCGGGCGGTATTCGATGTTGAGGCTCACCGAGACCGCGCGCGGCCCGAGAATCGCGGGCACCCCGAGCTCCTGTGCCAGGCCCGCGAGGCGCCAACCATCGAACGAGCCGTGGTCGATGTAGACATCGAGCCCGAGGTCGCGCCCCACCATCGTCAGCGTGTTCAGCACGACCTGGTAGATCTGCGTGTGCGTGGAGATCTGCGTGCGCTTCGACGCGAGCTCGCGGAAGACCTCCCACTGCGGGTCCTTCGCCGCGAGCAGCCCCGCTTCGAAGAGCGCCGCATACGCGAGGCCGCGCACGAACGTCTCGCGCGTGTTCCAGTTCATGAACGCGCGCCCCACGCCCATGAGGAAGCTCTCGGGGTTCCCCGCCTGCGCGAGCTTCAGCGACCCGGGGTTGCGCAGCTCCATCCGCGGGTACTCGCGGAAGCCGGTCTTCAGGAGCACCCCTTGCCCGCCCATGTTGGTGCCCGAACCCGGGATGTAGAGCACCGCCGTCACCCCCGCCGCGATCGCGCGGCGGAAGTCGTTGTTCTCGGGCACGACGCTCGTCGAAGCGCGCAGCCCCGGGTTCGTCAGGTGCACCATGTCGTTCAGGTCATTGACGAAGAACGACTGGGAGGCGACGTGGCAGTGCAGGTCGATCATCCCGGGCGCGATCCAGCGCGACCCGAGGTCGAGCACGTCGTAACCCTCGGGCACCGCGATGGCGCTCCGCGGGCCGATCGCTTCGATGCGCCCCTCGCGCACGAGCAGCACCGCCGCGTCGACGTACTGCGGCAGCGAACGATCGAACGGGACGGTGAGCGCCTTCGCGGCGTACACGGCGAGGCCACGCTCCGCGCCCGCGGCGCCGGCGTCCGGCACCGCGTGCTGCGGGAGCGCGGCGAGCGCCGCGAGCGCGAAGGCGCCGACCGTCATCAACGGACCTCCTGGCCGTTCACCCAGACGCGCTGCACCGCGGCGCCCGGCGCGTAGGGGCTGCGATCGAGCAGGAGCACGTCCGCATCGAGGCCGACCGAGAGCGCGCCGACGCGCGACTGGAGGCCCAACATGCGCGCCGCACCCGACGTCAGCGCGACGATCGCCGCCTGCGGGCTGAGCCCGTCGACGACCGCGTGCAGCGCAAACGTCGGCAGCTCGGCCGCGCCCTCTTCCGCCGCGCTGTGGAACGCGATCGGCAGGCCGCTCGCCGCCAGCTCCGCGTAGCGGTTCACGCTGCGCGTCGCCGAGAGCGAGCGCGTCAGCGACCGCGACGGCAGGATGCCCGCGATGCGCCCGCGCAGTTGGTCCGCGAGCCGCTCCGCGCCATCGGCGCCGACGAGCACCGGCTTCAGGCCGGCCTCTTCGAATGCCGCCACACACGCGAGGATCTGGTCCGGACGCTCGACTTCGACGAGGACCGCCGCGTCGCCTTGCATCGCCCGGCGCAGGATCTCGAGGTCGGGATCGATCGCCGGCGCTTTCGGCTTGCCCTTCGGCTCGGCCGGCGCGGCCGCGCCGCTTTCGCGGGTGAGCTCGGGCCGCTTCACGACACGGTACTCCGTCGACTTCTGCTCGACGTCGAGGGTCGCAATGACCGCGCCGTCGACCAGGATGTCACCGCGCAGGAAGAACTGGACCGGAGGCTCCTCCTTCTTCTCGTCCTTCTTCTCGCCTTCGTCCTTCTTCTCACCTTCCGGCTCGTCGAAGGCCATCCCGGCGCCGTCCTTCTTCGGCTCCTCCGCAGGCTTCTCGCCGGCGCCCTTCTTGCCCTTCTTCTCCTCGGGCTGGGGGTCGTTCGAGAAGACCTCGGCGAGCTTCAGCGTGTAGACCCGCTCGGGGCTCTCCGCCGTCAGCGTCAGGTCGTAGCCGTCGCGCTTGCCGGTCACCGGCAGCACGTCGCGGTGGTGCACCGTGCGCACGTTGCCTTCCACCGTGCCGTCGGCGTGCTCGCGGAGCTGCAGTCGGACAGGGCTCGAGGCTTCGCCCGCCTTCGAAGTGCCTTCGAAGACACCCGTGACGCTGCGCGCGGGATCGCGCTCGCCCTTCTTCTTCTTGGCGTCCTTCTTCTCTTCGGACTTCGCCTCTTCGGCGGGCTTCTTCTCGGCCTCGTCCGCGGGCTTCGCCTCGCCGGCGGAGTCCGACTCCGCCGAGGGCTTCCACTTCGCCAAGTCGGCTGCGTACTTGTCCCACTTCTGGCGGTACTCGATCGCCTTCGCGAGCGTCTGCCGCACCACGTTGCCGGACTCGACGACGATGTCCTCGTTCCAGCGCATGCGCACCGAAGCCGAGGGATCGACGACGAGGCCCTCGAACGACGCGGCCGCGGGCTTGTACGCCACGGTCGGCGTCGTCGCGCCCGAGATGTTGCGCGAGCCGAGGTGCACCGTGGTGATGCCGCGCTGCGCGACCATGCGGTCGACGCGGTCGCCCGGCGCCAGGATGCGCGTGTTGTCGGCGCGGCTCGAGAACGGCCGCGACGAACCCTCGAGACCCAGGAAGCCGAGCGCGTCGATCATGCCGGGCATCGCCGCCTGGCCCGTCACGACGACGGCCCCGGCCGGGCGCCCGACGCGGGTGCCGACCTCGGCGACCTTACCGTCGCGCAGGAGCACCTCGCCAGGGGTCAGGACGTGGCCGTCACCGAGGTGCAGCTCCGCGACCGACAGCACCGTCGCGGGCGCCGGCAGTGCGACCGTATCGACGTCGATGCCCGCCTGCTCGGCGTTGTACCGCGCGAGGCGCGCCGCATCGCGGTGCAGGTCCCACGCCACTTCGCCGTCGACCCACGTCGCGATCGGCTGGCCACCTTGCGCGAGCGGCAGGGCCGAGAACACCGCGAGGTCCGCGTCTTTGCCGACCGCGATCGAGCCGACGCGCCCGTCGACGCCGAGCACTTCGGCGCTGTGGCGGGTCAGCGCGAGGAGCACGTCCCCGAGCTCCGCCCCGCCGCGCAACGCCAGCGCCGCGCCGAACAAGAGGTCATCGCTCGACGCCGCTTCCGGCGCCGCGAGCGCGACCTTCACCCCCGCCGCAGCGAGCTGCGCGAAGACGCTGTCATCGGGCCATACGGCATCGACCGACTTGCCGACATCGTTACCCCCGCGGTACGCGGGGCGCACGATGACGGGGACCCCGGCCTTGGCGATGTCCGCGGCCATGCTGGCCGCTTGCCCCGCGCCGTCGAGCACGAGCGGCAGCTTGCGCGCCGCGAAGAAGTCGAGCAGCGCGCGCACCTCGGCGGTGGAGTTCGCCCCCATGCGCCAGACCGCCCGCGCGTCGAGCGCCGCGCGCAGCGCAGCGCCCGTGCGCGGACCGTACTCGGCCGCGAGCGCGGACTCACCCGACGCGAGCCGCAAGAGCTCGTCGAGCGCCAGCACCGCGCCCATCGTCGTGCGCGGGAGCTGCGGCTGTTCGAGCCCGAGCCCGACGTCGACCGTGGCGGGCACCCGCGGCTCCCAGAAGCCGGGCGTGCGGCGCGCGTCCTCGGCGATCGAGCCGTGCAGGATGCCGCCGTCCTTGACGACGCGGCCGTCGGGCGTGCCCGCGGCCTTGACGACCGCAGCGGTGCCCGCGACGAGGCGCCCGCGCGCCGGCGTCATGTACAGCGTCGTGATGCCGTGGGACAGCGCCCCGTGCAGCGTCGTGTACGGATCGAAGTTGTCGAGCGCGGCGAGCGTCAGGTCCGCGGTGCGCTCGGAGGGCACGCTGGAGCCGTAGCGGCTGTCGACGGCCACGAGGCCCGGCATCAGCACCGCCGCGTCGCCGTAGTCGATGAAGCGCGCGCCCTCGGGGATCGCGACCGACGCGCGCGCGCCCACCGCGACCACCTTGCCATTGTCGATCAGCACGACGGCGTCCCGGATCTCACCGAGCCCGTCGTCGGCCATCGTCAGCGCCGTCCCGGCGCGCAGGACCAACACGTCGCCAGCGGTCGCGCTCGCCGCGACCACCAGCGTGAACGCGACGGCCGAAGCGAGCCGCGCCGCAAGGTGCGCGCGCAGCCCTTGGTTCCCGGGCTCGCTCACTTGTCGCCGTCCTTACGGGCCTCGCCCATCTTGCGCTCTTCTTCGTGGATGTCGACGAGCTCGATGTGCTCCGCGCTGGTGCTGGCCGGCTGCGTGCCATCCAGCAGGTACTTCGCGCGGACGTCCTTCGAGCGGTCGTAGACGTGCTGGCCGCGCAGCACGACGTGCTCGACGCGCGCCGTGACGCTGAGCGGGTCACCCGACAGCAGCACGAGGTTGCCGTCGCAGCCCTTCGCGAGCTTGCCGACGCGGTCGCCGAGGCCGAGCATCGCCGCCGGCGTCGTCGTCACCGCGGCCAGCGCCGCATCGCGCGACAGACCGCGCGCCACGCACTGCGCCGCCTGGTACCAGAGCGAGCGGTTCGCGTCGCCCGTCGAGGTCAGCGCGAAGCGGATGCCGTGGTCGGCGTAGACCTTCGCGACGAAGGTCTCGATCTCCGCGTTCGTGACCGGGTCGCGCTCGCTGTGCACGAGGTTGCCGTCGAGGACGACGGACACACCGGCGGCCTTGATCGCCTCGGCCGCTTTGAAGCAGCCGCTGGCGAGCACGAGCGTCGTGTGCTCGAGGAACCCGTTCTCCTTCGCGACCGCGAGCGCCGCGTGCACATCGACCGCGTTGCCGCAGTAGAACCACACGGGCAGGCGCCCTTCGACGACGCGCACGAGCGGCTCGAGCTTGTTGTCGATCTCGCCGCGCGGGACGAGCTCGAAGCCGTCGACCTTCCAACCCTTGCTCTGGAGCGCCTTGCCCTTGGCGGCTTCACCCTCGACGGTGCGCCCTTGGTAGAGCGCTTGGCGGCGGTCGAAGTCGTTGCCGTCCTTCTTGCGCTGCACCATCTCCTCGAGGGTCGTCTTGAGCCCCGAGAACGCGCCGCGCAGCGCCTGGAGCTGCGTCGCGCGGGACTTACCGGACTTCGGCGCGGCCGACATCTTGAGGCCCGCGTTCGGCTTCACGAGCATCTCCTCGACCGTCATCCCGAACGGCCGCACGACCATGCCCTGGCCCGCGATCACCGTGTCGGCGCCCTGCTGGACGTTGATCGTCAGGATCCCGTTGCGCAGGCACTCCTCGAAGTAGAAGTTGACGGGGTCGATCGAGTCGCGCACCTCGAGGAACGGCGCGACGTCGAGGCTCTCGTTCGGCCGGTCCATGCCGTTGTTCGAGTGCGCTTCGACGAAGCCCGGGAACGCCGTCAGGCCCGGCTGGTCGATGACGCGCGCGTCCCACGGCACCTGCACGTCGGCGGCTTTGCCGACCGCCGTGACGCGCCCGCCTTCGATGACGACGACGCCGTCCTCGATCACCGCCCCGTCGAGGGTGATGACCTTGCCGGCTTTGACGGCGAGTTTGTCGGCCTGGGCGGGCGACGCAGCAGCCGTGGTGGAGAGCCCCGCGCCGACGGCGAGGGACAGAAGGAGCGCGGCGCGACCGAGGCGCGGCGCAGGGCGGAAGGAGAGGGCGTTCATCGGGCGAGGGCGGACGTCAGGACGTCGGGGGGTGTTCGTGGAGGGGGGGCGTCAGCGGCACCACATCAGCGGCGCGGGTCGACGACGAGGGCGCCGTCGACGAGCACGCCGACGATGCCAGAGGTGGCCTCGAAGGGCTGACCGTTCCAGAGGACGAGGTCGGCGTCCTTGCCGACTTCGACCGAGCCGACGCGGCCGTCGATACCGAGGATGCGCGCGGGGTTCAGCGTGACCGCCGCGAGCGCCTGTTCGAAGCCGAGGCCGCCGCGCACGGCGAAACCGGCCTGCGCCGCGAGGCGCGCTTCGGGGTCGCGGGCGTCATGGGCCGACAGCGCGAAGGTCACGCCGAGGTCGGCGAGCAGCTTCGGGAGCTCCAGCGGCATGAAGGCCTGGTCCTGCGTGCGCCCCTGGGCCGGGAACGGCGGCAGGATCACCGCCGCGCCGCTGCGCACGAGCAGCTTCGGTTCGCGGTGCGCTTCGGCGGCGGCTTCGAGCACGAGCTGGACCTTGCCGAAACCTTCGCGCTCGAGCTCTTCCTTCAGGAAGATCGCCGTGCGGATGTCCTGCGTCGTCCAGGCCGTGATGTAGAGGCCGAGCTCACCGGCGAGCACCTTGCGCAGGTGCTCGGCGCCGGGGAACTCGCGCTCGGGGAGCCGCTTGGCCGCCACGGCGTCGAAGAACGCCTTGCGCCACTCCCACTCGACGCCCATGCGCGTCGTCGGGCGGCGGTTGTAGAAGCTCGTCGGCCGGCTGAACGCCGGGCTGTTGCCCGAGCTCGGCAGGGAGCCGATGGCGCCGGTGACGTAGCCGCGGCCCGCGACCGTGCGCGCCGCGACGTCGGCTTTGCCGGCGGTCTTCAGCGCGAGGCCGAGGCCACCGATCACGTTGCGCTCGAGCGGCGCGACGTACGCGGTCGTGACGCCGCTCGCGGCGAGGCGCTGCCAGCGCACGTCGAACGGGTCGATCGAGTCGGCGATCGCGCGGTGCGGCTGGACCTCGGTCGACTGCTCGACCGAGTAGAGGCCGTCGTGGATGCGCGCGCCCGCGTCGACGAAACCCGCCGTCACGGCCGCCACTTCGATCGCGTCGCGCGGAGCGACGGCGCCGGGCGTGATCGCGCGGATCTTGCCGTCCTGGACGAGGACGACCGCGTTCTCGTGTACGGCGCCCGTCGAGGTGTAGAGCGCCTTCGCGTGGATCGTCCACGTGCGGCCCTCGGCGGCGGGCTGGGCGGTCGGGGCCCCCTGCGGGACCTCCGGCGCCACGGCGAGCGCCGCGGTCAGGGCGAGGGGTGCAAACAGGGAGATCACTCTTGGCCTCCTTGCGGGGCGGTGTGGACGAGGCGGCCGTCGCTCCAGACGGAGAGCGCGCGGCTGGTGAGGTCCGTGGGCGAGCCGCTCCACAGGACGAGGTCGGCTTCGAGGCCCGCTGCGATGCGGCCCGTGCGGTCCGCCACGCCGGCGATCGTCGCCGCTTCGTGGGTCAGCCCGCGCAGGGCCGCGTTCGGCGCGAGGCCCGCGAGCACACACTGGGCCGCGGTCGCGCGCAGCAAGGCCGGGTGGTTGTCAGGGGCGTCGGCCGCGAAGCCGATGCGCACGCCGGCCTCCGCCGCGCGCACGGCCTCGGCCGCCGCGGGGCCGAAGCCGCCGAGCTGGATCGGGCCGACGACGATCGCGAGGCCGGCGTCCTTCACCGCGCCCGCGACGTCGCCCCAGCGCACCGCGCCGACGAGCGCTCCGCCGAGGCCGTGGCGCTTCGCAAACGCGGCGGCGCGCAGCACGTCCGCGCGGTCGACGACGTCGAGCAGCACGGGCAGCTCGCGGCGTTTCGCGCGCTGGAACACCGCGCCCGCCGGACCTTCGGTCGAGCCGAAGAGCGCATCGAGCTCGGTGTACTGGGCCGCCGTGCTGGTCGGGTAGCGGTTGAACGCCAGCGCGCGGGTGCCCGCGCCGACACACAGGAGCGCGCCGCGCTTCAGCACGACGCCCGAGCCCGGATCGACGACAGCCGCGAGGCCACCGATGAGCTCGGAGCCCGGCGCCGCGAGCACCGCAGTCGTGATGCCTTCGGCCACGAGGGCCGCGGCGTCGCGGTGGCGCGCATCGAAGGCGTGGGCGAGGTCCACCGTCGGCATGACGTTGCGCGTCGAATCGACATGCTCGCCGCGCGCGGTCGAGAAGTCGCGCAGGGCGACGAGGCCCGGCGAGAGCTCACCGGTGAGCTGGACGAGCTCGGCCCCCTCGGGCAGCGTGAGCTTCTCGCCCACTTGCACGATCTTGCCGCCGCGCACGACGACCTGGCCGTTCTCGAGCACCGTGCCGTCGCCGACGTGCACGCGCGTCGCCTGCAGGACGACGGCGGCGCCCGCGTCGGACGTCGGCGGAGCCGCGGGCTCCCCGGCGAGGAACGTGCCGAGGAAGGTCCCGAGGAGGGTCCCTAGGAGTGTGATCTGTTGGAGCATCGCTCAGTGTTCCAGGTAAGGGCTAGGCGCTCGCGCCTCAGCGCGCTGGGACCTCGTGGACGACTTTGCCGTCGGAGACCGCAGCGCGCACGCGCCCGCTGCTGGTGAAAGGGAGCCCGTCGAGCACGAGCAGCTCGGCGCGCTTGCCGACCTCGACCGTGCCGACTTCGCTGGCGAGATCGAGCGCGCGCGCCGCGCCGAGCGTCAGCGCGTGCAGCGCGGCATCGCGGTCGAGCCCGTGGCCCACCGCGAGCGCCGCCATCAGCGGCAGGTCGCGCGTCGAAGCCGGCCCCGTGCCGAGCAGGACGTCCACGCCGAGGCGCGCGAGGTGCGCAGCGAAGCCGAGGCTCTGGCCCGCGGGCCGCGCGCCGTCGACCTCGTTGTAGGGGATCGGCTGCACGAGCACCGGGATGCGGCGCTGGGCGAGCTCGCGCGCGACGACTTCGCCGCCGTCGTCGGCGAGCCCGAGGCCCCCGACGATGACCAGGCGCACGCGCGGGAAGGGGGCAGTGCCTTGCAGCAGCGCGCGCAGCTCGACAAGGCCGTCGCAGCGCACGAACAGCGGGAGCTCACCGGAGACGACGCGCGCGAGGGTGTCCTTCTCCGCGTCGAAGCGCGGGGTCTTCGGGCGCTTGTCCTCCTTGTACTCCTTGTCCTTGTGCTCTTCGCCCTTCTTCTTGGCGTCCTCGATGTCCTTCTCGCGGGCCTTCTGGGCCTTCTTGAAGTCCTTCTCGAGCTCCTTCTCCTTCTCGGCGATCTTCTTCTGCCACTCGCCGAGCTGCTTCTCGTACTCGACCCACTCCGCGCGGTAGTCGCGCGCCGCGCCGAGCTTCGCGCCGAGGCGATCGGCCTCCGCCAGGCGGTCGAAGGCGTCTTTGCCGCGGCCGCGGTCGGAGATGCCGACGGCGGCGCCGATCGTCGCGTCGGGCAGCACCACGAGCGCGTCGCCCGCGTGCCCGTTGCGCACGACCGCGGAGATCCCGCCGAACTCCGACGCGACACCCGTCTGGACGCGCGCGAGCAGCACGCCCGCGGCGACGGCTTCGCGCCGCTCGTGCTCGCTCGTCCAAGGATCGAGCGCATCGGTCGCGCGCGTCGCGGCGTCGGTGCGGCCGTCGTCGATCGAGCGCGCGTCGAGGCCGATGCCCGACCACGCGTCGATGAACCCGGCGCAGACGACCTCGCCCTCGAGGACGCGCGCGCCCTCGGGGATCGCGAGGCCCTGGCCGACGGCGGTGATCCGGCCGTTCTTCACGAGCACGACCGCATCGGTGAGGTGCTCACCGGGCGCGACGAGCACGTGGCGGGCGCGGACCGCGAGGAGCTCGCCTTGGGCAGCGCTCGGGGGCGTCGGCTCCGCCTGTGCGGCCAGCGGGCCCGCGAGCCACCCGAGGAGCGGCGCGGCCAAGAGGGCCGCAGTGAGACGGGGACGGGCGCCTCGGGGGGCGGCCAGCGGGTCGTTCTGGAGCATGTTCCGCAAGGGGGTCGCGAACGTGGGGGCGAGACCGGCAGGCGCACGGAGGCCCCCACCCGGGCAGGGCGGGGGCGGGCGTGGCCGGACCGGCTCGCGGCATGATAGGGAGCGCGGGGCTCCGGACAATGTGAGAAGGGGCAGACCGGGGGCGGGATCGCCAGGTATTACGTGGCCCGAACCGCCCCGCGCGATGGGTGCCCCTGATCGAGACTTCCGGTGGGGATTGGGCGTTCGGTCTGGCGGCGCTCGACGCTGTAGAGAAGGCATGCCCGAACGGCGTCACGTCCATCCTCTGCTCCTGGAGCCCACGTACTGGCGGGAACGCCTGCGCTGCCTCCTCGGTGAGGAACAAGGGCTCTTCTTCACGCCCCGCCCGGAGTTGTCGACCGGCGGGGTCGATGTCGTGGGGTTCCGGATCCGCGCGCACGACGGCAAGGTGCTGAAGGGGCTCTTCGCGCGCCCGACCTGGCACCAGGGCGCCCGCCCCGCGGTGGTGCGGTCGGTGGGGGCTGGCCAGCCAGTGGCGGTCGACCTGGAGCTGGTGCGGTCGGGCTCCGCGGAGCTGGTGTTCGAAGAACCGTCGGGCCGGGGGCTCCCGGACCGGGTGCTGGACGTGGTCAGGGTGTCGCAGATCGCCCTGCGGTCAGCGGGCATCGACCGGTTGCAGATCCACTTCGGGTGCCTGGAGGACCGGGCGGATGTCCCGGATGAGTTCCTGATCGCGGACCAGCTCTTGGAGCGGACGCTGAACTTCGGGACGTTGCCGTAGGCTGGTTCGCCGAACGAACGGTACCAGGTACGACTTGGCGGCGAGGGCGCGCGCTCGCGCGCGCTCCGCGCGCGCGACCTCGCCGCCAA
>CAYOBN010000011.1:81736-88798 GCA_964402175.1 uncultured Planctomycetaceae bacterium | reverse complement strand
GGCGCCCTCCGGGCGCCTGACGACGAGGTGGTGGGCCAAGCTGGACTCGAACCAGCAACTTCCACGCTGTGAACATGGCACTCTACCGATTGAGTTATTGGCCCGGTGGAGTGGGGAGGAGGGTAGCGGGAGAGGCGCGGGAGTCAAGGGGGGAGTCGAGATTCAGTCCCCCCCAAGGCTCGTCCGCAGCCGATCGCCGAGCTTGCCCTCCGCCCGCCGCAGCATCATGCGGACGGCATCTTCGGTCTTGCCCCCCATGCGCTCTCCTGCCTCACGCAGCGACAGCCCTTGGAAGAAGACGAGGGTGATGGCGAGGCGGTGCTCGGGCGAGAGCTCCTGGAGCGCCTCGCGCAGGAGTTCGTAGTCCTCCCCGCGCTGGACGACCTGGGTGACGCTGAGGTCGGGGCTCGACAGGTCGAAGGCGGCGGACCCGGCGTCGTCGTTGGCCGAGTGCTCGCGGGTGACGTCGCGTTTACCGGCCGCGTAGAACTCGGCTTTGTCGCGGATCTTGTTCTGGAGGATCTGCACGAGCCAGCGCAGGAGCGAGCCCTGGCCCTGGTACTCGTAGCGCGAGAAGTCACGGGTGGCCTCGCGGAAGGTGGTCTGGGCGAGGTCGTCCGGGTCCTCCTTGAGGCGCAACTTCGGCCCGATCTTTCGGCGGGCGACCTCGACCATGGTCTGGTGGTAGCGCGCGAAGAGGTCGTTCAGCGCGAGCGCGTCCCCAGCCTTGGCGCGCTCGACGAGCGAGCGCACGTCGTCGTCACCGGATCCCGAGCCACCAGCCGAGTGGCCCTGGTCCGACTTACCTGCGCTTGAATCCATCATGTCTCGGGGGGAGTCTAGTCCCCGGTCGCCCCTTCTTCATCGGCGGATCCGGCCCTCTGGGTCCAGTGGATCCCGTCGAAGCCCCCTCGGGCTGGGTTCTCCCGCTGGAACCGGGGCCCCGAGGAATCCGAGGTGGGGCCTCTCCGAGGGTTCAAGGGCCCTTCCCCGGCACGTCGAAACCCCAGAGGCCTCGAAGGCCAGATGCCCTGCCATGCCGCGTGTGCCCGAAGTCCCTCCCCGCGTGACGATCGGCCTGCCCGTCTACAACGGCGCGGCGTACTTGGCGGCGGCGTTGGACTCCCTCCTGGCGCAGACGTTCACGGACGCGGAGCTCGTCGTCGTCGACAACGGTTCGACGGACGCGACGCCGGCGCTCTTGGCCGAGTATGCGCGGCGCGACGCACGGGTCCGGATCGAGCGCAGCCCCGAGAACCGCGGCGCCGCGTGGAGCCACAACCGGTGCGTGGAGCTGGCGCGCGGCGAGCTCTTCCGCTGGGCGACGCACGACGACGCGAGCGCGCCGGAGTACGTCGCACGCTGTGTCGCGGCGCTCGATGCCAACCCCGAGGCCGTGCTCGCACGCCCGCGCGCGATCGAGATCGACGAGGCAGGCCACACGCTCTTCGAGCACGAAGACGCGCTGGACTGTAGCCAGAGCGAACCGCACGCGCGCTTCGCGGAGGTGATGCTGCAGCGCCACCCCTGCTTCGATGTGTACGGGGTTGTGCGAACCGCGGTCCTCAGGCGGACGGCTTTGATCGGCAGGTACCCCTCATCGGATCGGGTCCTGCTCGCGGAGCTCGCGCTGGCGGGTCCGTGGGTCCGCGTACCTGAGCCGCTCTTCCTCCACCGACAGCACATGGAGCGCTCGGTGAAGAAGTACCCGAACCGGCGCGAGCGGGCGCTGTGGTTCGATCCGTCGCTCGCAGGCAAGCTGCAGTTCCCGCTGTGGCGTCTCGGCGGCGAGTACTGGGCAGGCGTACGGCGCGCGCGACTCGGTCCGGTGCAGACGCTGCGCGCGCTGCCGTACTTCGTTCCGTGGGCGTGGAGCGAGCGCCGCTCGCTCGTCGGCGACGTGTACACCGCGTTGAAGCAGCTCGCCACGGGCGAGCGCACGCAGCTACCGACTTGAACGCAAGCTGCCCGGGACGCAGCGCTCGCTGCTCCCGGGCAAGCCGCAGCCCCGTTGTTCAGAGGTTGAACGCATGATCCGAGAAGTGCAGTCGCTCGATGCCTTCGAGGACATCGCGGCCCTCGTGACCACCGTGGACGTCCTCGACGATCACGCGCGGGCCGTCGAAGGTGATGACGTAGTTCGCGCGCGGGAAGCTGTAGACCGCCGTGTCGAAGCCGCCGCCACCGAAGATGCGGTCGTCACCGGCGCGCCCCTTGATGTTGTTGTTGCCGTTGTTGCCGCGCAGGACTTTGTCGCCAGGGGCACCGAAGAGCTCGCTCGTGTTGCTGCCCGTCAGCTGGATGTTGCGCAGGTACTGGGCGCGGCTCGAGTACGGGTTCGAGGTGCGCAGGAGACCGTCGAAGGTCCCGGAGAAGCCCGCGACGACGATCGCTTCGAAGGAGTGGCTCGGCGCGAAGAAGGCTTCGATCCACGTGAGCAGCTCGGGGTCACCTGCGGCCATGTCTGCGCGGCTATCGAAGCTGTAGAGGAACTCGTTGCCGCCGCGGCCATCGGGGCGCGGACCGTGGCCGAAGACGCCGCTGTGGACGTCGAGGGCGACGACGACGAACGCATCGTCGAGCTCCTCCGCGGGCGCGCTCGCGGGAGCGCTGAACGTCCCCGAAGCGAGGCGCGCTTCGGCGAGGCTGCGCAGCGCCGCGGCGTGGGCAGGCCGCGCGTGTGTGAGGCCCGTGCGGTAGACGAGCGCCGCCGTCACGCCGAAGGTGTTGTCCTCCGCGGGCAGCGCAGCCATGTACTCGGGTGACCCTTCGAGGATCACGCGGTCTGCGAGGAGCGGCACGACGCTCTCCCCCATCGCGGCGCGGAACGCTGCGATCGCCGGATCGCTCGGGTTGGCGCTGGAGAGGTCGCGGAAGAGCGCGAGCGTGGCGCGTCGGGTCGCCATGGTGTTGGCGACATCCGTCTTGTCGGCGCCTTGGGCCGAGCCAGCGACGGGCGCGAGGTGCTGGCGCAGGATCTCCCGTGCGCGGCGCAGCTTCTGGTCATCGACGCCGTCCTGGGCGAGCAGGTGCACACGGCCGCCGTTCGGCGTGAGGATCGCGGTGTAACGCTGGAACACCGCGCCGATCAGGGGGTCCGCCGTCGAGGGGACATCGACGATGAGGTCGCCGTCGCCGTCCGAATCGAGGTCCGTGTCGTTCAGGCTGTCGGTCGGGCCGGGAGTGCCGCCGCCGTTGCCTCCGCCACCGTTACCGCCGCCGGGGCTCGACGGGTTGGACTTGTCGTTGTCGGTGCAGGCCGAAGCAAGGAGGCCGAGGGCGAGCAGAGCGAGCGAGCGCGAAAGAGAGTGCTGCTGCATGGTGCGGAAGGGCGAGTGGGAGTCTCGGGTCGATCCACGGTCGGTCCCCCTCGGACCTCCGCGTCGACACCGAGGTCTACCCGGCGCTCGCGCCCCATGCGCAGTACGTGTCTGTCACTGTCCCGAAGCGAGCGCAGCGAAGCGCGCCTGGGTCAGCGCGCCGTGGCTCCCGTGCCACTTCAAGACACCGCCCTCGAACCAGAGCGCCTGTGGGGACTCGTGCTGGACCTCGAGGGCCGCGGTCAAGCCGCGGGCGAGCGGGCGCTCTTCGATCACGTCGATCAACGCGGTGCGGATCGGCGAGTCCGGGGACAGGGTCTTGAGCCAGCTCTTGTACTCCCACTCGGCGCGGTGGCTGACGGGGCAGGTCGGGCTCTTCTTGAAGACGACGACCGGTGCGGACTCGGAAGCAGCGAGGATCGTCGCGAGCGCCTGGTCGGGCTCGGCGTGGAGTGGGAGCGCACGTTCTTGCATAAGGGCGGGAGCATGGGACATGCAGCGCCCTATTGGAAGGGCGCCCGCCCGGTACATTCACTGGGCCTTCGGGGCGTGCTGGACCTCCAGCAAGAGCAGGAGCTCTTCGTCGCGCGCGCTGTCGGGAACCCCGCGTAGGGCCAAGACGTGCCCGAAGGGCAGAGCAAAGCGGCCTTCGATGCGCGTCGTCGTGACCTCGGGCAACTGGACCGTGACTTCGGTCCCCTGGGCGCCGAGCTTCACCTTGGCTTCGCGGAACGGACGCGGAGCGGAGGAGAGCCGCAGGTCTGCCCAGAGTGTGAGGTGCCCCGCCTGCATCGGTGCCGCGAGGACGTCCAGCTCGAGGCCCGTGGAGACGACATCGACCACGGGATCGATCACTTCGTTGTTCGCATCGACGACGATGAGCCGGTAATCCTTGATGTAAGCCGTCTGATCGAGCGTCGCGAGGCTCGCGCGCTGGCTCGGTTGCACCAGAACACGCGGCGCGACCAAGACGGAGGTCGCGCCGGCCTGCTCGCGCAGGGACTGCGCGGATGCGCTATCCATGATCATGCTCGAACGACCTTCGAGCAGCGCTTCGAAACGTCCACGGGGCAGCTCCAGGACCGTGCAGCGGACATCCAGGAGACCCTCGAAGCTGCGCTGACCGGCGAGGTAGGCGCGGGTCCAGGTGTGCTGCTCCTCGGAGCCGACGAGCGTGAACGTCCCATCACCGAGCGGCTGCACTTTGTGCACCTCGTCCAGCAGGGGCGGTGTGATCAGCGTCCGCACGGTCGCCACGATGTTCTCCATCGACTTACGCGCGGCGCCCTCTTCGATCAGCTCGCGGTAGCGCTCGAGGAGGACGATGCGCGTCTCGGTGGACACCGCTTCGGAGACGATGTCCCGGGCGAGGTCATCGAGGCGGCCTTGGCCCGTCAGATCGCGCACGTCATAGACAGTGATCGATGGCTGGGGGGACGGTGCCGGTACGGGATCGATCGGAGCGACCGTCACCTGTACGAGCGCCAGGAAGAGAGTGAGTGACATCAGCGTGGATTGGCGGGACCAAGGGACCATCCGACATGGCGCTCCGTGCCGAGGTGAATCACCTCTGTGAGCACGGCAGCGCTGCGGTGGTGTTCGCGTTTCATGCTGGCGTAGAGGACTGCGCCAGCGGAGTTCGGGGTCGCGGGCGCGGGCGAGGGTGCGGGCTCCGGCCACCACAGCCACGCCGCCACGGCGAAGAGCGCTGCTGCCGCTGCATACACGCGCGCCCTCGGGTACCCCCGGTTCCGCGGCTGCGCCTGCAACAGAGCGATCCGCCGAATCAAGCGCCGAGCCATGGCGGCGGTCTCGGGCGCAGCCGCAAGGGCGCTCGCCAGAGCAGGATCCGCGAAGGGATCGGTGCGCGCGTCCAAGTGCGCTTCGATCGCGCGCCAGAGGGGATCGTGGGTCTCAGGGGCGCTCATCGCGACGTCTCCTCGCCATCGGAATGCCACTCCGCGAGCCGTCGACGCGCTCGCGAGAGGTCGGACTTGACGGTGCCTGGCGGCACACCCAGAGTGAGAGCGATCTCCTCGATCGACTCACCTTCGATGTGGAAGCGCACGAGCACGGTCCGCTGTCGCTCGGGCAGCGCGCGTACGAGCGCCGCGGCGGCTTCACGCTCGCGCTCGAGGTCCATGGGCTCGGGCGCGGCAGGGTCGAGCTCGGCCACGGGCTCGGGTATCCGGCGGCGCCGGTGGGCGCTGTCGATGCGCACCCGATCGGCGATGCGGCGGAGCCACGGCCACAGCGCGCGGGAGCGATCGAACTGGGGCGCAGCCCGGAGCGCGCGCTCGGCCGTCTCTTGGGTCAGGTCATCGACCTCACCGCCCGAGCGAGCGAGGTGCGCCCGCAGACGGGGCAGAGCCCGGACGAGCGGGCCCGACAGGGGCTCGCTCTCGGCATCCAGCGGCCCCTCCCTGGGGTCGAGGCTGCTGGACTGCGGGGGCATGGACTGCGACTCCACGGTGAGGGATACCGTTGGCGGTCGCGCCAGGTTGCACAAACCCGGGTTTTCCGGCGCGCGCCCTACTGAGCGTACCAACGCCGAGGGTCGCCGGCTTCGGTGCGTCCGCAGGCGGACTCTGCCTGTGGACGGCGACCCCGAAGCCCCTCAGAACGTGTACCGCAACCCTAGGTACAAGAAGTCGATGCCGGCATCGGGCCCGGTGTCGCCGATCGCGGCCCCCGGGAACAGGTGGCTGTACCCGGCATAACCGAAGAGGTAGCGCTCGAGCTGCGACTCGAGCAGGAGGTCGACCTCGGAGCCCACGGTGCGGGAGTCGGCGCCAGCGCGTGTGCGGTTGTTACCGGCATCGTAGAGGGCATCCGCGAGCTCCATCAGACGGAAGTGGTGCAGGCTCACGGCGAAGGCGGTTCGGTCGGTGAGCTGCCACTTCGCTCCGAAAGCCGCCGCGGCGATGTTGGAGCGTCCGACGACGTCGATGTAGCCGAAGTAGGCGTGGCCCAGCGGGAAGAGCGGGTGGAATGTCCCCACGTCTCCGCCGACCTCGTCGTCGCCGCTGGCCCCATCGAGGCCGATGAAGAGGCGCGGGTCACCGGGCACGATGCCCTCTGGCCGCCAGCCGATCTGGCTGGACACGAACCACGCGCCCACGTCACCTGCACCGACCTCGCCGGTCTGCCACGCAGCTTCGACTTCGTAGTCGAAGCGCTCGGCGAAAGGAGACCAGCGCCGGCCACCGACGGTCAAGCGCTCTTCGTCGCCGAGCGTGCCGTTCGCGTTGACGTCGGGTCGCTCCGTCGCGAGCGCATAGAGCTCGACGCCCTCTCTTCCACCCTTTGCTGCGCGCCGCGCGTAGACACCGAGCAGCGAGATGTCGTCTTCGCCCTCGTTGAAGTCCGTCTTGTCGACCAGCACGAAGCGGGTCGCGATTCCGGTGATCTCCCAGTCGCCGCCGCGCCAGAGCGCAGTCAGACCTTCCCAGGATCGCCAGACGTTCGCCCACGGCAGCGGGCTGATCAGGCGCTGGGCGCCGAACGAGAGCATCTGGCGGCCAGGACGGAGTCGCAACGTGCTGTCACCGAGGTCGAGCTCGAAGTCGACGAAGAACTCCTGCACGTCGAGGGTGTCCATGTCGGCCACGCGTCGCCCCCCCGGCAGGTCACGGTCCGTGGACTGCCCCGTGCGGACGTCGGTGAAGACCCGCACGGAGTCACCCAGGTGCAGGTCCGCATACACACCCACCCGGGTGATCGCGTAGGTGTCGCGGATCGC
>CAYOBN010000011.1:54715-81636 GCA_964402175.1 uncultured Planctomycetaceae bacterium | reverse complement strand
GGGAGAGCGAGGAAGAGGGTGCGCTGCAGCATCGCGGGAAACTGTGCAATGGGGCTCGAGTCGCAGCGTACACGTCGGCGCGGTACCTAGGAGATCGGCTGCGGGGCGCATGGTATCGCAGGCACTCGGTCGCTCCGCTGGCTGAGGCTCCATCGCGCGACACCGAACAGCAGATCGTTCGTTCACCTTCTCCCTGTCGCAGAGGACCTCCAGACCATCGAGCGCTATGTGTCACACCAGGTCAACCGTGGCGGGATGGCGCTCTGCCACGCGCCGCGGCAGGGTCGGATCCGTGTGCGGGCGCGTGCACGCTTGCGGCTGCGGTGCTCGACCCGAGCAGGTTCGCCCGCGCGCCGACCTCAGCCGGTGAGTCGAAGCGGGATGAGGCTGCGTGCGCTCCGTATGAAGGCAGCGATCCGCTCACGTCCTTCCGAATCCGCTGGGGGGCCCCAAGGCGGGGTGCCGCATCCGCCGGGACCCCCTCGGCCAGGCCTGCGCCTGGCCCCCATGCCCACGGCGGTGTCGCGCCGAGCGACAGGTGTCGGAAAGTCCGACAGGGGGGCCGGCCCTGCCCGCCGAGCCGGACACGGAAAAGGATTCCGGAAAGTTCCACTGAAGCGTAAAGCGTTCCGGCCGCTTCGGTCGATCTCCGCACCTGGCACCGGTATTGCGCCGGTCCAGCACACGAGGCGACCCATGCAACAGCGAGTCACAACGAGCGCGGAGAGCGCGGCACCCGGCACCGACGGGCTGGCGGTGCTCGCGACGCAGTCCGCTGGCGACGACCGCACCCGGGCCGCACTGGCTGAGCACATGCAGCAGGCGGTCCGCGGGCCGCTCGCGGCGCTGCGCGCGGTGCTCGAGGGCCAGCGCCGGAGCGCGGGCTACGTCGACCGCGCCCTGGGCGAGCTGGCGCGCGTGGAGGACGCCGTCGACGACCTGTGGCGCTGGACGCAGCCGACCGCTCTGCGGCGGACCCGCTGCTGCCTCGCCGACCTCGCTGCCAGTGTGCGCGCGGGACTCGACGAGCGCGAGCGTCGCCGCCTCTGGATCCTGGTCGAACAAGGTGGGGTCGTGCTGGAGACCGACGGCCCGCTGCTGGTCGCCACGCTGCGGCGCTTCGTACGCGCGAGCCTGCTGCGTGCCGAGCGAGAGCTGCTGCTGCACGCCCACGCCGACGACGACAGCGTCACGCTCTCGGTCGTCGACGATCCGCCCAGCGGTACGGACGCGCTCGACGGTACGGAGCGCCTCGACTTGCCGCTTCTGCTCGGCAAGCGCGATGTGCTGCGCCTCGGTGGGACCTGCACCGTTCACACGACGAGCCCGCAGCACCGCTGCATCGTGCTGCGCTTCCCGCGGTTCGGAGGTGCGGCGTGAGCGCTCGTGACGTATTGATCGTCGACGACGAGATCGGGCTCGCTTCGGCGCTGGCTGCGGCGTTGAAGGCCCGCGGGCACAACGTCTCGATCGCCGCGAGCGCTGAAGAAGCGCTGGCGATGCCGGACCCGGAGGTGCTCGTCGCCGATCTGGCTCTGGCAGGCATGAGCGGCCTCGACCTGCTCGACGCGCTCGTCGCACGGGGCAACGCTCCGCGCACCGTGCTGATGACGGGCCTCCCGACGATCGAAGACTGTCGGCGCGCCTTGCGCCTCGGCGCGGCGGAGCTCCTCACCAAGCCCTTCGGCGTGGACGAGCTCGTCCGTGCGGTCGAAGCCGAGAGCGCCGGCTCCTCCGATGTCACACCGGCGCGCTTCGCTCGGATCTACGCCGCCGGCCCGCGGGCAGCCGAGCGCGCCGCGCGGGATCTTAGCGCATGGTGTCTCCGGTCAGAGGTCGCGCCCACTACGCGGGCCCGGATCGCCTCGGCCGTCGCAGAGCTCGTCGACAACGCTGCTCGCCACGCCTACGGCGCGGTCATCGGAGTCACCGAACACCCGATCGAATTGCACGCCGAGATGGACACCCGCTCGCTGCAAGTCGAGATCCGCGACCACGGGGTAGGCTTCGACTCCGTTCAGGCGGAGCTCGAAGGCATGGTCTGCGCTTCGAGCGGCCT
Source organism: uncultured Planctomycetaceae bacterium (assembly GCA_964402175.1). Classification (GTDB taxonomy): domain Bacteria; phylum Planctomycetota; class UBA1135; order UBA1135; genus JAWKUK01. The sequence continues at coordinate 79,577 of CAYOBN010000011.1, read as the reverse complement.
CGCGCGCGCGGCGGCGTTGGCGGAGGACCTCGTCGTGCGCTCGACCCCGGGCCAAGGGACGCGCGCTCGCGCTCGTTTCCACATCGCGTCGGCGGACTTCGACATCGAAGGGCGCATCGACCTGACCGAGCTCGATCACCTCGGCCCCGAAACGGCGCGCGAGCTGCTGCAGACCTTGGCCGAGGACCCGCACGCCCCCGTGATCCTCTCCCCCGCGCTGGCGGTCGTCGTGGGACGACTGCTGGCCGGACCCGACCCGCGCCGCACGCTCCAACGTGCGCTCTGGAGCTGACCCATGGCCGACGACGTCCGCACCAGATTGGCCGAGCTGGAGGGCCTCGACGAGGACCTCTTCGACTTCCCCGACGTGCAAGGCATGTCGGACCTGATCGCTGCAGCGCGCGAGTCCGCGGCTGCGGGCCCGAGCGCACCTCTGCCGGCTGCTGCGCCCGCGGCGCCCGCTCCGAAGGCGCGCACAGCAGAGCAGCCCCAGTCCGCGCCCTCCGCGCCCAAGCCTGCGGAGCCGCGCGCGCCGCTGCCCTCGGCGCCGATCGCATCCAGCGACCTCGACGAAGACCTCTTCGGCTTCGGCGAGCTCATGGACCTCGGCGCGAGCGCGACCTTCGGCACCGAGGATCCGCTGCTCGATCCGGACCCGCTCGCGGATCTCGCGCCCGAACCGTGGGCGCTCGAGCCCGAGCCCGCAGCACCTAAGAAGACCGAGCCGAAGAAGGTGGCCGAGGTCGCCCCTGCTCCGCCTGTGGCCCCGGCTGCGAAGGTCGCCGACGTCGAGCCAGCGAAGCCCGCCGAGCGCGCGCCGGCTCCGCCTGCCGAGACACCGACGGCCGACGATGCCGCCGGCGCTCGCGAGCGCAAACCCAAGAACAAGAAGGCCGCGGCGAAGCCCACGGTCGTGATGCGCGAGAAGAAGGCGCCTGAGGCCAAGCCCGCCGAAGCTGCGCCGGAAGCCAAGCCGAAGAGCGCGGTCGGTCAAGGCGCTCTGTTGACCGCCTTCCCGGATGCGATCGACCTCCCGCCTGCCCGTAGCAAGATGCTCTGGGTGCTCGTCGGTTGTTTCCTCCTGGTCAACGGGATGATCTTCCTGATCACGCAGCAGCAGAGCCAGTCGGTCAACAAGACCCTGGCGGCCGTGACTTCGACCCTGGCCGATGCGATCGCTCGCGGTGCGCAACCACAAGTGCCCGCCAATGCGAGCCAGCGCGATCCGTCCGTCGCATACGAACCGGAGCGCACGAACCCGACCAGCCTCGATCCAGCGACCTACTCCAACACCCACGAGGTCGCGCTCGAGATCGCCCGCCGTCTGATTCAGTCGGGTGAATACACCCGGGCAAGGCGCAACCTGTTCACGGTCCTCGCCAACCAGGACCGCGGTACACCGCTCACCAAGACGCTCCGCGAAGAGATCGACTACCTCATCGCGCTCACGTACTACGACCAGGGGCTCTCGATCGCGCAGGAGGAGTCGCGATGATCGGCTGCCTGCTGCTCGCGCTTGCCTCGCAAGGTCTCGCCAGCGTTGGCGCGGACGATGCGCGTCTCCGCCGCGCGGCCGAGCTCGCCACCGAGCCGCGCTTCGAAGTGCGCTGCACCGTAAGCGAGGCTGGCGACGACCTGCTGACGCTGCTCGCAACTCCGGCGTCGTTCCGACGGGTCGTCGAACACATTGGCAGTGAGCTCGGGCGTAGCGTCAAAGGCCTCGAGCTCATCTCGCGCGATCCGATCTTCTACGCGCGGCTCGAGGGTCAGCCGCTCGAGGAGGCCCTCGGGTGGGTCGCTGGCTCCGTCGGCCTCGCCGTTCGCGTCGGGCCGCGGACGATCGAAGTCAGCGAGGAGCTCTCTTCCTATCCGACCCGCGATGAGCTTTTCAAGCACGCGAGCGACTCGCTCTGGAAGGCCATCGTGAGGCACCCGCGTTCGGCTCAAGCACCGCGTGCAGCGTGGATTCGCGCCGAGATCGACGCCAACTCGGGCGCGCGCCCTTTCGAGAGCGGTCGCGCCTTCGACGCGCTGATCGATGAGTACCCCGATTCGGACCTCGTCGCGGAGGCCTATCTGGAGGCCGGAAAACAGTACGGTCGCGCCGGGCGTTGGGACCTCGCGATCGAACGCTTCGATGACTTGGCGTCCTATCGCAAGCCGCACGCCTTCGGCGTCGAAGCGCGACGCCGTCTGGCCGACGCGCATACGCGCCTCGGTGAAGAGGCAAAGAACCCCGAGGTCGCCCGCGAAAATGCATCTCGCGCTCTTCTCGTCCTCAATTCGCTGGACGACGTTGCTCCCTCGGTCGACGCCAGCGAGCGCCGCGAACGCCTTCTGATCCGAGCGCGCGCATATTCCCTTGCTGGCCAGCCGCTGGATGCGCTGCGCTCGATCGATCTTGCGGCGACCTACAGCGTCGACGGAGACCGTGACATCGAGCTCATGGACTTGCGTGCCAACGCGCTCGATCGCGCCGGTCAGCACGACGACGCCTTCCGGGCCTGGCTGAACGCAGCTCAGGATCGCCAAGGCGACGCCCGCGGCGCCGCCTACAGACGCGCCGCCGCCAGCGCGAACTCTGCGAAGGCCCACATTGCGGCGCTAGCCGCGTGCAAGACCGCGGAGAACGAAGGCCTCGCGAACTTCGTGCGCGAGGAGCGCAATCGAGCCGAGATCGCCCTCGGCATGGACCTGGAGGTCGGACTCCTGGGTGACCGCGAGCGGATCGCGCAAGCCGAGCGTCTGAGCGCGAGCCGTCAGTACGAACGCACCGTCGATCTGCTGCGCCCGGTCTTCGATCGCCGGCACGGCCTCGAGCGGGCGGAGCGCCAACGCCTCGTGAAGACCTATGCGATCGCGCTCGACCGCGCGAAGCGGCTGGATGAGGCGATCCACACCCTTCGCACTGCAGCTCAGGAGTCGGAGTACTCCTTCGACCGCCGAGAGCTCTATCAACTCGCATCGTCGATCCTCGAGCGCGATGGCCAGCTCGACCGCGCCATCGCCGCCTTGAACGGATCCCTCTAAGACAGGTCAGGAAGCCTCACCCATGCTCAAACACTCCGCCGCCTCTAGCCTGGCTCTAGCTGGATTCTTCGTGCTCCCTGGCATGGCCGTTCAACAAGACGGCTCACAGGGTCTCCTGGCACAACTCGACGCCACGGTCGCCTCCATCGACTACTTGGGAGAGCTCGTCAAGCGCCTCGAAGCCGGCGATCGCAGCGCCCTGCCGCTGCTGCTCGGTGCCACCGAGCCGGCCCTCCTCAATGAGCTACAGAGTGAAGCGAAGCTGGTGACGCTGCGCGGCGACGTATCCCGCCTGCGCCTCGCGCTCGACCGACTCCTGGAGAAGCTCGGCGTCGATCCGTACATCCCCGGTGTCCCTGGCCCGACCGCGCCGCGTTCGAGCCTCGAAGAGCGGGTCCCGCGTACGCCTGATCGTTGGTCGGACGGCGGCCTGGCCCCGACGACGGGCCTCAGACCCGGGCAAGTCGACAACCTCAAGTCGGTCATCCCGCCGCTGGAGCAGATCGACCCGGAGTCTCGTCGCACGGGCACGGAGCGGGTCGATCTAGAGGACGCGGACTTCACCGCTGACGCCGTACGTCAGGGTAAGCTGCTGTTCCGCGCCAAGCGCTTCGCTGAGTCGATCCAGCTCCTGCGCCCGCTGAAGGACGACTTCGAAGCGCGCTACTGGCTCGCGCAGTCGTACAGGGCGATGGAGCGGATCCAGGAGGCCCAGGACATCCTGCGTCTCCTCGCCGAGAACGAAGCAGCCGGCGCATTCAAGCGCTACGCGCAATCGGACCTGGAGTTCATCGAGTTCGAGCGCCAGCTCGCGCTCCGTCGCGCCGCCGCGAAAGGGACCTCGCGGTGAGCGATCGGTCGGTCGACAGCGCCGCGGCTTCTGCCGTGGAGACAGCGAACGCATGGGACGCCGACCAGGCGGTCCATGCGGCGCTCAGCCTGCTGGGCGAGCTGCGCGAAGGCCACCGCCGTCTAGAGCAGCGCGCACAGCACGTGGAGGCAGAGCTCTGCCGTGCAAACGACGCGCTGGCCTCGAAGGTCGCAGAGCTCGAGCGGCTGACCCTTAGCCTCGAAGCCGTGCTCGGGGCCATTCCGACCGGAGTCGTCGTCCGCGATGCCGACGGTCGTGTCACTCATGTCAACCAGTCCGCCGCTGGCATCCTAGGCATCGCAGGACAGGCGATGTTGGGCGCGCCGATCCCTGATTGCCTCGCCGCGGTGACGGCAAACGGTCAACGCGCAGCGCTCCATGCGCTCGACGGTCGTACGCGAACGGTCGTGCGCCGTGAATCGACGGTGACCCTCTCCGATGGCACCACGATCGGCGCAGTCGAGAGCCTGGACGATCAAACGGAGCTCGCAGATGCCGAGGAGCGCATGCGGCGCCTGACGCGCGCCGCCGCGCTCGGAACGATGGTCGGCGGCGTCGCGCACGAAGTCCGCAACCCGCTGCATGCGATCGGCGGGTTCGCGGAGCTGCTCGAGCGCGAGGTCGCACCGGATACTCGCGCTGCGCGTCATGCCAGTCGCATTCGCGCGGGCGTCCGGGACCTCGAGCAGATCGTCGCCTCGATGCTCGGTGTCGCTGGCGCCGGCAAGCTGGAGCGTCGGTCCACGTCGGTCCGCTCGGTCATCGACGCCGCTATCGCCGCCGCCTCCACTGCGGTGCCAGGGGGGATCCAGCCGGGATCGATCGAGGTCGTCGGAGCAGACGCCGACGCCGAGGTCGACCCCATCGAGCTGCGGCAAGCGGTTCGGAACTTGATCGCCAATGCGCTGCAAGCGCAGCGCTCCGCACCCCGTGTCCGAGTCACGCTCGCGAACGCGGGGGACGCAATCTGCATCCAGGTCGACGACGCTGGTCCGGGTGTCCCGGACGGTGTCCGCGAGCACCTCTTCGAGCCCTTCTACACCACGCGCGCCGAGGGCACTGGACTGGGCCTCGCCCTCGTCCGCCGCATCGCGGAGTTGCACGGCGGCGCTCTTACCTGTGCGTCGCACCCGAGCCCGCTCGGCGGTGCATCGTTTGTCCTCACTCTTCCGCGCATCCAGCGGACCGTCTCCCAATCGAACGCGACCTCTCACTCCGCAGCGGAGAACGAGCGATGAAACTCAAACGGATCCTCGTCGTCGACGACGAACAACTCGGCCGTGAGTACCTGAGCGAAGCAGTCGAGACCCTGGGTTACACGGCGATCGCTGCGCGTGACACCGCCGCTGCGCTCGTTCTGATCGAGCGTGAGCAGCCGGACGTCGTCCTGACCGATCTGCGGATGCCCGAGGTCGACGGGGTCGAGCTCACGAAGCGAATCCAGGAGCGTTGGCCGGACCTGCCTGTGCTCCTCTGCACCGCGCATGCCAGCGTCGAAGCGGCAGTCACCGCCATGAAACACGGCGCCCGGGATTTCCTGCTGAAGCCGTGCAGCGTCGACGCCCTGCAGTTCGCGCTCAATCGCCTCGGACGCGAGCTGCACCTGGAACAGGAGAACCGCTACTTGCGTGAAGAGTCCTCGGCCGCAGCGCCAGAGACGATCGTCGCCGAGAGCCAGCCGATGAAGGACCTCCTGCGCTCTGCGGCGCGCGTCGCACGCTCCCGTGGGACCGTCCTGATCACAGGTGAGAGCGGCACGGGCAAAGAGCGTATCGCACAGTTCATCCACGCGGCGTCCACGCGCAGCGCGCAACCGTTCGTCCGCGTCAACTGTGCTGCGCTCTCCGAGCAACTCCTCGAGTCGGAGCTCTTCGGCCATGAGCGCGGCGCATTCACGGGCGCGGATCGCCAGCGCCTCGGTCGCTTCGAGCTGGCCGACGGAGGGACGCTGCTGCTGGACGAGCTCGGTGAGATCTCGCCGGCCATGCAGGCCAAGCTCCTTCGTGTCCTCCAGGAGGACGAGTTCGAGCGGGTGGGCGGTCAGAAGACCTTGAAGGTCGACGTCCGCGTCCTCGCGGCCACGAACCGCGACCTGGCCAAAGAGGTCGCGGCAGGCCGCTTCCGTGAGGACCTGTACTACCGCCTCCACGTGCTGCCGCTACACATCGCACCGCTGCGCGAGCGCCAGGACGACATCCTCCCGCTGGCACGTCGCTTCGCCGAGCTCCACGCCAAGCGTAACGGCATCGAAGTCCCCTCCTTCACGACCGTCGCGCTGGAGCGACTGGTCAGCTGGAGTTGGCCGGGCAATGTCCGTGAGCTGGAGAACGTCATTCAGCGCGCTGTGATCCTCTCGAATTCGCGCGAGATCGACGTCGAGAGCCTCTTCTTCGGTCCGATGGCAGGCGGAGCACCCAGCGCTCCGAGCGGCAAGCTCGGTCTCGAGGACCCGGTCTTCCAGGAGTCGATCGCCAATCACTCGATGGCGGACATCGAGCGGGTCGCGATCATGGCGACCCTGCAACGCTCGAACGGCAACAAGACCGAGGCTGCCCGACGTCTGGGCCTGACAGCGCGGACCCTCTCCAACAAGCTGCACCTCTGGCGCGCGACCGGCCTGGTGGCCTGAGGCTCTGCACATGGATCTCAAGGCCCCGGGAACCGCGCTGCTGCGCAAGCTCATGAGCGCGACCACGCAACGGCGTGATGTCGTCGCGATGAACATCGCCAGCCAGAACATGCCGGGCTACCGCCGGCGTGAGGTCGAGTTCGAGTCGCTTCTGGTCGACGCGCTCAACAAAGGCACGTCGCCCGAGCGCCTCGAGGAGATCGATCCAGTCGAGAGCATCGATTGGAACGCTGAGGTACGCGCCGACGGCAACAGCGTCGTCGCCGAACGTGAAGCCGCGCTCCTCCGTGAGAATCGTATCCGCTTCGAGCTCTACGCCGCGATCCTCAGCGGCCGCTCGAAGCTCGTCCAACTGGCCATCCAGTCCGATCGATGAACATCGAATCCCTCAAGAGTGATCCCCTGGCGCGGACGTTCCGCGGTATGCGGATCGCGTCTTCGGCCCTCAACGCCGAGCGTGTCCGGATCGACACCATCGCCAAGAACGTCGCCAATGCCCGCACCACGCGCATGCCTGCGACGGGCGAGCCCTATCGCCGCGAGGTCGCTTCGTTCCGCCCCGTGCTCGGCGACTTGACGGATGGTGAGCACGACTTCTTGGGCATCCGCGTTGACGAGATCGTCTCCGACGAGAGCCCTTTCGAACAAGTGTACGACCCCTCCCATCCGGACGCGAACGAGAACGGTGTCGTGCTCTATCCGAACGTCAACACCATGAAGGAGATGGCGGACCTCGTCACCGCGGTTCGCTCCTACGAAGCCAGCCTCACCGTCGTCGACACCACCGAGCGTATGGCGGATCGCGCCCTGCGCCTCGCTGAGTGACGCCCCTCTCGGCATCTACCTAGCTGACCTTCCATGGTGAACGGAATCGACCGCAACAGCGCTGGCCGAGCTGCGCTCGAGGCTGCCCTCGAGCGCATGCGGGCGAAGACTTCGAGCGTGGGCGAGAGCGTCCAGCGCACGGAAGAGTCGAGCCCGTTCAAGCAAGCGCTCGCAACGACCGTTCAGAAAGCGGATGCGACCATCGAGCGCACGGAGGGGCTGCACCTCGAGGTGCTGCAAGGCAAGCTCGATATTCACGAGGTCGCTGCGCAGCTCAAGGAATCCGAGCTCTCCTTCCAGTTCGCTCTGACTGTGCGAAACAAGCTCATCGACGCATACCGCGAGGTCATGCGCATGACGGTCTGACGCCATGAAACAGGTCCTCTCGAACCTCTGGGCCCAGTTCGTCGCGGCCGGCGCGCCCGCGCGCTGGGCGGCTTTGGCTGTGGTCGCGGTCTTCGCTGGCGTGGGCGGATATCAGGTCTACCAGTCCAAGAACCCCCACTTCGAGGTCCTGCTCTCGGGGCTCGACGACAGCGCGTTCAACCGGGCGGTGTCTGCGCTAGCGAACAAGGGCATCCGGTACCGCACGACGATGCCCCCGGGTCCGTATTCGATCTTCGTCGAGACCTCGAAGCGCTACGAAGCGCAGATCGCGGTCGATCTCGACGGAAACCTCGCCGGCCCTGCACGCGGCATCAACGCGGAGATCGGCGGCACTGCGGCCATGTTCCTGGGTTCGCGCGAGCGGGATCAGCGCTCCGAGAAGCGGGACTGGCAGGAGACGGAGAAGCAGCTCGAGACGCTTGTGTGGGTGAGCAATGCGAGCGTCAAGGTCTCGGGTACGATGAGCAACACGCTCATGGGCCGCAAGCGTGATGACCGGAAGGCTTCAGCTGTGCTGACGCTGCGCGGCGGCTTGTCTCCGGACATCGTACAGCGTCGCACGCTCGCGACGATCGTCTCGAACTCGACCGGCGTCCCGCTCACCCACGTCACGGTGACCGACCAGAACGGCAACATGCTGTTCAGCGGCGGGGACGAGCACAGCGTCGAGTCCCAGCTCGCGATCGAACGCGGTTGGCAGTCCGACCTGGAACGTAAGCTCCAGGCGCTCCTCGATCAGAGCTTCGGGCCGGGCCTGACCTTGATCGGTGTCAACGGACAATGGAAGCACGTCCGCCAGGAGTCGGTCGAGGAGACGCTCGATCCCTCGAAGAAGCCGAAGTCGAAGCGGACCCTCAAGGTCGAAGGTTCGAGCTCTGGCTCGAACATCGGCGGTCCTGCAGGTCAATACGCGAACATCGCCGAGAGCCAACCCGCGGGGACACGCGGTGTTGTCGAGTCTGGCTCGTCTTCTACGAGCGAGTCCGAGGAGTCCTACGCGTTCGGCTCTCGCACCACTCACATGGTGGCGCAGCCGCACGTGCTGGAGAAGATGTCCCTCTCCCTGGTGGTCGACGAATCGATCAAGGACAAACTCGAGGCCGCAGAGAAGGCGGTCAAAGGTTGGTCTGGCTTCGACGCCGAGCGGGGCGACAACTTCGATGCCATCGCGCTGACGCTCCACGGCCTCATCCGGGACAATGAAGGCAAGCCGGTGTTGCCTGAGCCCGAAGCCGCCCCCGAGCCGAGCAACCCCTTGATCGGGCAGCTCCTCGAGCACGGCATCGAGATCGTCGCCGCGATCGCCTTCCTGGTGTTGCTCGGTCGGACCCTGAAGAGCGCCCCACAGAGCGTCAAGGGTACGAAGACCGTCGGCGCAAACACGACCATCGACCTCGAAGCGGGGATCGCGACCGTGAAGCTGGACGACAACGGTAAGCCGATGCTGGGCGATCTCCTCGGCGAAGAGGACATCGACCTGGACATGCTGGCGCGCAAACACGTCGAAGAGCTCCTCGAGAACGAACCTGAGAAGGTCAGCGCGCTCCTCTCGCGCTGGGCGCTCGGCGAGCAGTTCTACGCAGCCTCTGGGAAGAAGTGAGCTATGAGCGACAAAGACAGCAAGAAGAGGGTCAACGGACCGCAGCGCGTCGCGGCATTCCTCCTGAGCCTCGACAAAGAGGTCGGCGCCGCCGTCATGAGGCACCTCGACCCGAGGGTCGTGCACAAGGTCGCTGAGGCGATGACGGAGCTCTCCCCCGACCTCTGTACGCCAGAGGCCGTGGACGGTCTCTACGAGGACCTGGCGAAGAACTTCCACTCCCGCGCTGGGGTGCGCCCGCAGGACGACATGGAGCTCTTCGCCATCCTCGAAGCCAGTTACGGCCAAGCCGAGGCCGAGCGCGTCATCGGAGAGATCCACATGCGAAGGCGTCGCGACCAGCCCTTCGGCTTCGTCGAGGGTCTCTCAGGTGAGCTCGTCGGTCGGGTCTTGCGCGAGGAGTCCCCGGCGATCGTGGCCCTGGTCCTGAGTCACGTCTCTCCGAACGTGTCTTCGGCGGTGCTTGGCGCTTTCGATGAAGACAAGACGCTGGAGATCGTGAAGCGCATGACAACGATCACGCCCCCTGGCGTCGACGTCATGCTGACGATCGCCGATGACCTGCAGGAGCGACTGCGCGCGGCCTCTGAGGTCCCCCCCCCGCGCGAGCTCGACGCGAGCCTGCGTACGGTCGCGGACATGCTGAACCACTCCGAAACGGAGATCGAGACGGCAGTCCTCCAGAAGCTCGAGGAAGAGGACGAAGAGATGGCGGCCCAAGTGCGTGAGCTGATGTTCACGTGGGACGATCTGGCGACCATCGATAAGCGTGCGATGCAGAAGATCCTGGCTTCGGTCGACACACGGACGCTCTCGATGGCGATCAAGGCCTGCCCCGAGGCGGTCGAATCGAACATCATGGCCAACCTCTCCGCGCGTGTGCGCGACATGGTGCTGGACGAGCGCGAGCTCCTCGGGGCAGTAGCATTCACTGAGGTCGCTCAGGCTCGGGCAGAGATCATGACCGCGGTCCGCGCGCTCATGGACAGCGGTGAGTTCAGCCCGGCACGCGCAGGCGAGGAGCTGGTGGCCTGATATGTCCCGTACGCTCCGAGTCACACTTCACTCGGCCCCGAGCGGCGCCAAGCTGCGCCGCGACGGGCTCGAATCCGTGCGCGACGAAGTGCACGCCCAGACGGTGACCGAGGCCTTCGAGCGCGGTCGCGAGTCGGGGCGCAAAGAGGCCATCGGCGGGGCCGTTCAAGTGCTGCAAGCCGCCGCGGCGCGCTTGGACGCTGCACGCGAGCGCGCCGAGCAGGACTTGCCACGCGAAGTCGTGGAGCTCGCCGTCGAGATCGCGGATCAACTCTTGCGGGTGCGGCTGGCAGACGGCGCGTACGACCTCGAGCGTATGGTGCGCAACGCGCTCGCAGGGGGTTGTTCGGACCGCAGCCGCTGTGTCGTGCACGTGCACCCGAAGGACCTGGCTCAACTGGAAGGGGTCGTCTTCCGCGAGGATACGAGCGTCGTCGCTCGCGCCGATCTGGCGCCTGGGACGGTGCACGTCGAAACGCGCCGCGGACTGCTGGTCCGCGACCCGCTCGAAGCACTCGCGGAGATCCGCGAAGCGCTGCTGGAGGGCCTCGTATGAGCGAGCGCAACCTGCTCGATCGAGAGCGCTTCCGCGATCTCGTGCGCGAGGCCTCGCGGCCACGCTTCCGCGGCGCCGTAGAGCGCGTCTCAGGTGTGGTCCTGGAAGCCGCCGGTGTGCCCGCGGCGATCGGTGAGCTCTGCCGTATCGAACGGGGCTCCCTGGCCCCGCTCGACGCAGAGGTCATCGGCTTCCGCGGCGACCACACCGTGCTCATGCCGCTCGGCGACCTCGCAGGTGTCGCTCCGGGTCAGACCGTGCGCGCGCTGGAGCGCTCGTTCCATGTCGAAGCCAGCGATGCGCTGCTCGGCCGACTCGTCGACGGCTTCGGTCGCCCCATCGATTCGGGTCCCCCGCTGGTGGACGTACGGCCGCGCCCGGTCCACGCTCCGGCGCCGTCGCCCTTGGAGCGCGAACCCGTTCGCGAGGCGCTGGAGACCGGCGTGCGCGCGCTGGATGGCCTGGCGACCTTGGGCAAGGGTCAGCGCCTTGGGATCTTCGCTGGTGCAGGCGTGGGCAAGTCGACGCTCCTGGGCCAGATCACGCGTCAGACCGCCGCCGATGTCGTCGTGGTGTGTCTCGTCGGAGAGCGCGGCCGTGAAGTGCGCGAGATGCTCGAGGAGGTTCTGGGCGCGGAGCGCCGCGATCGCTCCGTCATCGTCGCCGCGACGAGCGATCGCTCGCCGCTCGAGCGTATGACTGCTCCTTGGGTCGCGATGGCGATCGCCGAGCACTTCCGCGATCAAGGCAAAGACGTGCTCTGCGTGATCGATTCGATCACGCGCTTCGCGCTCGCCGCCCGTGAGGTCGGGCTGGCGGCGGGCGAGCCGCCGACGGTCCGCGGCTTCCCGCCGAGCTTCTTCGCCGCTGTCCCGCGCCTCATCGAACGTATGGGACGGACGCAGCGGGGCAGCATCACGGGTCTGCTGACGGTGCTGCTCGAGAGTGATGATCAGAACGATCCTGTCGCCGATACGCTGCGCGGCCTGCTGGACGGCCACATCGAGCTGTCGCGTGATCTCGCGCGCTCTGGCCACTTTCCGGCCATCGACGTCCTGGGGAGCCTCTCGCGATTGATGCCGAAGATCATCCCCGGCACACAGATGCAGGATGCGAACCGTGTGCGCGAGCTCCTCGCCGTGTGGCGCGAGGGCCGAGACTTGGTCGAGATCGGCGCCTACAAGCCAGGGACGAACCCGCGGCTCGATGAAGCGCTTACAAGACTCCCCGTCATCGAAGCGTTCCTTCGGCAGAACGAAGACGATCGTACGTCGATTTCGGAGACGCGTGAGATGCTCCAGCTTGTCTCCGGTCTGCGTGGAGGCCGCGCATGAACCCCGATCGACTCCACCGCGTGCGCACCGTACGTGAGTTGCAAGAGCGTTTCCTGCGCGCCGAGTGGGCCGCAGCAGAGCGCGCCGCGGCGAACGCGCAGACCATCGTAGAGCAGTTGGTCACCGCAGAGGTCGACGCTCGCGCGGCCTTGGGCGCGACGCTCGAACACCGTAACCTCGACCCGAAGCAGGTCCTCCTGGATCAATCCACCGTGGACGGCATCGGGCGTGCGCTGTTGGAGGCGCGGGCCTACGCACGCGACGCGCAGAAGATCGCGGATCAGAAGCGGCTTCCATGGACGGACCGACGTGCTGACGCCGAAGCGCTGCGTCGGCTCGAAGAGCGCCATTCGACGCTCGCGCGCATGGAAGCGAACAAGCGAGAGCAAGCGCAACAGGACGAGATCGCCGGTGTGAGGCACCAACGGCGCGTCGACGAGCAGCGGGAGCTCGACAAAGCCGGTGACATCCCGCGTTCGGACCTCGACTACAGCCATGCTCCAGAGAAGGAGCTGCGCGAACGCCTCCAGAGTGAAGGGAATACGACATCATGAGCAACATCATCAAGTACGTCGCATACGGTCTCGGCGGTACGACCCTTGCCGCTGGCTCGTTCTTCCTGGTGGCGTCTCTCTCTGGAACGCCATTGAACGCGCTCAAAGGGGTCGGAGGTCTCTTCCCCGCAGAGCCGAAGGCCGAGCTCGTGGACAAGAGCGCCCTTTCCGAGCTCGAAGAGGAGCTGGAGCGCGACACGCGCAGCGATCAGCAGCTCTTCGACGCCGCGAAGAGCCCACTGACGGCGTTCAAGATGCAGGACCCGTTCTCCGCCACCGAGCTCTCACGCCTGGAGAATCACCTCCAGCTGAAGATCGCGGAGCTCGAGAAGCGGCAGCGCAGCCTCGACGATAAAGAGGCGCTGCTCGACCAGGACGCGGCATACATCGAGATGCAGCTCCAGAAGCTCGCCGAGCTGAAGGATAAGCTGTTGAACGAGAGCGACGAACAACGCGCGCTGGGTGAGGAGATCGAAGCGAACCGCAAGGCGCTCGCCGCCCGCGAGGTCGAAGTCTACAAACACATGGCCCAGCAGTACGTCGACGGTGAGCCCGAGGTCGTCGCACAGCAGCTCATGAACGTCTACGAAGCCGATGAAGCGGCTAAGGTCCTGAAGAACCTGCAGTCCGACCGGGTGGCCGAAATCCTGCGAGCGATCATGGCGGTGAACCCGGAGCAGCACAAGGCCTACACACGGGCCTACCAACTGGCGATCGCGCCCTGACCGCGGGCTGCCACCGACCGAAATGCGCTCAAGGGATCGCCGTCGTGCGTCGATCCCAGCCCCGGGCTTCCGGAAAGCCTCGACGCTTCTCGACCTATGGACCTGAACACGATCATCGGCGCCGCCCTGGCGTTCCTCCTCGTCCTGGTGGCGATGGCGATCGGCCCTGGCGGCATCCCCGTCTTCATCGACGTCCCGTCGGTGATCATGGTGTTCGGGGGGACCACGGCGGTCGTGATGTTCGCTTTCCCGTCGTCGGACCTGAAGGGCATCGCCAAGGTCGCGATGGTCACCGCCGTACGCAAGACCCCCTCGCCCATCGAGGAGATCGAGCGCATCGTCCAGTACGCGAACCTGGCGCGTAAGGAGGGCCTCTTGGCGCTCGAGACCAAGCTGGCTTCGGTGGACGACAAGTTCTTCGCCAAGGGTATCCAGCTCGTCATCGACGGCTTCGGCGCGGATACGGTCCGCGACATCATGGAGCTTGAGGCAGAGTGGGAGGACCAGCGCCACTCCACCGGCAAGAAGATCATGGAGCAGTGCGCCAACTTCGCGCCGGCGTTCGGCATGATCGGAACGCTCGTCGGTCTGGTGCAGATGCTCCAGGACCTCTCGGACCCGAGCGGCATCGGCCTCGGTATGGCCGTCGCTCTGCTCACGACCCTCTACGGTGCGATGCTGGCGAACATGGTCTTCTTGCCCTTGGCGGGCAAGCTGGAGATGGTGGCCAAGAGTGATGTTCTGCTACGCAAGCTGATGATCGAGGGGATCGTCGCGATTCAATCCGGCGAGAAGCCGCAGCTCATCAAAGAGAAGCTGAAGGGCTTCCTGGCGCCCAGCAAGCGGGTCGCAGTCGACGCGGAGGCGTGAGCCATGGCCGAGAAGGTCGTCGTCAAGCAGGTCGAGGACGGCATCGACGGCGCGCCGCCGTGGATCACGACATTCGTCGACATGGTGTCTCTGCTCGTGACTTTCTTCATCTTGCTCTTCACGTTCAGCAGCATCCGCGAGTACGACTCCTTCACGATCCCCAAGAACCTGATGGGGACCCGCGGGATGCGGACGAGCAAAGGCGATACGTTCGATGCTCCTGCGGACGATCTGATGCTGGCGATGGACATCGCTCGCGGTTCACGGACTCGCCACGCCCGACCCGTCGACCAGCTCTCCGAGAGCTTGGAGGAGATGGGTCAGAAGATGACCGACGCACACCAGGAGATCGACCTGCGAACTGCGGGCGACGGATTGCGGATAGAGTTCGATCCAGGAGCAGCTTTTGCGCCCGAGAGCGCCGAGGTCGCTCCAGAGCTCCAGCGCGCGTTGTTCGAGCTCGGGAAGACCGTGCAGCACTACCCGCTGACGATCCTGATCGAAGGGCACACCGACGATGCGTTCCGTCCGTCGGGCCGATACGTGGACGAGACGGCCATGTCCATCGCGAGGGCGCGCGCTGCGGCTGAGGTGGTCGCCCGGGGCGGGGTCGATCCGGCCATGATCCAAGTCACCGCGGTCGGCTCGACTGCGCCGCGGTCGATGGAGGCCGACAGCGCCCGCGCGAGGCGCGAGAATCGACGCGTGACCGTCCGACTGGTCGCGATGGGTAAAGAGCGCGCCAAGCACCACGAGGAGGCGCTCAAGACGCCATGACGAAGGTCGTCATCCAGAAGGTCAAGAAGAAGGGCGCACCGGCGTACCTCGTGTCGTTCGGCGACATGATGACGCTGATCCTGTGTTTCTTCATCCTCCTGGTGGCGCTCTCGAAGGACCGCCAGTTCGGCATGATGGCCAAGGGTCTGGGCTCCTTCGTCATCGCGCTGAAGTCCCACGGCATGGACGGCATCTTGTCGGGCGCGGAGAAGGAGCACATCCACCGCGAGATGCGGCGGAAGTTCAACCTGCCCCCGGAGGAGGACCCCGAGCGGCGCGCCCCCCACCAGGAGGCCGCGCTCCAGGAGCTCCTGCGCGCGGAACACCTGGAGTCCCTCGCGGCCCGCGACGAAGTGCGCCAGTTCGGGGTCGCGCGGTTCAAGCGCGGCGACGGGTCCCTCGACCCGGATGCCAGGCGCTACCTCGACGCCCTGGCGGACTCGCTGCGTCCTGGTCCGGGGCAGGTGCTCGTGCTGGAGGGCCACGCAAACGACGCTGGCCAGGACTACCACGGGGATCCCACGTGGCTGGCTCAGGTTCGGGCACAAAGCGTCCGAAACTACATGATCGAGCAGCATGACTACGACCCGAGGCGGGTCGAAGCCAGGGCCTGGTTCGGCGAGCTCCCCGAGACGGGGGTCGCTGCCCAGTCCGTGGACGCGCGGCTCGTAACTCCACCCCGGTGACCGACCATGGCCGACAACGAGAACAAAGACAGCGCCTCCTCCGCAGCGGAGAAGGACAAGGGCGGGAAAGGCCCGATGAAGCTGCTCTTAGGCGTCGTTCTGCTGATCGCGGGTGGCGCCGGCATCGCCGTCATGGCGCTGCCGAAGAAGGAGAGGGGCCCGGAGTCTTTCTCGGGGCCTTGGTCTTTCGCCTTCTTCGACAAGGAGTTCGTCGCCAATACCCGCGACGACAACTTCTCGCGCTACATAAAGTTCTCGCCGAGCGCCAGCTTCTTTGCTTACGACCAGAACTACCCGACTGGGCGCAAGTCAGACCCCGACTTCACGCCGTCCGTGGACGAAGTGATGACGAACGTCGTCGCGAACTTCACGCTAGTCGAGATCATGAAGGACGGCAGCGGCGCAGAGCTCGCGCTCGCGGCGCAGCTCGAAGACGCAGTGGAGCCGGTCCTGTTCCCGGTGCACGTGGGTGAAACGACGCTGCCGCTCGAAGTGGATCCGAAGAGCGGCTTGCGCATCGGTGAATCCCATGCGCGGCGGGGCACCTTCCGGGGGGCCTTCCGCGAGTACAAGGTCACGGTCGACGCCAAAGCGAAGACCATCAAGTTCGCTGACGGCGACGAGAGCAAGTTCGTAGGGTCGGAGTCGGACTTCGAGGTCCGGACCGGGGACGGCCGCAAACTTTTCCTGGATCTGACCAGACTGAAGCCTGACTTCCGCGGGGAGGTCAACGTGGGGGTCCACGGGCGGATCCGACAGATCCATCTGGGCCGCAAGCTCGCGCAGTGATTCTGCGCGCCAACCCAAGCACGTGAAGACGACGGTCACCCAGGACGAATTGGCGGCCCTGCGCGGAAGCGCGGGTCGTCCGTTGCGTTCTGCGGACGTCGCTCTGCGCGACTTCGCGCATCCGCGCACGCTCTCGAAGGAGCGCCTGCGCCACCTCTCGAAGTCGCTCGCGGCGCGCCTCGGCGCGATCGCCAACGCACTGGCGGGGCCGCTGCGCAACCACCACAAGCTGCAGCTCGGGGAGGTCGCCGAGGTCACGGCGCACGGCCTCTTCGAGGACATCGTCAAGCCGTTTGTCGTGATGGGTTTCCCATGCGCAGGCCGCCTGGGCTGGCTCGTTTGGGACTCGACCGCCGCGACCAACGCCTGCGACATCGTCCTGTCCGGCCCGGCGCCCGCGGAGGGTGAGCAGCCGAAGCCGCGGCGCAACGTGTCGCTGGAGACCACAGGCAAAGCGCTGTCGCGCACCGAAGGTCGCGTGGTCGGCAGCCTGCTGCAGAACATCGTCGCGCTGCTCGCCGAGGCGCTGCATCTAGAGGTCGGCAACGGCGAGATCTGGCAGGAACCCGAGGAGCTCACGACGCTCGAGGACCTCGGCCCCGACGCGGACAGCCGGCGCCTGCTCGTGCACCTCATCTTCGACGGCCCCGGTGGCCCGAGCGAAATGCGCGTGTACCTCCCCGGCGTGGTGGCCGAGGACGACGAAGACCTGTCGGCTGCGCTCGCCGTCGCTCCCCCACACCTGGCTGGTGTGAGTGTCCGCGTTTCGGCGGAGCTCGGTGCCACGATGGTGCCGCTGCGCGAGCTGCTGGAGCTGGAGGTGGGCGACGTGATCCCGCTCGGCACCCACGTCGAACAACCCGTCGCCGTGCGAGTGGAAGAGCACATCCGCGCGCTCGCCCGTTTCGGCGCGCACCAAGGCCGCATGGCCGTCTTGATCGAACAGCTCTCGTCCGCGAGTGACGAAGAGCTCACCCCCGAAGACTAGACCGCGAAGACGTAGGCCCGCGATCTGCCCAACCCCCATGGCGAACCCCAACGACAACCTGGAGCGAGCGCTCGACGAGGCCACGGAAGCGGTCTCCGTCCAAGCTGCGGTGCTCGACGAGCTCGCCGCGGGCAAACCCTCCGGCCAACCCATCGGCATCGATGCACTGCTCGACGTGCCCGTCCGCGTCACGGTGCAGATCGGCCGCTCGCGCCTGACGCTCGGAGAGCTCGTACGCCTCGGCCCGGGCAGCTTGATTCCGCTCGACCGCGAGGCCCACGAGCCTGCGGACATCCTGATCAACGGCAAGGTGGTCGCCCGCGGCGAAGTCGTCACGATCGACAGCGCCTACGGGGTCCGCATCACGTCGATCACGAAGGACTGACGCCGTCGCTCCCTGGGGTTGCGTCGTCCGGCCCCTTCGAGCGCTCTTCGCGCATGCGCGTGGCGACCTCGCAGAGGGGCTCGGGTTGCCCGGGCCGGTTGATCAGGTCACCGATGCGGGTCTGTGACAGCCGCTTCTCTTCGGCGATGATGGCCTGGTTCAGCGTCGCGTGCAGCGGGCAGAGCCGGACCCCGTGGCTCTTGATGTCGAGCGGGCAGGACTCGATTCGCACGATCGGGTCCACGCAGTTCACGACCTCGAGCATCGTGAGGTCGCGCGGATCCTTCAGCAGCGAATATCCCCCGCCGAGGCCCCGCTGACCCGTGATGACCCCGCTGCGGACCAGCGGCTGGAACACCTTCGGCAGGTAGCTCATGGGCACCTGCGTGGCCTCGGAGAGCTGCTGGGTGGTCTGCGGCTGGCCGGGGTTCTGAGCGAGCCACACGACGGCGCGCAGCGCGTACTCGGCGGTCTGACTTAGGGCCATGGGATCTGTCGGAGCAAAAGTGGAGTGACCGGTCCAGTTTAGCATCCCCGGGGTGATCCGTCCAAGCCCGAAGCCCGGTTGGGACCCCTGCCCCACACCAAACGAGCGCGGGGCGCCACCTGGGAAGGGTGGCGCCCCGCTTGAGGCTCCTCTCGAGCCCAGTTGCGCCTCAGGGGGCGAACATGATGCCGCAGGCGTTGCTGAAGTTCGAAGTCGGGTTGCCGCTGATCAGGTCGCGGTGCCAGTACTGGAAGTACCAGGTCTCACCGGCCGCCGCCGCCGTGAAGCCGACCGGCGAGGGGATGAAGAGCGGGTTGATGCCGGTCGAGAAGGTCCGCTGCGTGCCGCTGTTCTGGACGGCGTTGACGTAGCGGCCAGCGTTGCCGACGCACAGGCGACCCGCGCTGCCCCCAGCGAGGTTCACGTTGGTCGTCGTCCGCGAACCGATCAGGTAGCCGGTCGCGTTCGGGGTGACGTTGGTGCAGCGCGCGTTGTGGATCGACGTCAGGGTCTGGTCGCCATCGATCCACATCCAGGATGAACGCGCGCCGAAGGTCGCGGGGCCACCGTTGTCGTTGGCATCGCAGAACTGGCGGCCGACCGCGATCCGCGTCGAGATATCCACCGTCGGGATCTCGAGCGTCGAGCCGTGCAGCGTGCCACCGTTCGTGCCGTCGAGGCGGACCCAGATCACGGCAGCATCGTCCGAGGTCGACGTCGCGATACCGTCCCGCACCGTGGCGACGCGGGCGAAGCGCTCGGACGAGCCGGTGAAGGCCAGGTTCTCGTGGCGCTCGGCGAGCGCCATGAACGCGTTCGTGCCGGTCTGCGTCAGGTGACCCGAGCAGTAGTACACGTCGTAGTCGGAGCTTGCCGGCAGAACGAACCAGACCTCGGAGTAGGCCATGTACCAGGCGCTACCGTCGGTCGCGATGTGCGGGCGACGCTGGTCGAGCTCGCCGTCGAAGTCCTCCATCAGGAAGCTGATGGCGTTCTCGCCGTAGGCCGCGCCGTCCGTGACGACTCGACCGTAGATGCTGGCCTGACGGCCACCCGGACCAGTGCCGGAGGGGAAGTCACGCTCGTAGACGACGACCGAGGGACGATCGGCGGTGGCGACGAGGTTCGAGTCGAAGCGCGAGGTCACGCTCGGCCAAGCGCAGTTCGTCGCAGCGTCCACGACGAAGTTCCCTGCGCCTTGCGCCGGGTTACCGTTCCAGACGACGCGCCGCGCTTCGATGGTGCCAAGGCCGTCGGCGTTCGTGTCGCGGGTCCAGGCGATGGTCCACCAATCGCCGAAGAGGTTCGCGTCACCGTGGCTCTCGGAGATCGTGGTGTGGATGGTGTCGTCCGCCGAGCTCTCGACGGTCTCGATACCCGTGATGAACGCGCCGTCCCAGTCGACCACGCGGTACTGGACGTTGTGGTTCCCCGCAGCCGCTTCGAACGCCCAGACGACGCAGAAGTGGCTGTTCGAGACGCTGTCCCAGTTGTTGCCGCCCACGTCCGGGTGGATCTTCGGGAAGCAGCAAGTGCTGATCTGGAACTCCGCGCCGATGACGCTGCGCGCAGCGGCGTCGACGAGCTGGCCGCGGATGCTGCCGTTGCCGGTGGTCACCGCGGACTCCGAAGCGACGACGAGGAGGCGGTTCGAGCCGTAGTGGTAGGCGACCTTCGGGTCGCTCCAGTCGTCGCTCGTGATCTCGACGCCGAAGCTCGAGCCTTGAGTGCCCGCCGTGGTGAAGCTCGTCAGGTAGGCGTCGTTGTTCGTCGCGGAGGTGTACTCCTGCCAAACGACCCAGTACTGGTTCTGACGACCGTCGTAGCAGATGTCGGGACGGTTGTCGTCGTTCGCACCGAAGGTGCTGACGAACGCCGTCACGGGCGGGTCGATCGTCAGCGGCAGCACCGCGTTCGCGAGGAACGCAGCCGGAACGGTGAGCTGGATGCTGTCGCCCGTCCAAGTGCGCGAGATCGCGATTCGCGCGCCCGTGGCGTCGTAGACGAACGCGTCGCCGTACGCGACGTGGCCGAACGACGGGTGGACGAAGTAGAGCCCGTCAGCGCGGTCGAGCACCGCCAGCTCCGTCGCGACCGCGAGGTCGAGGACGAGCTCGCCCGTGGCCGGCAGCGTGTCGAACACGAAGGTCTGCTCGACCTGGTCGAGGCTGAGGTGATAGACCTCGTCGAGCGCGCTGTGATCGAGGCGCACTTGGCCCTCGCCGCGCACGACGCGGTCGACACCGAGGGGCAGGTTCTGGTCGCCGACGGTCGCGCTGCGGACCTGGAAAGCGACGGGGAACTCCTGCGGGGACTGCTTGCCGAAGACCGGCAGGAAGGTGAAGCCCTCGGCGCCGAAGCTCGCACGGAAGTCGCGGCCGCGGGCCCAGACGCGGCCGTCACCGGGCTCGCTGACGAGGACCTCGGTCAGGCGGTCGCGGATCCGCAGGGAGGTGGAGAGGAGGGGCGCAGCGCCGACGTCCAGCTTCGGGCCGGCGTCGTGGACCCGGGGGGTCAGGGACACGGGCGACTCCGGAGCGTCCCAGGTTGGGGCACCAGGGACGAACGCGGGGCGGGGGGCTGCGGCGGCGTGCTCAGGGGCATCGAAGCCGACCTCCTGGACGGGCCGGGGCAACGGCGCGCCGAGGAGAGAGGGGTCTTCCTGGGCCAGGGGGGCCAGGGTCAGGAGCAGGAACGTGGGGTGCATGGAAGTGCTCTCGGAGGTTCAGGGGACGGCGTCGATCGGAGCCGCCGGGGTTGACATGCGGAGAACTGCGCAAACGTCCCGCGTATGGACAGAAATCTGGAAAATCCCGCGGCGGCAGCCTTGGGCCCGCCTCAGCCCGGGGCTGGCGGCGAGAAGGTCACGCGGCAGGGGTCAACCGGGTCCGCGCCCGAACGTGTCACAGAAGCCGCCGATTCGGCTCCCCGGTGCCCGAGTGGCCCCCTAGACTCCGCCCCCTTGAACCGGCACAGCTACCCCCAGGTCGTCCGCGTCTACTGCACCTATCAGGACCCGGACTACGAGAGCCCTTGGCAGACCCTCGCGCCGCGCGCCTCCACGGGCTCGGGCGTCGTCATCGGCAGCGGGCGGATCCTGACCGGGGCCCACGTCGTCGCGAACGCGACCTTCCTCCAGGTCCAGAAGGGCAGCTCGCCGCACAAGGAGGTCGCACGGATCGCGGCGATCTCCCACGACAGCGACCTCGCGCTCTTGGAGGTCGCGCCCGCGTTCACCCGCGGCATTCGCCCCGCGGTCCTCGGCGAGCTGCCGCATCTGCGCGACCAGGTCTCCGTCGTCGGTTATCCCGTCGGCGGCGAAGAGGTCTCGATCACCGAAGGCGTCGTCTCGCGCATCGAGGTGCAGCGCTACGAACATTCGAAGCGCCAATTGCTCGCAGTCACCGTGGACGCCGCGATCAACGATGGCAACAGCGGCGGCCCCGTCTTCAACAAAGGCAAGGTCGTCGGGATCGCGTTCCAGTCGATGCCGGACGCCGAGGCCATCGGCGAGATGGTCCCCGCACCGGTCATCCACACGTTCCTCGAGAGCGTACGGCGCAAGCGCTCCAGCTTGGTGCCCGGGTTGGGCCTCGGCGTGCAATTGCTCGAGAACCCCGCGCTGCGCAAACACCTCGCGCTGCGGGCCGATGAAGGCGGAGTGTTGATCAACTCGGTGCAGTTCGGGACGACAGCGTGGGGCAAGCTGCGCAAGGGTGACGTCCTGCTCGAGCTCGATGGACTGCCGATCGCAAAGAACGGCACGGTGCGGTATCGCGGCCGTTTCCGCTGTCAGTTCGATGTCGTCGTCGGCGAGCACTTCGTCGGCGACACGATCGAAGCGAAGGTGCTGCGCGACGGTAAGCGGCTGAAGGTCAGCATGACGATGCAGCCGATGGCTTGGCTCGTGCCGCGCTACGAATACGACGTGCAGCCGTCGTGGTTCCTCTTCGGAGGAGCGGTCTTCACGCGCCTCACCGCGGAGTTCCTCCGCGTGTGGGGTGAAAAGTGGTGGGACAAAGCGCCCGACAACCTGTTGCACCGGTACTACTTCGGCAACCGTACGGAGGAGCAGCAGGAGGTCATCGTCATCGCTCAGGTGCTGGCCGACGAGCTGAACGTCGGTTACGAGCACTTCCAGTACGACGTTGTCACGAAGATCGACGGCAAGACGCCGCGGGACCTCGCGCAGCTCGTCGGGCTGCTCGACGCAGCGAAGAGCGCGGTGATCCTCGAAACCGACATCGGTGGCACGCTGCTGTTCGATGCCCCGAACGCCCGCAAGGCGGGGGCGCGGATCCAGCAGCGCTACCACGTGCCGAGCGATCGGTCCGACGACCTGGCCCCCACTCGACGGCGCGGCCCGGCTGCGCCATGATGGAGGACGCGCGATGCACGTCCTCTTCCTGGCGCCCGACACACACGTCTACAACCACGCGTTCCTCCGCGGGTTGCGCGCCGCCGGTGCGCAGGTCTCGGGGATCGGCCCCGCGCCGCTCGAACGGCTGTCTGCCAGCGCTCGGCAGAACCTCGATGCCTACCGCGCTTGCCCGAACGTGCTCGATTCGAGCGAGCTCCTGGTGCACGCGAAGGAGCTCGGCGGCGCAACCGGGTTCACGCGAATCGAGACCATCGACGAGCCCCTGATCGAGCCGGCTGCGCAGCTGCGCGAGGCCCTCGGTGTCCCGGGTCTTTCGGTCGCGACCGCGCGGCTGTGTCGCGACAAGGTCGCGATGAAGGAGTTCCTGCGCACGCACGGCGTTCCCTGCGCCGCCTCGGAGGGTGTCAAGAGCGCAGCCGAGCTGCGCGCGTTTGCGGCGCGCGAGGGTTATCCGCTGATCGTGAAGCCGGTCGATGGCTTCAACGCCCTCGATACGTACAAGGTGGCGGACGAAGCCGCGCTCGAGGCGCTCCTGCCCAAATTGAACTTCGACGGCCAGCGCCGCATCGCCGTCGAGGAGTTCATCGAGGGCCACGAAGGCTTCTACGACACGCTGATCGGCCCAGAGGGCCTGCGGCACGACTTCGTCGGGCACTACTACCCGGGCTGCCTCGAAGCCAACCGGACCCGCTGGATCTCGCCGCAGATCGCGATTTCGAACCGCATCGAGCAAGAGGGCTACCGCGAGCTGCGCGAAGTCGGTGCGCGGGTCTCCGCTGCGCTCGGCCTCACTGCGACGGCCACGCACATGGAGTGGTTCTTCGGGCCCAAGGGCCTGAAGTTTGGCGAGATCGGCGCGCGGCCCGCTGGGGAGAAGATCTGGGACATGTACCGCAAGGCCAACGACCTGGACATCTTCCGGGAGTGGGCGCTCGCGGTGCTCGGCCGTCCATCCGAAGCGCGCCCCAGTCGGCGGCTCTCGGCGGGGTCCATCCAGATCCGTCCCGACAAAGACGGCGTCGTCAAAGGTCACTCGGGTGTGGGCGCCGTCTTCGAGCGCTACGGCGGCTACATCTACGAACACGAGCTGCCGCCCGAAGGCGCGGCGACGAAGGGCCTCGATCGCGGCTGGTTGTGCGACACGTGGTTCCGGCTGACCCACCCGGACTACGACGAGCTGCGCCGCGCGATGACGTTCATCGGCGAGACCGTGAAGACCGTCACGTGCTGAGTAGAAGAGCGCTCACTCCTCGCGCTCGACTCGGACCGCTTCCATCGCGAAACAACCGACGGGATATCCGACGGCGTCGGCCATGCCCTCGATGCGGACCTGGCCGTAGACGATCACCGGCACGTACGGGTAATACCGCGCGCCTTTGCCTTTGCGCATGCGCACCTTGACCCATTCGTCGGGCTGAGGTGAACCGCCGAAACAACAAGCGAGCAGGTCCCGCACCAGCATGAACTCCAGGACCTCGGCGTCGTTCCATTCCTCCGGGATCATGTAACCCACGAGCGCGACGTCTTTGCCATCGAGGGCGCGCACACCGGCGGGAAAAGCCGACTTGGCCTCTTTCGGATCGTGCCCCTCACGCCCGACGAGACCGTCCAGGAGCTCCTGGTAG
The DNA here is from genome assembly GCA_964402175.1 of uncultured Planctomycetaceae bacterium. Taxonomy (GTDB): domain Bacteria; phylum Planctomycetota; class UBA1135; order UBA1135; genus JAWKUK01. The sequence continues at coordinate 55,043 of CAYOBN010000011.1, read as the reverse complement.
GCATCGTCCTCGAGCGAATCGAGCGCCAAATGCCGGAAGCGGATGCCGAGCCGGCCCCCTTTCATAGGCACGGGCGGGGTCGCGTCGTTGCGATCGCGGTCGAGATCCGCCGCGCGCTTCGCAGCCTGCATGCGCACGACCTCTTCCGGCAACTGGATCAGGGCGTTGGCGTCGTCGAAGGGCAATCCCAGGGACTCGACGAGCTCTTCGAGCGGCGTCTCCCAATCGACCTCGTAGGGCGTCGCCGAGCGCATCGAATCGGGCAACGAATCGGGCAACGAATCCGAGAGCGCGGCGTCTTCGGAGCCGTCGAGCGCACCACCGGTGA
>CAYOBN010000011.1:44928-54615 GCA_964402175.1 uncultured Planctomycetaceae bacterium | reverse complement strand
GGCAACGAATCCGAGAGCGCGGCGTCTTCGGAGCCGTCGAGCGCACCACCGGTGAACGTAAGCGTCTCCGCGCCCCCAGTCGGAACAGGCTCTTCGCCGCCACACGCGGCGAGCGCTGCGAGCGCCAGGATCGACCAGTGTCTCATGCCGCACCTGCCAATGTCCGCGCGACATCAGTGCGATAGGCCTTCATTGCAGGCAGCAGCCCCGCCAGCGCACCGACCAGCGCCATCCCGACGGGCGTCAGCACGTGCGCTGACGAGAGCGAGCCGAATTCGAGGGCGACACCGGTGCTCTCGATGACACTCTCGCGCACGCGCGCGAGCGCCAGCGCGTAGACCGCGAACCCGAGCGCGCTGCCCAGCAACGCCAGCGTCATCGCCTCGGTGATCACGGTGATGAAGACCGTCGAACGCCGCGCGCCCAGAGCGCGCAGAACCGCGAGTTCGTGTCGTCGCTCGTTCATCGTATTGTAGAGGCAAGCGAGCAGCGAGAGCCCTGTCATCACCACGACCAGAACCGCCACGAAACCCAGAACGTCGATGGCCCAGAAGAGCTTCTTGTGGAGTCCGGCCATGACCATCGCGATCGGCCACGCGAGCGTGGCGGCGTTGCCCGCGACGTTGATGCGGTAGTTGAGCGCGAGCCCAGGGCTGACCCCCTTCCGGCTGAAGCGGACGAGCACCGCAGAGACCTGTTTGTGCTCGTCGGGGATCTCCTTGCCGTGGAACGCCTCGGCTTTGACGGTTTCGCCGCTGCCGCGCAGCTCGTGGCCGCCCATGCGGTACACCCCCTCGATCGGGATGAAGATCACGCGGTCGTCCGGTGTCCCGGTCGGTGCCAAGACGCCGGTGACGACGTAGCGCTCAGCGTGCGTCTTCGGATCCTCGGGGTCGTAAGTCAGGCCGTGGCTCGGCTGGAACGTACTCCCGCGCACCAAACCCGTCGCCGCGGCGACCGACGCGCCGACGACGGCCTGGCGGCGCTCTGGATCGAAGAGCTCTCCCGGCGGGAGCAGCGAGCGCCCGTGGAAGACCTCCAGGGTCGTGCCGATGATCCGGTACCCGCGGTAGTTGTCGCCGAGCGCGTACGGCACAGCGCGCTCGATGCGCGGATCGTCGGCGAGCTCCCGGTACATCGCCCAGGGGATGTTCCCTGGCGAAGCGTCCAAGTGGAACAGCGTGTTCAGGACGAGCTGCTCGGGGCTGCCCGGTGCCCCGAGGATCGCATCGTAATCCGTGCCCCCACCGCTGAACGCGCGCGCGGTCGCCGCATGGACCGACAGCAGCGCCATCACGAGGCCGCTCGCCACCGCCGCGGAGAGCACGGTGACCGTCGATGAGAGCGCGTGGCGGCGGAGCGAGCGCAGGACGATCCACGCCAGGGAGGTCAAGGGCAGGCGTGACCCGCGCGGCTCGGGCCGCCCCTGGGTCGGCCCTTGGGCCTCAGCCGGGTCCGGTCGAAGGGCGGCGCGGGGGGGCTCGAGGGGGGCGCTCATCGAGGGACGGCCCTGGATCGTACAGGGGGGCGCGCGCCCTTTCGTACGAGTCGCGCAAGGACCGGCCAACCGCGCGGCACACCCGCCCGGACTGGCGTAGCATCGGGGCAGTCATCCCCCTCCGGATTCCTCCATGCAGACGAACCTCCTCCGCTTCCTGGCGCTCGCTGCGACGTGCGCGCCGACCCTCGCTCAAGGTGATCCCGACGTCGTCGCGCGCATCATCGACGAGGGCAAGAACCGCTCCCAGGTCTGGCAGACCCTGACCTACATCAGCAAGGAGATCGGTCCGCGCCTGACGGGCTCGGCGGGCCTCGAGCGCGCCAACGTATGGGCCCGCGATACGTTCACGAAGTACGGGCTGACCGGCGCGCGCCTGCAGCGCTGGGGTGACATCCCGGTCCGCTTCGACCGTGGCCCGTGCAGCGCGAAGATGGTGGCGCCGATCGAGCGCGAGCTCGAGTTCACGACCCCCGCGTGGAGCGCTGGCACCGAGGGCCCGGTCCGCGGTGAGGTCGCCAAGGTCCCGACCACCATCGAAGAGCTCGAAGCGCGCCGCGAAGAGCTCGCGGGCAAGTGGATCCTCGGCCGCAGCATGCAGCGCCAGCGCCGAGGCCAGAACCAGGACGAAGCTCGGGCGCAGGCCGAAGCGCGCCAAGCGATCGAAGACGCGCTGAAGACGATCCCGATCCTCGGCCGAATCAACGCGGGTTCCCGCGACGAGGTCACGACCGGCGGGGTGCGCGGCTGGCGCGAGCTCACGATGGACACGCTCCCGCAGGAGCTCTCGCTGACGGTGCGCAGGTCGGACTACGACGTGATCAACTCGCGCCTCTCCGACGGCGAGAAGGTCGAGATCGAGGTCGACCTCGTGCACTACTTCACCGAGGGCCCGATCCCGGTCTACAACACGATCGCAGAGATCAAGGGCACGGAGTTCCCCGACGAGGTCGTCATCGTCTCGGCGCACCTGGACTCGTGGAACGGCCCGGGCTCGCAAGGGACCCAGGACAACGGGACGGGCTCCAGCGTCACGATCGAAGCCGCGCGCATCCTCATGGCGTCGGGCGCCAAACCCCGCCGCACGATCCGCTTCTGCCTCTGGAGCGGTGAAGAGCAGGGCCTGCTCGGGAGCCGCGCGTACGTCGAGAGCCTCAGCGACGAAGAGCGCGCGAAGATCTCGGCGTGTTTCGTCGACGACGGCGGCACGTACTACCAGGGCGGGCTCGAGTGTGTGCCCGCGATGCTGCCGATGCTCGAACAAGCGACGGCGCCGCTGGCGGCGGCCTTCCCGGACCTGCCGATCAAGCACCAAGTGAGCGAGCGTATGCCGCGCGGCGGTAGCTCCGACCACGCGTCGTTCAACCAGAAGGGCATCCCCGGCTTCTTCTGGATCGAGAAGAACCGCCCGGGCCTCGAAGGCATGGGCTACAGCTTCTCCTGGCACACGCAGCGCGACACCCTCGAGTACGCGATCGAGGAGTACCTGGTGCAGTCGGCGACGTGCTCGGCGGTGACGGCGTACAACCTGGCGATGGCCGACACGATGCTGCCGCGCTACGTGCCGCCTGCGGAGGGTGAAGGCGACGCCGCAGCAGAGCGCCCGCGCCGCCGCCGCGAAGGGGACACCCCAGCCGCCACCGAGAGCGCGCCGGCGCCGCGCGGCACCGACGCCGCCGAGCCGCGCCGCGAGGGCGATGCCGGCGGGGAGTTCGTCGCCGTCGAGACCCCGGTCTCGGGCAAGTGGACGGCGGAGTTCACAACGGCCGGGATCGAGTTCGACCTCGCTTTCGCGGTCAACGCCGCGGGCTCCGTGCAGGGCACGATGACGATGGGCGACACCCCCCGCAAGCTCGAGAACGGCAAGTGGGACGCCGAGAAGAAGACCCTCGTCTTCGAGTACGAATCGGGGAGCTACGGCCGCCTGACCGCCCGTGCGACGCTGCAGGACGACGGGACGCTGAAGGGCGACGTCAAGAGCGGGCCGGACTCCGAGGGCTATCCCTGGAAAGCCAAGAAGTAGTCGCGCGCTCCGAGCAGTCCGAGACACCGAAGTCGGCTCGCAACGCGCGAGCCGACTTCGTTCGTTCAAGAGGCTCTGCCCCTTCGCCGAGTCGGCGCGCTCAAGCGCTCCACGCGGACCAGGTCCAATAGACCCCGACGGCGATCGAAGCGGCGCCCGCGGCGAACAAGAGCCGCGGCACAGCGCGCGCACCGAAACGCGCGACCAGCGCGCCCAGGCCGAGGCCGAACACGACCATCGCTGCGACGCTGGCGATGAGGTAGCTGAAGAGGTACACCGCGGCGTCGCCCCCGCGCAGCGCGAGCGACGGCAGCACCGCCCACAGGTGGCCGGCTCCCGCGAGGCCGTGCAGGAGCCCCATGCCGACGGCGGCGGCGCCGTGACGGCGCGCGGCGTGGGGCGGGTGATCGTTGAGGTGCGCGTGGAGCCCCTCGTCGCCGTGGGTGTGCACCTCTACCTTCGCAGCGCGGCGCACGGCGGTCACACCGAGCCCGATCAGCACGAAGCCGACGAGGCGCTCGGCCCAACCCGACGCTGCTTCGACCTCGGCGATGGTGAGCGCGACTTGGCCCGCAGCGCCGAGCGCGAGGACGCCGAGCCCGTGCCCGAGGCCCCACAGGGCCCCCACCACCGCCGCCGCCCGCTGGCGCCGACCATCGGCGGCGAGGGGTGCGACCCCCGCCATGTGATCGGGGCCGCTGGCGACGTGGGCGAGCCCGGCGAGGACTCCATCGAGGACGAGGACCATGGGCGCAGAGGGTATGCGCCGGCCCGCTTCAGCGCCACAGGACCCGCAGCCCGACGACGGTGACCACCCCGACCCAAGCGAGCACGTCCACGGCCAACCCGGCCCGGACGAACCGCCCCATCGAGATCCGATCGGTCCCGAAGACGAGCGCGTTCGGCGGCGTCCCGGCGGGCATCGCAAACCCCGTCGTGCACGCGATGGCGCAGCCGATCATCAGGAGATCGGGCGGAAAGCGCTCGGGGCCGAGCGCGCTGGACAATCCCCACACGACCGGCAAGAGCACGCCTGCACTCGCCGTATTGCTGGCGAACTCGGTGACCGCGATCGTCACCGCAACGACCGCGGCGAGCAACACGAGGAAGTGCAGCGTCGGTTCGAGCTGCAGCTCACCGAACCCTGCGAGCTGGCCGCCGATCCAGAGCGTCAGACCGCTCTTGTCGAAGGCCTGTGAGATCGCGAACCCCGAACCCATGAGCAACAGCACCCCCCACGGCACGCGCGGCGCAGCGAACTGCCAGTCGAGGATGGGCCGGCCTGCGCCGCTCGTGACGCCGAACAGCACGAGCGCTGCCAACACCGCCACCGTCGAGTCTTCGACGCGTATCCCGCGCGCCGCGAGCACATTGCCCCAGCCCGGCCACGGACCGAGCGCTTCGCGTGTGGTCCACAGCACCGCAGTGATGACAAACACCGCCGCTACGGCGCGCTGCTCGAACGTCAGCGGAGTGCGCGGTGTCAGGTCGACCTCGAGGTGCGGCAGGTCGCGCGGCAAGCGCCGCACGACGAGCCACCACGCGATCGGCAACATCGCGATGACGAGCGGCACACCGTAGAGCATCCACGTACCGAAGCCGATGAAGACGCCGGTCTTCTGCTCGTAGAGACTCTGGAAGATCATGTTCGGCGGCGAGCCCAGCGGCGTCGCGAGGCCGCCGATGTTCGCGCCGAAAGCGACGCCCAAGAGCAATGCCACTGCAAAGGGCTCGTCGCGCGTGTGCGCGCCCTCATGGACCTCTCCGCGCCGGAGATCGTCGCGGGTCAGGACCGCCAACGCGACAGGCAACAGCATCACGACGGTCGCGGTGTTGGAGATCCACATGCTGATGACCGCCGTCGCCACCATGAAGCCTGCGACGAGGCGGCGGTGCGAGCGCCCGGCCCGCCGCAGGATCGCGAGCGCGACACGTTCGTGCAGACCCGTGCGCTCCATCGCGAGCGCGAGCAAGAGCCCACCGAGGAACAAGAACACGATCTCGTGCCCGTAGTGCCGCGTAACCTCACCGGCCGACGCCAATCCCAGGACGGGGAAGAGGACGATCGGTAGCAGCGACGTCGCGGGGATCGGGATCGCCTCGGTGAACCACCACGCAGCGATCCACAGGGTCGCGGCGAGGGTATGGCGCACGAGCTCCGGCGAGCCAGGGGGCGCGACCTCGGGCCGGAAGACGAGCTCGGTCAGGGCGAACAGCGCCGGCCCGAGCAGGATCCGACCGAGGGTGCGTGGCTGCTTCTGCATCGTGTAAAATCACGGACACGGTACTCGGTTACGACGGCGCTGCGGAGGTCGCGGTCCCGTCAGCGCGCCACGAAGCGCAGCGGCAGCTCGACCGCGCGCGAGATCCCGATCCGCGGCCCGACGCGCGCCTCGGGCGGACGCTCGCCGCGAGGCGGCGGCTCGAGGCGCAAGGGGCCTCCGCGGAGGTCCGCACCATCGAAGCCGAGGTCGATGCCGAACGCTTGGCACAGCTTGCCGGGGCCATTGCAGAGCGAGCGCATCGGGGCCTTGGGGCCGCGGCGCGCTCGAATCAGCTCCAAACCAGCGAGCGGTTCGACCGCGCGCAGCAGGACGGCCTCGCCCACCCCCTCGGGCGCCGTGACCACGTTCAAGCAGTGGTGCACGCCGTAGATCAAGTACACGTACGCGCGCCCCGGGCCCAGGAACATGGACCGGTTGCGCGCGGTCGGCCCGCCGGCGGAGTGGGACGCGCCGTCGCCCGTCGCGAGGTACGCCTCGGTCTCGCGGATGCGTCCGACGAGCTGGACCCCGCTCGGATCGTCCAGGACGAGGCGCCAGCCGAGCAAGCGCTCCGCGATCTCGGGGGTCGCTCGGGCGAAGAGCGCGGGCAGGGGGTCGGCCATGGCCCAGAGGGATACCGGTTCGGACGGGGCAACGGAACCAGGGGCTGGCGCGGGGGTTCTGGAGGCAGCGCTCGGGGCCCCCTGACCGATATAGGGACAGGCCCCCGACCGAAACCGCGCGCCATGGCACTGACACCGCACCGCTCCGCCAGGATGTCCCACGTTATCACCCTCGCCGCCCTGTGTGCTCTCACTGGCCCCAGCGTCGCTCAAGAGCGCCGCGAGGGCTTCGAGGCCCTCGTGCGCCGGCTGGACCTCGACCTGGACGGGAAGGTCAGCGAGTCCGAGTTCCCGCGGGGCCGGGCGGCCTTCCGGCGCCTGGACCGGGACCGTGATGGGTTCCTGACCGCCGCCGACTTCGGGGCGCGCAGCCCCGAGAAGCCGCCGCCAGAGTCGGTCCCCGCGATGAGGCCGGCATCGGACGAAGAGGCCAAGTTCTTCGAGACGCACGTGCGTCCGGTGCTCGCGACGTCGTGTGCCTCGTGCCACGGCGCCGACCCGAAGAAGGTCAAAGGCGGCCTGCGGGTCGACTCCCTGGCGGCCCTCCTGACCGGCGGCGCGAGCGGTCCTGCGATCGTCCCCGGCGACCCCGACGCATCTCCGCTGATTCAAGCGATCCGCTACGACGATCCCGCGTTCGCGATGCCTCCGAAGCAGAAGCTCGAGGACGAAGCGATCCGCAATTTGGAGCGCTGGGTGGCCATGGGCGCGCCGTGGCCGGCATCACCCGAGCCGAAGGACCTCGGTGTAGAAGGCCCGAGCGAGGGCTCGCTCGACCGTGAGATCGACTTCGAAGCGGCGAAGGACTATTGGGCGTTCCGCCCCGTGGTCGCGCCGGACGTCCCGCAACCGAAAGACACCGGCTGGGCGTGGAGCGACGTCGACCGGTTCCTGCGCTCGGCCATGGAGTCCGCCGGAGTGGCGCCGGTCGCCGACGCCGACAGACGCACGTGGCTGCGTCGCGTCACCTTCGACCTGACCGGACTTCCGCCGACCCCCGAAGAGGCGGCGCGCTTCGCAGCAGATCAGAGCGCGGACGCCTACGAGAAGGCGGTCGATCGCCTGCTCGCTTCTCCGGCGTTCGGTGAGCGCTGGGGTCGCCATTGGCTGGACGTCGCGCGCTACGGCGAGTCGAGCGGCAAGGACTCCAACGTCGTCTACCCGCACGCGTGGAGGTACCGCGACTGGGTCATCGATGCGTTCAACGCAGACATGCCCATCGACGACTTCTTCATGCGCCAGCTCGCCGGGGACCTGCTCCCTGCAAGCGACGACACGGAGCGCGCATGGAACCAGATCGCAACGGGCTACCTCGCGCTCGGCGCCAAGGGGCACAACGAGCGCGACGCGCGCAAGTTCGCGCTGGATGTGGCGGACGAGCAGATCGACGCGTTCTCGCAGGGGATGCTCGGGCTGACCTTGGCGTGTGCGCGCTGCCACGATCACAAGTTCGATCCGTTCCCGATCGAGGACTATTACGCGCTCGCCGGTGTGTTCCTGAGCAGCGAGACGCGCTTCGGCACGTTCCGCGGCCCGGGCAACAACCAAGCCGCCGAGCTGATCGCGCTGCCGGCGGGCGCGGACGTCCCCAATGGGCCGCGAATGGAGCCGCTGTTGCGCCAGATCCTGACGCGTGGCCGTGATCGGCTGAACGCACCCGCTCCGTCCGACGGCGAGAAGCGGGACGCCCAGACCGCGCTGCGCGAGCGCCTTCAGCGCCAACAGAGCGAGCAGCTCGACGACCTCCTGGCACGCTTCGACGCCGAGGGAAATGCTCTGCCTGCGAACCGATTGGCGATGGGTGTCGTCGAAGGCAAGCCCCGCGACATCGCGGTCCTGGAGCGCGGCGAGCTCAGTCGGCCCGGGGCCGTGGCGCCGCGGGCGATGCCCGTCGTGCTGCGCCACGCAGCGACCCCGAAGGTCAGCTCCGGCAGCGGCCGCATCGAGCTCGCGCGCTGGGTGGCCTCCGCAGAGAACCCACTGACGGCGCGGGTCTACGTGAACCGCGTTTGGTTGCACCTGTTCGGCACGGGCCTCGTGCGGACGCCGGACAATTTCGGTTCAGGTGGCTCGACTCCTGATCATCCCGAGCTGCTCGATTGGCTCGCAGCGCGCTTCGTCGCGGAGGGCTGGTCGACCAAGAAGCTCGTGCGCGAGCTCGTCCTGACCCACGCGTACCGGCTCGACAGCACACACGATGCACGCTCCGCTGAGCGCGATCCCGAGGCGCTCCACAGGTGGCGGATGCCCGAGCGGCGCCTCGAAGCCGAAGCGATCCGCGACGCGCTGCTGTTCGCGGCTGGAGCGCTCCAGTCCGAGCGGCCGGTCGCGTCACCGACAGGCGCCCTCGAGGGCCGTCTGAACAACGATCAACTCGCGGACCTCCTCACCCGCGAGCGGCCTGTGCGCTCGGTGTACTTGCCGAGCCTCCGTGGGCACGTCGCCGATGCGCTGGAAGCGTTCGATGCGCCCGACGCAGCGTTTGTCACGGGGGATCGCGACGAGACGAGCGTCGCCACCCAGGCGCTCTTCATGATGAACGACGCGGATGTGCTGCGTTACGCCGATCAGTTCGCTGGGGCCCTGCTGGCGCTGTCGCTGGACGACGACGGGCGGATACACCGCGCCTTCGAGATCACGTTCGGTCGCACAGCGACCTCGGACGAGCTGCGGCTCGTGCGCGCGTTCTTGAGCGACTACGCAGGAACCGTCGAAGCGCCTCGGGGCGGCTCCAAGGGGTCACCGCGACGTGGCCGCGAGCGCTTGCGGGATCGTCAGCGCCCTGCGCCTGCGGGAGCGAATCCTCCGCTGGAACCCCTCGACGATCCCCGCCACGCCGCTTGGTCCGCGTTTGCACAGTCCCTGTTCCAGAGCGCAGAGTTCCGCACGATCGGCTGAGGAGATAACCATGCACTTCGACCCCACCCGTCCGACCCGCCGCGACACGCTGCGCCTCGTTTCGTCTGGCTTCGGTCTGCTCGCTCTGCGCGGCCTCGCGCAGGCTCAAGATGCCGCGGCCAATCCGCTCGCCGCAAAGCGCCCGCACCACGCGCCGCGCGCCAAGCGGGTCATCTTCCTGTGCATGTCGGGCGCGCCGTCGCACGTCGACACCTTCGACTACAAACCCGAGCTCGCTCAACGTAACGGCGCCACGCTGAGCGGGTATCGCCGTGGCGCGAAGCTGCTCGCGTCGCCCTGGAAGTTCGAACAACGGGGCGAGAGCGGGCTTTGGCTGAGCGAGCTCTTCCCCGAGCTCGGACGCCATGCAGACCGTATGTG
>CAYOBN010000011.1:0-44828 GCA_964402175.1 uncultured Planctomycetaceae bacterium | reverse complement strand
GGCTTTGGCTGAGCGAGCTCTTCCCCGAGCTCGGACGCCATGCAGACCGTATGTGCCTCTTGCGCGGGATGCACACGGACGTGCCGGCTCACCCGCAGGCGTTTGCGAAGCTGCATACGGGCAGCTTCCAGTTCGTGCGCCCTTCGCTCGGCGCGTGGACGCTCTACGGACTCGGCACGGAGAACGAGAACCTGCCAGGTTTCGTGACCCTGAATCCTCCGGCGAACGTCGGCGGTGCTCAGAACTACGGCAGCGCGTTCCTACCCGCCACCTACCAGGGGCTCCGCATCGGCTTGGAGCGCAGCGGTCGCACTCGCTTCGGTGGCGCTGAAGCACCGGTCGACGACATCAAGAACCCGCGTCAGTCCACGCCGCAGCAGCGCAAACAGCTCGACCTCGTGCAAGCGCTCAACCGCCGCCACGCGCAGCGCAACGCAGGAGACGACGAGATCGAAGCGGTGATCGAGTCCTACGAGCTCGCGTTCCGCATGCAGGCCGAGCTGCCGGACCTCCTGGATCTCTCTAAGGTCCCGCAGAAGACGCTCGATGCGTACGGAGTCGGCGCAGAGGGCACCGACACGTTCGCCCGCCAGTGTTTGGCCGCGAAGCACCTGGCTGCGGCCGGTGTGCGTTTCATCGAGGTCGGCATGGGTGGCTGGGACCACCACCGCAACCTGCGCGAAGAGCTGCCGCAACGGTGTCGTGCGATCGACCGACCGATCGCGGCGCTCTTGGCGGACCTCGCTGCGTCGGGCTTGCTCGAAGAGACCCTCGTCGTCTGGGGCGGCGAGTTCGGCCGCACCCCCTATGCGCAGGACGAAGACGGCCGCGACCACAACAACCGCGGCTTCACGATGTGGATGGCGGGCGGCGGCGTGCAAGGCGGCCTCTCCTACGGCAACACCGACGAGAACGGGATCGAAGCCGTCGAAGGGCGCATGTCGATCCACGACCTCCACGCGACGATCCTGCACGTGCTGGGCCTCGATCACGAACGCTTGACGTTCAACTACGCGGGCCGCGACTTCCGTTTGACGGATGTGCACGGCGAGGTCGCGCGCGAGATCTTGGCTTGAGCGCTCGCGGGCTCGTCGCAGGCTGATGCGCTCAGTCGCTGGCGAGGACGAGCAGGTCCTGGAACGCGAGGCCCGGCGCGCCGCTCCAGAAACCGGGGATGCGCCGGACGATCCGCAGCCCCGCGTCGGCGATCGCCGCCAGGAGCGTGCTCTCTTCGTGGGCGAGGGCGCCTTCGGGGTTCGCCTCGCTCTCGACCCAATACCCGGAGAGCTCGCGGAAGGGGATCGCTGCGCGGCCGGCGCGGGTGGCGGCTTTGGTGCGATCATCCATGATCCACGAGGTCGCCAGCACGGTCCCACCCGGCCGTAACACCCTGCGGCATTGCTCCAGGTAGTGGGCCATGTCCGGGGGGAAGAGGTGCGTCAGGAGCGACGTCATGAAGATGAAGTCGACCGGACCCTCCACATGTTGTGCGAGCTGCACGTCCCTCGCGCTCATGGTGCCCGCGGGATTGTACCAGCCGTTGTAGACGTCCAGGTGCCGGAACACGAAGCGCGAGGCGACGGGGTGCGCTCGGAAGGTGCTGCGTGCGACTTCGAGCGCGGGCTGCATCACGTCGAGCCCGGTGTAGGACCCGCCCTCGGCGAGATACGCCGAGAGGCCGAGGGCCATACGCCCGATGCCGCAGCCGACCTCGAGCACACGCGCGCCGGGCGCGAGGCCCGCGAGCTCGATCATGTACGTCAGGTATTCCTGCGCGACGGCTTCGTAGCCTCCGCCGACGGATTGGATCGCGCTGTCTTCGGGTCGCGGTGTCGTGAGCCGGTGCAAGTACCGCAGGCCCAAGGCTGCACCCGCGCTGGTCTTCGGACGCAGCGTGATGATGCTGTGCGGCGGGAGCGAGTCGAAGGTCGCGTCGAGCTCGAGATGGAAGCGGCAGCAGTCCGCTGCCGACAAGACGCTGCAGTGGGGCAGTGCCGCGATGTCGGGGCTGGCTTGGCCGAGCGCGGCCGCGCGCACCGGAACCGCCTGCCCCTGGATGGAGACCTCGAAGCCCTGTAGCTCCGCGGGCTCCAGCGTCTGAAAGTAGCCCCAGAGGGCGGAGCAGTCACCCGCGGGGACACACGCGTCGACGTGTCCGCGGCCGAGTCGGGCGGGGTCGCTCTGGAGCACCCTCCCATGCTGCGCGCACTAGACCGACTCGGCAAGCCGTTGGATTCCGGTCACCTTCGCGGAACCCGAACGCGCCTCGCTCGTCCTCCTGAGACCCGCTATGCCGACGAACGATGCTGACCAAAATCGACCATCAGAACCACCATTACTCCGGACCTGTACACGAAGGCGCCAAGGCGCTGGAGAGCGACGGACACTATCTGCTCCGCGGCGAATTCAACTCCGACGAGGTCGCCCAGCTCCGGGCGGCCCTGGAGCGCGTCTACGAGCGCTATCCGCCGGATCCACGGCCCGGACGCACTTCGGACGAGAACGCCGCCATGTTTCGCTACGAGGTCTTCAACCGCTGTGGCACCTCACAGGAGGCGATCTCTAGACCGAACGTTCTAGCCATCTTGGAGCCGCTGCTCGGCCAGGACTGCCACGCCATTTCGTGTACCGCGTGGCGCAACCCGCCCGGCGCTGCCCATGCCCCGCGCGGACAGGAATGGCACGTCGATGGAGGGCCACACGTGGCCCGTCCACCCGGCATCCCCTGGCCCGCCGAGATTCCGTACCCGATCTTCGTGGTGGCGACACACATCTACTTGCAGGATGTCAGCCTCGCGGACGGGCCGACGGCGTTCGTGCCGGGCAGCCACACCTCGGGCCACCTGCCGCCACGCGAGTCGATGTGGGAGCTGACGCACGGCTATCTCGGTCGCGAGAGTGTCGCGCACCTCGCCCGCGCAGGTGACGTCGGCTTCTTCGTCTCCGACGTTTGGCACCGGCGCCTCCCGCCGAGCCCGGACGGACGCGGTCGCTTCTTCTTGCAGACCAACTACGCACGGCGCGAGATCGCCCAGCGTGTACGCCCGACGGCGCTCGTCAACCACGTCAGCCCCGAGGCCCTCGCACGGGCGACTTCGCCGCGCCTGCGGACGCTGATCGGGCTGCACCCCGAGGTCTACTACGACGGCTGAGCGAGCGCGACGCTGGAGGTCACTCCAGCGTCCGCACGCGCAGGTTGCGGAACTCGATGGGCGCCCCCTCCGCTTCGAGCGCCAGGTAACCCGTCGCGGGTGAACACTGTTTGCCGCCCGTGACTTCGGCGCCGTTCACCCAGAGGCGGACCTCCCCGTTGATGGCGCGCACGTAGTAGTGGTTCCACTCGCCGTGCGGACGCACGCGGCGCTCCGTCGGGAAGCTGCGCGTGCTCTTCGGCTCGCCCACCTTGTAGGGCGCGCCGTCGGCGTCCTGGTAGGTGAGCTCGGGCACGAACGCTGTCATACGCGAGGCGCCGACCGGGAAGACGTCGCCGTGGCTCGTGAACCAGTCGGAGTGTTTGCCCTTCGACTTCAACCAGTTCTCTTCGTAACCGAGGTCGAGGACCTGCACCTCGATGCCGCTGCGGGGCAATTGCCCGGGCGGCAGGTCGGTGAACGCCTCTTCCGGGCACCAGAGGAAGAGGCCGCTGTTGCCAGCGTGTGTGAGGTGCCGCCACTCGACGACGAGCTCGAAGTTGGTGAAGACCTCGCGGCTGCGTGCGCCGCCGATCGGGCGGCCGGTGCCCACGATCACACCGTCGCGCTCGACCCAGGTGTCCGCGTCACCGTTGACGTTGACGAAGTCCGCCAAGCCGAGCGCGCGCCAGCCGTGCCCCGTGCCATCGACGTAGGCGCGGGGCAGCGACGTGGAATCCGCCTGCGGGCGCAGGACGACAGCGGCGAGACAGGTCAGGAGCGTCAAGGGCAGCTTCATGGCCGCCCACGATACCGCATCCTGCGCCGATCAGCGCCGCAGCGCCCGCTCCAACTGATCGAGGAGCTCCTTGATACGGCGCTGGTTCTCGGGCGACTGGCGGACGATCAACACGTCCCCCAGCAGGCTGAAACCGAGCCGGTCGTCGAACTCCCAGCGGTCGGGGTCGACCTGGTAGAGGAAGTCTTCGATTCCGGCGAAGCGCTCAGCGCGGCGCGCGCTGTCGAGCCCGTCCATGAGCGCCCCGACGGGGTGCAAGTGCACCTCGACCCAGGGGTTGGCTTGGACCTCGATGCCACCGGCGTGCGGACGCCAGTGCAGCCCGGTGTTGCTCAGACAGGCCGAGAGCGCCTCGGCGAACGGGACGCGCTGGAGCGAGACGTGATACGGCGCTCCGCTGTCGTAGTCGCAGAGGTCGAGGGTTGGGTCGATGATGGAGATCCCAGCCGTTGCGCAGAGCGCGACGAGGACATCGCTCGTGCCATTTCCATCGCACTCGACATCGACGAGGGTGCCGAGCCGCTTCCGGAGAGCCTCCTGCCACGGTCTCCGCTCCACCGGCGGTTCACGGCGCCGCTCGACGAGGCGCTCGAGGAACCCATGCACTTCGGCGTGAACCTCTGCAGTGTGGCGCACACAGAGGAGCCCCTCCCAGAAGCTGACGGAAGCGCCGTCGCGCTCCCAGACCGTCGGGTCGCCCGTTGCGAAGCTTCGGACCGCCTCCGAGAGCTGCTCTTCGAGGTCACCTGCATCGACGCCCGAACTGGCGAGGGCCTCCATGAGCGGCGCCGTGTGGTAGAGGCGCAGCTCGAGCTCGACCGGCAGTGCATCGAGGCTGTCGACGCGGACCACGCCACGCGCGCCGCGACCGACAAAAGCGTGACCCCAATCGCCTGCGTACGCGGTGAGGACCGGGAGCAGCTCCTCTGCGGTGACGTCCTCGACGCTCAAGGTGACCCAGTACTCCGCGGAGTTGTCGCGGACGGCCTCACCGAGCTCGATGTCGACCCCCGCCTGGCGCGCCAGCTCGCTCAGGGCTGCGGGGAGCGGCGTCTCGACGAACTCGAGCTTGGGCAGCGGTGTGCGCAGCCGCTGCTGCAGCGGAGCGAGCCACGCAGGCGGCGCGGCTGCCACTTCGACGGCGATCGACGGCTGCGGCTCTTCGGTGCGTTCTTCGGTGCGCAGCGGTCGCTCTGCGAGCGCGGCGGGGCGCGTGGACTGCGGCATCGCTGAAGCGAGCCCCAGCCACGCAGCGCCGACCACTGCGACGGCGCCGAGCGCGCGCAGGGCGTAGGAAGGTTGTAACGGAGTGACGATCATCTGCACTCTCCTGACGAGACCGCTTGACCCAGCGGCCATGGTGAGGGCGCCCGGCGGCAACGCATCGCTTTGTACGCGCGCGGTGGCCAAACGGACGAGGGTTCGGGCGTAGAGGAGCTGGGGTGGAAGGTCTAGGCCGCTCGGCCGCGCGGACAGCGCCGCGATGGCCTCGGCGTCTCGCGCGGTATCGATCACCTCGACGAGGCGCGACAGCGCGATCCGCGCGCAAGGATGGAACCACCAGAGCGCGCGCAGAAGCGTGATCCAGGGCGCCAGCGCGAGGTCACCGCGGCGCACGTGGCAGCACTCGTGCGCGAGCACACACGTGAGCGTTGCGTCATCCGCGGTCGCCACATCGGGGGGCAACAGCACCCGTGGCCGACGCCAGCCGTGGACCGCGGGCGATGAAACCGCTGTGGTGATCCAGACGGTCGCTCGGCGCAGGGTCGACGTGCGCTCCGCAGCGTCCCGCAAGAGGCCGTCGATGTGTGCGCCGGCGGGCTGAGCGGCAGAGAGAGCGCGGCGCAGCGCGCGCTCCGAGCGCACGAAGCCTAGGGCCGTCCAAGACGCACCGGCGAGCCAGATCAGCAGGAGCGCCGCGGAAGCGACTTCAACGGCGTCGAAGGCCAGCGGCGCCTTCGACGGCGGGGCGCTCGCGCGCGCAGGCAGAGGTGTCCCACGGGCTTCGTGCGCTGGTCTCTCCCGCGGCGCTTGCGCGGCGACGCCGGGCTGCCACGCTGCGGCGGCTCGCTGGGCGCGCTCGGTCGCTCGCGGTTGCTCGGTGGGAGCTGGACGGAGCGGACTCCAAGCGGCATCGAGACGCACTTGATTCGGCGCGAGAGGCTCGGGCACCGAGGGAAGGCTGGGCAGCGTCAAACGCAGAGCCACGAGCAACCAGAGGCCGACCCGCAAGCCTGGTGTCAGCGCTCGCGCTGCGATGCGCTCGACCGCGAGCGCGATGAGCACCACGACCGCGACGTGCGCGGAGGTCTCCAGGAGCTCGCGAGCGAACAGCGGTATCACCGCGCATCCCCCTGCAGCTCATCGAGCAATGCGCGCAGGCGTGCGAGCTCGGCGTCGTCCAGCTTGGTCTCCTTGAGGAAGAACGCCAGCATGGGGCTCTTCTCCGCATCGCCAGCGCGCCGCATGAGGTCCTTGCTGGCGTGGCGCAGCCACGCGCGCTTCGTGAACGCGGGTTTGTAGACGAACCATGTGCGCTCGGGGGTACGCGTGACGGCGCCTTTGGCGAACAGTCGCTGCAGCAAGGTCTTCACGGTCCCGAGGGACCACGCCTTGCGGCTGAGGAGCTGCTTGTGGACCTGGACTGCGGAAGCGGGGCTCTCCTGCCACAGGGCATCGAGCACGTCCCACTCGGCGTCGGTGACGTCGGGGATAGGGTTCGCGGGGGTCACGAACACAGTTGTAGTCGCGAACACAAACGTAGTCAAGCCTGCTCTCGCAGGAATCCCGGGGTCACCCGTGGGTTGCTACCCCGCCGCTCGTCCTCGGATACATCCCCCCCCATGCGCCGCCCCCACCCCGCAGAGGCTCTCCCGGAGCTCGGCTCTGGCCTCTCCTCGGACGCCTGGTCCGACCTCCTGCGGGCCCACGTCCCCGCGCTCTTTGCAGCGGTCGCGCGCCGCGTCGGGCCCAACCGACAGCTCACCGAAGACCTCGTGCAGGAGACCTGGCTGCGCGCAGTCGCGAGCTGGTCCCGGGGCGGTCTACCCCGCGACCCGAGCGCCTGGCTGCGGACGACGGCGTTCAACCTGCTGCGCGACCAATTCAAACGCCTGCGGCCCGAAGCCCTCACCTCCGACCCGGCCGCCACGGACGAGGGCGACACAGACTCCGAGAGCGCGCGCCGCGAGCGCGCCAGCGCGCTCGTCCAACGGGGCCTCACCCGTCTCCCGCGGGCCAGCGCAGAGCTCCTCGCGGCGCGCCACTTCGACGGCAAGTCGCTCGCGGCGCTGGCAGAAGAACACCGCACCAGCGAGCGCGCCATCGAAGGCCGCCTGCGTCGCGCACGCGGCGCGCTCGGGTGTGCTCTGCAGAGGCTCGCTCCGAGCGACCCGGATCTCTGCGCCCTCTTCCCCGACCTCCTCTGACCGCCGCAACATGCAACACAACACGATGAACACTGCAGAGGTACCCACGCCAGAGTTCATGGCGCAGCTCGATCGCGCGATGCACTTCGAACTGCGACGCGTAACCCAAACGCGGCGTGACAGCCGCGGCTGGCACCTGCTGCGCGCTGCGGCCCTCGCAGCGCTGGCGTTCGGCGCAGGTGCAGGCG
Source organism: uncultured Planctomycetaceae bacterium (assembly GCA_964402175.1). Classification (GTDB taxonomy): domain Bacteria; phylum Planctomycetota; class UBA1135; order UBA1135; genus JAWKUK01. The sequence continues at coordinate 37,282 of CAYOBN010000011.1, read as the reverse complement.
CTGTCGTCGCCGCAGAGCGCGTCGAGGACTCACGCCGTGCGGCCTATGAGCTCGCACGCAACGAACTCGAGCGCACCCTCGCCGAGCGCCGCCTCGCGCACCATGTCGCCGCCATGGAGCGGACACGCTCGGACTACGAAGCGGGTCGCACCAGCATGCCGCAGCTCGAGCTGGCGGAGGCCCGGAGCGCAGATGCCGAGCGCTTGCTGAAGCACCTCACGCTGGAGCGTGAAGCGCTGCAGCGCGGCGGCCCCCCGCTCCGCCGCACCGGGCCACGGCGTGTCGATATCGAGGTCGATCTCGCAGCGCCCCTCGTCGGCCCGCGCGACTTCGTCTCGGAGCACCTGCGTGTGGAGCTCGCAGCCGCTCGAGAGGCGCGGTCGAGGCACCAACGCGAGTCGCAGCGTGCCGCGATCATGGCGCAGAGCGGCCTCATTCCTCAGTCCGAGCTGTCGGCGCTCGAAGCTGGGTCCGCCTCGCACACCACGAAGCTCGCGTCGATCGAGCGGCGTCTGGAGCTGCGGTCCGGCTTCCTGCTGGGTCGATACACACAGGCCGAGCTCGAGACACTCGCCCGACGCACTGACGCCGAGCTGCGCGAGCGCGAGCTCCAAGCCCTCGTCGAACATCTGTCTCGGGAAGCAGCGCGAACCGAGCAGCTCGTCGCCGCGGGCGCTGCGCCGTCATCGGAGTCCGCGGAGAAGGCGGTCGAACTCAACGAAGCGTTGACCGAGCTGGGCCTCGTTCAGCTCGAGCTCGAACTGCTGCGCTGAGCGCGGCTCTGCTCAGGGCCGAAGCCGTCGATACAGCTCCGCCGCTGTGTGTGTGTGTTCGAACCAGACGGGCGCGACGCTGGGATCGAGTCCCGCGTCGCGCTCCGCCGCTTGCACCCATTCCTCTGCCCCGACCGCGTCGCCGCTCTGTTCGCACAGCGACGCGAGCTCGACGCACACCGTCGCCAGGAGTGAAGGCGCCGCGCTCGGACCGCCGTTCAGGGCCAGGCGCGCAGCGGGCAAAGCCAGCTCCAGCTGGGCTCTGGCTGTGGCGGTGTCTCCCGCGCTCAGCAGATGCGAGCCCAGGTTCTGGCGCGCCAGCGTGCATCGCGTGGGTCACACCGAGGCGCGCCGCGTGGTTCATGTCGTCGGGGAAGCGCGCCACGAGCGTATTCAGCAGCGCGATCGCGCGGTCGTAGTTGGCGAGCGCCGCTTCCGGATCCCCGAGCTTCGCCTGATTGTCTGCGCTGGTGCCCAGCAGCGACGCGAGGCGCGACGGCCACATCGGCAGATCGCGCTCCTGCTCCGCCAGCGCGGTGAGGCAGAAGAGAGCTGCATCGATGCGCGCCCGCGCCGTAGTCCAATCACGGGATTGCTGCGCGAGCTCAGCGCGCTGCTCCAGGACACCAGCGAGCGTCGCGCGCGGGCGCACGTCGTCTGGGTTCACTGTGAGCGCCTCTTCGAGCACACCTTGTACCGACGCGAGCGCCTCGTCTGCTTCGCTCAAGCGCCCTGCGTGTGCTGCGAGCACAGCGAGCCCTTCGTGGATCCCGGTGAAGAGCTCCCAGTAACGGCTTTGGCCCGGTTCCAGTGATGTGCCGAGCTCAGTGCGCGCCTCGATCAAGGTCTGGCGCGCTTCGCTTGCGCGGCCGGCGTCCGCCAGGGCATGGGCCAGTGAGATCTCGGCGCTGACCAAGTCGTGGACGAGGCGCGTTTCGTCGGGCAGGCGCTCGCTGAGCATGCGCCGGCGCTCACATGCGGCGCGGAACGCAGCGAGCGCGTCCTCGGTGCGGTCCAGCTTGGCCAATGTCTTGCCACGCAGCTCCTCGGCGCGGGCTCGCTCGCGCTGCAAGAGCAGCTCGCGCCCGTCGAGCGTGTCGCTCCGCAGTCCTGCGCTCGCTTCGACGGCTGCGATCGGCGGCGCGTCAGGCGCCAGCTCATCCAGCAGCGCGATCGCGGCGTTGGCTCCTTGCAGAGCCTCTTCGAGGCGCCCCAGGTCGAAGCGCAGGCTCGCGACCCGCACGAAGGACCTGGCCCGCTCCGCGCGCGCGCGCGGACCTGCATCGGTCTCTTCCGCGAACTGCGTATGGAACCGAAGCGCCTCTTCCAGCAGCTCACGCCGGAGCTTGGCCGTGCCTGGTACCGATGCAAGGCGCGATTCGGCGACCTTACGCAGGAAAGTGTCCACCGCGTCGAGCGCGTCGTACGCGCGCGCCTCGGCGCGGTTGCGCTCCGCTTCGGCTCTCTGGCGCTCGACCGTCACGAGCCCGAGCGCAGACTGCAGGTTCGCATTGGCCTGCTCCGTCGCGCGATTGGCGGCCTCGACGTCGATTCGCGCACGGCGTTGTACGGCTCCGTAGAAGAGCGGCGCGACGACGAGCGCGGTCGCCGCAGTCGCAGCGAGGGTCGCGCGCACGGGATTGCGCTGGACCGCCCGGCGGAGCTCCTGCCACGGCCCCGGTCGCCGGGCAGAGATCGGTCGCAGTTCGAGGATGGCGCGCAGGTCTTCGGCCAGCGCAGCCGCAGAGCGATAACGTTGTGCGGGCGCCGGTTGCAGCGTGGCGAGGCACACCGTCTCGACCTCCCACGGGACTCCCGGAAGCAACGACCGAATGGGCGCTGGATGCGCGCGCTCGATCGCATCGCGCACCTCGACGTCGTTGCGTCCACCGAAAGGCAACTGCAACGTCAGCAGCTCGTAGTACGTCACTCCGGCCGACCAGACGTCGCTGCGCACGTCACATTCGGCGCCCGAGAGGTGCTCGGGGGCCATGTAGGGGATGGACCCGAGCAGGCTTCCGGTGCGCGTGAGGCGTGAGGTCCCTTGCAGCGAAGCGGGGCCGAAGTCGAGCAGCAAGACGCGCCCGTCTTCGGTCAACATCACGTTGGCGGGTTTGATGTCGCGGTGCAGGACGCCGCGCTCGTGTGCGTGCGCCAACGCATCTGCGATGCGTGCCATGACACGGGTCACCGCTTGGGCCCAGCTCCCTGCGAACAGCTCCGTCGAGGCGCTCGACCCAGTGCGGGCGCCTCGACGGCTCCGCACCGCGCGCACCGCTGCGAGGAGGTCGACACCCGAGAGCGACTCGGGCGGACGCCCCTTGAGCTCCTTCAGAGCCTCGGCGAGGGTCGCAGCTTCGAACGCCTCGAGCGCGAGGAACAGTTGGTCTTCGAGCGGATCCACGGCAGCGGTACAGGTGTACTGCCACGAGAATCCGGACGCCTCGGGTTCTGTCACGCGCGACGCCGGAAATCCCCGGCGTCGGGCATCCTGGAGGTGGGCAGGCTGGAGGCGGGCGCCCCGAGTCGCCCGGCGCCCCGTGCTGCGCGCGCAGTCACTAAGCCCGCGCCGAGTGCGGCGAGGCCCGGCACCCCGAGCCCCGCGTGCAGGAGCCCGCGCGCCCCGCCCTGGTCTTCGTCCGCGACGTAGAGCAGCAACCCGTTCACGTCGAGACGCGATACGCGGTCGAGCTGGCGCTCGGGATCCTCGGCGACCGACGCGACGACCGACGCATTGGGCGCGAGGCGCGCCTGCAGCTCGTTCAAGAGGGCAGGGCGTCGCTCGAAGCGCTCGATGATGCCGACCGGAGCGGGCTGCCCTTCGAGGTGCAGCACAAACGCCTCGCCCTCGCCGGGGATCGGGCGCCGCTCGGTCCTTACGAGCGCGCCCCGAACGGTGGTCGCCGCGATCACGGCGTCGGGTTCGGCCAAGGCCAGTCGCAGCAAGAAGAGGCCGAGGCCGCCGAGGACGGCGGAGGGCTCGGGCAGGGGTCCGCGCAGCGGCGAGGATAGGCCGGCGCCGTGTCACCGAACGCGTCGCCGAGGCCCCAGTCCCGCAGAGGTACAGGCGAAGTCCTCGACGGTCACAGACTCGACTCAGGTCGTCGCAACCTGAGGCTCCAGCGCTCGGCTGACGATCTCGAAGACGTCTTTCGAGAGCTGCGGTCGCGCAGCGATGCGCGTCAGCTCGGCTTCCATGAGGGCGCGGCGGCGCGGCTCGAGGGTGCGCCAGGAGTTGAACGCACGCACGATGCGCGAGGCGATCTGCGGGTTCTTGCGGTCGAGCTCGAGGACCGCGTCTGCGACGAGGACGTAACCCGCGCCGTCGGCGGAGTGGAAGCCCGCGAAGTTCCCTCCCGCGAAGGTCCCGACGAGCGCTCGCACGCGGTTGGGATTGTCGAGGGTGAAGTCCGGATGCTGCATGAGCTGCTGCACGAACTCCGGTGTGCCGAGCGAGCGGCTGACCGCCTGCAGCGCGAACCACTTGTCGAGGACGAGCGCGTCCCGGCGCCACCGCGTATGGAACGCAGCGAGCGCTTCGTCCCGAGCCGGAACGTCGAGCTCACACAACGTGGCGAGCGCGGCCTGCGCATCGGTCATGTTGTCTGCGGCGCGGAACTGGGCCTCGGCGCGCAGCGCAGCTTGCTCCGGGTCGGCGACCGTCAACGTCCCCAGGACCGCATTGGCGAGCCGGCGGCGGTGGATGGCCGCTGCATCGGCGCTGTAGGCTCCTGTCGGCCGCAAGCGATCGTGCAGGGCGAGCAGCTCGCTCTGCAGCGCCTTGTAGAGCTCGCGCCGGGCTCGGTCGCGCGCGCCGGACAGCGCATCGGGATCGATGACTTCGAGGTGCTGCTGCAGCATGACCTCGGGCGGCAGCGTCATCGCGAGCGCGCGGAACGAACCGTCGAAGGAGTCGTCCAGCAGGAGCCGACGCACGGCGTCGATCACAACAGCATCGAGGCCCGTCCACGCCGCCCCTGCCCGCGCTCCGGCGAGCAGCACATCGGTGAAGAGCGCCTGGCCTGCATCCCAGCGATTGAAAGGGTCGCTGTCGTTCGCGAACTGGAACGCGAGCGCAGCGTGCGACCGCGTCCGCTTCACGTGCATCGGGGCGGAGAAGCCGCGCAGGACCGAAGCCATCGGCGCCGCGCAGATGCCGTGGAACGTCCACGACTGCTCTTGTTCGGTCAGCTCGAGGATCCGTTCCGTGGGAGCGTCACCGACGGACTCGCCGGCGAGCGCCATGCGCATGTCGCGTCCGTCGGGGCCGATCAGACCTGTGCGCACTGGAACGTGGCATGGGCGCCAGTTGGGCTCGTTCTTCGGCGCTTCTTGGCGCAGAGTCAGCGTAAACGTCTGGGCGCGCTCGTCGAAGCGCTCGCTGACGACGAGCGTCGGAGTGCCCTTCTGCGTGTACCAACGCTCGAACTGCGTCAGGTCGCGCCCGTTTGCGTCGGCCATCGCCGCCCTGAAGTCGTCGCAGGTGACCGCGGCGCCGTCGTGACGCTTGAAGTAGAGGTCCATCCCGCGCCGGAAGCCCTCGCGCCCGAGGAGCTGCTCGTACATCTGGACGACCTGCGCCCCCTTCTCGTACACCGTCGCGGTGTAGAAGTTGTTCATCTCGATGTACTGCTCGGGGCGGATCGGGTGCGCCATCGGGCCAGCGTCTTCGAGGAACTGGCTGGCGCGCAGATTGCGCACATCTTCGATCCGCTTCACCGCCGCCGAGCGAACGTCCATCGTGAAGCGTTGGTCGCGGTAGACCGTCAAGCCCTCCTTCAACGTCAACTGGAACCAGTCGCGGCACGTGACACGGTTGCCGGTCCAGTTGTGTAAGTACTCGTGCGCGATGACGCTCTCGACGCCTTCGTAGTCGCCGTCCGTGGCGGTCTCGGGCTTCGCGAGCACGAACTTCGAGTTGAAGATGTTGAGCCCCTTGTTCTCCATGGCCCCCATGTTGAAGTCGCCGACAGCGACGATCATGTAGAGGTCCAGGTCGTACTCCAGGCCGAACGTGTCTTCGTCCCAGCGCATCGAGAGCTGCAGGGAATCCAGCGCAAACGCGGCTTTGTCGGCGTCTTTGTGCTCGACCCAGATCTCGCAGCGCACGTCGCGTCCGCTCTTGGTCCGGAACGTCCCGGCGTGACACGCGAGGTCACCCGCTACGAGCGCGAACAAGTACGCGGGCTTCGGGAACGGGTCCTCCCACTGCGCGCGATGGCGACCGCCACCCACGGGCACGACCGAGAGCCGGTTGCCGTTCGAGAGCAACACGGGATAACGCGCCGCGTCCGCGGTGAGCGAGACCCGGAAACACGCCATCACGTCGGGGCGGTCGAGGTACCACGTGATGCGGCGGAACCCCTCGGCTTCGCATTGTGTGCAGAAGTTGCCCGAGGACTTGTAGAGGCCCATCAAGGCCGTGTTGCGCTCGGGGTGGATACGCACACGGGTCGCGAGGCGAAAACGGTCGGGTACGTCCTCGAGCGTCAGCGAAGTCGGAGTGAGCTGATACCGATCCGGCGCGAGCTCGATGCCGTCGAGCATGACGGAGAGGGTCTCGAGCTCCTCCCCGTCCAGCACCAGAGGCGCGCCGGCGGGCAGCGCCGTATTCCGCTCGAACGTGACATCCGCGTGGACGAGTGTCCCGTCTTCCCCGAGGTCGAAGTCGAGCTCCACTTGCCGAATCCAGAAGGCGGGCGGCCGGTAGTCCTTACGGTAGGTCGGCTGGGGTTCGGTCGAGGGCCGGTCGGTGAGGTTCGTCATCGTGAGGGGACGCGGGGCGTCCGAAGAGAATAACCCAGAGGAGCGATGTCCCGTGCGGCCCCGGTCGAGCTGACGCTGCGACCGCGTGCGACCCCCTCATGTCGGGCTCGACGGCGCGGCACGCGGTCCATGTGAGCGCCTTGTTCCAAACCTGCAGCCAGGTCGCGCCAGAGGCATGGATCGGCGGCTCCGAGCCGAGCGCGGAATGCAGCGCGCGGGATAGTGATCGAGGGTGCCCCGGTCCGTATGCTCTCGCGGCTTGGATCTGGCCCTCGGTGTGTTCGCTGCGCTGCTCCTGGCGCTGCACCTCGCAGGCTCGTACGAAGCCTGGCGCGGAATGCGCCGCGTCGTCCGTTTGGCAGGCTGGAAGCCGATGTTGCCGCCCGAACCCGTGCGGGTCTCGGTGGTCGTCGCCGCGCGCGACGAAGCCGCGACGATCGCAGCGGGCCTCGGCTCGCTCCTGGCTCAGGATCACCCGGACCTCGAGGTCATCGTCGTCGACGACCGGTCGAGCGATGGCACCGGCGCTGTGATCGAGCGCCTCTCCGCGCAGGACTCCCGCGTGCGAGCGCTGCGTATCGATGAGCTGCCTGCCGGATGGCTGGGCAAGAACCACGCGCTGGCGCGGGGCGCCGCGCTGGCGACCGGAAGGTACATCCTGTTCACCGACGCGGACGTCGTCTTCCAGCCCGATACCGTGAGCAAGGTGGTCGCTTACGCTGCGACCAAACACATCGAACATCTGACCGCCGCGCCGGGCATTCGCGCAAGGTCGTGGTCGCTGGCGATGCTGGTCGGGACCTTTGCGGTCCTGCTCGGGCGGTTCACGAAGCCCTGGCGAGCGCGTGATCCGAGGAGCGCCGCTTACATCGGCATCGGCGCGCTGAACCTCGTCCGACGCGACGCCTATGAAGCCGCTGGCGGTTACAGCGCGATCCGCTTACGGGTCGACGACGACCTGCGCCTCGGCGAGCGCTTGAAACGGCGCGGCTCGCGGCAGGACTTCGTCATCGGTCGTGGGGCCGTCGATGTCGAGTGGTATCCATCGCTGCCAGCGATGGTGCGCGGCCTCGAGAAGAACGCCTTTGCAGGGCTCGACTTCCGCCTTGGGCTCGTCGCCGCAACGAGCCTGTTCCTGCTCGCGCTCTTCATCGCGCCGTTCTTCCTGGTCTTTGCCAGCGACCAGTGGATCGTGCGCGCGCTCTACAGCGGCGCGTGCGCGGTGGTGATCGCCGGGCAGGCTGCCGCAGCGCGCGACTCCGGGGTCGCGGCTTGGACCGCGCTGCTGGCGCCTCTCGGAGTCGCGGTGTTCCTCTTCACGCTCTTGCGCTCGACTTGGCTGACCCTTCGCCAAGGCGGCGTGCGTTGGCGCGGCACGCTCTATTCACTGGGAGAGCTGCGAGCCGCGGCACGGAGCTCAGCGGCGCGGTACAAGAGCCAGCAGCGTGCGGCGCCGTAACCAAGTGATGAGCGCGCCGGCGACGAGGGTGATGACCGCCATGACAAAGAGCGCGCCCCCGTCCCCTTCGACCTCGATGCCGAGCGGCCCAAGGTGCGAGCCGACTGCGCCCAGCATGAGGCCGAGGGTCAACGCTCCGCCGAAAGCGGCCGTGCGCGGCGCGAGGAGCAGCACCACGGCGATCAGCTCGACGACACCCAGTCCGATGCGGCCGAACGGCTCGACACCGAGCTTCGTGAAGAGGGCCACCGCCTCCGGCGCGCCCGTGAACTTGAAGAAGAGGGTCTGCCCCAGGATCACCGCGGCGATGATCTGTGCAGCCCAGGACAGGCGCGTTCGGGTTTGTGTGAGGGACTCGGAGCTGTTCTGTTGCATGGTGCTGTTCCTGAGCGGGTTCAGCGCGTAGTACGCAGCACCAGCGCGGCTGTGACCGCGCCTCAGCGTCCCAGAGCGAGTCGATCGGCGAGCTCCAGCACACGCTCTGCCGCGGCGACCGGGTCGCTCGCATCGATCTCTGCGGCGTAACCCCGTCCGCGCTCGCTGTGCCCATACAAGGGGTCGTAGTAGCGCGCGAGCAAGAGCTCGACCAGCTCGCGCACCTCGCCGCGCCGCAACATCCCGACGAGGTCGAGCCGCCGCGACAGGCGGCCAGCGACCGCTTCGAGCTGCCGCTCGAGGACCGGCAGTGCATCGGGCCGCGCCAGGTAGTCCTCGATCAGCACCGCGACGCGCCGCGGGACATCCGCGGTCAACCAGACGTTGGTCGCCCCCTCCATCGCCGCCCAAACACGCGCGGGGATGACGACGTCGCCGACTTTGCGGCTCTCACCTTCGACGACCATGAAGCCACCCGGAAATCCCTCTGCGAGCCGCTCGTGCAAGAGAGTCTCGAAGTACTTCTGGCTGACGGGCTGCAGTCCGACCATCCCGAGCAACGAGCTGCGGTGGCCTGCGAGCTGCTCGAGATCGAGCGTCGACCCCGGACGCAGACGTTCGATCTCGCGCAACACAAGCGTCTTTCCGACACCCGTGAGGCCGCGCAGCACGATCGCTGTCGGCACGCCTGACCACGCAGCGAGGTCTTGCATGACACACGCGCGCCAGCCGCGATAGCCGCCCTCGACGCCGACCGCGCGTGTCAAGCCGAGCGCGCGCACGAGCGCCAACACGCTGCGCGAGCGCAACCCTCCGCGCCAACAGTGCAGCGCCACCGGCCGCTCGGGCAGCGGGTCGGCGGGCACCGCGGTCAGCTCGACGTCGAGCGGACCGATCCCGCGCTCGGTCATCGCGAACACACGCGCGCGCAGCTCGTCCTCGCGCAGCGCGCCGTCCGTGCCTGCGGGGGTCCAATCGGCCGCGGCCGCGAGCGCAGCGACGAGGCCTCCGACCTTGCGCGCGACGACCTCGCGGCCCTCGTGGAACGCGGCGTCCGGCGAGAACTGTTTGTAGAGCAGCCCCACGAGCGCGCGCTCTTGGTTGTCGAACAGCGGCACGTTCACCGCGCCCGGAACGTGGTCGTCCGCGAACTCCGCGGGGCTGCGCAGGTCGATGACCCGCGCCCCCGCAGCCCGCAGCGCAGCGATCGAGCTGAACGGGACGGCGGCGAGGCCGAGCTCACTGGCGGGGATCCGGGTCATGGGGCTTGGACCCCCTAGCGTACGCGCGGGGTGGCTTCGACAGGCGGAGCCGCCCCACATCGGGGCCTCAGCGTCCCCGCGCGTCCCCGCCGAGCTTCGACAGGACGAGCTCGCGCGTCGCATGGCGGAAGCGCTCGGGCGGCAGGGACCCCAGGGCCGCCAGCTCGGTCTCGTCGACACCGAGCTCGCGCAGGACCCCGAGCACACGCGCCTCGATCCGCGCGGAGAGGACCCGCTTGCGCTCGTCGGGCGGCAGCTCCAGGAGCTCCAACCGCTCGGCGGGGGTCGGCGCTCCGGCCGCGCGCAGGCGGCCGAGCCAAGCGTGTGTCGTCGCGTCGAGTGCGCGTCCGCGGCCGCCTCGGTCGCCGAACGGGCGCCCGTGGGGCGGCGGACCGCCGCTCGGAGGCCCCCCATGGGGCGGACCGAGATCGCGCGAACCGAACGGCGGAGGCTCGCCGCCGTCGCGCCGCCGCTCGCCAGGACGATCGCCCGGACGATCTCCGAGTCGCGGCGCGGGCCCGCGGCCCATACCGTGCGGCCCGCCCCCGGGGTGACCGAGCCCGAGGCGCTCGCTCCAACGGCCGTAGCGGCGCGCGAACGCTTCGGGCGGCGCGGCCAGGGCGCGCTCCCACTCTTCGGCGTCGATGCCCGGCGGCAAGCCGTGCTCTGCCACTTGGCGCTCCGCGCGGCGGCGGACGAGCTCCGCGAGGCTGCGGCGCTGCTCTTCGGGGGCCAGCGCGCCGAGGCGCTCGAGCTCGCCCTGTTGGAGGCCGAGGTCGCGGGCGACGTGCTCGAGCCTCTGGGGCAGCGCGCGCTCGTGCTCACGGCGCAGCTCGTCCATCAGGCGCTCGCGGCGCCGCGGATCACCTTGGCGGAGCGCTTCGAGGCGCTCCTCCGGCAGGAGCTCGCGCAAGCGCTCCGCACGGTCGCGCAGGCGGTCCGCGACGAGGTCTCGCAGGACCCGACGGCGGGCGTCGGGCGACAGCCGTTCGAGGCGCTGGCGCTGCTCTCGGGAGAGCTCGTCCAAGACGTCCTGCTCGACGCGCACGAGCTCGCGGCCGCGGCGCACGAAGGCCTCGCGCTCTTCGGGCGCGAGCGCCTGCAGCGCCTCGAAGCGGCGCACGAGCTCCTGCTGTTGCTCGGGCGGCAGCTTGCGCCAGCGCTCGACCGCGTCCTGCGCCGCGGACCACGCGCACAGCACTCCCATCAGGACCACGCAGCGCAGCACCGTGCCGAAGATCGTCGCCATATCAGCCGTTCTCCTCCAAGGCGAGCAGCATCAACAGCTCGTCCTCACCGCCGAAGAGCGCCAACGTCTCGATGTCCGCCGATTCAACCTCGGAGCCGAGAGCGCCCTCTTCGAGCAGCTCCCAGCGCTCCAGGACGGGCAGCAACTCCAGCAGCTCAGGCGGCGCATCGGCGACGGCGACATGGTCCTCGCTGGGCAGGCTCGCCCGCGACGCCAGCCGGTACCCACCGAACGCCACGAGGATCACCGCAGCCGCTGCTGCGACGCGGGGCAGCGTGCCACCCGGCAGCCAGCGGAAGCGGCGGCGCGCGCGCTCCTCGGCCCTCACCGCCGCAATCACACGCGCGGCGAGGTCCGCCGGAGCAGCGGGCTCGGGGTCGAGCTCCAGCAGCGCGTCCAGCGCGCGGGTCTCGCTACGCTCGAGGCCAGCGAGGACCCGCGCCGCGAGGTCGCGCGGCACAGGGAGTTGCCGATCGAGGTCGAGCAAACGGTCGAGCGGGTCGGGGCCGCTCGGGTCATACGGGAGGTCGTTCATGCCACCTCCTTCTCCAGGACAGGGATGAGGGCCGCACGCAGGTTCTCCCGCGCGCGGTGGACCAGGGACTTCACGGCCTTCTCGCTGCTGCCGAGGACCTCGGCGATCTCGGAGTACGGCAGCTCGTGGTACTTCGCGAGGACGAGCGCCATGCGCTGGCTCTCGGGCAGGGCCGCGATCGCGGCGCGCACCGCGGCGACGAGGTCCGCGCGCGCCAGCTCCGCATCGGGCGCGGGCGCGGACTCGTCGACGACCTCGAGGAGGAGCCGCTGGCGCTCCCCGTCCGGGGCGGCGACCTCGAGCGAGGCGTGTTCGCGTGTGCGCTCGGTCGTATTGACGGCCAGGTTGAACACGATGCGGTAGAGCCAGGTCGTAAAGCGCGCCGTGGGGTTGTAACGGTCGCGGGCCCGCAGGACGCGCAGGAAGACCTCTTGGACGAGGTCGTCGCGGCCCTCCCGCGGCCCGAGGAAGCGCGTCAGGAGGGCGTAGACGACCCCGGAGTAGGCCTCGACGATCCGCTCGAACGCGGCCGCGTCCCCCCGCTGCCACGCGAGCATCCAGGCGGCGCCGGGATCGTCCGCCGGGGGCGTGCCGTGGGCGAGCGAGGGTGGGACGGGGTCAGGCATGGGTGACGGTCGAACCCGAGAAACCGCAGGAGGTTCCGACGAGGCGCGCGTGAAATCACCCATTCTAGGAGCGGGCGCCCTGGCGCCGCGATGCTCAGCCCGAAGCCGCGAGACTGCGCTCGAAGCCCTTCGGGTCCTCCCGATGGGCGGCGTACATGGCGGCTCCGGTCGCGTCCGGATAGAGGTCCTCCTCGCTGGCGCGCAGGGCGGCCACGATGGCACGCCCGACGACCTGCGGGGTGGCTTTCTCCATCTGGATCTCGTCGGCCATGTCGGTGTCGATGGGCCCGGGGTAGACGCCGAGGACGTGGGTGCCCTGGGCGCGGAGCTCCCTGCGGAGCGCCTGCGTGAAGCTGTGCAGCGCGGCCTTGCTCGCGGAGTAGCTCGCGCCGAGCGGGAACGAGAAGTGGCTCGCTACGGAGTTGACCAGCACGAGCGCGCCACCGCCGTTGCGCGCGAGGACCGGCGCAAACGCGCGCGTCAGTGCGAGCGGGCCGAAGACGTTGACCTCGAACTCGCGGCGCTGCTCTGCGTCATCACCGAGCGCCGCGGCACCCGTGAAGAGGCCGGCGTTGTGCACGAGGACCTGGATGTCGCCCAGCTCCTCTGCGAGCGCTGCGGCGCGTTGTGTGTCGGTGACGTCGAAGCCCACGAGGCGTACCCGGTCTCCGTGGGAGGCGTAGAGCGGGCGCGCGGACTCGACGTCGCGGACGGCGACATCGACGCGGCGGGCTCCCGCCTCGAGCAGCGCATCGACGGTCGCTCGGCCGATACCGCGCGAGCGGCCGGCGCCGGTGACGAGGGCGACAAAGTGGTTGGGAAGGGCTGACTGCATGGTTTCGATGTGGGTCGAGGAGGGAGGGTCGTGTTCTTGATCGAACGATCAAGATTTGCGCAAAAGTTGAAGCAGGACCGCGACGGGGCAGCGTTCAGGCCGCGCGACTGAGGCTGTCGAGCAGCGCGTCGAACAGGGCGAGCGCGCGCTGCTCGCTCGAACCAGCGCGGCGGAGCGCAGCGAGCCCGTTCAGGCCCGCGAAGCACAGATCCGCGCGGAGCTTGTCATCGCCGGGCGGAAGCTCGCCGCGCTCCACGGCGCGGGCAAGGGCGCGCTCGAAGGCCGATCGGACTTGTTTGGTGGCGGCTTGTGCGCGACGCTGCAGCTCGGGATCGTCGAGCCCGAGATCGAGGAGCGTCTTCACTGCAAGACAGCCAGAGACCCCGTTCGCGCGTTGCGCGGCGAGCGATCGCGCCGCGAAACCGCGGAGCTCTGCCAAGCCAGCGTCGGGGGCGTGCAGCGGCGCGAGCCAACACTCCGTGGCTGCAGCGTAGCGGTCCAGCACGGCGGCGTAGAGGGCCTCTTTGTTCCCGAAGGCCGAGTAGAGGCTCTGCCGGCCCAACCCCGTCGCCTCTTCGATGTCGCTCAAGGAGACCGCCGCGAACCCCCGCGCCCAGAAGAGCGCGAGGCAGCGGTCAAGGGCGACCTCGGGGTCGAACTCGCGCGGGCGGGCCATGCGGTGAATATCGCCGTTACGGACTGGTCAGTCAAGTACCAAACCGGAGAGCTTCCCCGGAACGGTGCCCGGCCCCCCCGCCGCGGACTCACCCGCCCCCTGGAGCACCCCGCGGAGAACTGGAGCCGGCGCGCTCGCGCGCCTCGGTGGCCGCTGCGCCGGCCGCCCGGGCGCGGGCGGCCTCCCCGATCCGCCGCTGCGCCTCGGCGAGCCGTGCGGGCCACACGAACGTCGGCGCCCGGGTGGGGTCGAAGCTCGCAAGGTGCCCGCTCCGCCGCGTCGCTGGCTTGGTGTAACGCAGCTCGGTGTCCCCGAAGACCTCTCGGCAGAGCGCCGCGAGCCTCGGGTCGTACTCGGCCAACTGCGTCCGCAGGTGTACGTGGTTGTGGTCGTGATCGTCATGGCGGTTGTCGTCGAACCACGACTGCACACCCTCCGCGAAGTACTCGTGGTGGTTGACGCTCGCGTACTTCCCGCGCCAAAGCCCCTGCTCCATCGCCGCGTCGTACGCCGCCTTCACGCGTCCGTCGAAGGTCGGGTCCACGTTGACCATCCCCCGCAGATGAATGCAGTGGGCGAACTCGTGGATCAGAATGCACTCCGCTCCGTACGGGTCGCCTGGGTAGCCGAGGAGGTTCTCCTCCGCGCACGAGCAGAACGGATCACGCTCGCTGCCGCCGAGCCCGCGCGCCCGTGCATCCCAATAGTCCTTGCCTGAGAGCCCAGGGAACTCCATCGACGGCCGTCGCCCCAAACGCGCGAACTCGGGCAAGTCCGTGGTGAACTCGTTCCAAGCGAGGATGCAAAGGCGCGCTCCGCTCTCGATCAGCGCAGCGCGCACATCGGGGCGCTTCGCCAGCATGAGGTCCACGAGGTACTGCGCCTCGGCGAGCGCGTGAGGATCGACCCGCGACGACGCAACGATCGGGAATCCGCCGGCGCTCACGCGCTGGGTGTAGAACTCGGGGACACCCTGTGGGTCCGGCGGAGTGAAGCGCACGGCCTGCACGGGTACGGCGCTCGTCACATACACCTCGGCGGACTCGGTGTGCCCTACGAGGGCGAAACGATGGCCGATGGTCGTCGTGACCACCATGTCCTCACCGGGGGCCACGACGCCGTTGCTCGTCCGCCCCCCGTCGGGAGGCAGCCAGAAGACCTCCAACGGAGCGGCGCTGCCGTTGATCACCTGCAAGGTCGGGCGCGGGGCGTCTGACACGGTCGCCCCGAGACCTGCGCTGGTGTGAACGGCGACGGTGACGGCGAGGGGCGGCAGGAGGATCATCGCGGTTCCGAATCGACTGGGGCCAGCGGGGGTGCGGGGGACCGACCTGGGGACCCCAGCGGGGGCCGGGTGGCACCTCCCCCCGCCCGGGGCAGGGCGTCGGACCGTAACCGGACAGTGCGGCGCATGGCGGCGCTCGATGCCCGCCCCGGGGGAGTGACCATATTGAGACACACGGGCCCCGAGGAGGGCCCCGAGGAGGGCCCTGCGCGGCGCTCCGTCGCGGATTTTGGGGGCACCCCCTTCCCAAGCGCGCGCTTCTGCCGCAGTTTCACACCCATGTCGGGGCTGCCCGACGGAGAACGGACCGATGCAGCAGCGACCCAACCTTGTCGTGGGGCTCGGACTGACCCCCACGGGTGCCAACCCGGGCCTCGGCGCCGGTAGCCGCGTGGCGCTCGCCGCCGTGGCCGCGTTCGCGCGGCGCGCGCGCGGGGCCCGCGTGACCCTCGTCCATGCGACCGGCCGCGAGGGCCAGGCGTGGCCGCCCCGGCCCGCGGGTGCCCGGGCGAGCAGGGCGCTCCTGATCGACGCCGAAGCGGCGCTGGCCGAGCTGCGGGCCGCGGGCGCCGAAGCCGACCTCGTCGTGACCGACGGCGCGGCCGTGCCGGCCCTCGCCCGGCGGGCGCACTTCACCCAGGCCGACCTGATCGTCGTCGGGCGCACCGAAGGCGCCGATGGGCGGCGGGGCCTCGGCCCGACCGCGGCGGCGCTGCTGGCGAGCGCGCCGAGCCCGGTCTGGGTCGTCGACGGCGCGCGCCCCCTCGGAAACGTGAGGCTCGTCGCGAGCGCACGCGATCGCGCGGCGCTGGTCCTGGCGGCACAGCTCGCGCGCACCCTGCATGCGCCGCTGCACGTCGGCGCGGCGTCCGAGGTGCCCCTCGCGAGCGCGCCGGTCTGCGGCGCGCGCGCTCGCACCGAGCACTTCGACGAAGCGCGCCGACGGTTGACACGCGAAGCGCACGCCGCGTGCCGCGAAGTCGGCACCGCGCGCGTCGAGCCCGAGGTCCACACCGGCTTCGACGCACCGCGCAGCTTCCTCGCCGCGCTCGCGGCGCGGCTCGAACCGAGCCTCCTCGTGGTCGAGCCCGCGACCGTCGCACCGCGCGACACCTGCGCCGCGTACGCGGAGTCACTCGGGCAGCAGTCCTTGATCGTGGCTCGCGGCGCGAACTTCGTGTCTCCGTTCACGACCTCGGCCCTCTACGAGTGCCACTGAGACCCCCATGTACACGCTCCAGCCCACCTCTGCGTACGAACGCGAGACGCGCCCACAGGGGGACGCGATTTCGGGTTCGGTGCGCGCCGGGCTGCGGCTCTGCAAATGGTCGCGCGCCGTTCTGGCACGGTTCGCGACGTTCACCGATGGACCCCAGACGAGCTGAAGCTCGAAGGAAAGAACGACGGATGGACTTCACGACGAGAACCAAGGGCCTCCACATCGACCAGTCGGTGCGCGCCTACCTCGACGAGCGGTTGGAGCACGCCCTCGGCCGATTCCGACATCTCGTCGGCGGCATCGACGTGCGCCTCTCGGACGAGAACGGGCCGCGCGGTGGCGATGCCCTGCGTTGTCGCGTCGTCGTCGACATGCGTGGTCAAGGAGCCCTCGTCGTCGAGGAGACGCGAGCGGATCCGTTCACGGCCATCGCCCATGCCATGGATCGCATCCGCACGGGGATGCGCAAACGCGCCAACCGCCGCGCCCACCGGCACCGCGGACGCGAGTGACCTCTGCGGTCACCGCTCGAAGCTGAAGATCACGTCGCGGGGCGGTGCAAAGTCACCGCCCCGCTGCATTGGCGGGCGACCCAGCCGGGACTTCTTCTGGCGCTGCAGCGAGGAGCGCGCGGAAGTCTTCGCGCTCGTCCACATGCAGCGCGGTACCCACTTGTTGCAGCGCCGCGCGTGGCATCGGCTGGATCTCCTGCAAGCGGGTCAGACAGCGCACGACACCGTCGAAGTCGTCGCACATCAGCTCGACCTGCGCCAAGATCGTCAGCAGCTTCGGCAGACGCTGCGGGTCGAAGGCAGCGGCGACGTTGCGCTCGCGCAGCGACTCGATCTCGCGCTGGGCTCGCTGTAGCGCCGTCCGGGCTGCGCTCCATTCTTCGCGGCGTAAGCGGATGACTCCGAGCTCGAACGCCGCGGCCGAGAGCTGCAGCGCGTAGTGCGAGTCGCGCTCTGCGATCACCTCCAAGAGAGTGAGCACCTCTTCTGCGTCGCGCACCGCGTCGTCGGAGCGTCCAGCTCGGAACCGATCGCCGGCACGCTGCAGCAAGAACGTCGCGAGCTCTGAGGTGGTCTCGGGCTCCACGGGCCACTTCAACAGCGTCGCCCGATGGCTCTCGATCGCTGCTTCGAGCGACTCGGCGGTGCCCTCGGCATCGCGCTGCGAACGCAGGAACGCTGCGACCTGGAAGCAGACGACGGCGTACTCGCGCTGGTACTCGAGGCGCTCGGGGAACGCCTGCGCCAAGGCGCTGAAGGCCGCCCGCGCGCGCTCGAGCCCCGCGCGAGCGGCCGCGGGCTCGGACCCGATCAAACCCAGCGCCAGCTCGGCGCGGGCGCGCTCGCGGCGCACCTCGGGGTGGTTCGGGTACGACGCTTCGAGCTGCGTCAGCTCCGTGACGAGCTCGGTGTACAGCGCGCGCGCGCTGTCGATCCGACCTTGATCGCGACGCATCGTCGCCAAGTTCGTGCGCGTCCGTGCGGCATCCAGAACGACCTCGACGGTGCGCCGCTCGGGGGGTACGAGCGCGTCGAGCTCGCGCGCGCGCTCCAGGTGCGCGATGGCCGTATCGAGGTCGTCTTCGACGTGAGCGAGCCGGCCCAAGTTGTTGTGCGCCGCGCTCCACGCGATCCGTGCATCCGCAGATGGCTCCGGGCCTCCGCGCGGCGCCTGCTCCTGCCGCTCATCCTCGGCCACGAGACTCGACCAGATGGCCTTGGCCTCGGCGTGCTGCGCCAGGCCGACGTGCGCCGACGCCTGGGTCAAGCGCAGCCCGAGCCGTTGATCTGCGAGCCGCGCGCGCAGGTCCGCGTCCGGCTCGGACTCGGCTGCGATGCTCCCCGCCAGCCGGCTGGCGATCTCCTCCGCGCGTGCGACGGTGCGCAGCGCGTCCTCCGCGCGGCCGAAGGTCTTCAGCAGCTCGGCGGCGCTGGCGAGCCCCTCGACGAACAGCGCTTGCAAGCCAGGGTCGGCGGGGTTGTCGCGCGCGAGGGATTCGATGAGCGCTGTGGCGCTCTCGACTTGGCGGAGGCGCTCGCTGTCGAGGCCGGGGGTGCGCACCATGACCGCGCTGCGCGCTGCGCGCACCATCTCGGCGAGCGCGCGCACGGCGCCATCCAGGTTCGACTCCGCGCGCGCCTGTTCATCCGCAGCCCGCGCCGCCGCATCGCGGCGCGCCGCGGCGATCAAGAGCGGCGTCGCGATGAGCGAGGCCATCAGGACAGCGCCGCCGGTCGCGAGCGCCGGATGGCGCTGCGCCGTGCGACGCAGACGGAGCAACCTGCCGATCGGCCGCGCGGCGATCGGTCTGTGCTGCAGGAAGCGCTCGAGGTCCTCGGCGAGGCGCTCGGCGCTGGGATAACGCCGTTGGAGGTCGGGCTCCATCGCCACGGCGACGATCGTCGCGAGGTCCTGCGGTACGTCGCGGTTGCGCGCGCGGAGCGGATCCGCAGCGCCGGTCAGCACCCTCTGGCGCAGCGCGTCCGCGGACGAAGCGCCGTAGGGTCCCGCGAGCGCGAGCAGCTCGTAGAGGGTCACACCGAGCGCGTACACGTCCGCGCGCGCGTCGAGCGCGCGCCCTTCGAGCTGCTCGGGCGACATGTAGTGCAGCGTGCCCAACATGGCGCCCGAGCGCGTGATGCGCTCGGCGCCCTCGGCGGCGGCGAGGCCGAAGTCCAGCAGCAGCACACGCCCTTCGGGCGTCACCATCACGTTGCTCGGTTTGACGTCGCGATGGACGACGCCGCGCTCGTGTGCGTGCTGCAGCGCGCGCGCCATCCGCAGCGCGATGCGGCACGCCGCTTGCAACCATGTGCCGCTGAAGAGCTCCGCGAGCGGCTCGGCGACGCTCGACTGTGCGCGCTGCGCCGCGATCAGGGCGAACTCGCGCCCAGCGAGGTCCGCGGGCGCGCGGCCCGAGACCGCGGTCAGCACCTCGGCGAGCGAAGCACCGCGCACGTACTCCATCGTGAAGTAGTCGATGCCGTGCTCTTCACCGACCGACAGGATCGGAACGATACCGGGGTCGCCGAGGCGCGCGATGCTGTGGACTTCGCGCAGGAACCGCGCTCGGGCGTTCGGCACGAGGCGCTGCTCGGGCCGGACGAGCTTCAGCGCCACAGTGCGTCCGAGCGACTCCTGCTCCGCGAGGAAGACGACGCCCATGCCGCCGCTGCCGAGCCGACGCAACAGGCGGTAGTCGCCGAGTCGTTCGGGGACCGCGGGGTCATCGCCGGCATCGCCCTCATCGAGCGTCTCGGCGAGCGAGCCGAGCAGCCCCGCGCGCTGCAGCTTTGCCAGCCGCTCGCGCGCGGCTGGCGCCAGCTCGGGATGCAGTGCGAGGTGGCGCTCGACCGCCTCCGCGCCGCCGTCACCGTACGCTTCGATGCACGCAGCGACCAAGTCGCCGAGCGGGTCGAGGCCGGATTCGCTGTGCGAGTCAGGGCCGGACGGAGGAGGAGCTTGCGCGGACATGGGGACGGCGCGAATGGTACGCTCCGAAGATGCAATCCGACGAGCTGGAAGGGCTGCTCGAACGCGCGAGTCGCCACGACGAGACCGCGGTGGCGACGCTCTTGGCGCAATACCTGCCGGCGCTGCGGGCGTTTGTGCGCCTCAAAGCGGGCCCGTCGCTGCTCGCCAAGGAGTCGTGCAGCGACCTGGCACAGTCGGTCTGCCGCGATGTGCTGGAGAACGCGGAGCGCTTTCGCTTCGGCGGCGAAGCCGAGTTCCGAAAGTGGCTCTTCACGACTGCGATGCGCAAGATCGCGGACCGCGCCGAACACTGGCGCGCCGCAAAGCGCAATCCCGCGATGGAGCGCGACGGACTCGACGAACAGGAGCTCGTCGGACTGGCCCACCTCTACACACCGAGCGCCCATGCCGCGGCGCGCGAAGAGCTGCGGCGAGTGGAAGATGCGTTCACCGAGCTCGCACCCGAGAAGCAGGAGGTGATCCTGATGGCGCGGCTGATGGGGCTCTCGCACGCACAGATCGCGGGCGAGCTCGGAAAGTCGGAGGGCGCTGTGCGCACGATGCTGAGCCGCGCGCTGGCGGAGCTGGCCGCGAAGCTGTGAGGTCGGCCAGCGCTCACCCGCGCGTCCGCACGACCTTGGCCGGGACACCGTAAGCGACCGCGTGCGCGGGCACGTCTGCGACGACTGCGGCGCCGACGCCCACGAGGGCTCCGGCACCGATGGTGATGCGATCGCGCACGCTCGCACCGACGCCGATCTGCGCCTCGGCGCCGACCGTGACGTGGCCGGCGATATGGGCGCCCGGGCAGACGTGCACGGCCTCGGCCAGCGTGCAGTCGTGGTCGACCGTAGCACCGGTGTTCACGATGCAGAGGCGCGCGAGGACTGCGGTCGGGTTTACGATAGCGCCCGCAGCGAGCACACAACCGGGCCCCAGCGACGCGCTCGGTGAGCACACCGCGCGCGGGTGCACGATGGTCGGCAGAACAAAACCCAGCGCCTCCGCGCGCGCGCCGAGCCGGGCGCGCACGGCGTTGTCGCCGATCGCGATCGCGGCGCACGTGACGCCATCGCGCAGCAGCTCGGGCAGGAGGGCGCTGCCTCCGAGCACTTCGCCCGCTGGGACACGGCGCGCCACGGGGTTCACGTCGTCGATGCAGCCGACGACCTCGAACTCACCCGAGAGGCGCGCGGCTTCAGCCACGACGGCGGCGTGGCCCGAGGCTCCCCAGAGCACGAGGCGGAGGCGCGACATGGCCGCAGACGGTAACAAGGGCGGGGCTTCGGCGCTCCTCGGCGGGGTCGCCGACCTGGTAACGTCTCCGCGATGGAGCCCCCGAGCGAGCCGCTGGTCAGCGTCTATGTGGCGACCCGCGATCGGTGGTCGCTGCTGCAGCGCGCGCTGCGGTCGGTGCTGTCGCAGGACCATCCGAGGCTCGAAGTGCTCGTGGTGGACGACGGCTCGCAGGACAACACCCGCGCCGAGCTCACGGCGTGGAGCGCGGTCGAGCCGCGGCTGCGGGTCCTGCACCAAGCGGTGTCACAGGGCGCGCCCGCCGCGCGCAACGCAGCGCTGCGCGCGGCGGCTGGTGAGTTCGTCACGGGCCTCGACGACGACGATGTGTTCCAGCCGGGCCGGTTGGCAGCCTTTCTGCGCGCGTGGCGCACGTCGCGCGCAGCGCACCCAGCGCCCGTGTTCCTGTACGGCGTGGACGACGTGTGGGGCGCCGCGCCCAGCGTCGCACACTCGAAGCCCGAGGTCGCGGACGCACGCAGCCTGTGCCGCGCCAACGGCGTCGGCAACCAGGTCTTCGCTCCGCGCGCGACGTGGGCGGCGAGCGGCGGCTTCGCCGAGGACCTCCCCGCGTGGCAGGACCTGGACCTGTGGCTGCGGATGTTGGGCCCGAACGGCGTCGCGCACCTCGTGCACGATGCGCGGCAAGCGCTGGACCAGAGCGCCGCGCACGGGCGGATCTCGCGTCGTCCGCGGGCAGAGCTCGCGCGGGCGCGGGACCTGGTCGTGGCGCGCCATGCTCGGCTCGGGTCGGCGGCCTGTTTCGACCTCTATTGCCAGATGTATTCGCGTTATTACGGCTTCGAGCCGAGCTGGGACGAAGTGCGCGCGGCAGCGCGGCTGTACCCCCACCCGCGGGGTGTGTGGCGGATCATGGCCCTCAAGTGGCGACGGCGGCGGCGCGGACGTTCCGAGCTCGCGGAGGTCTCCGCGTGAGCATTCGCAGAGGCGAGACGTTCGCAGCGCACATCTTGGTGGACGACAAGTTCATCGACATGGCGCTGCGCGAGTTCGAAGCCGCTGCGCCCGGGCGGCAGCGCTATATCCTCCCGGGGAAACCGCGCGAGCTGCGTTACATCCGCTGGCCCGATGTCGAGTTCGTGCGGCGCCGGCGTCTGCCGGCGCTGCTCAATCAGAAGCTCTGCCGCGGCGTCGTGTTCCACAGCTTGGAGGACAGGGACGTGCCGCTCTTGTCGCGCCTACGTCCCGGGCGCACGGTGGCGTGGCTGGGCTGGGGCTTCGACTACTACGACCGATTGCTCGGGCGAGCGTTCCCGGACGGCCTCTACTTGCCAGAGACACGCGCGCTCGTCGACGCCCGCGGCGCACACGGTGACCGCACACCGAAGTTGAAGCTGCCCCTGCGCGAGCGCATCGCGCAGCGCTTCGGAGTGCAGCCGCCGACGCTCGTCGAGCGCCTGGCGCGCGTCGATCTCTTCTGCCCGGTCCTGGCGGTCGAGCACCGTTTGGCTCGCCGATTGGTGCCCGAATTCCGCGCGGAATACGCCGATTGGAACTACGGCAGCGCCGAAGCCGACTACGGCGCGTTGCCCTTCACTGCGACCCCCGAGGTCGGCCGCGACGTCCTCGTCGGGAACTCCGCGACGGCGACGAACAACCACCTGGAGATCTTCGAGCTGCTGGCCCGGACTCGCGCAGCCAATGACCGCCGAATCATCGTCCCGCTCAGCTACGGAGACACGTGGTACCGCGACGCAGTGCTGGAGCGAGGACGGACGCTCTTCGGCGAGCGCTTCGTGCCATTGGTCGACTACGTCGCACCCGATGTGTACCGCGCGCTCTTGCAGAGCGCGGGGCACGTCTTCCTCGGCCACGTGCGCCAGCAAGCCGTGGGCAACGTCTGCATCATGCTGCTGAAGGGCGCGCGGCTCTACGTGAACACGCAGAACCCCGTCTACACCTGGCTGAAGGAGCTCGGCATCGAGGTCACGGCTCTGCGGCCGACAGACGCTGGGTTCGCAGCGCTCGAGGGTGGCCTCGAGCCGCTGGGCGAGGACGCCCGCCGCGCCCAGCACCGCGCGATGCTGGAGCGCTTCGGCGAGGCCTCGAAGCGCGCGCTGACCGCTCGCTTCACTGCAAAGCTCCTGGGCTGAGCGAGCTCAGCTCGCTCCGCCGAGGCGCAGCGTGAGCTGACCCAGCGCCGCTGCGATGGCGGCTTCGACGCGCAGCACCGGCAGCCCGAGCGACACGACGGCGAAGCCGCGCGCGGCGAACGTGTCGACCTCGCGCAGGATCCAGCCGCCTTCGGGTCCGATGGCGAGGGTCACGGGAGTCCCGAGCGCCGCCCCCGCGAGCCCGACGGAGCCCATGCCCAGCGCCGCGCGCGGGTGGGCGCACAGCCGCGGCCCGACCCCGCCGTCGTCCAGGCCAGCGAGCCCGTCGAAGTAGGCCATCAGCCGCCGGTGGAGCCGCACCTCCGGCAGGTGCGTCTGGGCGCCCTGCTCGGCCCCGAGCCGCACGGCTTCAGCGACGGCCTCGGGGGCGAGCCGGGGGCTGTCGAGGTACGCCTTGTCGACCCGCCACGCGTTGACGAGGTCGATGCGCTCGACCCCGAACGCGGCCGCCGTCTCGAGCACCCGCGTCAGGACCTTCGGCCGCGGCACCGCGAGGACGAGCTGGACCGGCACCCGCGCCGGCGGGGGCTCCTGGCACGACACCGCGACCTCGACGGCGCCGTCCGGGTCCAGCGCCAGGACCTGGGCCTCCCCGACCCCGCCGCCGACGATCCCCGCGCGCACGCGGTCCCCCGGGCCGACGCCGAGGACCTCCCGGAGGTGCGCCGCCCGCCGCCCGACGAGCCGCGCGCGGTCGCCGGCGAGCTCTCCGGGGTCGAGCAGCAGGAGGTTCATGGAAGGGGGGCGCACACGATAGCGCCGGCGCGCGTCGGTCAGGGGGGCGGCGGTGGGCGACCTCCGGCGATGGATTTGTCTCATTTTGATATCGCGCGGACCCGCGCCCCCTCCGCGTCCCGAGGCCCGAGCGGACCACCGCGCGCGCGCGGGCGGACACGATCGGGGGTCGACGCGGCTACCATCTGCGCGGCGCAGAGCGCCTCGCACCCGAGCCCGAGCCCCCGATGAAGAGCGCCAAGAGCCCCCGCACCAACGAGGCGCTCGAGCGCGCCGTGCGGGACCTCGCCGCGCTCCTCGCGCCCGGCGAGGCGGAGGCGCTCGCCCGGGCCCCGCGGACGGCGCGGCCATTGGTGCTCGTGGTCGGCGCGCCGCGTTCGGGAGCGACCCTGGCCCTGCAATGGATCGCAGCCAGCGGCCTCACCGCGTACCCGACGAACCTGCTGGCGCGCTTCGCCGCGACGCCGCTGATCGGGGCGCGGATCCACCGCCTGCTGCTCGACCCGCGCTACGCCGAGCGCGACGAGCTCGCGGACCTCGCGCCACAGCCGCCGGGGTTCACGTCGGAGCTCGGCCGGACCTCGGGCGCACTCGGCGTGAACGGCTTCGAGGCGTTCTGGCGGCGCTTCCTGCCGACGCAGGAGCCCGAGCCGCTCGGTGAGCGCACCCGCGAGATCGACCTCGCGGCGCTGCGTCGGGCGCTCGCGGGCCTGACCGAGGCGTACGAACGGCCGTTCGCCGCCAAAGCCGCGGCGCTGCAGTTCGACCTGGCGTTCTTCGCGGAGGCCCTCCCCGAGGCGCTCTTCGTGCACGTCGAGCGCGACGGCGTCGCCAACGCGCGCTCGCTGCTCGACGCGCGCAAGCGCCTCTCTGGCAGCTACGAGCGCTGGTACGGCGCGCGGCCGCCGGAATACTGGGACCTCGTCGCGCTGCCGCCGGCCGAGCAGGTCGCGGGGCAGGTCTTCCACACGAATCGGCACATCCGCGCAGCGCTCGCAGAGCTGCCCGAGCATCGGTCCCTGCGCCTCGAGTACGAGGCGCTCTGCAGCGCGCCTGCGGCGGCGTACGCGGCCCTCGTCGAGCGCCTCGGCTGCCACGCCGCAGCCCTCGGCCAGACGTTCGACCCAGGTCCCGCGAACGACTACAGTGGGCCTCCAGCGTTCGAAGCTGTCCGCCGCGAGCGTCCGAAAGGCGCCGAGGCCGAAGCCGTCGCCGGCGCCTGGGCCAAGCTCGCCGGTGTCCCCACCCCATGAAACCGAAGTCCACGGCGCCGGCGACGGCTGCCACAGTCCCACCGCTGGCGATCCTCGGCGCAGCGCCCTCGTTCCAAGAGCGCCTGCACGTCGGCCGCCCGAACATCGGCGACCGCGCGCGCTTCCAGGCGCGCCTCGACGACATGTTCGAGCGCCGCTGGCTGACGAACGACGGGCCCTACGTGCAGGCGTTCGAGCGCCGCGTCGCGGAGCTCTGCGGTGTCCGCCACTGCATCGCGATGGCCAACGGCACGATCGGGCTCGAGATCATGCTGCGCGCGTGCGGGATGAAGGGCGAGGTCATCGTGCCGTCGTTCACATTCGTCGCGACGGCGCACTCGCTGCAATGGCAGGAGATTCGGCCGGTCTTCGCAGATGTCGATCCGGTGACCCACACCCTCGACCCGCGGCGCGTCGAAGAGCTCATCACGCCGCGGACGACGGGCATCGTCGGTGTGCACTGCTGGGGTACGGCGTGTGACGTCGACGGGCTGCAAGAGGTGGCCGATCGCCACAAGCTGGCCCTCGTCTTCGACGCCGCGCACGCGTTCGGCTGCAGCTTCCGCGGGCGCATGATCGGCTCGTTCGGTCGGGCCGAGTGTTTCAGCTTCCACGCGACCAAGATCGTCAACACCTTCGAGGGTGGGGCGGTCACCACGGACGATGACGAGCTCGCGCAGGCGATGCGCTACATGCGCAACTTCGGCTTCGCGGGGGTCGACCGCGTCGTGCACCTCGGCAGCAACGGCAAGATGCCCGAGGTGTGCGCGATCATGGGTCTGACCTCGCTCGACTCCTACGAGGACTTCGTCGGCGCGACGCGGCGCAATTGGCTGCGTTACCGCGAGCTGTTGTCGGGTCTACCCGGTTTGCGGGTGTACGAACACGACGAACGCGAGCGCCACAACTACCACTACGTCGTCGTCGAGATCGACCCGGAGGTTGCGCCGCTCACTCGCGACGAATTGGTGCGCACCCTCGAAGCCGAGAACGTGCTCGCGCGGCGCTATTTCTATCCCGGTGTCCACCGGATGGAGCCCTACGCGTCGGAGCAACCGATGGCGCGGCTCGTGCTGCCGATCACCGAGCGCCTGTCGCAGCGTGTCATGACGCTGCCGACCGGGACCGCAGTCGAGCTGGAGGCCGTCGACCGTATCGCCGCGCTCGTGCGGCGCGCGTTCCAGCACGCTCCCGAGGTCCGCGCGGCGCTCGCCGCGCGCTGAGTCCCACCCACCACTCCGTCTCTCTCTCTGCGTGTCGGCCCCACTGACCCCGAGCACCGCCTCGACCGAGGTCGCAGCGTGTCCCCACGGGGCCGATGTGCCGACGGTTGTCGTGTGCACCCGCGACCGCCGCGAGAGCGTGCTGGAGACGCTGCGGAGCCTCGCGGCGCAGGACACCCGGCGCTTCCGCCTGCTCGTGGTCGACAACGGGTCCAGTGATGGCACAGCGGCCGCGGTGGTCGCCGCAGCAGCGGCCTACGCGCTGTCGGTCGAGGTCCTCGTCGAGCCCAGCGCGGGCCTCTCGGCGGCGCGGAACTGCGCGCTCGCGCGGGCCTCGGGCCCGTGGGTCGCGTTCCTCGACGACGACGTGACGGCGGCGCCGGGCCTCGTCGCGGCCTACACCGCGGCGTTCCAGGACCCGAGCGTCGTCGCCGCAGGCGGACGTATCGTCCCGGCGCTGCCCGAGGACGTCGATCCGTTCGTCGCGCGTCATTCCCAGCGGCCCTACGGCGGACCGTGCGCGGCGTACGACCTCGGCGAGACACCGCGGAGCGTCGGTGACGGTCTGCCGCCGCCCTTCGGCGGGAACATGGCCGTGCGCCTCGCAGAGCTGCACGCGCTCTCCGGCTTCCGCACGGACCTCGGCTGGGGCCCCAGCGGAATCCCGGGCGAAGAGACCGAGCTCTTCCAGCGCTTGCTGGAGCGCGGCGGCAAAGTGGTGTACGTCCCCGGCGCGCGCGTCGAACACCGCGTGCAGCGCGAGAAGCTCACGCGCGAGTACTTCCTGGATTGGTATTACCGCCAGGGGCGCGCGTCGGCGCGCATCACCCGGTCCGCGCGGACCCCCTTGCGCTGCGCGTTGCAGACAGGGGAGCAGGTCCTGAAGGTCGTGCGCTACGGGGTCTCGCGCTTCACCGCGGGCGATCCGCAGCGACGCTTCGACGTCGCGTGCAAGTTGGCGCGCGCCAAGGGGAAGTTCGCGGGGCTCGTGCAGGTCACATGAGCGCTCCGCCGAAAGGAACGAACGCACCGCGCACGTGTTCGGTGCTGGTGTGCACGTACGAAGCGCCGCGTGAGCTCGAGCTCGTGCTCGCCGCGCTGTCGCGCCAGTCGCGCCTCCCGACGGAGGTCCTCGTCGCAGACGATGGATCGGGGGCTGCGACCCGCGACGTCATCGATGCGTGGCGGCCCAGGATCGGCACAGCGCTACACCACGTTTGGCAGCGAGATGTGGGCTACCGTAAGGCGCGGGTGATGAATGAGGCTGCCCGCCGCGCGACGGGCGAACACTTCATCATGCTCGACGGTGATTCGTTCCCCCATCGGCGTTGGGTCGAAGATCACTGGCGTGCAGCCGACGGGCGCAAGGTGCTCTGCGGGCGGCGCGTGAAGCTCGGGCCGGACCTCTCCGCGGCGATCCAACCCGAGGATGTCCTCGCGGGCCGCTTCGACAGCGTTTGGAACGGCAAACTGCTCGCGAGCTGGCTGCGCAGGGACACCCAGAGGCTCTCCCTCGGTGTACATCTCCCGCTGCCGCTCGCGCGCGCGCTGCATCCGCGCCCGCGCAAGCTGATGGGTGTGAACTTCAGCCTGCCGCGCTGGGTCTTCGAAGAGGTCAACGGCTTCAACGAAGAGTGGGTCGTGTACGGGCACGAGGACCGCGACCTGGAGCTGCGGCTCCTGCGCTCGGGGCAGCGCTTCGAAGCGCTCCTCAACCGTGGCATCGTGTTCCACATGTGGCACCGCGAGCGCGAGCGGACGGAGGCCACCCGCGCGCTGCTGGCCGCGGCCGAGCAGTCGACCGATACACGCTGCGCCCGCGGCCTCGTCGGGGGGCCGCCGTTCGACCCGAACGAGTGAGCCTGCTTGCGGTTATCCTGCCGCCATGAACGGTGTGCGAGCGATCGACGTCGGCGGACAGCGCCTCGGTGATGGGCGCCTCTTCTTCATCGCGGGCCCGTGTGTGCTGGAGACGCGCGCGCTCGCGTTCGACATCGCGGGCGCCCTGCGCGACCTGTTCCGCTCGCGCGACGTGCCGTTCGTCTTCAAGGCGAGCTTCGACAAAGCCAACCGTTCGAGCCTCTCGGGCGGCCGCGGGGTCGGCGCAGAGCAGGGCCTCGAGTGGCTGGCCGAGATCAAACGCGAGCTCGGTGTGCCGGTGCTGACCGATGTGCACCTGCCCGAGCAATGCAGCCTCGCCGCGCGTTACGTCGACGTGCTGCAGATCCCCGCCTTCCTCTGCCGCCAGACCGACCTCCTCATCGCCGCTGCAGAGACCGGTCGTGCGGTCAACGTGAAGAAGGGCCAGTTCCTCGCGCCGTGGGACATGGCCAACGTCGCCGCGAAACTGACGGGCAGCGGCAATCCGAACGTGATGCTGACCGAGCGCGGCGTGACCCACGGCTACGGTCGCCTCGTCGTCGACATGACGGGTTTCCGCGACATGCGCGCGACAGGTCACCCCGTCGTCTTCGATGCCACACACTCGGTGCAGCGCCCCGGCGCCCTCGGGACGTCGACCGGCGGTGACCGGACCCTCGCGCCGCGCCTCGCGCGCGCTGCCGTGGCGACCGGCGACGTCGATGGCATCTTCTGCGAAGTGCACCCGCGCCCCGACACGTCACCCAGCGACGGTCCCAACATGCTGGAGCTCGCCACGTTCGACCGCGTGGTCGACGGGATCCTGGCCGTCGCTGCGGTCGCTCGCGACGCAGATTGAACGGCGCCGGCGCAGCGCCGAGCGAGCGGTCACGTTCAAGGCACGAAGATGCGCTGCAGGCCAGGGCGCACGACGAGGGCTTCACTCCAGCCGCCGCGCTGCAAGGTGAGGGCTACGTCGGTGTTCTTCGGCAGCAGGATGGTGTGCGACTCGGCGACTCCGAGCTGACTCCGCCCCGAGCCGAAGCGCGAGCGCCAAAGCAGCGTGGCGGTGGTCGCGTCGCCCGCTGCATTCACGAGCTGCAGCTCCAGCGCTGTCCCGAGCGGCTCGAGCTCGATGTCACCGAAGTCCGTCCCGTCGGTGGGCAGCGGTCGCCGGCAGAGCTCCAGCCTCGGCGGCGCGCTGGACACGACGAGTTCGATGTCGCCTCGCTCCGCCGGCAGCCCCGTCAGCGTGAATCGGCCGTCCGGACCGACCTCGCCGGCGCCGACCTGCGAACCTCGCCGCTCGGCCGAGACCGTCGCCAGTCCCGCCGCAGCGCGCCCCTGGTACACGAGCCGCCCTTCGAGCGCTCGGCCGCCTGAAGTGTCCTGCGGGAGGTTCAGCGCGTAGTGCTGGGCGAATTTCCAGCAGACGCGTCGATCGACGTGCACACGCCCATCGGGCAGGACCACCCGTAGCCGTCCGCGAGCGGGGCTGACGTCGACGGGAGGCGGGATCACAAACGTCCGCGCCTCGGTGACCGGCGCGCTGGCATGGACGACGAACGGGGCCGTGAACTCGAGCTCCACGTCGTGCCTACTTGCTTCGGGCAGGATGCACAGCTCCACACGCGCGCCCTCCAGATCGATCGACGCCGAGGGTACGACGACACCCGAGACCCACGGGGTCGCGACGTCGAAGCGCGCGGGATGGTGGATGACGCGTCGCCCTTGGGGGAGCTGCAGGCGCTCTGTCGCGCGCCAACGGATGCGCGTGGTCCCGAGGTCCGATTCGAACACCACTGCGCAGGCGAGGTCGATGTCGCGAGGCGCTGCCGGATCGACCTCGAACACGAGGTCGAGCGCAGGGTCCGGGTTGAGCTCGAGCTCGGCTGCGATGAGCGTCGCGAGCTCGTCCGTCCACCGGACGGGACGTCCGCGCCATTGCCCGGCGTTAGGGCCGCTGCCCCGCGCGAGCTGGAGCTCGAGCAACCCGTTGGCTGCCGGCGCTGCGGGTCCGGCGTTGTGATCTCGCCGCTGGGTGACGCAGAGCAACGTGCGGTCACGCCAGAACACGTCGCCCTGGGCCGGGAGGCTCCGGAACGCTGGGTCCTCCGTCCGCCCTTGGGAAGGCGGGGAGAGGCTGCTCGCGACGACGGGCGTCGCGCTCGGATCGAACGTCTCTTCGACGCTCGGGAGGTCCTGACTCGGCGCGGCCGCGGGTCGCTGACCGAGCCAGAAGACCACCACCAATGCGGCGACGCTCAACGTCGCGAGGAGGGTGAAGCGGGCACGCACCGTGGCTCCATTCGTACCAGAAGGGGACATTTCGATGAAGTACCTGTCAGCGAGCGCGCACTGACCTGGACTGCACGCGAGACTCTTCGGGTCATGACGCTCGCAACGCTCGTAACGCTCGCTGCTTCGTTTTCGCTCGCTCTGCCCCAAGTGACTCCGACCGGCACGGTGCCGGATAGGACGTACGCACCGGGCGAGGTCTTCCAGCAGATCTCGCCGACGCTCAGCCCCGGCGTCCACCACAACCAGCCGCACGTCGTCGACGGGCGCCTCTTCCTGTCGGGCAACGGGCGCCAGGAGCTCTGGGACATCGCCGATCCCTATGCGCCCGTGCGTCTGGCGATCCTGCAGAGCCCCCATGCCGCTGGGGAGGCCGAGGGGCACCAGGTCTCGTTCGCGCGCCAGCCCGACGGCCAAGGGGGCTTCCGTCTGCTGGCCGCCACGATCTCGGGGCGCGGCATCGACCTCTGGGACCTCACTGCGCCGCAATCGCCGACGCTGCTGAACGCGCTGGAGCTGCAAGGCATCCAGTACGGCGACAACACACAGGCGGTTTGGGGAGTGACCTGGCAAGGTCGCTACATCTACGTCGGTGGGACCAACACGGGCCTGCACGTCGTCGATGCTGCGGACCCGCAGCAACCCAGCGTCGTCGCGCGCTTGACGACCGCGGAGCTCGGAGGGATCAGCGCGGGTCCGGTCTTTGCTCTCGGCAACCTGCTGGTCGTATCGACGCCGAAGGGCGCTTCGGGGATCACAACCCTCGACATCAGCGATCCTGTTCAGCCGACGCTGCTCGACACGGAGCGCCCGATCACCGGT
This sequence comes from uncultured Planctomycetaceae bacterium, assembly GCA_964402175.1. Lineage (GTDB taxonomy): Bacteria > Planctomycetota > UBA1135 > UBA1135 > JAWKUK01. Next base: position 6,114 of record CAYOBN010000011.1, on the reverse strand, counting down.
GGTTCCTACATCGGTTGGTTCTATGGGCGCCATGTCTACTTGCAGACGCCGCTGAGGGTGTTCGACGTCTTGACGGATCCGACGAACATCGCGCTCGTCGGGACGCGCCAGACTCCGCTCAGCGAGTACATGAACTTCGGCGACGATCAGCTCTTCCTCGGCTCGCTGCGAGCGATCGCAGGTGGAGTCGGTGGAGTGCAGATCTACGACGTCTCCAACCCGGCGTCGCCGACGCTGCGAGGCCACGTCCCCGCACGGAACGACCCGCGCACCGACGACCAATTCAGCGTGCCGATCGGCAACCTGCTCGCGGTCTCCGACGACGAGGCGAACGGACTGCGGGGCTCCTTCCTGGCACCGCTGGCCGAGGACCGCGACCGCAATCCTCCGCGCGTCCTGTACGTCGATCCCAAAGACGGCGCGATCGGCCTCGCATTGACCTCGCGGATCGGCTTCAGCTTCTCCGATCAGATCGAGCTCGCGACGCTCGATCCTTCGACGGTGATCGTGCGCCCGGTCCTGGGCGGCCCGGCGCTGACCGGCAGCTTCGGCCTCGTCCACACGGTGGCGTCGTTCACGCCGGATGCGCCGCTCGCGCCGAACACCGCCTACGAGATCGTCCTGCCGGCGGGCGGGGTCCGCGACCTCGTCGGCAACGGGATCGCCGCCGACTTCCGCGCGACCTTCCGAACGGGCAGCGCTGCGACCGGCGGCGGCCTCGTGATCCAGTCGCCGCCGCCGACCCTGATCGGCACGGCAGCTCCGTTCTCCGTCGCCAATCCGAACACACAGAACCTGACCTACGAGTGGGACTTCGGTGACGGCTCACCGCGCGAGACGGGACCGTCGGTCTCCCATACGTTCCAGAGCGCAGGGCGCTTTGCGGTGCGCGTCTCGTCGAGCGTCTTCGTCGCGGCAGCGACCGAAGCCGAGCTGGCTGCGCGCAGCGGCGGGGTCGCGATCGGCACGGGCCTCGCCGGTTACCGCGGGACGGGTTACGCGGAATTCCCGGCCAATGCACAGGGCTCGGGTGTGAAGCTGACGTGGACCGCTGACGCTCCGAGCGCCGGGCTCTACCGCGCGCGAGTGCGTTACGCCAACACCTCGACGTCGACGCGGCGCATGAGGCTGCGGGTCAACGGTGTCTCCTCTGTCTTGTACCTGAACCCGACCGGTCCTGGTTCGTGGTCCGAAGTCGCCGTCAACGTCCAGTTGCGGGTCGGCACCAACGACCTCGATCTGCTCGCGGACGTGGGCACGATCGGCGGGATCATCGACCAATGTGTGCTCGAAGGGCTCTCGGCGGTCACCGCAGAGGCCGAGTCGCTGACGCTCGGCGCGCGAGTCAGCATCGCCAGTGCGGTGCCTGGCTTCCGCGGAACGGGTTATGCGCAGTTCCCTGGGACACAGGGACCTCTGGTGCGGGTCGAGCTGCCCCATACGAGCGCGACGGGCGGCAGCCACGTCCTGCGTGTACGTTACACCGCGGCGACAGCGCGTCACTTGGGCGTCTACGTCAACGGCGTGCGCCGCGACGACTTGAATCTGCCCGAGGTCTCGCAGGGCTGGGGCACCGTCGCGGTCGATGTGCCGCTGGACCCCGGCAACAACCTCGTGGCCCTCGCTGCGGATGCGGGCACGGTCGGTCCGTTGCTCGATCAAGTCACCCTCGACGCGCCGCCGCCGGTCACCAACGCCTCGGTGACCCACATCGTCCACCGCCCGCTGACGCTCACGGCGCCCAGCCGCAGCAGCGGACTGGCGATCGCCCCCCAGCTCCAGCGGGCGTTTGTCGTCAACCCCGACAGCGACACCGTCGCTTCGATCGCGACGGCGACGCGCTCGCTCGTCTACGAGGTCCCGGTCGGTGAACATCCGGTCGCCTTGGCCCTGCGTCAGCCGGCGTTCGGCGCCGCGGAGCTCTGGGTGACGAATCAAGGCTCTGGCAGCATCACTGTGCTGGACGCAATGACCGGCGCGAAGCTGGCCGAGCTCGCCCTGCCTTACGCGTCGCAGCCGCACGGCATCGTGCTGACCCCGGATGGCTCGGCGATCCTCGTGGCGTTGGAGGCCACTGGAGAGGTCCTGCGCATCGATCCCGCGACACGGGCGATCACACATCGGCGGGCGCTTGGAGCAGGTCTCCGGCCGCGCCTGCGAGCGCTCGCGGTTTCAGCGGATTCACGGACCTTGCTCGCACCGCGATTTGTCTCGGAGGGCGCTCGCGCGGAGGTCTACGTCCTGGATCCGTTGGACTTGAGCCCGCGGCCGACGATCGAGCTGGCGATCGATCCGGGCCCCGACACACCCGACACGGGCCGAGGTCTGCCGAATCAACTGGCAGGCGTCACCATCGGCCCCGACGGTGCGTTTGCATGGGTGCCCGGCATCAAGGCCAACGTCCAGCGCGGGGGCTACCGCGATGGATTACCTCTGACCCACGACAGCACCGTAAGGCCCTTGGTGGCGCGGATCGAGCTCGGAACGTCCCTGGAGGCGCTCGCCGACCGTCTGGACCTGAACGATGCCGACTCCCCCGTGGCCGTGGAAGCCAGCCGCCTGGGCGACATCGTCTTCGTCGCACTGCAAGGCTTGAATCAGATCGACGTTCGGGATGTCCGCACCGGTGAAGCCATCTCGAGCGTCCCGACTGGCCGCGCGCCGGGCTCCTTGGCGCTGGATGGTCAAGGCCACCTCTGGATCCAGGACGTGCTCTCACGCACCGTGACCGTGGTCGATGTCGCCTCGATCCTCGACGGCAGCGACACCACGGGCGACGTGGTCGCGACGCTCGCAACGTCCCAGCGAGAACGCCTCGCGCCCGAGGTCCTGCGCGGCAAACAGATCTTCCACGACGCCTCGGATCCGCGCATGGCGTTCGAGGGTTACCTGAGCTGCGCGAGCTGCCACGTCGACGGTACGGACGACGGACGTGTTTGGGACTTCACCGATCGCGGTGAGGGGTTCCGCAATACGACGACGCTGCAGGGACGCGGCGGGACGGGGCATGGCCCGGTGCACTGGTCCGCGAACTTCGACGAGATCCAGGACTTCGAGCACGACATCCGGTCGGCGTTCGGTGGCACTGGGTTCTTGCCCGATCCCGTCTTCAACCAAGGCACGCGGAACCAACCCCTCGGCGACCCGAAGGCTGGGCTCGACCACGACCTCGACGCGTTGGCGCTCTACATGGCGAGCTTGCGCTCGGTCCCTGCTAGCCCCTTCCGCGCGCAGGACGGAACACTGACCGCCGCGGGTGCACAGGGGCGGACGCTCTTCTTCGCGCTGGGCTGCGCGACCTGCCACGCAGGCCCGAACTACACCGACAGCGGCAGCGCTCAGCTGCACGATGTCGGCACGCTCGCGCCGCACTCGGGTCAGCGCAGCGGACAGCCCTTGACGGGCATCGACACACCGACGCTGAAGGGGATCTGGGCGGCCGCACCGTACTTCCACGATGGCTCGGCGCTGACGCTCGAGGACACCCTCTCGCGCCCGGGGCACGGCAACGCGCAGAACCTCGCGGCCAGCGACCGCGCTGCATTGGCGGCGTTCTTGGCCCAGATCGATGAGACCGTGGACCTGGCTCTGACTCCGCGCTTGGTGCGCGGAGCGTCCGACGCGCGCCTTCTCGGCGGCGCGTCCTTGATCGACCTGCGCACCGAGCGCGACCTCTACGGCTTCGAGTTGCCGGCTGGGGACACCACCGCGGCGCTGCGGTACATGATCGGTCTCGAGACCGCGGCGACGCGGACGATCCGAGTGGACGGCCGCCCCCGCGGCAGCGAGCGCCTCGAGCTGTGGGTCGATGGGGTCCTGGTGTCACCGCCGATCGGACCGGGGACACCTGCGCCGCGCCGGGCGCTGCTGACCGTCCCCGGCGTTGCCCTGGACGCTGGCCTGAACACCATCGAAGTGCGCCAGACCGGCGGCGGCGCCGTCGCCCGCGGGTTCGGGATCACCATCGAGTGAGCGCGAGGACACGAGCACATGAAGTTCCCCGAAACGAAGAACCTCTGGGCCCCGTACGTCGCGCTGGCTGCCGTGCTGGCCTCTGCCCCAGCGCAGGCTCAGATCGCACATCGCTGGTCGTTCGAAGGCACAGGAACGACGATCCTCGACTCCGTGGGCAACGCCCACGGCAACGCGCTGAACGGCGCGCAGCTCGATGGATCGGGGACGCTGCGCTTCGACGGTATCGACGACTATGTCGCGCTGCCGTCGGGCCTGGCGAGCGCCCGCGAGATCCAAACCTTCGAGCTGTGGTTCGAATGGTCGGGCGGCAGCTCGAACCAGCGGGTCTTCGACTTCGGTGACAACAACGGGACGCAGGGCCTGACGTACTTCGTGCTGACTCCCCGCGCCTCGAACGGCAACGCTGGGGTGTACATGCAGACGGTGCTCGGCGGCGGATCGAAGAAGGTGTACACGCAGTCGCCTCTGACGGTCGGGAACATGACCCACATCGCGCTCGTCTACGACTCCCTCGCAGATCGCATGCGCATCTACCGCGACGGCGTCTTCCAGAACGAGCTGACGCTGCTGGAGAACCTGAGCCAACTGAGGGACGTCAACGGCTGGATCGGACGCTCCAACTGGAGCACCGACCCCTATTTCCGCGGCGTACTGACCGAGCTCAGGATCTACGGCTACGGCCTCACGGACACCGAGCTCGCGGCGAGCTTCGCTGCGGGGCCCGATTCACTCGGCACGGTCGGGATCAACTACTGCCAGCCGGCCACGCCCAACGTCTCGGGCCTCGCTGCGTCGATCGGCGCCTCGGGCAGCCGCAGCGTCGCGCAGAACGACCTCGTGCTCTCGGCCGTCAACCTCCCGCAGAGCTCGTTCACGATCTTCCTGACGAGCCGGACTCAGGGATACGTCCCGAATCCGGGCGGCGGCCTCGGTCACCTCTGCATCGTCGGCGCGATCGGCCGCTACGTCGGTCCGGGTCAGATCCAGAACTCGGGGATGGCCGGCTCCGTCTCGCTCGCCCTCGACCTGACCCAACATCCCACCCCGAGCGGACTGGTCGCCGTGATGCCGGGTGAGACCTGGAACTTCCAAGCTTGGTACCGCGACGCCCTCGGCGGCAACGCGACTTCGAACTTCAGCGACGCGCTGGAGGTCACCTTCGAGTGATGGAGCGCGCTCCGTCGTAAGCCTGCTGAGAGGGGCTTCGCTGAATGCAAACGTGAGGACCCGCCCGCTGTGCCTCTGCGCGCGGCGACTCGAGGATGGTGGTGCGTCGGCGAGCAGCTCTGCTCGTGGATGACGGTCGAAGTGATCGGTGCGAAGCTCCCGGCGAACGGCGCATCGACGAGCCGCTCCCAGGAGTTCTCAGCTCGCTCCACGCGCGAGGGTGACCGAGAGCACAAAGAGCGCGACGCTGAACAGCAGCGCGATGGCCCCCGCCACGGGCGCGGCGCCGCGCGCCATACGACCGAACCTGGTCTCGAAGGTCGCGCTGTCGATCAAGACCTCGTTACCGCGCTTTAGGGCCAAGATCGGCAGGGGCACGCCATCAGGCGTCGCCCAGTTCTTCGGATCGCGGACGACGGCGGCGATCGAGACCGGGGCGCCCGGCTGGACGCGCTCCCGAAGGCGCTCTTCGAGGCCCGCGACGCGCCCCAGCAAGGTCACTTGAAAGCACTCGGGGTCGCCCTCGAGGGTGACCGTCATGAACCGGCCGAGCTTCTGGGCCTCCCCGAACTCGACCGCGGCGACGGTCCCGGTGCGGACGGGCTTCGGCACATCGGCGTTCGGATCAGCCAAGCCGATGCGCAGGAGGAAGCCGCCGAGGATGCAGAAGAGGAGGGCTACGAGGCGCAGGGTCCTTGTCATGACAGACAAGTCTCATCGGCGGGTGGGCGGGGGGCTGTCCAAGTCATCCCGCGGATTTTCAGGTCTCCCGTGTCACGCCGCGCCGGACCTGCCCATCGCCTGGGTGTACCCCACACGGAGACCCCTACGATGAACACCACCTTCCGCCCCGCTTCCTTCGCCCTCGCCCTCGCCCTTCTCTGCCCGGCCGCTTCGGCCGCCGCAGCCCCCCAGAGCAGCGCCCCCGCGGCCCCCCAGAACCCCGCCGGCGCGTTCGAGCCGATCGCCGCG
>CAYOBN010000010.1:63540-91183 GCA_964402175.1 uncultured Planctomycetaceae bacterium | reverse complement strand
CTGCGGGAAGGCCTCGTCGAGGTGGCGAGGGCGACGGGACTTGAACCCGCAACCTCCGGCGTGACAGGCCGGCACTCTAACCGATTGAGCTACGCCCCCGCTCTGGGGGCGCGAAGTCTAGCGACCCTCGCGCCCCAGTCCAGCCCCCTGTCCAAAAAAATTCGGCGTCCGCCCAGCGCCCGCCCCCGCGCGCGCGTCCAGGGGCGGCCCGCCCGCGCGCACGCCGGTCCACACCCCTGCCCAAGGTGCGCCGGCGGTCGGGCCCGCTGGGTCGATGCGCACGGTGTAGGTCGCCCCTTGTTCGATGCTGGGCAGCGCGAGCGCTCTCCCCGTCCGCCGCGACTCCGAAGCGGTGCGGCGAGGGCTGCGGTGGCTCGCTCGAGACCCGGTGCCGCGCGGCGAGGCTCTGCCGGACCCCCGTCTCGAAACGGTGGCCCCGCGTGTCGCCTCACCCGAAGCGGAGCGCGGGGCATGCTCGGATGTCACTGCATGAGCCTCAGCCGAGTCAACTCCCAGAAGGCCTCGTAGACCTCCGGGTATTTCTGGTACGTGAAGATCACGTGCCAGAATTCGTTACGCTCCCGATCGACAGAGCCCATCTTGATGAACGGCCCGACGCTGAGGCGCAGGTCGGGATCGATGAAGTGACCTTGTTCGTTCACGCTCTCGACCTCCGTCGCCGGGATAACGATGTAGTCCCCCGCTGCCTCGGCGCGGATGTGCGCGGCCTCTTGGAGACGTTGCAATTCCTTCCAAAGGAAGTCGCGGCGCTCTCGCACCTCGGCGACGGTCATCGACTCGATCTTGGCGTCGAGTCGGAGATTGAAGTCCCGTTCCTCGAGTTTGAGTCGCTGCAGGTCAGCGGCAAAACGCGCCTCGAATTCGAGGGCCCGCGGATTCTTGGCCCGCGCTGGCGCGCTGGCGACCTCGGGCGGAGCTTCGGCCGAGGACTCCGCGGCGGCCCCCGGATCCGTCGAGCGCTCCGCCTCGAGCCCCTCACGCACTGCGCCGGTGGTCACCGGCGCAGCGGTGGTGAGGGCAGCCGGCGGCAGCGCCGCCGCGGGTCCGTCGGACCCAGCAACCTGGCGCTCGCTCCCAACTGTCGTTGGGTGCTCGACTCCGTCGCGGCCCAGTTGGTGGACGAGCCCGAGTAGCGCCGCCGCCGCGGCGCACACCGCTGCGAGGGGCCAGATTCCGCGCCCGGTTCGCGCGTTCGACGGGATCGGAGTCCATCTCACTGCGCTCATCCTCCACCCCCAGGCAGGTCGGGACACGGCCCACCCTTCTTCCCGAGGCCGCCGTGGACCCCTTGGGAGGTCGGGCCGGGATCGCCCTTACCATTCGTTTTTCCCACCTGGGGCGTGTTCTCGTTACCCGGATGACCAGGGTCGCCACCGCCCCGAGGATTCACGATCTGAGTGAGGCCTTGGCCACCTCCACCGCCCGGGTAGAGCCCGTCACCGCCGTCCCCCCCTGTGCCACCATTGCCACCGACGCCTGCGCCGCCGTTGCCGCCACGGCCAGCATCACCGCCCTTGCAACCGCCGGTTCCGTTGGCGCCGTCGCCCCCTGTGCCGCCCTCGCCGCCATACGCGCCACCAGCGTTTCCGCCCTTGCGGCCGTCCCCGCCATGCGCACCGGGAGGTTCCATGCAGCAATGACCGCCGGACTGCCCGTTTCCGCCATGGCCTGCGTGGCCGCTGCCACCGGTACCTGCATCGCCCCCATCGCCGCCTGCCCCTGGGTTCGCCGTCGGTGCCCCCCCGTGGCCGCCGCCGCCGCCCGGGCCACCGCTCCCATTCGTTCCGTTGTGACCTTCGATGCCATTGGCGCAAGCCGCGGCCCTCGGATTGGCGGAACCGCCGCCGTTGTTGCCATTGTTGCCTGTTTCGTTCGTACCGGCGTCGCCGGGATGCGGGTTGCCCTGCGCCCCTTTGTTGGCGGTGCAATCGGGCACGAAGCACCACGCCAGTAGCCCGCGCAGCTCGGGCACGCCCCGTAAGCGGGCGCCGAGCCAACCAGCTGCGCGCTCGGCGCCGAGCCCCGGCAGCACCAGCGCCGCGCCCTCGATGGCGAGGCACTCGGCGACATACGGTCGATGGGCGTCGCGCAACTCATCGACTTGGCCGCCCGATCCGCCGCGCCCCCCCCGGCCGCCGGGAGCGCCAGCGCCGGTGGCGAAGACACCGCCGCGGGCACCTTGCCCACCGGCGCCGCCTGCGAGCTCGGCGGTGCCGTGCTCGGTCGTGTCGAACGCCGGTCCGAAGCACAGGGCATGTCCGCCGTCGCCGCCGTCACCGCCTGGGCCGTCGAGGCTGGGCCAGCCGGGTAGGCCGTCCCCTCCGATCACCAGGCCGGAAATCAGAGTCTCCGGGGCGCGCAGCACCACGGAGCCGCCGTGGGCGCCGTAGGTGCCCCCGTGGCCGCCCTGTACCGTGCCCTCGATGACGATCCTGCTGTTGCTGTGCAGGACGACGTGACCGCCGCGGATCGCCCCGCGGGCCCCGACGATCTCGCCGCCGTCGTGGACGCGCACGTCGCCGAGGCAGAAAAACGCGAGGTCACCGAAGGCCAGGATCTTGCCCCCGGGCCGCACCTCGAGCGAGTCGAGCTCGAGCCGTCCGGCGAGGACGAGCGGGCGCGTGACAACGAGGTGTCGCGCGCCGTCGTCTGGGCGCACGACCGACTCGGTGCGGTCGGCCCCTGCGCTGGAGGCGGAGGACTCGGTCCTCCGGGGCCGGTCCACGCCGTCCTCGGCCGCACCGAGGGGGGTGTTGACCCAGCGGGTCGAGTGCGGGTCCACAGCGACCGGCTCCGCCACGCGAGCCGCTGACGGTACGGCAAGGCACGCCGAGACGATCAGGGAGGCAGGCATGAAGTCACTCAGGCAGGCAGGCAGGCAGGCAATGATGGAGTGTCCCATCGTCAGGTTCCTTTCTTGGCGTAGGAAGCGGCGAGCGAGGAGCGCTGGCACGGGGAATCCGCACCGGCCGGTCGCCCCGATGAATCGAGCATCGCTCTGACGCTCCAGCCTGTCAAGCCGTCGGATTCGAGCTCTGCCCGGATCCCCCTCGGTCATTGAAGCCAGTGTCCCACCGGTGGGACACCCCATTTCCACCGCAACGGATCACAGCGCGAGTCGAGGGGCTGTCCGCTACGGACGACACGCCGAAGACGATCGCTTCGGCCGGCGATCGCGAGTCGCGTCGCGTGTGGACAAACTCGATCGCCAGGACAACCACTGCTACGCGCTCATGCATCTCCGAGAGGCAAAGGCGACGCGTGCGTGAGCGGAGGATTCCAAAGGCTGGATCAACGCGGACGAACTCGGGTGAAGCCGGTGACGACTGCGCCGCGGACGAGACGTTCGAGGTTGCGCGTTGGGCGCACACGCGAGGGGAGCCCCACTCGGAGCTCAAGTCGGAAGATCGCGGCCTCAGCGGGGGCCCATTGCGTCCCTCGAAGGCGCAGCAAGCCCCCAAATGCTCGGATGCTAGCGGCGTTGCTGCAACGCCGCGCGCGCGTCCAGGGGCGGCCCGCCCGCGCGCACGCCGGTCCACACCCCTGCCCAAGGTGCGCCGGCGGTCGGGCCCGCTGGGTCGATGCGCACGGTGTAGGTCGCCCCTTGTTCGAAGACCGGCGGCGCGAAGCGCGGGCCCGCGACGCGACGGGTGTAGAGCAACTCACCGGGCCGCCCACCGGCACCCACTTCGCGCTCGACCTGCACGACCCAGTCGCCGCCGAGCGTCAGCTCGGGGAGGCGCTCGACGACGGTTCGGCCGTCCCCTGCTGCGAGCTCGACCGTCAGCGGCCAGCCCGGGTAGGGCGCGGCCGCCGTGTCCGTCGGGTCGACGTGGCGTGGCCAGGCTTCGAGCGCGGCGGTGCGCGCCGCGCGGGAGAGGCGCACGATGCCGTAGCCGGGCACGCGGTCGTGCAGGGCCTCGGGCGCGACGCCGGAGCGGCGCGGGTTCGCGACCGCGAGGACCGTCATCCGGTTGCCGAAGCCGTCGAAGAAGCGGCCGGTGTACAGCGGCGCGCCGGGCGCGCGGCCCTCACCCGGTGTCGGAGGGAACCAACGCCGCGGCCACGTGTTCGCGACCGCGGGCGCCGTGAAGCCGTAGCCCGCGTCATCGAACGCGTCGATGCCGTAGCGCACCGTCGTCGCGAGGTGCTGGTCCCCCGCGAGGTGGAGCGCCGCGGCGCGCCGCAGCCGTCGCAGGGCCTCGTTGCGCCCCGTCTGCGGCCAACCGCCGGAATCGCAGTCTGCCGCGAGGGTCTCGCCTGAAGGGTAGACCTCGGCGTCGAACACCGGCGTCGTCGGCAGGTCGGTCTCCTTGCCCCCCGCCGGCAGCGTCGCGATGTTGTTGAACGGGGTCTGCGAGAGCGCGACCTTGGCCCACGCACCACCGGACCAATCCGCGGCCCATTCGTCGAGGAACGCGAGCTGGCGCGCGCCGAGCAGCTCTGCGCCCGGCACGTCCGCGTCGCGGGGGTCGAAGTCCGGGTCGCGGAACCAGCCGTTCTCCACGCGCCCCTCGGGAAGCACCACCGCAGGCGGCGACTTGAACATGCGATCCGCGAGCACGGCGAACGACACACCAGCCCACGTCACATCGGTGTGGTACACGCTGATACCGGGAGCCAATGGCTCGGGCGTGTGCGCCGGCGGCAGGTGCGAGACCTGGGTCCGGTGCACGGCGTTCACGAAGCGCACCGGCATGACGTAGCCGCCGCGGTCCTGGGCAGAGAGGCGCTGGTCGCGGCCATCGACGACCTCCGGACCGCGCAGCCCGGCGTTGCCCCAGATGTTGCCGTGGTACACGTCGTGATCGTCGGGCACCGTGATGCACGGCCGGTCCCGTGCGAGCTCGCGGAACGACCAGCACCAACGGTACCAACGGGTGAGGTAGTCGCCGAGCGCGCGCTCGAACGGCTGGCGTACGGGCGACGTCAGGTCGCCCTCGTAGAGCTGATCGCCGCTGAAGTACACGAGGTCCGGGTCGTGCGCGAGGACGTGCTGCGCGACGTCCGCGTGTGGGAACCAGAGGCCGCCTTCGTTCCAACGGAGGCCACCTGTGTAGTGTTTCACACAGCCGACGTTGGCGATGACCACTTCGCCGTCCTCGGGAGCGGCGCGCAGCGTGCCTGGGTACGTCGTGCGCTCCGTGCGGTTCTCGCGCACGACGAGGTCGTAGACGACACGATACTCGTCGTAGCGCGCGAGATCGCGGCCCTGCACGCGGAACGTGAAGGTTTCGCTGTCGATGTGGCGGCTCTCCGTCGCCACGGGTTCGAAGCGTCCATTGCGACCCAGCTCGAGCGTCGCTGTCTGCGTGTCGCGCGGCCCGAGCGGCGGCATCTGCGCCGTAAGGGAGAGCAGCGGGCCGCCGCGCGGCTGTGTGTCGTCGATCGTGTACTGCACACACAGGACCGGACCGAACGCCCGCTCGGGATCGCCCTGCACGAGGTCGCCCCCGAGCTCGAAGCGATCGAACCAGAAGCCTGCTTTGCCACCCTCCGGTCCGCGGTGCGAGACGAGCGCGACCCCGCCTTCGAGCAACGCGCGGGGGACACGCTCTGCCGTCGCAGTCGACAGCACCGCGCCGTCGCGGACCGCGCGCGCGACGAGGGTCACGACGCTGCGCCCGTCGTACTCCTCGGCGACGAGCTCCAGGTCGACCGGCTCGGGGCCGCGCGGATGGAACCCCGCGCCCGCGAGCTGGACGTCGGGCAACGGCGGCAGGTCGGCGAGCGCCGTGTCCATGGGCAGCGACCAGAGGCCTCCGCGCCCTGCAGGCGTGTTGAAGTCGAGCAGCCGCGCGTGCCCGCTGCCGTCGACGACCGCCAGCAAGCCGCCGTCTTCCGCAGGCGCGCCGTGCACCTGCGCGGTCAGCCGGTGATCGATCGTCCCACCGCCCGCGCCGATCAAGAACCCCGCGGCCGCTTCGCTGCCGAGCAAGAGCTCGTCCTCGACGGCCCCGAAGCGCACTTTGGCGCGCAGGTTCCCCTCGTCGCGCCCCGCGAACGCCGCCGTGTGCGTGATGAGGTGCAACGTGCGCAGCGCCGCGTTGGCGCCCGCTTCGACACACTCGACCCGCCCACCGGCGAGGCGCCAGTCCTGCAGGCGATTGGCCCAGAACTCGGGCCCGATCCACGTGCGGTCGGGCAAACCGCCGAAGCGGCTGCGGTAGCCATCACCCGCAGGCGGATCGAGGGCGAGGGCGCGGCACCCGAGGGTGAGCGCGCACGAGAGCAGGAGGAGGCGCCACAGCATACGTGCGGCGAGGATAACGCCGGGGGCGCCCCCGATGCGCCCTCAACCCGTGCGCACCGCGCGCACCGCGTCGAAGCGGTTCATGCGCCGGATCGGATAGAGCGCCGCGAGGACGGCGATCGTCACCGCGCCGACGAGCGCGACGGCGACCCAGCCCCACGCCACACGCTGGGGCACGCTAAGGCCCGCGATGCGCTCCAGGGCGTCGACGACCACGGGGGTCGCAAAGAGCCCGAGCGCGACCCCGAGCGCGCCGCCGACCAGACCGACGAGGGACGCTTCGATCAGCGTCGCACCGGCGAGCTGATCGCGGGTCACACCGAGCGCTTTCAGCACACCGACCTCTTTCACGCGCTCGAGCGCCGCGAGGAGCTGGCCGTTGAGCACTCCGAGCCCCGCGAGGGCGGCGGTCAACAGGAGCAGGGCGTCGAACACCAGGAAGTCGTGTGTGACGTCATCGACGTGGTGGCGGCGAACGTCGGCGCCAGTGACATAGCGCACACCGTCGTCCTCGGGGTACAGGTCGCGGATCGCGGCTTCGATCACCTTGGAGTCGCCGCCCGGCCCGAGGACCACGGCGACCTCCGAAACCGTCGCGGTGCCGATGCAGAAGTCGCGCTCCATCCAGCGATCCGCGACGACGCCGTACATGCGCTCGTCGGGGTCGGGCCAGAACCCGTACGCGTCGCTGATCGCGAGCACCTCGAACGTCGCGACGTCGCCGTTGGCTTTGCGCACGGGCACCTTGTCCCCCACCTCGTATTCGAGGTCCTGCGCGACGCGCCGCGACAGGACCACAGTGCGCTCCTCTGCGAAGCGACGCGCCAGCAGCGGATCCGCTGCGAGGGGCCCGAAGCGCGCGACATGGGCCGCTGCCGTGCCCTGCAGCAAGAACGGGTCGTACTGACGCGCGTTCCCCTTCTCGACGGCGACGACGCCGCCGAAGGCTTCGAGATGCCGCGCCAGCAGCGCGAACTCCGTAGGCGGCAAGCGCCGCACCCAGACCTTGTCGCGGACCGCTTCGTCGGCCCAGACCTCGACCTCTGCGCGCAGGCTGCTCGTCATCCCCTTCAGCCCGACGAGGCCCGCCGCGACGAGCCCCAGCGCCGCGGCGCTGACACCGACACGCGCGGGGGCATCGCGCAGCGCGCGGGCCGCGAGCCGCCCGGCGAGCGGATAACGCCGCTCGAGCGGTCGCGCGATCAAGGCGCACGCTCCTGCGAGCGCGCGCGGCAAGAGCAACGAGAGCACGACGACGAGCGCGACGAGACCGAGCACGCCGAGCAAGACGGTCAGGAGCTCGCCCGTCAAGACACCGACCACGGGGACGAGCACCAGGTAGAGGCTCGGCAGCAGCAGCCCGAGGAGCAGCGCGTAGAGCAGATGGAAGCGCGTCGCGAGGCGCTTGTTGCGGCGCAGGGCCTCTTCGCCGCGCAGCGCAGCGAGGGTGTCCGCACCGCGCAGCGCCACGAGCGGATACACCGCGCCGACGAGCGCGATGCCGAACCCCAGCAGCGCCAGCGGCACCACCTGGTCCCACGGCACGGAGAAGCCGTTCACCCACTTTCCGACGCCCAGCGTCGTGATGCCGTTCTTCAAGAAAAACGCGGCGAGGGCCAGCCCGAGGGCCGCTCCGAGCGCTGCGCCAAGCCCCGCGAGGATGACCGCTTCGAGCAGGAAGACCCGCGCGATCTGGCCGCGTGTGGCCCCGAGGGCGTGCAGCGTGCCGACCTCGCCGATGCGCTCCGTCAGCGACATCGAGAGGGTGTGGAAGATCACGTAGAGGCCCAGCACGAGCGCGAGCAAACCGACCATGCGCACGCCAGTGCGGAAGGCGCGTTCATCGGCCGCTTGACCGACGACGATTCCGCGGTTCAGCGAATACGAGTACGTCTCCGCGAGCGTGCGCTTGAGCTGCTCCAGGTCCACGTTCGGGTCCTTGACGGCCCAATAACGCGGCTGCAGCGGTGTCCCGCGGTAGAGCGCGGCCCCGTCTTCGTAGTCGACGACGACCACCTGGCCGCGGCCGCGCCGGCCGAGGCGCTCGGGGGCCAGGACACCGACGACGGTGAACGGCTCTTCGACGGCCGGGCGTGTATCCGGCGCAGCAGCGACCAGCACGCCGTCTTCGCAGCGCTGACGGCTGGGCTGTGCAGGGCGCTGCAACCATAGGCGATCGCCGAGGGCCACGGCGAGCTCTTCGACGAGGCGCGGTCCGACGAGGACCTCGCGCGCGTTCGGCGTGAGCGGCCGACCCGCCACGAGGACGTAGGCGTCGAACGCTGCGGCGCGCTCGGCTTCGATCCCGAAGAGCTGCACTTGCCGCGCGTTGCCGCCTTCACCGCCGCGGGGCGTCTCGCCGGGCTCGCCGATGCGCGCGTACGCGTCGTTCTGGAAGAACCTCGCGGCCAGCGAGATGCCTTCGAGGCCCGTCAGGACCTCGCTCGTACCTTCGATGCCCCCTGCCGAAGTGAGCTCGATGTCGGGCATGTCGGCGACCTGCCGCGGCAGCGCGTACCCGACCATCGTGTTGTGGTCGAGCGTCACCACGCTGACGACGGTCGCGACGCCGAGCGCGATGCCCAGCACCGAGAAGAAGGTGCGGCCGAGGCGCTGCAAGAGGCTGCGGCGCGCGATCGTTGTGGCGAGGCCCATGGCGTCAGATCGAGAGCCGCGCGAGGACGCCGTGCACGTCGTCGGTTGTGAGCCGCTCTGCACCGCGGCGCAGCGTGTGGCGCTCGTCGAGCTCGCCGTCGACGAGGAAGAGCACGCGGTCCGCGAACGCTGCGTCGCGCGGATTGTGGGTCACGAGCACGACGGTGCGGCCCTCTTCGTCGCGCGCGCGGCGCAGGAGCTCCATGACCTCCTGGCCCGCTTTCTGCGCCAGGTTCCCCGTCGGCTCGTCGCAGAGCAAGAGCCGCTGACCGCCCACGAGCGCGCGCGCGATCGAAGCGCGCTGCATCTCGCCGCCGGAGAGCTCGTGCGGGAACGCGCTCAAGCGGTGTTGGATACCCAGCGCTTCGGCCTGCGCGTGGATCCGCGCGCGCTGTGCGGCGGGGTCGGCGCCGGCGATCGCGATCGGCAGCCCGATGTTCTCCTCGACCGACAGGTTCGGCATGAGGTTGAAGAACTGGAAGACGTAGCCGACCTCGCGCCGGCGGAGCAGCGTGCGCTCGCGCTCGGGCAGGGCCGCCAGGTCGACGCCGCCGAGGCGGATCGCGCCAGCGGAAGGTTGATCGAGGCCGGACAGGAGGTGCAAGAGCGTCGTCTTGCCCGACCCCGACGGGCCCATGATGCAGACGAACTCCCCGGGTTCGACGCGGAAGGACACACCGCGCAGCACCGGGACCTCGGCGTGGGACGCGATGTGGATCTTGTAGAGGCCCGCGACCTCGAGGTGTGCCGTATCCGTCATGTGAACCTGCGCTTCAAACCTGTCGTTCGTCGTCCGCGAGGGCGCGTTTCGCGCGCCCCCACGCCGCCATCATCGTGTCGAGGTCGAGGCCCTCGAGCGAACCGCCGAGGTCCGCCTCCATGTGCCGATAACGCGCTTCGAAGCGCCGGACCGCGCGGCGGCAGAGCGCCTCGGGATCGAGCCCGAGGTAGCCGCCGAAGAACGCCGCCGCGAGGAGCACATCGCCGAGCTCGTGCTCGATCGCCGCGCGCTCGGCGTCCGTCAGCTCGGGGCGTGTGCCTTCGCCGAGCTTCGCGATCGGCACGACTTCGGTGAGCTCGCGGAGCTCCTCTTCGAGCTTGCCGAACGCGCCGCGCGCGTCCTTCCAGTGGAAGCCCGCCGCGACGGCCTTCTGGCAGACCCGCGCCGCGCGCTGCAGCGCCGGCAACGTACGCGGGATGCCCGCGAGCGCGCTGGTGTCGACGCCTTCACGCTCGCGCTCGCGCCGCTTCAGCGCTTCCCATGTCGCCAGCACCGCCGCGGGCGTCTCGGCAGAGGCGCTACCGAAGACGTGCGGGTGCCGGTGCACCAACTTGTCCGCTGCGAGGCTCGCCGCCTGCGCGAGGTCGTAGCGGCCGCCGTCCTCTGCGATGCGCGCGATCAAGAGCACGTTGATGAGGCAATCCCCGAGCTCTTTGGCGGCGGCCGTGTGCTCGCCGGCTTCGATCGACTCGACGAGCTCGAGCGCTTCTTCCACGAGGTGGGGCGCCATCGAGGCCTCGGTCTGCGCGCGATCCCACGGGCAGCCGTCCGGCGCGCGTAGGCGATCGACGATGTGCAACAAGCGCTCGAACGCGCTGACCCGCGGATCGCTCATGTGCGCGCCTCCCGAGCCGCGTACGGGACCGGGTCCGCGAGGCCGACCTCGCGGAAACCCGCGAGCCGCAGCGCACACGCGTCGCAGCGCCCACATGCGAGCGCGACCCTCTCGCCGCCCTGCCCCGCGAAGACCGGGTCGTAGCAGGTGTGTGTCAACCCGAAGTCGACGCCGAGCTCCAGTCCGCGCCGCACGATGTCGGCTTTCGAGAGCGTCATCAGCGGCGCGTGCACGCGGAAGACCGCGCCGCGCTCGGTGCCAGCCGCGGTCGCGACGCGCGCGAGCGCTTCGAAGGCGCGCAGGAACTCGGGCCGACAATCCGGATAGCCCGAATAGTCGACCGCATTGACACCGACAAAGAGGTCCACGGCACCGAGCACCTCGGCCCAGCCGAGCGCCACCGCCAGGAAGACGGTGTTGCGCGCGGGCACGTAGGTCACCGGCACTCCGGCGCCGATATCGGCCCGGTCCTTGGGCACGGCGATGTCCGCCGTCAAAGCCGAGCCACCGAGCGTGGAGAGGTCGACGTCGACGATCCGGTGCTCGCTCGCCCCGCCGGCGCGGGCGACACGGGCGGCGGCTTCGAGCTCGACGACGTGGCGCTGGCCGTAACGGAATGAGAGCGCACAAGGCGCAAAGCCCGCAGCGCGGGCTTCGGCCAGGACCACGGCGGAGTCCATTCCGCCGGATACGAGACAGACTGCGATCGGCTTCGACATGCGGGGCGGAAAAGGTACCACCCTGGTCGCTTCACTTCACGTCGAGGAGGCCGATGATCCGTTTGGCCTCAGCCAGCTCGTCTGGCGGGCACGTGATGAGGAGCGCGTTGAGGCGGACATCGGCCTGGATCCCGACGCTCGACCTGTCGCTCGCGTTGGGCGCCGGGGCCGCGTCGGGCGCCGCCGTGCCACGCAGCGCTCGGGCGCTGGAGAGCGCGCGCTCGACGAGCGGTGCGGTATCGACCGCGACCGCGTGCTGTAGGCGGACCACGTCATACGCGATCGGACGCGGCTGCGGGCGGCTCGCGTCGTCGACGAGGCGCAGGTGCTCACACAGGTCCGCGACCGCGACGCCAAACCCGGTGATGACGAGGGTCGAATTGTTGCCGGCGGGCAGGATCTGCATCGTATTGGCGTCCGTGATCATCGTGCGAAGCGAGTTCGAGAGCTGCCGCGCGTCGACGTGTTTCAAGTCCAACACGGTGCTGACCAGGATGGCAGGATGTCGACGCATCGTCGACAAAGCGTCGGAGGCGACGAAGCGCGCGCCGCTGCGGGCCGTACTGCGCCGGGCGGTGAGGAGCGACGTGAGCTTCAGGATTCGCGGTGTCTCATCGCGTTCGACCGAAAGCACACCATCGTTGGCGAAGAGGACCGCCTCCAGGTAACCGAGGACGTCGGCCGCGGGGATCGTGGTCGTCGCCGCGATCGGAATGCGGATCCGCTTCAGGATCTCCTCGGTGTCGGAATCGACGACGAGCTGCTGCCCCGTCAGCGCGCCGTACCGCACGAATGCCGCGTAGAGCGAGGGCGCGGTGGAGTCGCCGGAGACCTCCAGGACGAGGTCGGCGCTCGGCAGCGGGAAGCCAAAGACATCGGCCTTCGGGGTCGTGTTGGCAGCAAGTCGGGTCTCGGGCTGGGCGGCCAGGGGGGCCAGGGAGGCCTGCTGTTGGACGATGGGCAGCGCGGCGAGCGCAGCGAGGGTGAGTGTGGCGATCGGCATGGGTGTTCTCCTGTGGGGCAGCGCAGGGCTGCGCGCCGGTCGATGGGACGTCGCGCCGCGCCGCTCCTTCCCTCGATTCGCCCTCTCCCGTTGAGATCCTGGGGCGAAGCCCTACTCTCTCTGGCCCGCTGGCCCCACGCCGGCGCCTCCGAATCGCACCGTTCACCATGGCCAAGCTCGACCGCGACGCCGTCCTCCACGCCCTCCGCGGGGTCATCGACCCCGACCTCAACCAGGACATCGTGTCCCTCGGCTTCGTGACGCGCTGCGTCGTCGAAGGGGGTCACGTGGACGTGGTGATCAACCTCACGACTCCGGCGTGTCCGGTGAAGGACAAGCTGAAGGCCCAAGCGGAGGCCCTGATCCAGGCGCTGCCGGGTGTGACGCGCGTCAGCGTCGAGATGACGGCGGAAGTGCGCGGCGCTGCGGGGCCGCCGCGCGACATCGCGAAGGACATCCGCCACGTCGTCGCGATCTCCAGCGGCAAGGGCGGCGTCGGCAAGAGCACCGTGTCCGTGAACCTCGCCTGCGCGCTGGCGCAGACGGGCGCGCGCGTCGGACTGCTCGATTGCGACGTGCACGGGCCGGACGTGCCGCTGATGATGGGCCTCGAAGGCCAACCCGAGCAGGTGCAGATCGACGGAGCGACGAAGCTCGTGCCGAAGGAGCGCCACGGCGTGCGCTCGATGTCGATCGGCTACCTCCTGCCCGCGGCCGAGCCGATCATCTGGCGCGGTCCGATGGTGCACAGCTTCGTGCGCCAGATGCTGACGGACGTCGCGTGGGGCCCGCTCGATTATCTGCTCGTCGACATGCCGCCGGGCACGGGGGACGCGCAGCTCTCGCTCGCGCAGCAAGTGCCGCTCACCGGCGCGGTCCTCGTCACGACGCCGCAAGCGGTCGCGGCGTACGACGTCACGAAGGCGATCTCGATGTTCCGCAAGGTCGACGTGCCGATCCTCGGCATCGTCGAGAACATGGCGGGGTACACGATCGAGGGCCTCGTGCAGGGCTCGAGCGGCGGCTCCGTGCGGCTTGCGATGGGCGGCAGCGAGGTCACGCTGCCGATCGACGCCGAGGGGCGCTTCCGCACCGTGATCGATCTGTTCGGCAAGGGCGGCGGCCAGAAGCTCGCGATGCAGCACGGCTTCCCCTTCCTCGGTGAAGTCCCGATCGACCCCGAGGTGCGCCTCGGAGGCGACGGCGGCGCGCCCGTGGTCGTCGCGGCCCCCGAGCGCGCTGCCGCGCAAGCCCTGAAGACGATCGCAGGCCGCGTGGCGCAGCGCGTCGCGGTGCGCGCGTTCGCGAGCCTGCCGATCCTCGACTGAAGCGCGCTCAGGACCCGAGCAACGCGTGGGTCTCCGCGATCAGTGCTTCGCGGATGCCCACCTCCGTCATCGAGTGGCCCGCGTCGGGGACGACGACGAGCTTCGCCTCGGGCCATGCTTTGTGCAGGTCCCAGGCCGAGCGCATGGGACACACGACGTCGTAGCGCCCCTGCACGATGACCGCCGGGATGTGGCGGATCCTCTTGACTCCGCGCAGGAGCTGATCGTCGCGCTCGAAGAAGCCGCCGTTGACGAAGTAGTGCGCCTCGATGCGCGCGAACGCATCGGCGAACTTACCGCGACCGAAGCGCTTGACGGCCGCCGGGTCGACGCGCAGCTTGCTCGTCGTGCCCTCCCAGATCGACCACGCGAGCGCCGCCTCCTTGCGCACGGCGGCGTCCTTGCTGGTGAGCCGCTTGTAGTAGGCGCGCATCATGTCGCCGCGTTCGCGCTTCGGAATGGGCGCCTGGTAGGCATCGAACGCGTCGGGGAAGAGGTGGCTCGCGCCCTCTTGGTAGAACCAGAGGAGCTCGCTGCGGCGCAGGAGGAAGATCCCGCGCAGCATCAGCGCCGCGACGCGCTTCGGATGGGTCTCTGCGTACGCGAGCGAGAGCGTGCTGCCCCAGCTCCCCCCGAACACGGTCCACGTGTCGATGCCGAGGTGCTCGCGGAGGCGCTCGATGTCGGCGACGAGGTCCCAGGTCGTGTTCTCGCGCAGCTCGGCGTGGGGCGTGCTCTTGCCGCAGCCGCGCTGGTCGAACAGCACGATGCGCCAGCGCCGCGGATCGAAGTAACGCCGGTACAGCGGGTCGATGCCTCCGCCGGGCCCGCCGTGCAGGAACACGAGCGGCTGGCCCTCGGGGGAGCCGCACTCTTCGTAGTACAGCGTGTGGAGCTCGGAGACCTCGAGGCGGCCCTTGCGGTAGGGCTCGATCTCCGGGAACAACTCGGTCGGGAGGGGCGCGGACTTCATGCCGTCGATCCTACCGACGCTGCCCCATGATCCGAGGCACCGGCGGCAGCTTCCGGGAAGAACCCGGGCGTCGCGGCGTTGTCGAATCGAGCGGTCCCCCCCAGAATCGGTGCGCGCGCCGCTCCAGCCGCGCGACTCCGGACCGCCGAACACCGCCATGTGCAAGCGCCGCCTCGCCGCCTCCTTGACCCTCCTCCTCCTCCTGGCGACCGCCGCGCCGGACCGCGCGCTGGCTGCCGCGCCGCAGGAGGGCGCGGACCCTGCGAAGCAGATCGAGAAGTTCGAGCGCTACCTCGACCGCAAGCCGTACCACGACTGGGCGTTCGAGCAGCTCATGGAGGCGGCCGTGAAAGCCAACGCGGTGCAGAGCCTCGTCAGCCGCTACGAAGCGCGGGTGGCCTCCGCGGCGACGAAGTCCGACCGGGTGGTGCACGCGCGCCTCCTCGCGCGGGTCGATCGCGTGGAAGAGGCCCTGGAGCTCTTGCGCGGGATCGAGGAGCCGCCCGCGGCGTTGTGGCAGCTCGTCGGGGCGCTCGAGCTGCGGCGCGGGGCGCCCAAAGCCGCGGTCGAAGCGCTCGACCGAGCCGTCGGCGCCACGACGGATCGGCAGGAACTCGAAGCGCTGCACCGCCTGCGCGGGGAGGCGTACCTCGCCGCCGGTGAGAGCGAGCGCGCGATCGGGGCCTACCGCGACCTGGCCGCGCTGGCACCGGAGGACTTCCAACTGCGCCTCGACGTCGCTTCGGCGTTGGCGCGCCAAGGGCTGACCGAAGCTGCGCTCGCCGAGTTCGATGTGGCGCAGTCGCTGGCGGCGGACGACGTCGCGCGACGCTGCCGCGTGCTCTCCGAGATCGGCCGGCTGCACGAGCAGCTCGGTCAAGGCGAGCGCGCGCTCGCGGTGTACGCAGAGGCCCTCGCGCTCATGGGGCGCGGCAACTGGCTGAAGCGCGACCTGCGCGAGCGCATCATCGCGCTGCACCGGCGCACGAAGGCGCTGGACGCGCTCGTGGAGAGCACCGCCAAAGCCGCGGCTGCGACCCCCGGCGACCTCGACGCCCAGGAGTTCCACGCCCGCGCGCTGCGCGAGGTCGGCAAGCTGAACGAAGCCGCTGACGTGTTGGCGCGCGCGGCGACCGCCCACCCGAGCGACGTGCCGCTCGCCCGCGCGCGGATCGAGATCCTGCGCGAAGCGGGGCAGACGGAGGCGGTGATCGCGGAGTACCAGCGGATCCTGACCGAGCGCCCGAGCGAGCTCGACCTCTACCTGGAGCTCGGGCAGGCGTTTGCGGCCAGCGGCCAGCTCGAACAGGCGAAGCGTCAATGGCAGAAGACGCTGACGGAGCGCCTCGACGATCCGGGGCTCGCGGCGCGGCTCGCGGCACTGTACGGCCTCTACGGTGAGGTCGACGATGCGGTCGCGATGTACGAGAAGGCGCTCGCGCTGGAACCCGCGGAGGTCGCGCGTTACGCGGACCTGGCGCTCTACCTGAAGGCCGTCGGGCGCAGCGAGGCGATCGTCGCCCTGCTCGAGCGGGCGGAGGTCGCCGTCGGCGAGAGCCCCGGCAAGCTGGATGAGATCGCGATCCTCTGGCGCGACTTCGACGCCCCCGAGCGCGCGCGCGCGACGCTCGAGCGCGCGCTCGCGCTGGCGCCCGACGACGTCAAGCTCATTCAGCGCTACGCCGACGTGCAGCTCGCCGCGGGTGACCTCGCCGGTGGCACCGAGACGCTGCGCCGCGTGCTCGCTATGGCAGCCGACGCCCCGACGCGTCGTACGGCGGTCGATCGAGTGATCCAAGCCTGGTGGCGCGGCGGGCGCGAGGAGGACCTCGTCGCGACCACCCGCGCGAGCACGACCGTCGCGGACCGCCTGATCCTGGGGCGCTTGCTCGTCCGCCGCCGGGATCCGGCGGCTGCGCTCGAAACCTACGAGGCCCTCGTCGCCGCCGCGCCCGAGCTCGAAGAGGCGCGCGAGGCGCTGGCGAAGCTGTACGAAGAAGCGGGCGAGCTCGAACGCGCGCTCGAGGTGTATGACAGCTTGATCGAGCAGCGGCCGCAGAACCGGCGTAAGTACCTGAAGGACATCGCGGCGATCCACCTGGAGCGCTTCGATCAGGACGCGGCGTTCAAGTGCTACGACGAGATCCTCTCGAGCGCCCCGGACAACGCCGCAGCGTTCCGCGAGGTCGCCAAGGCCTACGAGACCCTGGGCCTCGTCGACAAAGCGATCGAGTGCCACTTGCAAGCGCTGCGCCTCGATCCGACGGACGGTCGGACCCGCCTCGAGCTGGCGGAGCTCTTCCGCGCCACGGGCGAATGGGACCGCGGCGAACGCGAGATCGTCGCGGCGTTCGACGCCAAGGACGTCAACGTCCAGAAGCGCGCGCGCGAGCAATACCACGCGTTGCTCGCCCAGGAAGGCCGCCTTGCGCAGGAGATCACGCAGCTCCGCGAACGGATCGCGCGCAACCCCTACGACACCGCCGCGCCGGTGACCCTCGTCGATCTGTACGTGCGCGAGCTCGAGTACGAGCTCGCGATCGAGCTGCTCGACGAGCTGACCGCGTATCAACCGAGCGAACCCACGCTGCTCAAGGAGCGCGCGCGGGTGCTCACCGCGCTGGAGCGGCATGGCGAGGCCGTCGCGACCTACGAAGAGCTCTGGAAGCTGCCCGATGCGGACCAGCGTGCGCTGGCGCTCGACATCGCGGACGCCCACATCAAGCGCGGCGACCGCGCGCGCGCGGAGGAGGTCCTGACGCAGCTCGGTGACCCCGATGCGCTCGCGCGCGCCTACGAGCGCAACGACCTGATGAACCTCGCGATCGAGACGCTGGAGCAGTCGCTGCTGCGCCGTCCGAACGATCAGCGCTTGCTCGACCGACTCGCGCGTCTGCAGGAGCGCGCGATGGACCGCAACGGGGCGATCGCGACCGTCGAGCGGCTGGCCGCGCTGAGCGGCGAATCCTGGCGCACGCTGACCCGGCTCGGAACGCTCTACCACGGCGCAGGCCGCCGCGAGGAGGCGCTCGCCATCGGTGAGCGGCTCTTCGCTCTGGTCCGGATCGAAGAGGCGCCCGAGCAGCCGAAGGACGACGACGAACAGTCGACGCTGACGAAGCGCAGCTCGGCCCCTCCGCGGCTCGCGCGGAGCCTCGGCAGCGGCCGCTCGAACGCCTACGACCAGCGACTCGACGAGCTGCGGAACTGGTACAACTCGATCGACGGGAAAGCCGAGTTCGCTGAGGTCGCTGCCCGCGAGCTCACCAAACAACCGAGCAACGACCGGCTGCTGAGCCTCCTGTACAACGTCTGGTCCCAGGAGGAGGGCAAAGGCGCCCAGTTGGCGGCCGCGATCGCGGGGGTCCGCGCCGGGACGCTCGACAAAGGCCGTACGCCCCCCGGCGTGACTCGCCAGCAATGGCAGATGACGCTCGACAGCTATTCGGGTCGCACCGCGCTCAAGGATTCGGCTTACGGGCGCAATCGGGCTCTGGAGCTGCGCGCGGAGCTGAGCACGGGCTCGACACCCGAGAAGGTCCGCGAGCTCGCGGACCTCGAGCTCGACCTCAGCAACAACGAAGCTGCGCTCGAGGTGCTGCGGGCCGGCGTCGCCGCCCATCCGGAGGATCGCTTCCTGCTCGCGGGCCTCGCCAGTCAGCTCCAGCGCGAGCGCAAGTTCGAGGAGGCGTTGGTCCATTGGCGCGCGCTGCACGCCGTGCTCGTCGCCGCCGGTGAGACCAACGCGAATCCGGCGGACGAAGTCGAGCTCGCCTACCGCAGCAACCGGACAACGACGCTGCGCGGCTTTCCGATCCAGATGCAGCGGCGGCTCGACGACGAAGCGCTGCGCCGGCACTACAACCTCACGCGCTCTGCACGCCTGCTCTCGGGTTGGACCCTCGGGAGCGCCTCGCCGACGCCCGGCGGTGTGCGGCTCGCGATCGCCCGCTGTCTGCACGAGCTGGGCGACCACGACGGCAAACGTGCGGAGCTCGCGACGCTCGCAGCAGAGCTCGGCGTGGGCCCCGAAGGCGACGACCCCGTGGCCGAGCCCATCACGGCCCTCACGACGCTCGCGAACACGTATGCTGGGCTCGATCTGCGGGACGAAGCGCGGCAGCTCTGCGAGCGGCTGGCGCGGATCGAAGCCGCCCTCGACGTGCATCCGATCCACGGGCACAACCGCTCTTGGGAGTGGACGGTGCGCAGCGGCCGCATGGAGCTCGCGAAGATCCTCGAGCGCAGCGGGGAGTCCCTGGAGGCCTACGACGTGCGCCGGGAGCTCGGCCGCGTCGACGAATGCAAGCTGCTGCTCGAGGAGAAGCAGCTCCACGATGCAGCCGTCGCGTTCTACGAAGGCCGCGCAGCCGAGCGGACCGACGATCCGTCCGCTTGGCGCGATGAGCTCGTGAAGCTCGCCGAGGTCCATCAGTTCAGCCGTCGCTTCGACGCGGCGCAGGAGGTCTACCGCCGGATCGCGGAGCGGGATCCCGAGGACTTCATCGCGCGGATGGCCGTCGCGCAACTGCACGAGCGCGCGCAGCGCTACGACGAAGCCATCGCCGAGCATGAGGCCATCATCGCGGCGAAGCGCGCCGCCAATCGCCGTGTGAGCCGCCTCGGCGAGCCCGCCCCCCCGAAGCTGGTGCCCGCTGAGGTGCCGCGCGCAGAGGGCGACACCTCCTGGGCCTGGAACAACCTGCGCAGTTCGTCGCGCTACAGCTCTTCGAATCAAGCGGGCAAACACAACGTCAGCGAGCACTACGTCGCAGTGCTGAAGCTGCTGCTGGATCAGCGCAAGGTCGAACGAGCGACCGAGCTGATGGTGCAGATCGCGCGCGAGGACGCGCGGAACATGTCCTGGCTGAGCTGGTCCTTCACCGAGATCATCGGAGAGTATCGGCTCGAAGCGGACGGTGTCCCCCTGCTGCGCCTGCTGCACTCGTTCGATGATCGCGACGAGGACCTGACGCTGGCCTACGGCAACGCGCTGATGGCAGCGAAGCGCTTCGACGAAGCCCGGCGCATCTTCCGGACCTTCCTGGAGCGCGACGCGGGTCAGAGCTACTACGCCGACGAGATGAAGCGCCAGCTCGCCGCAGCGGAGAAGCGCCTCGGCATCGATTCGACGGAGGACCTGTCGCAGCTCGAGGCGCAGGTGGCGGCGGACCCGAAGAGCGCCAAGGCGCGGATCGCGCTCGCTCAGCGCCTCATCAAGGAGAAGCAGGATGCCGCCGCGTTGGAGCATGCGCTCGCGGCGGAGGAGCTGGCGCCGCATCTGGAAGAGGTCCGGCTGCTCGCGCGGCGAGCGCTGCAGCTCAACGGGCGCCATGAGGAGCTCGAACAGCGCTTGATGCGACGCCTCGACGAGCTCAAGGATGACGACGAGCTGCTGGCCGCTGGGCGACAGCTCGCCACGTGGAGCGCGGAGCGCGGTGACATGGCCGCGGTGGACGCCGTGTGGGAGAAGGTCCGGCGCAAGACCGGCGGCAAGTTCAACTATCGGTCCCCTGCGGATTGGTGGGCGGAGCGCGGGGACTACAGCCGCGCCATCCAGGAGATCGAGCTCGATCTCGAACGAGCCGACGAGTGGTACAAGGACGATATGCGCCGCAAGCTGGCCAGCTATCGCCAGCAGCTCGGCGATCCGATCGCTCCGCTCGATACCGCCTGGTCGGACTTCGAGAAGCTCACCGCGCGAGGCGACAAGACCCCGATCGTGAGCACGCTCGTCGCGGCGCTGCTCCCCCATCAACACGACCCGGACGCGCTCGCAGCGATCGAGGCGGCTGCACGCCAGCGCGGCGGCTTGCGCAGCGGCCTGGAGCTGGCTGCCCTCTGCTTCGTACGCGGCGATTCGGCAGCGGGTGAAGCTCAGTTGCATGAGCTCGCGCGCGCGGATCGCGAGCACGCGTTCCTCTACCCGGCGCTGGTTGACCTGGCGCGCGGGCGCAAGGACTCGGAGCGAGCGCTCGCCTACCTGCTGGAGCTCCAGGCGCTCGGGGTGGCCTCGGAGAGCGCGCCCGTGAACACCAGCATCGGGATGATCGCCGAAGCGGATGCGCTGCGGGCGGAGATCGGGGTGCTCGAGCACGAGCGCGGCGAGACCGCCGCGGCCGAAGCTGCGTGGGAGGCGATGTTCGAGCCCACGGAGAAGGCGCGCCACAACGTGTTCGCGCGGCTGTACAAGCAGGTGGAGCGTTGGTCGGATGCGCTGGCCGCGCAGCGGCGCGTGATCGAAGAGAGCGGGGCCCGGGACACGAGCACCCAGCGCCAGCTCGCAGAGTTCCTCTACGAATCGGGCGAGGTCGCAGAGGCACTGGCGACCTACGAACGCCTCTATCTGTTGGTCGAGGGCAACGACTACGAGCGCAACGAAGTCGGCCCCCGGGTGATGCGGCTCTATCGCGAGCTCGGTCGACTCGACGAGCGCCGGGAGAAGCTGCGCGCGCGGGTCACGACCGATCCGAACGACGTGCTGGCTGGACTCGAGCTCGCGCAGCTCGAAGCCGAGGCCGGTGATACGAAGGCAGCGGCCGCGCACCTGGAGCGTATCGCGGCGCGCCCGGATCAACTGAACCAAGTGGCGCCGATCCTGATCCGTGCCGCCCGCGAGCGCGGCGACCTGACAGAAGCCGGCCGCTGGTACGAGGCGCTCCTCGCAGGGAACAGCGAGGAGTGGACGCGCCGAGAACATGCCCAGGAGTACGGCAAGCTGCTGATCGAGGCCGGCGACCTCGACCGCGCGATCGAAGTGATGCTCGGTACGTTCCCCGACCCCGAGGGTGAAGAGGCGCTGCAAGCGATCGTCGGTCTGCTCCTGGAGCAGCGCCAGTACGAGCGGGCGCTCGCCCTGCATGCCCAACTGACAGCGATCGCATCGAAGCCGGAGGAGCACCTCGCGATGAAGCTCTCGCTCCTGCGCTCGCTCGGGCGTCAGGAGGAGGCGCTGGCCGAGGTCGCGGCATACCTGGTCGATCCCGAGCTGCGCAAAGAGTGGATGTACTCCGAGTACCAGAGAGCGGACGAAGAGGGCCGCGAGCTGGCGCGGGTCACCGAGCAGCTCGAGCAAGCCCCGGAGGACCCGGCCCTGGCGCTGCGTTACGTCGCGCTCGTGCGCGACAAGTCAGAACATGCCGAGCGCAGCATCACGCTCCTCGAGCGGCTTACGGAGGCTCAGCCGAACGATCTGGAGCTGGCCGAGCTCCATGCCCGCGCGCTCGTCACAGCGAAGCGCTGGGGCGCGGCCATCCCACGCCTCGAGGATGTCCTGAAGCGGCTCGATCGGGACCGAGCGAGACCGGACGGCGACGAACGCTGGGAGCTCGACAACAGAGTCGTTCAGCTCCGGCAGTTGCACCAGGAGGCCGTACTCGAACACGAGGGACTCGAGGCGCTGCTGGACGCCCAGCTCGGCTCGCTCGGGCTGCGCTACTCGGACACGTCACAGCGGTACTACTACACGAGCAACGACGTCGGACTGCGGCGTGACCACAACCGCTTGTCGGCCTACGTGCGCCGCGGCGACGACGGCGCGCTGCTCACCGCGTTCCAAGCCCTGCCGGCAGGGCAGCGACTGCGCACACCGAGCAATGTGCAACAACACGTGCGCGCGCTGCGCCACGTGGACGGGGACCACGCCGCCGTCGAAGAAGAGCTGTTCCAGCGGGCGTTCTTCGCGGTCAAGAATCCGTTCTCCTCTCAGAGCCAGGAGAATTACTACTGGTACACCGATGAGTTCGGCGAGATGCAGTACGGCTCCGGGCAGCGGAACGCGTCGGTGCCGCCAGCGGCGCATGAATTGATGCGGTTGATGATGCAGCGGGGCGCGCTGGAGGACCTCGAGCCCAAGCTCGCCGCACTGCGCGCCGAGCGCCCGGAGGACAAGTCGCTCGAAGCCACCGAGAAGCTCCTGGAGACCAAGCTGGCGGCGCTACGCGGCGAAGAGACTTCGACCGCGGAGGCTCAAGAGCGCAAGAAGGTCGAGGTCGAGAACGCCCAGGAAGCCCTCGCCAAGGACCCCCACGATCCGACGCTTCGCCTGCGCTTGGCGCGGATCCTATTGCGCGCAGGAGACGGCCGCGGCGCGCTGGAGCAACTGGCCGCGGCAGAGCCGATGGTGCGCGGAAGGGCCTTCGCTGGGCTCTCCGAACGCACCACGATCCGGCGCGATTCCGGCGTCAGTGGCAGCGTACGCTTCGGCTTTGCGTCGAGCTCCGGAAACTCGTCCAGCACGAGCTACTCGAGTTGGAGTCACTCCAGTTCGTCTCAATGGCCGGAGCTGCTGCGGATGCGCGCGGCGGCGCATTTCGCCGTGGGTGAGCGCGAGCAGGGCTTGGAAGTGGAGGGGCTCGTCACGCGCCTCGGGACCCAGAGCTCGGACGGATGGGTCTACGACCCGGTGACGCAGTCCTGGACGCAGGGGAACCCGCTCGTGTCGCTCTACCTCGGCTTCGGTCTCTTCGACGAAGCAAACCGGATCGCTGAGAGCGAACTGCAACGTATCGAGCGCGAGTGCGGGGACGACACGCAGCTCGCGCAGAGGCGACGGAGCACGCTCGCGCAGCAGTTCTTGGGTGGGCTTTCGGCGAACAAGGAGCAGCCGAAGCGCCCCGAGCTCGAAGAACGCTGGCGCTCGATCGAACGCGAGCGTTTCGCGCAGGAGGTCGCGGCCAAGCCAGACGATCTGGAGCGGAAGATCGCGTTCGCGCACTGGCTCGCGACCACCGCGAAGGACAACGATGGGGCGAAGGCGCTGTGGGCCGAGGTGGTCGCGCACCCGAAGTGGGGCGAGCGGAAACCGAACATCTCGGACGCCTGGCTCCTGCTGAAGTTCGGCGACCGAGAGGCCGCGCGGGCGACCGCGGAGGCAGCGCGCGCGCTGCGCGAGCGGCAGCCGTCCCGCGCGGTCGCCGACCCCATCGACGTGCTGCTCGCTTGCACCGCGGACGAGCTCGACGAAGCCGGGCGAGCGCTCCTGTGGCGCGCCCTCGGAGGGGGCCAGGAGAACCCCGCCATCCGCGCGGCGCTCGGCCTGCCGCCCCGGGCGGGGAGTTGACACAACCCTTGCCCGCGCTCCAGGCCCGGGCGAAAAGCGACGACGTAGGATGGGGCGGGCGGCGCCGGGCGCCGCCCGTTTCCCTGTTCCCTACGCGGCGCGGCGTCGGGGGCGGGTGGGCCTCGCCGTCGGCGCCCGTCCCCGCCTGATCCGGTCGCGCCGCGGACGCCCCACGAGAGCGACCCCCATGCGTCCGTCCTTCCCCTGGCTCTGGCTGCCCCTCGCGCTCGCGCCGCTCGGCGCAGCGGTCACCCCCCAGGACACCGCGACCGCGCCGCCGCTGGCGCCGCCCGCGGACGAGCCTGCACCCGATCAGAAGGCACCCGAAAAGAAGGCACCTGAGCAGAAGCCCCTGCCGGCGCGCCCGCCGAAGACGGTCGAAGGAGCGCTGCCGAAAGAATGGACCGAGGCCTTCGAGTGGCGCTCGATCGGCCCCGCCACCATGGGCGGCCGCATCACCGACATCGCGGTGAACCCGAACGACGCCTCGGAGTACTGGATCGCGACGGCGACCGGCGGGGTCGTCTACACGAAGAACCGGGGCATCGACTACGACCACCAGTTCCAGGAGCAGCGGGTCTCGTCGATCGGAGCGATCGCGGTCGCGCCGTCGGATCCGACCCAGGTCTGGGTCGGCACGGGTGAGCCGAACCCGCGCAACTCGGTGTCGTGGGGCGACGGGGTCTACAAGTCGACCGACGGAGGGAAGACCTGGGGTCATGCGGGCCTCGCGGCGACGTTCCAGATCAGCACCATCGCGGTCCACCCGACCGATCCGAACGTCGTGTACGTCGGCGCGCTCGGGCGCCTCTGGGGTCCGAGCGACGAGCGCGGCCTCTACAAGACGGTCGACGGCGGGCGCTCGTGGGAGCGTGTCTGGTACCTGAACGACACGACCGGTGTGATCGAGGTGAAGCTCGACCCGCAGAACCCCGAGACGCTGCTGATCGCCGCGTACGACCGCTGGCGTGACGGGTTCGACTCGAACGATCCGTTCCGCAAGTGGAGCGAATACTCGGGCATCCACAAATCTACCGACGGTGGCAAGACGTGGAAGGCGGTCACGCAGGGCCTGCCGACCGTAAAGAAGGGCCGCATCGGCATCGATTGGTCGCGCCAGACGGCGGGCCTCGTGCTGGCGATCGTCGAGAGCGAGCGCATCACGCAGACGCGAATGGATGCGGCGTGGCTCGGCGTGACGCTCGTGAACGCGGACCTCGGGGTCAAGCTCGGTGCGCTCGGTGAAGAGGGCCCCGCGCTCTCTGCCGGCCTGCGCGAAGGCGACCTCGTCCTGCGCGTCGGGGACGAACCCGTCATCAAGCGCAGCGACTTCGACAGGCTCCTCTACCAGAAGCGCGCCGGTGAAGAGGTCGTCTTCGAGGTGGTGCGCGAGGGCAAAGTCGAGCGTGTCCCCGTGAAGTTCGGCGAAGCGCCGAAGCCCGGCGCCGATCGCTTCGACGTCGCCGGTCGCCCGCCGGAGGGCCCGTTCTCGTCGAGCCTCGGCGGCCAACGCGAGAACGTGCAGGACAACCAGGGCCCCGAGGGCTTCGAACACGGCGGCGTGTACCGCTCGACCGACCACGGCGAGACCTGGACCCGGATCAACTCGGTCAACCCGCGGCCGATGTACTACTCGGAGCTGCGCATCGATCCGAGTGACGACCGCTACGTGTACGTGCTGGGCACGTCGCTCTATCGCTCCAACGACGGCGGCGTGACCTTCACGTCCGACGGCGGCAACGACGGCATCCACGTCGACCACCACGCGCTCTGGATCGACCCGAGCGACGGGCGTCACATGATCCTGGGCAACGACGGCGGGATCTACGTGACGTGGGATCGCATGGACTCGTGGGAGCACCACAACTCGCTCGCGCTCGGCCAGTTCTACAACGTCGGCGTGGACGCGACCCGCGACTACCGCGTGTACGGCGGTCTGCAGGACAACGGCTCCTGGGGCGGCCCCAGCCGCCCGCGCGACGGCGGGATCATCAACGAGGACTGGTTCCGCGTCGGCGGCGGCGATGGCTTCGTCTGCCGCGTGGATCCGAACGACCCCGACCTCGTCTACTACGAGAGCCAGAACGGCGGCATGGGCCGGCGCAATCTGCGCACGGGTGAAGGCGGCTCGATCCGCCCGCGCTCGAACAGCGACGTGCGCTATCGCTTCAACTGGAACACGCCGTTCCTGCTCTCGCACCACAACTCGCGCATCTTCTATGCGGCGGGCAACCACGTGTTCCGCTCGCTGGATCGCGGCGAGGGCCTCACGGCGATCTCGCCGGAAGTCACGGCGACGGATCGCGGCTCGGCCGTAGCGCTGCACGAGTCGCCGCGCGACGCGGACGTCGTGTACGTCGGAACGGACGACGGCGGGCTCTGGTGCACCCGCGACGGCGGCAAGACGTGGCTCGACCTGATGGCGCTCGACGGGAAGCCCGCGTTCGACAAGTCGGAGGCCCCGGCGGCCGAGGCTCCGAAGGCCACGGTCGTTGCGTTTGCAGCGGACGAGCTCTCGGGCACCTGGCGCGCCAAGGCCTCGGGTCAAGGGATCGAGAAGCCCGAGGACGGGCGCTTCACGCTCGAGCTCAGCCTCGGCGAAGGCGGCGCGGTCACGGGCAAGATCACCTCGGAGATCGGCAACGGCAACATCGAGAACGGCCGCTACGACGCCGAGAAGAAGCGCCTTTCGTTCACGTTCAAGGGTGACGCGCTCGCGATGGACGTGACGGCGACCTTGGGCGCGGAGGGCCTCTCCGGCGCGATCGTCGCGCTGGGCGGCGCGTTCCGCTTCGACTGGACCGCGACCCGCGAAGGAGCAGGCGCTCCCGCGGCGAGCGAAGCGGTCGCAGCGGAAGCGAAACCCGCCACGGAACCGAGCGCCGAGGTACGCAGCTACGAGCGCCGCCGCCCGCGCGGCGAAGGCGCACCGGCGAAGCGCGCGAAAGGCGACACGATCGATCAGCTGATCCCCGGCCGCCGGTATGTCAGCGATATCAAGGCGTCGCGCCACGAAACGAAGCGTGTCTACGTGACGTTCGACGGGCACCGCTCGGACGACCTCGCGCCGTATGTCTTCGTCTCGAACGACATGGGCGACACCTGGAAGAGCCTCCGCGGGAACCTGCCCGACGAAGCGGGCTCGGTCCGGACGATCCTGGAGGACAAGGACGCGGCGAACGTGCTGTACCTCGGCACCGAGTTCGGCGCGTACGTCTCGATCGACAGCGGCGCCTCCTGGACGCGCATGAACGGCAACCTGCCGACGGTGCCGGTGCACGACTACGCGCAGCACCCGCTGACCGGTGACCTCGTCGCAGGCACCCACGGGCGCAGCATCTGGATCCTCGATGCGCCGATCACGTCGCAGATCACCCCCGAGGTGGTGGCCGCGGAGGCGCACCTCTTCCAGCCTGCCGACGTCGTCGTGTGGCGCCGCGGGCTCGGGCGCTCGCTCGACCGGACGCGCACGTTCCGCGCTTCGGGGCCGTCGAGCGGCGCGGTCCTGCACTACTCGCTCGGGAAGCGTGCACAGGACGTCAAGCTCGAGGTGCGCAACGCCGCGGGCGACCAGGTGCAAGTGCTGGAGGCCTCCCGCGACAAGGGGCTGCACAAGGTCGAGTGGAACCTCGCGTTCCAGCCGCCGGCCAGCGCTGGCGGTGAACCCGCCCCCGCTGGACGGCGCCGCGGCTTCGGCGGGCGCCGGGCGGGCACGGGCGACTACGTGGTGACCCTCACGGTCGACGGGCGCGCGTACAGCCGGAAGTTCTCGGTCGTGCGCGACCCGAACGAAGCCGACAGCCGCTACATCGCCCTCGAGGACGCCTTCGACGAGCTCGAGATCGAGATCGGCGATTGACCTCGGGGGAGGCCCCGCTGCCACCCAGGGCGGCCGCGGGCCATGGACGGCGCCGCTGGCGCCTCGCGGGGGCCGCCGCGCCCGCGCGCATGCCGCGTTGACGCGGCGGGGGGGGCGGGGGGGGCGCGGGGTGCGGGGCAGGGGCAAAAAACAGC
>CAYOBN010000010.1:0-63530 GCA_964402175.1 uncultured Planctomycetaceae bacterium | reverse complement strand
CGCTGGACCCGGAGGGGTCCAGCGGCGCCGTCGCTCTTCCAGCTTTCAGGCGGCGGGTGACGCGGGGCTGCCTCGGTATGCGGGGCAGGGGCAAAATCGAGCCAACCGCGGGAAGCGCGCTAGACTGACAGGCGTCCGACGGTTCCCCGCCGGGACACGCCTTGCCATGGATACCACTGGTCTGCCACCGCCCGTCCCTCAGGGCGATGCCGTGGGCGAGGGCCTCGCGCGACTGCGCAACCGCTGGACACGGGTCCACGGTGCGGAGCTCGCGGTGCAGGTCCTCTTCTACGCATTGCTCGCCGGCGCCGCGGTCGCGTTCGTCTTCCCTGCGCTGCCCTTGCCGACGCTGCTCGGCGGGCTGCTGGCCGCATCGCTCGCCGTGGGCCTCCTCGGCGCGCTGCTGCGGCGCCCCTCCTCCCTCGCCCTGGCGAAGGAGTACGACGACCGAGCCGGGCTCTCCGATCGGGTCTCTTCGGCCCTGTCGCTCGCCGCGGAGCCCGGTGGCATGGCCGCCGCGCTGCGCGTCGAAGCCAGCGCCGCCGCCGCGAAGCTGGAGCCGAAGTCCGTCGTGCCGCTGCGTTTGCCCCGCGAGGGGTATTGGCTGCCGCTGCCCGCGTTGGCCTTCGCCGGTGCGGTGCTGCTCGGAGGCATGCTCGATGCAAAACCGGCGCGCGACAAGGAGCTCGAGCAGACGCTCGAAGAGCGCCTCGCTCAGCTCGAAGAGCTGCTCTCCGAGGAGCGCGGCAAGCGCGAGTCGGAGCGGCGCGAGAAGCTGATCGAAGAGCTCGAGAAGCTGAAGCTCAAGCTCAACCCCGAAGAGACGGAGAAGAAAGAGGCCCTCGAAGAGGTCGCGAAGCTGCGCGAAGAGATGGAGCAGCAGCGCGCCGAGGACCTCGAGAAGGAGCGCGAGCTCAAGGAGAAGCTGGACGAGCTGACGCCCGGCCAGAAGGACCCGAAGCTCGAAGAGGCCGTCAACCGCGGCGACTACGCCGAGGCCATGAAGCGCCTGAAGGAGCTCCAGGAAGAGCTGCAGAAGAAGCTCGAGGAGAAGAAGAAGGACCTCTCGGAGCAGGAGCTCGCCGAGCTCGAAGAGCTCCTCAAGAAGCTGCAGGAGATCGAGGCGAAGCTGATGAAGCTCATGCAGCTCCAGCTCGACCTCGCGATGCTCGGCGACGTGCTCGATTTCCTGGCGGACTTCGACGGCGAGCTCGCTGACCTCGAAGACTTCGACCCCTCGAAGGTGGTCAAGCTCAAGGACCTGGAGCCGGGCGGCACATGAAAGGCGGGGGGGACATGAAAAGCCTCCTTGGCGCTGGTTCAGCGCCCCGGTTTGAAAGCAGGAAAAGGCACGACCGACAGCTTCCTCGCAGAGGAAGGCCGTCGGACGGACAGCACGCGTGAAGAAGAGAAGGTCTCCGTCAAGCAGACCTCCGGCAAGAGCACCTTCACGCAGACCCAGGTCGCGAACGACGGCAGCCGCACGAACCTCGCTGCGAAGGAAGTGTTCCTCGCAGAGAAGCGCGCGGCAGAGGACACGATCCAACGCCAGGACGTGCCCGCCGGTTACCGCAAGTACCTGGAGACCTACTTCAAGGGCATCGAGCCCGAAGCGGCGACCGACGAAGACGGGAAGTGACCCTCCCGCCGTGCGTCTCCGCTAGAGTTCAAGCGCGCGCCGCCTCCAGGGGCGGCGCGCCGTCCATCCAGCCTCCCCTGAATCCCGTCGCCCGCCGCCGTTTGCCATGACCGTCGACGCTACCCAGGCCCGCGCCCGAGTCGAAGACTTCCAGCAGAAGTTCCAACGTCTGAAGTCCGAGATCGCCAAGCAGATCGTCGGCTACTCGGACGTGGTCGAGAAGGTCCTGATCGCGCTCTTCGCGGGCGGCCACGTCTTGCTGGAGGGTGTGCCCGGCCTCGGTAAGACGACGCTCGTGCGCGCGCTCTCCGAGGCGCTGCACGTGCACTTCAGCCGCATCCAGTTCAGCCCGGACATCATGCCGGCGGACATCCTCGGCACGAACGTGCTGGTGATCGGCGAAGACGGCTCCAAGGAGTTCCGCTTCCAGCGCGGCCCCATCTTCGCCAACGTGATCCTGGCGGACGAGATCAACCGCGCGACGCCGAAGACACAATCGGCCCTCCTGGAGGCGATGCAGGAGCACACGGTCACGGTCGGCGGCACGACCTACAAGATGACCCAGCCCTTCTTCGTGCTCGGCACGCAGAACCCGATCGAGATGGAGGGCACCTATCCCCTCCCCGAGGCGCAGGTCGACCGCTTCCTCTTCAAGCTCGACGTCGGCTACCTCGGTGAGAGCGACCTGCTCGAAGTGCTCGAGCGCACGACCGGAGCGAAGGCCCCGAAGGTCGAGCCCGTCCTCTCCGCCGAAGAGATCGTCGGGATGCGCCAGCTCGTGCGCGAAGTCGTCGCCGCGGACCACGTGAAGCGCTACGTCGTGCGCGTCGGCCAGTCGACGCACCCGGACTCCGACGTCGCGACACCGATGGTCAAGCGCTACGTGAAGTTCGGCTGCAGCCCGCGCGGGATCCAGACGCTGATGCTCGGCGGGAAGGTGAAGGCCCTCGTCGAAGGGCGTTTCCACCTGGCCTGCGAAGACGTGCGCTACGTCGCCCACGACGCGCTGCGCCACCGCACGCTCTTGAACTTCGAAGGTGAAGCCGCCGAGGTCCGCTCCGACGCGATCATCGACGAGGTGCTCGCATCGACGAAAGAGCTCGCCGCGACGGCGTAAGGCGCTCCCCCATGGCCGCCGCCACCCGTCGCGAGCGCCCCGCGCTCCTGTTCGACGGCGAGTTCCTGCGCCGCCTCGAGGTGCTGAACGTCGTCGCGAAGAAGATCTTCGCCGGTCTCCTGCGCGCTGACCGCAAGAGCATCAAGAAGGGCTCCAGCGCGGAGTTCGCCGACCACCGGCCCTACGTCCCCGGCGACGACCCACGCCACATCGACTGGCACCTCTTCGGGCGCCTCGAGGAGGTGTTCCTGAAGCTCTATCGCGAGGAGGAGAACCTGCACCTGACGGTGCTGCTCGACACCTCCGAGTCGATGGACGCGGGTCGCGAGCACAAACTCAACTACGCGACGTACGTGGCCGCAGCGCTCGCGTACATCGGCATGTCGAACATGGACGCGGTCAACGTGCTGCCGTTCACGGGCCGCCTCTCCGAGGGGCTCTGGGCGCTCAAGGGCCGCGGCAAGGTCTTCCGCCTCTTCGAGTTCCTCCAGGGCATGCGCCCGTCGGGCGAGACCCTCATGGCGCCCGCGTTCCGCGAGTTCATCGGCCGCGAGCGCCGCCGCGGGGTCGTGGTGGTCCTCTCGGACTTCTACGACATCGACGGGTTCCAAGAGGCGCTGAAGTACCTGCGCTTCCTGAAGCACCAGGTCTACGTCGTGCACGTCGTCGACCGCGAAGAAGAGGCCCCGGAGCTGCGCGGAGACCTCCGGCTCGTCGACAACGAGTCCGGCACGGCGCGCGAGATCAACATCACCGACGGCTTGCTCGCGCGGTACAAAGAGGCCTTCGAAGCCCACGCAGGCGCGGTCGAGTCCTTCTGCGTGCGCAACGAGTTCGGCTACGTCCGGGCGCGCACGGACATCCCGTTCGACGACCTCGTGCTGGGTATCCTGCGCCGCGGAGGGCTCGTCGGATGACGTTCGCTGCCCCGCTGCTGCTCGCGCTCGGCGCGATCGCGCTGCCGATCATCGCGCTGTACATCCTGAAGGTGAAGCGCCGCGACGTGCGCGTGCCGTACCTGCGGCTCTGGGAGCAGCTCGTCATCGACACGAAGGCGCGGGCGCTGTTCAAGCGTCTGAAGCGCCTGTACTCGCTGCTGCTGCAGCTCCTGATCCTCGCTGCGCTGGTCCTCGCCGCCGCGGAACCCGACTTCGCGCTGAAGTCGACGGAGAAGGAGAGCATCGTGCTGCTGCTCGATTGCTCCGCATCGATGCAGACGGTCGAACCCGGCGGCGAAGGCGCCCCCGATCGGTCCCGCTTCGAGCTCCTCATGGAGCGCGCGCGCGAGTTCGTCGAAGGGCGCTCGCGCGAGGACGAGATGCTGATCGCTGCGGTCTCGGACCGCGTCGATGTGCTGGTGCCGTTCAACCGGAGCAAGCTGCGGCTGCGTGATGCGCTGACGCGGGCCGCGGTCACGAATCGCTCCCTGGATCCACTCGCGGCGCTGGAGTTCGCCCGCGAAGTCACGGCGGACCGCGCGGCGCCGGTGGTGCTGTTCCTCAGCGACGGCAATGCCGGTGACGTTCCTGCGGCCCTCGAGAAGGTCACGCTCAGCGGCGAGCGCCGCGGCAGCTACGTGCCGCTCGGCAAGGCGACCGAGAACGTCGCGATCCTGCGCTTCACCGCGCGCAAGAACGAGGGCCTCGGGACCGATTACCTGCTGGCGGTGCTGAAGAACCACGGCACGGCCGAGGTCGAGACGAAGCTCGAGCTGAGCCGGGACGGCAACCTCATCGCGGTCGAGCCGATCGTGCTGCCTCCCGGCGAGGAGGTGACCTGGTCGAAGAAGCTGTCGCTGGATCAAGGCGGCACGCTGCGCCTCGCGCTCGACCGGCCGGATCCGTTCCTCCTGGACAACGAGGCTTTTGCCGTCGTCCGGCCGCTGCGCCTCCGCAAGATCGGCCTCGTCGTCGAGCGCGAGGACCAAGCCGCGCCGTTCATCGTCGCGTTCCAAGCGATGGTCGAGCTCGTGGCCGAGTCGAGCTTCTTCACGACCGCGGAGCAGTACGCGGGGATGAGCCCCGAGCGCCGCGAGTGCGATGTCACGATCTGCGTCGGAGTCGTCCCGCCGGAGCTCCCGCAGCGCGGCAACGTGATCCTGATGGACACGCCCGTGCCGGACTTCCTGCCGGCGAACGAGGCCGGGCGCGAGGCGCAGCCCGCCGTTTGGGACTGGGACCGCGAGCACATCCTGAACCGGTACCTGAACTACCGCGACCTGCCGCTGCCGCCGGCGCGCGTCCTGAAGCTCAGCGCGGGCGAGGCGCTCGTCTCGGCGATCGACGGGCCCATCGTGGCCGCGTTCGACCTGCCGAACCGTCGCGCGGTCTTCGTGGGCTTCGACATGACGGCGGAGCTCTTCCCGTTCCGGCTCGCGTTCCCGATGCTGGTGCGCAACGCGATCGCATGGTTCGAGGCGGAGGAGGACGTGCTGTTCGAGCCCACCTACGCGCCCGGCGCGACGATCGCGCCGCTGCGGCGCATCGACGATCCGACCCCCACCGCGAGCTTCCTCCGGAACGGCGCGCCGGTCGAGGTGCCCCTCGAGGCGCGCGACGGGCGCTTCCACTTCCACGACACGGAGCAGCCCGGTCCCTACGTGTTCCAGATCGAAGGCCGCGCACACCCCGCGGCCGTCAACCTGTTCGATCCGCGCGAGTCCGCGACCGCGCCGAGCCCGCTGCCCGAGGGCGCAGCCGATGCGTCCGCGGGCACCGCCCACCGTTCGCTCTTCAACCGTGACCTCTGGGCGCTGCTCGCAGCGCTCGGCCTCGCCCTCTGGGCGGTCGAGTGGGTCACCTTCCACCGCAGGCTGACGGAGTGATCGCCGTGACGCACCCTCTCACCGCCTTCGTCCCGACCGCGCCGCTGGCTGCGTGGCTGCAGTTCGAGAGCCCGGCCTGGTACTTCGCGCTGCTGGGCCTCGTGCCGCTCGTCCTGTTCTGGCAGAAGAAGAGCTACGCGGACCTGCGGCCGAGCCGGCGCAGCCCCATCACGGCGCTGCGCCTCCTCGGTCTGTTCGCTGTGATCACGGCGCTCGCGCGGCCGGTGCTGTTGCTCGACAACTCCGATCGCACGGTGCTGTTCCTGATCGATGTCTCCGACAGCGTGCGCCCGGAGGTGCTCGAAGCGGCGTTCCAAGAGGTCGAGTCGGCCACGCAGGAGCTCGAGCGCGGCGAGTCCGCGGGCATCGTGCTGTTCGGAGGTGCGCCGAAGCTCTTCAAGGCGCCGCAGCAAGGGCCGCAGAAACTCGATGATGAGCTGCGCTGGCGCCTCCTCCACAAACGCGCCGAAGCCGAGGCCCGCGCGCGGATCGCCGAGCTGGAGCGCGGCGCGCTCGACGAAGCCGCCACCGCCGAGCTCGCGCAGTTGCAGGAGCGCCTCGCCGCGATCGCGGCGCACCAGAAGGAGCTCCGGACGGACGAGACGGACCTGGAAGCCGCGCTGCGCCTCGCACGCGGCCTCTTGCCGCTCGAAGCGCGCCGTCGCGTGGTCCTCGTGTCCGACGGCAACTCGAACCGCGGCGATGTGCTGCGCGAAGTCGCCGAGCTCGAGCGCGCGGGGGTCTCCGCGCACGTGAGCCCGCTGCTCGCGGGGACCGCCGCCGAGGTCGTCGCGGCCGAGCTCTACGCGCCCGCCGAGGCCCAGGTGAAGGCCCCGTTCGAGCTCGAGGTCGCGTTCGACGCCAGCGTCGCGACCACCGGCACGCTGCGGGTGTACCGCAACAAGTACTTGGTCAGCACGGTCGAGAACGTCGCGTTGGCCCAAGGCCGCACCTTGATGGCGCTGCCGAAGGTCCGCCTCGAAGAGGGTTTCCACGAGTTCGAAGTCCAGGTCACCGCGAAAGACGACACCGTCCTCGAGAACAACGTCGCGCGCGCCGTGGTGCGCGTCGCTGGCCGCCCGAAGGTCCTGCTCGTCGAGCGCGAGGAGCGCGACGCACGCTGGCTCGAGAGCGCATTGCGCACCGAGGAGTTCGATGTCGAAGTGCGTCCTGCGACCGGCGTCCCGTCGTCGCTCGGTGAGCTCCTGAACTACGACACGTTGATCCTGTCGGACGTCCCGGCCTCGGCGTTCCAGCCCGGTGCAATGGACGCGGTGAAGGCCTACGTGCGCGAGATGGGCGGCGGCCTCGTCATGATCGGAGGCGAACAGAGCTTCGGATTGGGCGGGTATTACCGGACGCCCATCGAGGACACGCTGCCGGTGAAGATGCCGATCAAGAAGAACGTCGAGAAGCCGAACCTGGCGCTCGCGCTCGTCATCGACAAATCGGGCTCGATGATGGGCCACAAGATCGAGCTCGCGAAAGAGGCCGCCATCGCGGCCGCCGAGGTCTTGAAGGGGAACGACCGCTTCGGGGTCGTCGCCTTCGACGGCGCCGCGGAATGGATCGCGCCGATGACAGACTCCTCGGACCTCGGCGCGATCACGGGCTACATCTCGCGCTTGCAAGCAGGCGGGGGCACGAACATCTATCCGGGCCTCTACGACGCCTTCCAAGCGCTGCAAGAGGAAGACGCGAAGCTCAAGCACATCATCCTGCTCTCGGACGGACAGACCGAAGGCTCCGGCTACGACACGCTCGTGGGGCACATCGCCGCCGACGGGATCACGCTGTCGACCGTGGGCATCGGCGAAGGCGCCGACCTGCGCTTGCTCGAAGACATGGCGAGCTGGGGCAACGGTGAGGCCTATTTCACCAACGACTTCGGCAGCATCCCGCAGATCTTCACGCGCGAGACGATGCGCGCGTCGAAGTCGATGCTGATCGAAGAGCCGTTTGTGCCGACGCAGACCGCGGCGAGCGAGATCCTCAAGGGCATCCCGCTCGACGACATGCCCTTCCTCCTGGGTTACGTCGGGTGCCAAGGCAAAGATCGCGCGACCGTCGCGCTCGTCTCGGACTACGGCGATCCGATCCTGGCGAGTTGGACGTACGGCCTGGGCCGCTCGGTCGCGTTCACCAGCGACGCCAAGGCGCGCTGGGCCGCGGACTGGATCGGCTGGGAGTCGTTCCCGAAGTTCTGGGCGCAGCTCGTGCGCTCGGTGATGAGCACCGGCGCGCACAAGGACCTGCGCACCACGACCCGCACGGAAGTGCGGGATGGCATCGCAACGGTCACGCTCGATGTCCGCGATCGCTCCGGCGGTTACCGCGATGACGTCACGCCGGGACTCTCGGTGCTGACGGACGGGGGGGAGAACGACGCAGCGCTCGACGTGCGCCACATCGCGCCGGGCCTCTTCCAGGCGTCGTTCCCGATCGAGCGCTACGGCGAGGCCTACCGCGTCCTGCTCGTCAACAAGCAGGGCGACGAAGTGGTCGAGCTGCGGGCTTTCGGCGTCACGGAGAGCTACAGCCCGGAGTTCCGCACCGCCGCCCCGGACCTGCCGCGCCTCGAGTGGATCGCCCGCGAGACCGGCGGCGTCGTTTCGCCGACGCGCGAAGCGGTGTGGGCCTTCGACGGTGCGCCGGCACGCACCCCCAAGGACACATGGTGGTGGTGGCTCGTGATCGCAGCGGTCCTGCTGCCGCTCGACATCGCGCTGCGGCGCCTCTCCTGATGCCCGCGGCGTGCACGGGGCCCGTCGCGCACTGATGTCCCTTCCGTGTCCGCGGAGCGAGCGCGTTCGCCTCGAGCGCATCCAGCGAGGTTCACCGGGCGACTCCCACGGCGTTCCGGACATCCCGTGGACCGAAGCTCCCCCATGAGACACCTTCACACACTCGCCCCGTTGGCCCTGGTGGCCGCGCTCGTCGGTTGCAGCGACAGCGATTCCAACTCGAACAATCCTGGCGCCAATGTCCCGACCATCGTCGGGCGGCTGCAGGGCCTCGGCCTGACGACCCTCGCCACCGCGATCCAAGCCGGCGGCCTCACCGCCACCCTCAACGGCCCGGGTCCGTTCACCCTCTTTGCTCCGACCGACGCGGCGTTCGCTGCGCTGCCGCCCGCGACGCTGCAGTTCCTCCTGGAGCCCGCGAACCAAGCGGTCCTCGCGGATGTCCTGCAGTACCACGTACTGGCGGGGCGCGTGAACTCCACGACGGCGGCGGGGCTCAGCTCCGCGACGGCGGTCCAGGGTGACACGCTCTTGATCGACGGCGTCGGCGGCGCGCTCTACCTGAACGACGCCCGCGTCACGAACGCCGACGTGAACGCTTCGAACGGCGTCATCCACGTCATCGACACCGTCCTGACGCCGCCCGCGACCGTCGCGGAGACGCTCACGGCGCGGGGCTTCACCACCCTCCTGGCCGCGGTCGACGCCGCAGGCCTGACCGGCGCGCTCAACGGCGGCATGTTCACCGTGCTCGCCCCGACGGACGCGGCCTTCGCGGCTCTGCCCGCCGGCACCCTGACGACCCTGCTCGAGCCGGCGAACCAAGCCCAGCTCATCAGCGTCCTGCAGTACCACCTGATCCCGGGCGGCCAGAAGGCGAGCGAGCTGCTCGCCGCAGGTGAGCGCGCCAGCGCGGAGGGCCCGCTCCAGTTCTTCGGCCTGGGCACCGGTGGCGCGACCGTCGGTACGACCCCCATCACGCGCTTCAACCTGCCGGCGACGGACGGCATCATCCACACGGTGTCGGAGGTCCTCCTGGCGCCCGGTGACGTCGTCGACCGCGCGGTGGAGCTCGGCTTCAACACGCTGGCCCAGCTCCTCACCAGCGCGAACCTGGTCTCGGCCCTGCAGGGCACGGGTCCCTTCACGGTGTTCGCCCCGACGGACGCGGCGTTCGCCGCCCTGCCGCCGGCGACCCTTGCCGCGCTGCAGGACCCGGCGAACGTGGCGGCGCTGCAGCAGGTGCTGACCTACCACGTCGTGCCGGCGGCGCTCCAGGCGAGCGAGGTCGTCGCGGCGACGAGCCTGACCTCCCTCGAGGGTTCGGCGATCTCGGTGAACGCGACCGCCGGTGTGGTCCTGAACGGGACATCGAACGTGACGCAGACGAACGTGTTCGCGGACAACGGGGTCATCCACGTGATCGACACCGTGCTGATCCCCCCGGGCTTCCAACTCTGAGCCACCGCGGGTGACCGGCCACGGTGGGTCGCCCGCTACACTCTGCGCCGATGCGGTCCGTCATCGGCGTACTGATCCTCGGATGTGCCTCGGTCGGCGCCCTGCGCCTGCCGGGGCCGTTCCTTTGGCTCTGCGGGTTGTGGCTGCTGGCCGCGGTCTTGATCGCCGTCCGCACGCGCTCGAACGCGGTGCGGGCCCTGGCCGTGACCGGCGCGACCCTCGTGCTCGTGCTGGTCACCTGGGAAGGTGTGCTGCTTTGGCGAGAGGCCCAGCCCAGCGCGACCCGTTTCGAAGGCAGCTACGTCACCGAGGATCTGTGGCAGGAGCGCTCCGACCTCGGCTACGGTCCGAAGCCCGGTCTCGCCGTCGACGCCAGGCGGATCGTCAACGGGCAGACGATCTACTCCGCGCGGTACACCTACGATCGCTCGGGCCTGCGCCAGCCGCCGCCAGTGACGGTGACGCCGCCCGTAGGTGCCGTGCTGTGCTTTGGAGGCTCGTTCACGCTCGGCGAGGGCGTCGACGACGAGCGGGCGTATCCCTACCGCGTGGGGGTCCTCTCGGGGGGCCGATACGAGGTGCTGAACTTCGGTTTCCACGGTTACGGACCGCACCATTCCCTCGCCGCGCTCCAAAGGGGCTTCGTCGACAGCGCCCGAACGAGTGAACCCGTCCTCGTCCTGTATCTGGCGATCAGCGACCACACCGCCCGTGTGGCGGGTTACAAGTCCTGGGACAAAGCAGGACCGTGGTACGAGCTCGGCCCCGAAGGACTGCGCCACGCCGGACGCTTCAGCGATCGTCGACCGGCGCCGTTTTCGGACCTTTGGGTGCGCATCCTCCTGCGCCGCTTTGCGATCGGACGCAAACTGCGCGGGGATCGTGCGGGCTATCTACACGACGAACGCGAGCGTTATGAGGCCGTCGTGTTGGCCCTGCGCGACGAGGTCCGCGCACGTTACCCAAGCGCAGCGTTCCACATCTTGGCCTGGGAAGGCGACTCGGCGTGGCTCGAGACGCTCACTCGATTCGGGGAGGCAGGTGTGCCGGTGCACCACATCAAATCGATGGTGCGCGACCTCACGGAGAACGGCCTGCTGCCGACGCTGCCGGGGGATCCACATCCGACACCCGAGGTCTACGAGGCGATCGCAGAGTTCGTCGCCACGAAGCTCCTGCGCTGACGCTGCTACGGCGCGCGGTCAGCGCCCCTCTTCACGCAGGACTCGCTGCGCGTTGTCGAAGTCCTGGACG
This sequence comes from uncultured Planctomycetaceae bacterium, assembly GCA_964402175.1. GTDB lineage: Bacteria > Planctomycetota > UBA1135 > UBA1135 > JAWKUK01. The sequence continues at coordinate 52,491 of CAYOBN010000010.1, read as the reverse complement.
CTGCGTCTCCCGACATCGTCGCCCGTGTGCGCGAGGCGCCAATCGGCCATGTGGCGCGCCGCGGCATCCAACAGGCTGTCCCCGAAGTCCCCGGCGGAGAGGCCCGCCCGGATGCGACCGCGCAGAGCGGCGAAGTACCCGAGCTCGAGCTCGAGGGCGGCGAGGATCTGGTCCGTGCCATCGAGGACCTCTTCGTGCCCTGGCACGATGCGCCGGACCTCTCCCGCCAGGGTCCAAGCCCGGATCCGGCGGTGCGCTTCCTCGAAGGCCGCGGCCTCGAAGCGACAATACGGCAAGCCGGGATGCACCAGGTAGTCCGCCGACAGCAGCGTCGCGAGCTCTGGCACCAACACCACCGTCGTGCAGTTCGAGTGCCCGGGGAGCGCCCGCACCTCGATGGTCAGGTCTCCGGCGGTGAACGCAAAGCGCTCGTCGACGCGGAGGTCGACCTCGGGGTAGACGAAGCCCGGGTCCTGGATGCCGAGCTTCCGGTCGAGCTGCTCCTTGCCGGCCAGAATGCGCGCGCGCGCTGTGGCAGGTTTGTCCGCGCCGACCCGCGGCATCACGACCTTCGCGCCCGGAAACGCCATCCATCCGCGGATGTGATCGTGGTGCGAGTGGGTCAGTACGACGTGAGTCACCGTCGTCCGAGCCGCGCCGAGATGCGCTCGGAGCGCCGCGATCTCGTCGGGGGTGATGCCAGGATCGACCACGACAGCCTCGCCGCGACTGACGAGAGCGATCGCGTTGTAGCGCCAGAGCTCGCAGCGCTGGACGACGAGCGCGCCTCCCTCCAGGACCTCGAAGCTGGACAGCGGCATGTCAACGCAGCTGGCGCAACACGATGTTGCGGAACTCGATGTAGGCCCCTTCGGATTGCAGCGCGATCGCGCCAGGCAGCTCTGCGCACCAATCGGCCATGTTCTGCAGGACGCCGTTCACGACCAGCTCCACCCGCGGCCCCATGACGGAGATCTCGTAGCGATTCCACTCGCCGAGCGGGCGCTCGGAGCTCGGCGCGCGACGGGCCGTATGGCGCCCCGAGGTCCGCGCGGGGTCGGTGCGCATCGGAAACTCCTCGATGTTCCAGAAGTCGCCGGAATTGCCGGATTGGAGCTGCGCTTCGATCGAACGCGGCCAGATCTGATCGTCCCCGATCACACGCAGGAGCACGCCAGAGTTGCCCGCGCCGCGCTTCGGATCGAAGCGCCACTCGAGCGAGAGGTGGAAGTTGGTGTAGTTCGTCTGCGTGCGCAGGTACCCGGCTGGGTGACCCACACACGCCAAGACCCCGTCACGGACGGACCAGACAGCGTCCGGGGAGACCGAGGGATCGGCGAGGAAGGGGCTCCAGCCTGTGAGGCTCTGACCATCGAACAGCGCGATCTCAGCGCCCCATTCGCGCGCGTCCTCCGGATCGTGCGACAAGAACGCGACGATGTCCGCCAAATCAACGGGGGACAGGCCCAACGCGACCCCCTCCGGCATCGTCGATGTGGTCTGTTTGCGCCGTTCGACGATCTCAGCGGCGTCGAACGCGAGCCGCTCGCCCGAGGTCGTCAGGAGCGCCACTGTCGGACCATCCGCCAGAAGGAAGCCCGAGTAGAGCAACCCATCGGTCGTGCGCAAGATGTAGGTGTCGTAGCCGAACGCGATGCCCGCGCTCGGATTCAGGATCGCGTCGAACAGCGCGTCTTTGCCGAGCTTGCGGCGGATCACCGTCAGCTCCGGCCCCAGATCCGCGCCGATACGGGTGTCGCCGGAGCGGTAGGCATGGCACGCCACACAACCCGCGGAACCGACGCGACCTTCGAAGAGCTCGCGCCCGCGCCGGACATCGCCTTCGAGCTGCAGGAGCGCTGCGATCGACGGGAACTCCGCGCCGTCGGGGCGCGGGAAGCGCTCGCTCGAGAGCGCGCGGACGGCGAGGTCGGGGTGGCGGAAGAGCGCGGCGCCGACGGCAGCGCGCAGCTCCACGGAGAGCTCCTCTGCAGCCTCCAGCAGGAGGAGCGCGCCTTGGCTGTCCGCAGCGAGGGCTTCAGCGGCGACGAGGCGCGCCTCGGGTGTGGCGGTCGGATCGAGCACGGTGCTGAGCCACCCTCGCAGCGGCTTGGGCTGCGGTGCGCGGCGCACGAAGACTTGGAAGCCGAGCGACGTGCCTTGGCCACCCGCTTGCTCCGTACCCCCCCGCTCCGGGCCGACGGTCGCGCGGAAGCGGACTGCGCTCGGTGGGACGGGACATGCGACCTCGCTCGCAGCGTGTGTGCCGATCCCGCGCACGGCGCCGCGTCCGTCCAGTTCGAGCGTCCCACCGTTCGGGTCGCGGTCGAGCTGCACCGAGCCCCAGTCCGCGCTGGCCGCGGTCCAGGCGCGCAGCGGCTGTTCCACGCCGTCACGATCGACGAAACGCGGCTCGGCCCAGGCGGCCCAATCGTACGAGTTCCCATCGCCGCCATCGTTGACGACGAGCCAGATGTCGGTCGCGCCTGCGATGTCGACGTCGATGTCGACCGAGCCGCGGCGCAGGACACCGCTGGTGTACACCTCTTCGGCGGAGCCGCGTGCCCCGCGCTGCGTCCCCGCGAGGACGCCGTAACCGCGCCATTCGCCCGCGTCGCGCTGCTGCAACCAAGCCAGCGCGTAGGCGCGTAAGTCCTCGGGACCGGCCGTCGCGATCACAGACAGCGCATCCGCCGCCGTACGGCTCTCGGCGTCGACACGCGTGAAGGCGAGCGCATCGATCGCGCGGCGGCGCGCGCTCTCGTCCAGGGTCACCGAGAGCGCGCGGGCCAGGAACGCCGGCACAGCCGCCCTCGGGTGCAAGCGCCACGCGAGGCGCTCGAAGCGCTGGTCCCATTCCAGGGGCTGCGCGCCGATCGTCGCAGCGAGCTCCGCGTAGACGACCTCGGCGTGGAGTTCGAGGGCCGCGCCGAGCGCTTCGAGCAACCAGCGATCGGTGCCGTCATAGTCCTCTTCAGCGACGGTCAACAACCGCTCGCGTGCGGCGCCTTCGAACGGCGCCTCGGCGAGCGCGCGCAGCTCTTCGACGAGGCGGAGTCCCGGCCGCGGCGCGGCTGAGGTCGCTCGGCTCTGGGCCGCAGCCCGCGCGCGCTCGCGCACGGAGACCGCCGGTGAACGCAGCGCCCGGTCGATGCCCTCTGCGGTCGTGAGATCGAGCGGCGGCACGCCGACCGGCTGACCAGCGGGCGCGATACGCAGGATTCGGCCGAACGCGCGGCGATCGCCGGCTGCGTGGCCTCCGACACCGGGGTCGTACCAATCGGCGACGTAGACCTCCCCCGCCGGCCCGACGCAGACGTCGCTCGGTCGGAACCAGTCGGCGCTCTCACCGCCGCCGGTCGCCGCGCGCACGAGGACTCCGGGCTCGAGCTGCAAGCCCACGCCAGCGGGCGTGGGTCTGTGCGCATACACCACCCGCGCACCCGCGTCGCAGTGAAGCACATGTCCGCCGATCCAAGTGGCCAGCAGGTCCCCTTCGTAGACGGCGACTCCGGTCGGTCCGCCCGCACCCGTGACCGTACCGAGCGGCGCGACCCCTGGGTCGTCCTGGTGCCAATGGGCTGCCACCGTCGCTTGACCGGGCCGCCGATCGGCCTGCCACGTGCGCGATCCGTCGGCGCTGAAGAAGCCGTAGTTGCCGCCGGGCAGCACCCACGTCACGCGGCAAGCCTGGTTCCCGTCGTCGTCGTTGTCCGCCGTGAAGAGGTCTCCCGCGCGCGAAACGGCGACTTCGTAGGGGTTACGGAAGTTGTGGGCCAGGACCTCGAGGCCGCTGCCGTCGTGATCGAAGCGCAGGATGAGGCCCCCTGTCCACACGCGCCCATCGGAGCTGACGAGGCCAGGCTTGTTGTCGGCGCTGCGCGAGCCACCGTCGCGGTAGAGGCTCCCCGAGCGCAGCTCGCGCCCGTCGGGGCCCGTCACGAGGTGCGGGCCCGCGTTGCCGACCGCCACATACAGCTTGCCGTCGAGGTGCGGCACGACGGAGTGCAGGCCGTGGTCGTGATCGAAGCCTCCGAAGCCGGTCAGGACCGTCTCGCGCCGATCCGCGACGTCGTCGCCGTCATCGTCGATGTAGACGAAGAGGTGCGGCGAGCACGATACGTAGACGCGGTCTCCGACGAGCGCGATCCCCAGCGGTGCAACGAGCTCCGGATCGACCGCGAACACCTTGGACACATCCGCGCGCCCGTCGCCGTCGGTGTCCTCGAGGATCACGATGCGCTCGCCATCGGGGTGCCGACGCCCGGGGTTGCGATCCCCCCACGCGCGGTAATTGACCGCCTCCGTGAGCCACACCCGACCGCGGTGGTCGATGTCGATCGCCGTCGGGTTGTAGAGCGCGGGACTCTCGGCCCACACGGAGACCGCGAGCCCCGCGGGGACCTCGAGAGCGACCGGGACTTCGGGGGTCTGCGGGAGGAACAGCATGCCGCAGACGATACCGAGAAGACGCGCTCAGCGCAGCGCCGAGAGCACCGAGCGCGTCGCGTGGCTCTTGTTCAGCGTGTAGAAGTGCACGCCGGGGGCGCCCATGGCGAGCAGCCCACGGCATTGTGTGATGGCGTGTTCGATCCCCGTCGCCATCACAGCGCCCGAATCGTCTTCCACATCCTGCAAGCGCGCGAGCAGCGCAGCCGGGATCGACGCGCCACACATCCGGGTGAAGCGCTGGATCTGCGCGACGTTCGTGATCGGCATGATGCCGGGCACGATCGGGATCCGAACACCGGCGCGACGCGCGCGCTCGACGAAGCGCTCGTACGACACGTTGTCGAAGAAGAGCTGCGTCGTCAGGAAACCCGCGCCCGCGTCTTGTTTGGCCTTGGCGACGGCCAAGTCCGCATCGGCGGTGCGCGCTTCGGGGTGCTTCTCTGGATAACACGCCGCGCCGATGGAGAAGTTGTAGCGCCCGGCCAAGAACTCGATGAGGTCCCTGGCGTAAGCGAAGCCGCCTTCGGTGGGTGTGTAGGTGCCGGCTCCGTGCGGCGGATCCCCGCGCAGCGCGAGCACGTTCTGCACCCCGGCCTCGTGCAAGCGGTCCGCGACCGCGGTGATCTCGTCGCGGGTGGCACCGACACAGGTCAGGTGCGCCATCCCCGTCACCCCGAGCTCGTTCTGGATGCGCGTCACGACGGCGTGGGTGCGATCCCGGGTGGACCCACCCGCTCCGTAGGTCACCGAGATGAAGTCCGGCTCGACGCGGGCCTTGAGGTCCGCAGCGGTGCGCATCAGAGCCTCCGCCCCATCGTCGGTCTTCGGCGGGAAGAACTCGAAGCTGAACAACGGGCGACCTGCGCCGTACAAAGCGTCGATCCTCATGGATTGCGCTCTCTCTTCTGTTTGGAGGCCTGCGCGCTGGGCTCGAGGAGGAGCTCGAAGCGGCGCCGGTATTCGTCGGGGATCGGGATCGAACGCATCGTGTCGGTGCGCACACAAGCGGTGACCATACGCGCTTCGACATGGATGGCGTCGGCCATCATGAAGCGGTAACGGAGGCCGAGCGAGCTGTGCCCGAGCTTGAAGCAGGTGACGCTGACCACCATGCGGTCGCCGAACTGCAGCGGGCGCTTGAAGTCGACGTCGCTGTGCACGAGCGGAAATCCGACCTTCTGCTCGAGGAGCAGGTGGTAATAACGGATGCCGACGTGCTCTTCCCAGAGCTCTTCGAAGACATCGTGGACGTAGTCGAAGATGCGCGGGAAGTACGCGATGCCTGCGGGGTCCACGTGGCCGAAGCGGACCTGGATGACGGTGTTGTAGGCGCTCACGGTAGAAGGTCCGGCCAAGCCTCGCGGACCGAGGTCACGATGACGTCTGCAAGCCGCCCGATCAAATCGCGGCCCTCTTCCGCCGTAGCGGCGGCCGGATCGCCGCACCACGCCGCATCCGCGCCGATCGACTCGAACGAGACCGCACCCGCTCGCAGCTTCTCGACGAGGCCGACGACCTTGGGCGCGAGGGCGGCGCGCTCGTCTTCGCGGACGTGTGCAGGGTCCTCGGCCAACACGATGCTGGACTCGTAGCGGCCCGCGTGGCACTCCCCGGATTGGAACTCCGCCCCGAGGGTCGCCGCAAAACGGCGCCGTGTGATGTCGGGGAAGATCAGCTCCGCTTTGCCACCGCCTCGGCGCGCGTGATCGAGGCACACACCGCGCAGGATGGCGACGTGTTTGGGCTCGAGGTGCGCATTGCAGAGCACGACGCGCTCGACGGTGTGCTGCTGCAAGCTCTCGACGATGTCCTCGATCAGGTTCCACAGCGTCCCTGGCCGCACCGTCAGCGTGCCAGCGAAGCTGAACGCAAACTGCGCGACGGTGTAGGCGATCGGGGGCAAGACCAGCGCATCGACGCCGAGCTGGCCGAGGCGCTCCGCCGCCGCCAACGCCTGCGCTCGCGCGATCGTGACATCGGTATCGAGCGGCAAGTGCGGTCCGTGGGCCTCCGTCGCCCCGACCGGCAGGAGGACGACCAGCCGCGGCCCAAAGCGGGCTTTGGCCTCGGGCCAGGTCAGCTTGGAGAGGTCGTACATCGCGGGGCCGAGAGGATACCGCCAGGGAGGTCGATCGAACGCTCGGCCGCGTCAGGATGCGCTCGCTCCCTGCGCGGAGCTCGCTCCGGGCATTCCCGAGGTCTGGTCGGTGGAGCGGCCGGCTCCCGCGTCCCTCCAGCGCAGCGGGTCATTTCCCCCGAGCTCCTCGGTCCGGCGCCCCGGGGAAATGACCCGCTGGTAAGGCGCACACGGGCCCTCCGAGTGCGATACAGGAGTCGATGCCGCGCAACGACCTGGGCCTCTACGACCGCCTCGCCGATGCGTGGTGGGACACCGAAGCGCCGCCCTTTCGGTCTCTGCACTCGGTGAACGCGCTGCGGGTGGAGCGCCTCGCTGCGGCCCTGGCCGAACGGGGCGTCGCGCTCGCGGGGCTACGGGTCGTGGACCTGGGCTCGGGCGGTGGCATCGTGGCGAACGCGCTGACCGCGCGGGGGGCGCGGGTGGTCTGCGTCGACCGGTCGCTGCCCAGCCTCGGAGCGGCCCAGAACCGCAGTCCGAACACGCCGCTGGGCGCTGTCTGCGCCGACATCGAACGACCTCCCCTTCGACCGGGGACGGCAGACCTCGTCGTGCTCGCGGACGTCCTCGAACATGTCGACCACCCCGCCTCCGTCCTCCGCGCCGGGGCCGAGCTGCTGCGCCCAGGTGGGCACCTCTTCGCAGGCACCCTGAACCGCACCCTGAGGTCGCGGATCCTCGCGGTCACGTTGGCGGAGGGTGTGGGTCTCGTGCCGCGGGGCACCCACGATCCCAAGCGCTTCATTCGCCCCGCAGAGCTCCGTCGCGCGGCGAGTGAAGCTGGACTGCGACACATCCAGGACCTGGGCGAAGGAGTCCGGGTGCTCGCCACGGTCGCGCGACGACGCATCGTCGCCTGTCCGTCGAGCTCACTGGCGGTCGCGTACCAGTCGTTGTTCTACCGCCCCGTTGGACCGGAGCTCGCTTGAATTCACCCACCCTTCGTCGTGCCGGCGCCGTCGCGCTGGGACTCACGACCCACACGCTGTTTGCGATCGGCGTGACCGCCATGGTGCTGGGCCTCGCGACCGGCATGCGCACGGGCCTCGGCAGCTTGAGCGGCCGAAGCGCAATCGCCGCCAATCTGGCGCTCGCGCTCCAGTTCCCCGTCCTGCACTCCTTGGCCCTGTCGCGCACGGGACAACGCTGGCTCGCGGCGCCTTGGGGGCGCGACCTCACAACGACTGTCTATGCGGCCTTTGCGAGCGTGCAAGTCGGCGCCACATTCCTGCTCTGGAGTCCGACCGGCGAGCTGTGGTGGTCGCCGAGCGGCGCATTACGCGGCGCCTTCTACGGCCTCTACGCCGCAGCTTGGCTGCTCCTCGGCAAGGCGATGTGGGATTCGGGCCTCGCGCTCCAGACGGGGTCCTTGGGTTGGTGGGCGGTCGCTCGCGGTCGCGCACCTCAGTATCCACCAATGCCCACACGGGGTCTCTTCGCTCACTGGCGTCAACCGATCTACACGGCGTTTGCAGCGACGTTGTTGACGGGACCCGACTGGGGCTTCGATCGCGTTCTCATCGTCTTGGTCTGGGGCGTTTATTGTGTGCTCGGTCCGCTCCATAAAGAGGCGCGTTATGCACGCTACCACGGGGCAGCCTTTGCGACCTACCGCGCGAACCACCCCTATTGGCTGCCGCGCCTGCGCCATACGCGCGCTCGCTGAAGCGGTCGTTTCGCGCTGAGCACCGCCTGACGCTCTGCCGAAGCCCCTCAATCGCTGCGACGTACCAGCAGGACCGCTGGCACGATCACCATATCGGCGACGAATGCCGCCAGGATGCCGATCGAGGTCAATATTCCGAAGCGCGCGGTCGGTTGAAAGTCAGCCAATGCGAGCGCTCCGAACCCTGCAGCGAGCACTACAGCACCCAAGAACGCCGGCGGTCCGACCCGCTCTACAGAGCGTAAGAAGCTGCGTCGCGCAGCGAACGCCGACGCACTCTTACGTGCCGCACCGCTGAGCAAGTGGAAAGTGGTATCGACCGCGATACCCATCACGACGGAGGCCACCATCACCGTCGCGGCGTCGAGGCCAAAGCCGAGCGACAGCGCCGCGGTCAGAGCCAGCGCAACGGGGAGCGCGTTCGCCAACAATGCCGCGACCTGCGCGCGACGGTCGCGCAGCGTGACGCCGAAAGCGATGCAGACCACCAAGGCGGTCAAGCCGAGCGACGCCGCCAGGGTCTGCACGAGCGCGTCGTGCAGCGCGCCGAGGCGAATCAGGGTGCTCGCTACGGCGACCTCCGAGAAGCTCCCACCCTCGACCATGGTGGCCCCGAGCTGCTCCAAGCCCCGTGCCACCTCCAGGACGTGGTCCAAGCCCGACCGTTGCAGGCGCACCGTGATGCGGCCGTACTCGCGCGCTGCATCGACCCGCGCCGCTGCTTTCTGCGCAGCCTCGAGAATTGGCGCTGACGCCAGCGTCGGATCGAAGCCCAGGGTCGCTCGGATCGAGGCTCTCACATCCGCTGGTCCGAAGACTCCGCGCACGCCGGGGATCGCGGCGGCTCCTTCGGCGAGACGGGCCGCAATCTCGCCATCGAGGCCTCCGTCGCTCGTGCCCCGATACAGGAGTTCTACCGTGGACAGGGTCGCACCACCGCGCTCGAGCTCCAGGAACTCCTCCCGCACGGGGTGTCCTTGCGGGAAGTAATCGAGGGCGTCGGTCGATACCGGCATGTAACGCGGTGCCATGACGCCGGCGAACAACGCGACCGCCGTGAACGGCAAGATGAGTCGGCGGCGGCGCGCCGCGGCGACCGCGAGCCGTCGCCAGCGGGCCCCAGCTCGCGACGGAGTGGCCTTTGTCAAGGGCCGCGCGAAGGCCGCATAGACCGTTGGCAGGGCCAGATAGACCAGCGGCACAGCGACCGCGACCGCTGCCGCAACGACCAGTCCGAGCTGCCGGACGGGACGCACCGCCGACACCGCGAAGACTCCGAAGCCGACGGCTGTGGTCGCCGCGGCCCAGAGCGCCGGACCGAGCGTCGTCCGCAGCGCGAGCCGCGCCGCATTCGGTACGTCAGACCGACCGCGCTCTTCGCGCACTCGGAGGACGAGATGCAAGGTGGAGGCCACCATCACGACGAGCACCAACGGAGCTGCCGCGACCAGGATCATGTTTGCGTCGATACCGAGCGCGCGCAGCGCGGCTCGCACAGCCGCGCTCGTCAACATCGCCGGTAGAAGCGCCGCGACCGCGAGTGGAATCGACCGCAGCAGGAAGGCCGTCAAAGAGAGCGCGATCACAACGAGCAGCGGCGCAAAGACCGTGTCCACCCGGCGTGATTCGACGTCCAATCCCGCAGACACGAGCGGATGGCCTGCAGCACGCAGCTCGAGCCCGTACGACTTCGAGCGCGCTCTCTCGACTGCGAGTCCATCAGCCAGCGCCGCGAGCGCTTCCGGCGGGGCGCTCGGCTCGAGCGCCAAGACCAAGTCCATGCGAAACGGCTCGTTGTCCTCGCCTACGGCGTCCAAGGCGCGCTCGAGCGGCAAATGTCGTAGACGTGAGAGCCGCTCGGAGAGGCTCCCCGCCCCGCTCAGGGGGACATGGGCGGGATCGAAGACAGAGCGAACGGCTGGCAACGATGCGAGGCTCGCGCCCAACTGGTCGACGAATGCCTCTGCCGCTCCGGGTAACACGATCTCATCGGCTGCCACACGGACGAGGACCATCGCATCGCCGCCGAAGCGCTCGTTCAGGAGGGTGAGCGCCCGCTCTTCACCTGTCGAAGCTGCCCAGGACTCCACCCGGTTGTCGATGCGCCAGCCATCGGCGTAGGCCGCGACTGCGACGACGAGGGCCACGAGCGCTGCGAGCGCGACGTACGCGTTGCGCACATCGCTCGCGGCGTCGGCGGAGGTTACCACCCGCGGCGCGTCATGCCCCAAAGGTCGCTCCGATCGATCGCCCCAGACACGTTCCGGCCCCGAGGGGTTCGATACGAGCGGCTAGGGCCACCAATCGGGCGGTCGGTCCAGGCAGAGCCCTCGCCAACCGGACCGCTCCACGCGCCAACGCCGGCCGCTTTGCGACGAGCTGCAACGCGCTCGCGACCCGTCGTCGCGCCGCCGTCTCGCGCTTGTGGATGTGTCGGTACGCTGTCATGACGTCGGGGCCATACACACCGTTACGCAGCGCCTTCACACCGTACGCAGCCGCGACCCCTGTACGGAGCGCGACCGTTGTCCCGCAGCCGAGCACAGGATCGACGCTGCCTGCCGCGTCGCCGACGAAGAACGCGTTCTCGAGCGCCACATCGCGAGGCGTGCCATGATCGAGCGCGCGCGCTTCGATTGGGCCGACGGTCGCCCCGATATGACACGCTGCCCGTGGATGCTGTCCGAGGGCGTAGGCCAGAGCGTTCGCTCCACCGCGGACGCCCTCGGGCAGATGATCGAACAGCAACACGACGTTGACGAGCCCCTTGGGGAACGCCGCGCTCGGAGCCAGCGGAGTCAAATAGACCTCACAATCGGCGCCGAAGTGCACCTCGACACGGTCCAGCGGCTCCGCGGGCTCACAATGCACGCGCATCCCTAGGCGGCCGGGTCGACGGCCACGGCGGTCCTTGCGAGGGATACCCGACAAACACGGCTCGGTGCGGCCGCCCGCTCCGTCCGCGGCGATGAGCGCCAGGCTGCGCACACACACCCGCTCGCCGCGCACTTCGAAGGTCCCCAGAGCAGTGCGCTGCACGCTGGCGAGCTCAGGAAAGATCGCGACCGAGGGCGCGGTGGACAGCGCCAAATCCATGGCCCCTTGGAGCGCTCCGCGGTGAATCGCAATTCCCTGAGCGCAGAAATCGAGGTCGAGCGGCGGCGCATCGGGCGCGACGTAACGCACGCCGTCGAATGGACGGCCGAGCTCCTCGGTCGCGATTCCGAGGCGGAGCAGCGTATCGGCGCCTGCGGGCATCAAGCCCTCGCCGCAGGGCTTGATCGTGCCGGCGTGCGACGCCCCGAGGCGCGGGTCGAACAGGGCGACCCGCAATCCCAGCGCAGAGCTGGCGAGCGCCGCGGCGACGCCGCCTGGTCCCGCCCCGACGATCGCGACATCGACCTCGGTCGACACGCAGGAGCCGTCAGCGCGCCGCACGGCCGCCCTCCTCGATAGGCTTGCGCAGGGTCGCGAATCCGCCGCCGTCGATCTCGACGCGCACGGCTCCATCGAACGTACCTGCGAGCGAACGGACACTGACGCCGGTCGCGTCCGTCGCGATCGCCCCTCCATCTTCGAGCGCTGCCTCTACCAGGCGGGCGGCGAGCGCTTCGCGACGTACCGCGTCGATCCCCGAAACGTCGACGATGGTCGGCGTCGAGTCGAGCGCCCGCGCTGCCAAGAGCTGGTCGACGGCGCGGGCGGGCCCGACGTTGACGACCGCAGGCAGCGCCCCGAGGAAGTCCGTCGCAGACACCTGCTCGCCGAGGACATCCTGCACCCAACCGAGCTCGAGCGGGGGCACCTTCGGTGAGCCGCTGCTCCGCAGTCGCCACGCCACAACGGCCAACGCGAGCATCGCCGCCAACAGGAGCACGCGCCGCCGAACAGAGCGCCCGGACGGTTTGAGGTCGTCGGTCACCGAGAGGCCTCCTGGGTCGATTCCGCGGAGAGGATCGCAAACTGTGGCGACAGCACGACCAGGGTGACTTCGCGTGCGGCCCCGCGCAGTGTGCGCGCCTCGGCCCCGTCGTCGTCCAGCAAGAGCGCGCCCTCGAGATCGAGGGCCACTTCGAGCGCGCGCGCCTCGTGGGCGGCGCGCTCCTGAGCCGCGCCGACGGACAGGTCGACGATCGTGGCATCGACGTCGTTACCGCCGGCGATGGCGGTCGCGACGAGCTCATCGAGCTGATCGGCGCCGCCGACGATCAAGCGCCAAGGCCCAGCGCTGCGCTCCTGCAGGACCGCCTCCAAGTTCGCTTCGGCCCCGTAGGTGTCACGGAGCGCGCCGAACTCGCGGGCGACTGGAAGGTGCCCAGGACCTCGACAACCCACGAGGCTCGTGAGCAGCACGACGATCGACGCGCTGCAGACTGAATGCTTGGCGCTCATTTTCCGGCCTCGCTGTTCAGGAAAGCGCTCGCAGGGACGACGGCCTCGACGGGTTCTCCGCAGACGATTTGGATACGGCGCACACCGCCCATGGTCGCCGTGCGCACGACACATTCCGCCGGAACGTAGTCGAGGTCCTTCAGCGCCGCGTGGACCTCCTGTGGCACTCCATCCAGCGTCGAGAGCAGCGCGCCGAAGCGACCTTCCGCTCGCTTGCCGCGCAGCTCGAGCCAGATCACGTCCCCCATGACCCAGCGGTCGCTGCCATCCACCTGCTGGCGAACGAGGCGGCCGGCGGGCGCTTCACGCAGCGCTTCGCGCAGGCGGCCCAGGGTCTCGGCGACCGCTTTCTCCGCGCGCTCTCGCTTGACCCCCTCGAGCTTCGAGAGTTTCTCCTCGAGGCGCTCCATGGTCGCGCGGGCCTCCGCGAAGCTCTCTTCGGCGGTCTGGCGTTGGGCGGTTCCAACCGTCGGTGCGAGCGCGAGGGTCCGGCCCTCCGCTTCCTTCGGGGCTGCGAGCCAGAGCCCCATGTGAGCTCGCTCCCAGAGGCACCCCGCCGGGCTCAGGAAGAGGCGCTCTGCATGGGACTCCCGCTGCGCTGCCGCGCCGATCGGAGTGATCTCTTCATCGACTGCGAGCACGTAGCCGGTTGCAGCGTGCGTCGTTTCGACGACCGGTCGCAACCAGAGATCGAACCAGGCTTCGACCTTGTCCCCGACCTCGATCAGCGCGATCGCCGGAGGCACGATCCCGTGGTCCGTGAGCTGCAGAGCTACCCGACCTCGCGCGTGCAGGCCATCCGCTCCAGAGTCGGTGACTTCGCTGCTGAGTCGATACTCGCGCTGTACGCCGTGGATCGCGAAGATCCCGCGCAAGTCCACGAGGTGCTCACTCGCGCGCGCCCCTTCGGCCTTGGCGAGGCTGAAGGTGATCTTGGGATAGTGCGCGACATCGAGGTGCTCGCGCATCTTCTCGTCGCGCCCGTCGTTGTCGGTATCGAGCTGAGCTGCGTCGCACTCGATCGTCCCGGCGAGGAACCCGGTCGGCGCCGAGGGATCGGTGATGACCCGTCCCACCACCGCCCGCGTGCGCCCCGTGAAGTCATGCAGTGTGGAGGTCCCATCGAAGCCGACCTCGCTGCGGGCCGCATCGACCTCGAAGCGCGCCAGCGCAGGCTTCAGCGGTGTCGTGTCACCCGACGGGGTCACGAGCGCCCCTGGATGAAGGAGGGATGTGAGGGTCAGGGCGTGAAATGCAAGCGACATCAGGATGCTCCTCGAGCGGACTCTGGGGATGGAACGCGAAGCCGTAGATTGGGGAAGAAGCGCGGGCGTTGAGCCATGAGCGCGCGGTAGGGTCCGAGCTCTTCGAGCTGCGCCTCCTCGCGGCGCACGCGCTGCAGGACGAGCGGCAAGTGCAGAGCCGAGAGCACGAGCGCAGAGGCCCAGGCACCGATGGTCAGAGGCAGGATCAGCACCTCGACGATCACCGCTGCGTGATTGGGGTGGCGGACCCACGCATAGGGGCCCGTGGTCACGATCCGGTCGCCCGGTGCGACGTGGGTCGCAATACGCCACCCACGCCCGAGCGCCCGCATCGTCCAGAGTCGCACGGCCTGCGTGAGGGCGAGGCAGAGCGCCAGACCCCACAACGGCAGCGTCGGACCCGTCCAGCCGCGGAAGGACGCTTCCGCAAGCGGCACCAAGAAGGCACACGTATGGAAGAGGTAGAGCCTCTTGTCCTCCGTGGACCGCGCGGCGACACGCGGAGCCACGGCGCCTCCGCCTTCGGACTGCTGCCGTTCGCCGCGCGCCCGCTGGGTCGAGTGAACGACCTCGCTGATGCGCTGGAGTACGAAGAGCCCGAAGATGGCACGACCGAGCTGCGTTGCGAGGGGTACGGTCACGCGAGGCTACCGCTGTGAGCGCGCGCTTCCGCGGCGCTGTGCCCTGTGCTCGCGATCGGGTCGAAACGCAGCAGCGCGAGCTCGATGCTGAGACCAGGCCCCATGGCGACCAGAAGACCATCGCGGGGTCCATGCACGTCGCGCTCGCTGCGCAGCGCCTCTTCCGCGAGCGTCCGATCGAGGACGGCGAGGATCGACGCAGACGACAGGTTGCCGTGGTCCCTCAGCACGCCGTACGAGTGGCGCAGCGCGCTCGCGGGGACGTTGAAGGCTGCTTCGTAAGCTTCGAGGACTTTGCGGCCGCCCGGGTGCACGAGGTGCAGCGCCACATCGTCCGGGCCGCGCCCGCGCGCCCCCAGGAACTCCATCACCGCGGTCGGTAGGTGCGCCGAGACCACTTGAGGCAGCTCGCGTTCGAGCACGATCCGCAGGCCGTGGCTGCCGATGTCGAACCCCATGATGCCCTCCGTCCCCGGGATCAGGCTCGAACCGATCGCTTCGAGCGTCGGCCCAGGCCCATCGGGCGCGACGATCGCAGCGGCGGCGCCATCACCGAAGAGCGCGGACGCGACCAGGTTCGTGCGCGAGCGATCCTCGGCGACGAGGCTCAGCGAGCAGAGCTCGACCGCGACGATCAGGACCCGCTTGCCGGCGCGGGCCAGGTCCGCCGCCAGCCCGAGGGCCAAGGCGCCCGCTGCACAGCCGGCCTCCGTGATCGGGATCCGCTGCACGTTCCCACGCAGCCCGAGTCGCGGCGCGAGCGCCACGTCGAGGGCGGGGATGCAGACCCCCGTGCACGAGACGTCGATCAGAACGTCGATGTCGACGGCCGCCATCGCCGCGCGCCGCAGGGCTTCGCGGGCGGCCCGCTCACCGATCTCCAGCGCGACATCGCGGTAGACACGGTTGCGCCACGTGAAGGTCGTCGGAGCGACGGTCTCGGCGACCGGCACCGCGATCGCTCGCCGCTGGACACCGGAGCGCCGCACCAGGGCCGAGATGCGCTCGGGATCCTCGTCAGGGAAGAGCGCGCACAGCGCTGCGATCGCACCGGCCTGATCGACGCTGTGCTCGGGAAAGGCGGTCGCGGTGCTGCGCACGCGCGGAGAGCGGCTGGATTGGACGATCATCGTGGTGTCTCGGGGTGAACTCGAACGCAGGTGAGCGCGGGGCGTTGCTGCGGCCTCGGCCGCCGCCCGCTGCACTCATAGCGGCTTTTCGGGTCCAGAACCCCGTGACCCCGGCGTCATACGCCCTGCACCCGGCATGACATCGGCCTCATCCAGGTTATGGACGCCGACAGCACCCCTGACGATCGCCCCGCCGAGCCTCCTACGCCGAGCCTCCTACGAGGACGAGCGGGGGCCCTACCCTTGCCGCGCCTTTGCGAACGCTCCGTCAGCGCAACAGCTTGCGCGCGACCTTGCCCCGGTCGTTCTTCGGCAGCGGCTCGGCGCGCCACTCGTACGTGCGCGGGTACTTGTGCGGCGCCAGGCGGCCCTTCACGTGGGCCTTCAGCCCCTGGGCCAGCGCCTCGTCGCCGCGCGTGCCCGCGGCGAGGTGCACGATCGCGTGGGGCTTCACCAACCCCGCTTCGTCCTCGCGGCCCACGACACACACCTCGGCGACCGCAGGGTGTGACAGGAGCGCGTTCTCGATCTCGAGCGGCGAGACCCAGATGCCGCTGACCTTGAGCAGGTCGTCGGTGCGCCCTTCGTACCAGAACCGACCGTCGGTATCGCGGCGGAAGATGTCTGCCGTGGTGCACCAATCCCCTTGGAATGTCTCGTTCGACTCCTCTTTGTGCGCCCAATAACAGAGCGCCGTCGAGCCACCTCGTACCCGCAGGCGACCCGGCTCACCGTCCGCAACGGGCGCCCCGGACGGATCGACGATCGCGGCTTCGTAACCGGGCACGAGCCTCCCGAGCGAGCCCGGCGTCACATCACCTGGCGCGTTCGAGATGTAGATGTGGAACATCTCCGCCGAGCCGATTCCGTCGAGGATCTCGACCCCGGTGCGCGCCTTCCAATCGCGATAGAGCTGCTCGGGCAGCGCCTCGCCGGCCGAGAGGCACACGCGCAAACAAGAGAGGTCGAGCGCCTCGCCGGATTTGAGGAGCGCATTGAAGAGCGTCGGCACACCCGTCAAGAACGTCGGCCGATGCCGCTCGATCTGCGCCAGCAACTCCTCCGGTGTGGAGCGCCCCGGGAACAGCACCACCGTAGCGCCGACGCGGAACGGGAACATCAGGTTCGTGCCCGTGGCATACCCGAAGAAGAGCTTCGGCACGGAGAGGCACACATCGTCGTTGCGATACCCCGCGACCTGCAGCGCGTAGGTCTCTGTCGAGTACGCAAAATCGCGGTGCACGTGCACACACGCTTTGGGATCGCCCGTCGAACCCGATGTGAACAGCCACCCCGCCAGGTCGTCCGGCGTCGTGGGCTCCGTCGCGCTGCGCGGGTCGGACGGCTCGAAGCCCGCGAGCGCTGGCTCGTAAGGCGTGAAGCCACCAGCGTCGGGTCCGACGACGAGCACGCGCTCGCACAGCGCCGCGTCGCGCGCGGCTTGGCCGAGCTCGGGCAGAGCGTCCGTGTGAGTGATCACGATCCGCGCTTTGGTGTAGCGCAGGTACTTCGCGTAGTCCGCCGCTTTGAGCAGCGGATTGACCATAGCGAAGACCCCGCCCGCGCGCAGCGTCGCGAACCAGGCTTCGACGAACTCGTGCCCGTCGGGCAATACGAGCAGGACCCGCTCCTCTGGCCGCAACCCGGCCGCGCGCAGCCACGCCGTCAACCGCTGGACACGCTCGAGGACCTGGGCATAGGTCCGCCGGTCGTCGCCGACGACCACCGCCGTCTTGTGCGCGCGTCCCGCCTCGAGGTTGTGATCGAGGAAGTACTCACACAGGTTGAAACGCGCCGGCCAAGAGAAGGTCGCGAGGCCCATCAGCGCTCTCCTGTGCCGTCCCCGTGATGGAGCTGCAGCCCTTCGAGCGCCGAACGGAACGCCATCGCGTTCGGATACCGCTCGCTGCGTTTGCCGCGCAGCGCGCGCGCGATGGCCGCTTCGAGCGCGGCCGGGACCTCGACGTGCGGCGCGAGCTGACGCATCGGCGGCGGCCCGGGCTGCAGCTTCGACTGGAACACCTCGATGTACCCCTTACCCGCCCACGGGAGCGCCCCGGTCAAGAGCTCGTACAACACGGTCGCCAAGTTGTAGAGGTCGGAGAGCTCGTCGGGCGACTCACCCGAGAACTGCTCCAGCGGCGCATAGAACGGCGTACCGATCAGAGCCGTGCGTGTGCCGAGGTGCTTCGCCGCCCAGAGGCCCGACGTGACGCCGGCATCGACGAACACGGCGCTCTGTGCGTCGTCACGGCACCAGATCGTCTCGGGTTTGATGTCCCCGTGCACGAGTCCCGCGCGGTGCGCCGCGTCGAGACCCGTCAGCAGACGGATCGCGAGCTTCACCGTCGGCGCGACGTCCATCCTGCCGTTGGCGCTGCGCCATGCGCGCAGCGAGATGCCGGGCGGGAAGCTGCTGGACACCAGCACCGCGCCGTCGTCCAACACGTGCACATCGCGCACGTGCGGCAGGACCTCGGACTCGATCGCCGCCCAAGCCTGGATCTGCTTCGCGAACGAGCGCGCTTGTTCGCGCCCCTCGAAGAGCGCGCCGGGGTACGCCTGCAGCTCACACCGCTGTCCGTCCGTCTTGTCGATGACGGTGAACGCGGCGGACATACCGTTCTCGCGGTGCGGTCCGCGCACCTCGTAACGGCCCAGGAGGACCTTGCCGGGGGTCAGGTCGAAGAGAGAGAGGCTCGTGCTGGCCATAGGCCGGAGAGTATGCCAGGAATCGCGCCCCCGGCACTTCACCCCTCGGACAGCTCTGGCAGGGCCTTGATCTCGCGCGGGACCCCGGACATCTGGTCGTCGGCAAGGCGCAGGCGCTCGACCACCTGGCCCCCGAGGACGTGGCGCTCGACCAGCTCCTCGACGTCGGCGACGGTCACGCCGCCGTACCACACGTCGTCGGGGTAGACGACCACGGTGACCCCGAGGTCGCACTGGTCGAGGCACCCGGATGAGGTCGCGCGGAAGACGCGCTTCATGCCGCGCGCCGCGGTCGCGACCTTGAAGGCCTCCAGGACCGCCTCGCCGCCGCGCGCGCCGCAGCAGGCCTTCTTGCTGCCGTCTTCACGGTTGCGGGTACAGACGAAGATCGTGCGTTGCAGTCGAGCCATCAGTGTGCCTCCGGCCGCGCGCGCCGCGCGCCCAGGACTTCTTTGGCGAGGATCAACCTCTGGACCTCGCTCGTGCCTTCATAGATGCGCAGCGCGCGCACGTCGCGCCAGAGCGCTTCGACGATCGCGCCGCGCCGCACCCCCCCGCCGCCATGGTGCTGGACGGCGCGGTCGCAGACCCAGGACGCCGTTTCGGTCGCGTAGAGCTTCGCCCGAGCGACCTCCGCGCGCGCGCTCTGGCCGGCGTCGACCGCGCGCGCCGCTTCGTCGACCAGGAGCTCCGCAGCGCGCAGGCGCACGTCCATCTCGGCGAGGTCGAAGCGCAGCCCCTGGAACGAGCTCAGCGGTTTGCCGAACTGCGAGCGCCGCTCGAGGTGCGCGACGGACTCGTCGAGCGCGCGCCGTCCGAAGCCGCAGGCCGCCGCAGCGACGCTCGTGCGGAACGTGTTCAGCGTGCCGACCGCGACCTCGAGACCACCCCCCACGGCGCCGAGCAGCGCGCGCGGCGGCACGGCGACACCGTCGAAGACGACGCGCCCGATCGGGTGCGGGGACGTGACCTCGAAGCGCTCCACGGAGAGGCCGCGCGCGGCCGCGGGGACGTGGAACATCGAGAGTCCGCCCGCGTCCCCAGGCGTCCCCGAGGTCCGCGCCAGCACGGTGTAGAAGTCCGCGATACCAGCGTTGGTGATGTAGGTCTTGTGACCGTGCAGCGTGAAGCCGCCGCCCGGCACCGCGCGCGCTTCGAGCGCGACCTGGGACAGGTCCGAGCCCGCGCCGTCCTCCGTCAACGCAAACGCCGCCACCAGGTCACCCGCCGCGACGGCGGGCAGGACCTCGAGGCGCAGCGCTTCGTCCCCCGCCAGGGCGATCGGGTACGAGCCGAGGCCCTGTTCGACGAAGACGACGTCCAGCATCCCCGAGGCATACGCGAGCTCGGCCCGCAGAGCGCACAGCGCGCGCACGGAGACGTGGGTCGGCCGCGCGAGGCGCCCTGTGTCGCGCCCGCCGAACGTGTGCGGCACCGTCCACGCCAAGAGCCCCGCCGCAGCGAGGCGCTCGCGCGCGGCGCGCGCTGCGGCGTCTTCGCCGGCGAAACCCTGGGCTTCGAGGCCTTGCGCGGACGAGCGCGCAAAGCGCCGCGCTTCGGCGGTGAGCTCCGCGAGCAGTGTGGCGCTGCGGTCGCTCACGGACGGCTGCCCCCGGTCGACTGCGGCCCGTGCCCCGGCCAGTTCTGCACGAAGTCCTTGGGCCGCTTCGCGACGAACGCCTCGTACGACTCGCGGTAGTCCGGGTGTTTCATGCACTCGGCCTGCACCCAGCCCTCGGCTTGCATCGCCTCGGCGAGCGACATGTGCGCCTCGGCGTTCAACATGCGCTTCGTAACGAAGAGGCCCATGCTGGGCCCCTGCGCCAGCTTGCGCGCGATGTCGAACGCACGCCCCAAGAGCTCTTCGTCCGACACGACGTGGTTGTAGAGCCCGATCCGCTCGGCTCGCTGCGCGTCGATGAACTCACCGAGCATCAAGAGCTCCGAGGCGTGCCCGAGCCCGACGATGCGCGGCAAGAGCCACGCCGCGCCCATATCCGCGCCCGACAGCCCGACCTGCGTGAAGAGGAACGCGATCTTCGCGGACTCGGCCGCCACGCGGATATCCGCCGCCGCAGCCATCACCGCCCCCGCGCCGCAGGTCGTGCCATTCAGCCCAGCGACGATCGGCTTCTCGAGCCGGCGCATGTTCTCGATCAGATCGCAGGTCATCCGCGTGAACGCCGATAGCTCCGCATCCGACACACCGAACAGCTTGCCGATGATGTCCTTCACATCACCGCCCGAGCAGAACGCGCGCCCTGTCCCCGTCAGCAGCACCGAGCGCACGCTGTCCAGGGTGCGCAAGCGCACAAAAGCGTCGCGGAGCTCCGCGTACGAATCGAACGTCAGCGCGTTGAGGCGCTCGGGCCGGTCGAGGCGGATCACGCCGACGCCGTCGCGCTCTTCGAAGCGGAAGTGGACCGGGTTCATGGGGCCCGGATTGTAGCGGTTCAGCGCCGTCCGCTGCGCCAGATGGCGACCAGGAGCGCGACGCCGAACAGGGCGGAGCTCGTGAAGCCGAGCAGCGCAAACGCCGGCAGCCCGAGCAGCCGCGGGCCGCCGTCGACCGTCAGCGCGATCGACGTCCCGACGATCAGCGCCGAGGTCACGAGGCCCATCGTCACCCGATTCGCGCTGCGGTCGAGCCGTAGGGCGAAGTCGTCCAGACGGCGCAGGTCGAGGTCCAGCCGGAAGCGCCCCCGCCGCGCCTTCGACAGGATCTCGCGCACGTCCCGCGGCGCGTCGCTGACGAGCGCCCCGAGCTCGCGCGCCTGCCGCACGAGCGCGCGGCGCCACGACGCGCGGTCGCGCACGAGGCGCTCCGCAAACGGCCGCATGTGCGCCGTCAGATCGAACGTCGGATCGAGCGCTCGCCCGACCCCGTCCAGGAGCAACAGGACGCGCAAGAGGCTCGCCACGTCCGGCGGCAGATACAGCCCGTTGCCGCGCACGACCTCCAGCACCTCCTCGAGCACCTCCCCCATGCGCACGCGCTCCAACGCCGCCCCGTGGTAGCGGTCGATCAGCGCCCGCGCATCCGACGCGAGCTGCTCGAGGTCGACCTGCTCCTCGTCCTCGGTCCACGCCAAGAGCGCGTCGACGACCGCCCGCTCGTCGCGGCGCAGGGCCCCGACGAGCAGCGCGACGAACTCGTTGCGGCGCGCCTCCGAGAGCCGCCCCACCATCCCGCAGTCGATGAGCCCGAGCCGCCCGTCGGGCAAGAGCAAGAGGTTCCCCGGGTGCGGATCCGCGTGGAAGAACCCCTGCACGAACACCATCCGCAGGAGCGCATCGGCGCCGGCGCGCGCCAAAACAGGGCCCGCGAGCGCAGCGCTCGGCGCCCCATCCGCGAGCCAGCGCGCGACCGAGCGCCCTGGAAAGCGCTCGAGGACCAGCAGCCGCTCGCGGGTCCACGCGCTGAACACCCGCGGCACCGCGACACCGCCGAGCGGCTCCAGCCCCGCCGCGAGCTGCTCGGTGTGGCGCGCTTCGATCGCGAGGTCGAGCTCGTCGCGCAGCGTCCGCCCGAACGCGCGCACGAGCTTGCGCGGCCGATAGCGGCGCAGGTCCGGCAGCTCGGCCTCCGCCAGGTCCGCGAGCCGGGCGAGCAGGCGCAGGTCCGCCTCGACGGTCTCGCGCACCCCCGGCCGCCGGACCTTGAGGACGACGGCCTCACCGGTCTTGAGCGTCGCCGTGTGGACCTGCGCCACCGAGCCCGCAGCGAGCGGCACGGGGTCGAGGTCGGGCCAGACCTCCTCGGGCGCCGCGCCGAGGTCCTCGGCGAGCTGCGTTCGGACGGCCTCCCAAGGCACGGCGACGACGGACTCCTGCAGCTTCGCGAGCTCGCGCAGCCACTCCTCGGGCACCAGGTCCGCCCGGGTCGCGAGCAACTGACCGAACTTGACGAACGTCGGCCCGAGCTCCTCGAAGGCCGCGCGCACCCGCTCCGCGGTCGTCAGCTTGCCGACGTCCTGCGCCGCCTCCCAGCGCAGCGCGCGGCCCGCCCGCTGCAGGGCCCCCGCGAGCCCGAGCGAGCGCACGAGGTCCCCGAGCCCGTGCCGCACCAGCACCGACGCGATGTCGTGCAGCCGTCCGAGGTCGCGCGCGGCGGAGAGGACATCGAGGACCGACATGGTGTGCTCCAGCGGGACGGTAACACACCGGGGGCACCCGGGACCTCGAGAGGTCCCCGGGTGCCCCCGGATGGAGTCTGCTCGGGCCAGTCGGGCCCGACGCTGGGCTCAACGGAACGTCAGCGCGACGCCGTCGGTGAAGTTCGACGTCGGCAGGCCGAGCGTCTGGTCGCGGTACCACGCCTGAAAGCGCCAGGTCTCGCCGACCTGGGCCGCGACGCTGCCCGCGGGCTGCGGCAGCGAGCCGAGGTCCAGCACCAAGCTGAAGGTGCCCGCCGCGCCCGAGTTCAGGATCTGGCCGGGGCCGACGAAGCGCCCGATGGAGCCCGCCAAGCAGAGGTTGCCCGAGCTACCGCCCGGATTCGCCGCGAACCCCTCGCGACGGCTCGTGAGGAAGAACCCGTTGCTGCTCGGCGGAAGCAGCGTCGCGACGAGCGTCACGTCGTCGTCGAGCAGCACCTCCGACCCCGTGGCGTCGATGCGCGCCGCGAGACCCGTCGAGTTCTCGGTCGCGACGCAGAAGACGCGGCCGATCGCGGTCGTGCGCTCGAACGCGCCGATGTCGACGATCGGCGCGTTGCCGAGGCCGGTATCGGCGACCGCGGGATCGTCGACACGGCGACGCTGCCCGTTGAAGTCCGCGACGATGCCGCTCGGGATGCCGCTGTTCGTGCCTGCGTCGATCGCAGGCGAGCCCGCTTGCACCGCGAAGTTGCGGGCGTTGACGTCGACGAAGAGCGGGTCGGCATTGACGTTGCCGACGCCCGTGAGGCCGAACTCGACGATCGAGTACGTGGCCGCCGTCCCGGGGCTGATCTGCGTCGCAACCGACTGCGCGCCGCCCGTGCCCGAGTTGTCCCAGAAGATGCAGTTCTGGATGGACGCCGAGGCGCCGGAGTTCGCGAGGCCGCCGCCGGAGGTGGCCGCCGTGGAGCGGTTCCCCACGACCGTGCAGTTGCGGATCTGCACCGTCGCACCCGAGCCGATCCAGATCCCGCCGCCCGAGTTCCCACCCGTCGCGACGTTGTTGAAGAACACCGAGTTCGTCACGACAGCGCCCGAGGTCGCAAAGATCTCGAGCGCGCCCGCGCGGCTCGCGCTGTTGCCCTCGAAGTAGCAGCGATCGAAGCGCACTGCGCCCGCGTTGGCGATGTCGAACGCGCCGCCGAACGAGCCGCCGAGGTTGTTGATGAAGCGGCAGTCGACGAAGCGCGGCGTCGAGCCGTTGATGTAACCCGCGCCCCCGCCGAAGACGCAGCGGTTGGCGATGAACTCGCAGTTGCGGATCGTGGGGCTCACGCCGCCGATGATCAGGATGCCGCCGCCCCGGTCGTTGTTGCCGCTGCCTGCGTTGGCGTTGCCGCCGCGCACGACGAACCCGTCGATGACCGCGGTGCTGTTCGTGCCCGCGGTGCGGATCAGGTGGTAGCTGTTGTCGGTGAGCACATTCGACGCGTCGTTCCCCGCCAGGTCGCCGTCGAGCACGCTCGGGGCGCTACCGAAGGCTGGGCGCTCGAACTCGCTGGCTTCGCCGCCCTGGAAGCCGCCGTAGATCTCGACGCCGTTGATCAGCCCGAACGACTCGGTGCGGCTGCCCGTCGAGCTCGCCAGGTAACGGCCGTCGGCGACGAACACCTTGTCGCCCGAGGTCGCCGCCGCGAGCGCGGTGCGCAGCGCGTGGGGCCCCTGGTAGGCGTCGGCCCAGCTCGAGCCGTCGTTCAGGCCGGTCGTGAGGTTCGCGTCGACGTACAGGACGTCGGCGAACGCTGCGGGTGCGAGGGCGAGCCCGAGCGCCGCGAAGAGGGTGCGGGAGGAGGAGATCATCGAAGGGAGGACTCAGGGACCGGACCCGGATGTCCGGTCGAAGGCAAGAGAGCCGTGCAGCCTACCACCCCGCGGGGGCAGGGTTGCAGCGGCTGCGGCCCGCGTCCCGACGTGGGACGCAGGCGGCCCTTGCCGAGGCTCAAGCCTCACGGTCGCCGGAACACCGCGACCACCTCGATGTGAAACGAGACCTCGTCGGCGCCGCCATGGAGCGCGATGGAGCGCCGGGGTGGGCAGGCGGAGCATGCGCCGAGCGCTCGGGATGCGCTCGGACCGAGCGACGGCGAGAGGCGCAAGGTGACCGATGACTGCGGGGCACGCGGCGAGGCCTTACGAGAGGCGCATAGGTCCTCGTGGCACACACCAGTCTGGAGACAGCGCGTTGGCTTGTCCGCACCGACGCGCTCTGGCGTCGGACCCCGGTCGGTGCTCCGCACTAGCGATCCTGGATAGCGGTCGCACAGCCGACGCTCGCGACTGCCGAGTCGACGCTTCGGTCAGCGCGCGGCCGTCGCTTCGATCTCGACGAGCGCGCCGTCCTCGAGCAGGTCGGCGACCTGCACGAGCGCCATCGCGGGATAGTGCCGCCCGAAGACCTCGCGGTACGCCGCTCCCACCTCGCGCAGCGCGCCCAGGTAGAGCCGCTTGTCCGTCACGTAGATCGTCAAGCGCGCGACATGCTGGGGTTCGGCCCCCGCTGCGCGCACGACCGCCGCGACATTGGCGAGGGCTTGTTTGAACTGCGCGACGAAGTCCCCGTGGCCGACGAGCTGCTGCTCGGCGTCCCACGCGATCTGCCCCGCGACGAAGACGAAGGCGCTCGCTCCGCGCACTTCGATGCCGTTCGCATAACCCTTCGGTTTGGCCCAACCGGCCGGTTCGACGGCGGCCAGCTCGGGTCCGCCGCCCGCACGGTCCGCCTGCGTTTCGTCGTGACCCATCGCGCTCACCTCGGCGGGAACGGGGCGCCCTCTTCGACGACGCGACCGGCGCCGCCGTCGAGCTCGAGGACGACCCCGGTGCGGTCGCCGGCCAGCAAGCCCACGATGGCTTCGGCGACTTCGTCACACGTGACGAGGCGCCCGCCTGGGTTCATCTTGGCCAGCGACTGGTACGCCTCGGCCCGCGTGCGCCCCGTCTTCTCGACGATGTTGTCGACGCTCGCCGCGGTCATCGGAGAATCGACGTAGTGCGGGCAGACCGCGGAGACCCCGATGTGCTCGCGGACCAGCTCGAGCGCGGCGCTGCGGGTCCAGCCGAGGAGCGCGTGCTTCGTCGCCGCGTAGCTCGTCACGTACGGGTACCCGCGCAGCGCTGCGGAGCTCGCCACCTGCACGACGTGGCCGCCGCCCGTCTCGCGCATCGCTGGCAGGATGGAGTCGAAGCAGCGCACCGCGCCGAAGAAGTTCACCTCGAACATCCGGCGGATGCGCGCCGGTGCATCGGCGGCGTCGATCTTGCCGCTCTCGGCGACGCCCGCGTTGTTGACGAGCCATTGGATCGGCCCGACGGAGCGCATGACCGAGTCGAGCGCCGCGTGCAGCTCCGGCCCCTTCATGACGTCGAGGCGCAGGGCCACGGCCGTGCCGCCGGCCTCGCGCAGCTCGGCGCAGAGCGCCTCGGCTTTCA
Organism: uncultured Planctomycetaceae bacterium; assembly: GCA_964402175.1. Taxonomy (GTDB): domain Bacteria; phylum Planctomycetota; class UBA1135; order UBA1135; genus JAWKUK01. The sequence continues at coordinate 26,507 of CAYOBN010000010.1, read as the reverse complement.
CCTGGTTGCGGGCGGCGGCGACCACGGTCGCTCCGCGCCGGGCGAGCGCCCTGCACGTGGCCTCTCCGATCCCCCCCGTGGCGCCGGTCACGAGCGCCACCGGACGTGTTTGGCTCGCTGAGCCGTCGCGGTTCATGCGCAAAGGGTAGCGACCGGCGTATCCTCGCGCGCCAGTGAAGCACCCGCTCCCCGAACATCCTTGGCCCAGCGCGGGCGAAGCCGCAGCGAGCCGCCTCTTCCAGCCCGTCGCCCTCGGCCCAGTGCGGGCGGAGGCGCGGACCTGGGTCCCGGCGATGGTGCCCTGGCGCTCGAACGATGACGGCGAAGTCACACCCGAGGTGCTCGACTGGTACGGGCGCTTCGCCGACGGGCAGCCGGGCGTGCTCGTGGTCGAAGCCACTGGGATCCGCGACGTGCCGTCGGGGCCCCTCTTGCGCATCGGCCACGACCGCTACGTGCCCGGCCTCCGGCGCCTCGCCGAGACTGTGGCCGCGCGCAGCGGAGGGCGCACGCGGCTCTTCATCCAGATCATCGACTTCCTGCGGATCCGGCGTCGGCCCGCGCCCGAGCGCTACTTCGCGGAGTACTTGGTCCTCCGCCCCGCCCACGCCGAGGCGCTGCGCGAGCGAGGGCTGCTCGCGCCCGACGCGGACCCGGCCCCCGCGGCGCTGCGCGCAGCGCTCGCGGCCGCCCCCGCGGAGCTCTGGCCGGCGCTCCTCTCCGAGCGCGAGCTCGAGGACCTCTGCTTCGGCGCCCGCGAGCGGGTCACCGATACCCACCTCCCCGAGATCGCGGATCTGCCGCGCACGCTCCCGCCGCTCTTCGCCGCGGCGACGGCGCGGGCGCGCGCTGCAGGGTTCGACGGGGTCGAGCTGCACTACGCCCACGCGTACACCCTTGCGTCGTTCTTGTCGGCGCGCAACACGCGCGCGGACGGCTACGGCGGCGATCGCGCGGGGCGGCTGCGGCTGCCCCTCGAGGTCCTCGCCGCCGCGCGATCCGCTCGCGGCCCAGGCTTCGCCGTCGGCTGCCGCATCCTCGGCGACGAGGTCATCGTCGGCGGCAGCGGCGTGGACGATGCGGCGTGGTTCGCAGCGCGCCTCGCCGCGGCGGGCGCGGACTTCGTCTCCGTGAGCAAAGGCGGCAAGTTCGAGGACGCGCGGCAGCCCAAGGTGGGCGCCGCCGCGTACCCGTACACCGGCGAGAGCGGCCACGAGTGCATGCCCACGGTGCGCATCGACGCGCCGGGACCGTTCGGGCGCAACCTACCCCTGGCGCGCGCCCTGCGCGCCGCGGTGCAGGCGGCGGCCCCCGGCGTGCCCGTCATCGGCTGCGGCGGCATCGGGACGTTCCACGAGGCCGAGGCGGCGCTCGCGCGGGGCGACTGCGACATCGTCGCCGCCGCGCGGCAGTCCCTCGCAGACCCGGACTGGTGGCGCAAGGTGCGTGAGGGCCGCGGCGCGGACGTGCGCCGCTGCGTCTACACGAACTACTGCGAGGGCCTCGACCAAGCGCACAAGGAGGTCACGTGTCAGCTCTGGGACCGCGACTTCGACGCAGCCGGCGCCGCGCTGCTGGGCCGCCCGCGCTCGCTCGATGGCAAGCGCCGCCTCGACGCGCCGCGCTGAAACGAGAGCAGGGGGACGCGCCGGAGCGCGCCCCCCCACGGGCGAGTGCGTTGCGGAGTCGAACCCCGCAAAGTCGATCCAGCGCGAACCAGGAGCGGGCCCGCGCTGAGCTCAGAGGAACAGGATCTCGAGGCCCTGCGAGAAGTTCGACGTGGCGACGCCGCCGACCGCGTCGCGGTGCCAAGCCTGGAAGCGGCGCGTCTGACCCGCGAGCACCAGCACGAAGCCGGTCGGCGACGGGGTCTGCGTCAGGTTGAGCTGGAGCTGGAACGCGCCCGTCGCGCCCGAGTTCTTGATCTGGCCCGGACCGACGTAGCGACCGATCGCTCCGCCGAGGCACAGGTTGCCCGCGCTACCGCCCGGGTTGGCGACGAACCCGGTCGTCGCGCTGGTGAGGAAGAAGCCGAACGCGTTGTTCGGCATGTTCTCCGCGCGCAGCGTGAGCTGGTTCATGGATGCGACGTCCGAGCCGAACGCCTGCAGGACCGTCGACGCACCCGTCGAGTTCGTCACGGCCGGGCCACAGTAGCTCGTACCGAGGCTCGAGGGCACGCCCTTCTCGATCTTCAGGTCGTCGAAGTAGTAGAGGCCGCCGCCGTTGCCGCCCGACTGGAAGGAGACCTCCTGCCAGCGGAAGTCGTGCACCATCACGTCGAGGTCAGCCGGACCGCTCGGGTGGGGCGTCGCCGGGTTGATCCACATGCGCAGGCGCTCGTCACCGGTCAGGTGATCGATGCGGTAGACGAGGCGCGTCTCGATCGTGCTGTCCGAGCCCGCGACGGTGACCGGCTGGGCACCCGTGGGACCTTCGTCGTCGATCCCCCAACCGCCGGTGGCCCACGGCGAGCCGAGGAACATCTGCTCGCAGCAGCCCTGTTGGAAGAGGCGGAAGCCGCCGTAGCTCTCGGCGGGCAGCGGCGCGCCGGTGTAGCGGACGGCCGAGAACGAGATCCAGATCGTCGCGCCGTCGGCGCCGAAGACCTGGGCGCCGTTGACGAACTCCGTCACGTCCGGGTGGACGAGGGCGTCGACGACGCGGTAGGACGCGCCGTGCGACACCGTCTGCTGCAGGAACCCCGTGGCAGGATCCGCGAGACCGAATGTCGGAGTGACGATCCCGTTGTCGACGACGACCTGGTCCGAGTTGTTCTGCACGTACCAGTTGTTCGCGAAGCCGCTGCCGCCCTGCAGAGTGTGCAGGTCCTGGGGCCTCGGGCTGTAGTCGAAGTTCTCTTCGGCGATAAGCTGCACTTGGGCAGCAGCCGTCGAGGCGGTGAGGGCGAGGAGCGCCGTGGTGAGAGACGCGCGAAGGTGCATGTCGGGATGGGGCGGCGGAGCCGCCCTACAAGGGGAATTCGAGAGCAGGTATCGGAACGGGGTCGCTCACCCTGCAGACCGCGGGGCGAGTGGAGTGCGAGCGGCGCCGGAAGGCTCCAGCGCCGCGTGTGTCATTGGGACAGGATCAGCATCGTGTAGGGGCCGATCGAGACATTGCCGCGGAACGGCATGCCGTCGTAGCCGCCGGAGGTCGCCTGCACCGTACCGGAGGGGTGGTTGCCGAAGGTCGGGTCGTAGCCGTTCCAGTCGCTGTTGAAGCGCACCTGCCACGCGCCGCTCCGCGGGAACCCAAGCGTATAGCTGTTGAAGGTCGTGTTGGAGAAGTTGGCGATGACGATCACGTCATCCCCCGCACCGCCGTTCATCCAGCGATGGAACGCGATCACCTTGGCGCCGTTGTTGACGTGGTGCACGTTGAGGTTCTGGCCCTTCAACCCGCGCGTGGTGCCGAACCAGTCGCGGCGCAAACGAATCAGGTCGCGGTAGAGCGTGTTGATGCCCGCGAACGTGACGAGGCGCGACCAGTCCACCGGGTCCGTATCCTGGAACCAGCCGTCTTCGAGGACCTCCTGGCCCTGGAACAGCATCGGGATGCCGGGCGCGGTCATCACGAGCCCCGCGCCGAGCGTCGAGCGCTTCTTCGAGAAGTAACTCGCCGCGTTGCCCGGCCAGATCGCTTCGGGGACCCGTGTGCGACCGTTGGCGACCTCGTCGTGGGACTCCGTGTAGATCACGCGCTCGAACGCGTCGCCGTTGTAGCGGTGCGCGATGGCGTTGCGCACGGCCCACATGTCGCGGTTGCTGTCGCTCGGGGTCTCGAGCGCGGCGCGCACGGGGTGCACGAACGACGCGTCCCACTGTGTGTCGAAGCCTGCGCCCCCCACCGACGTCGGCTTGGTCAGCCAGTCGTTGTTCTGCAGGTCCTCGGCGATCGACAGCTTCCACGGCTGGCGCGCGTCGATCTCGTCGTTGATCCACTGCAGGAGCGACCAACCGTCGGGCAGATCCCCGAGCGGCGACGTGCGGATGTAGAGCGTCGCGTCGAAGCGCATCCCGCCGAAGCGCATGTCCTCGAGCCACCAGAGCGCGTTGTCCCGGATGAATTGGCGGACCTCACCGCGACCGTAGTCGGGCCGCGTGTTGCCCCAAGGCGTGTCCGCGCGGGCATCGTTGTAGAAGTAGATCCCGCCGCGCCCGTTGGGCCCCCAGCCATCGAACTGCCACGTCGCGAGGTCGGTCGGCCCCCAGTGGTTGTAGAGCACGTCCGCCATCACCGTGATGCCGCGGTCGTTGGCAGCCTGCACGAGCGCCTGCAGGTCCGCGATGCGGCCGTAGGCGCTCTCTGGCGCGAACAGGTGGCCGGGGTTGTACCCCCAGGAGTAATCCCCGGCGAACTCGTTGACGGGCATCAGCGCCAGCGCGTTGACGCCGAGATCGCGCAGGTGATCGAGGCGCTGAATCGCAGTCTGGAACGTGCCGGGCGCGCCGCCGGGTGAGTCGTTGAATGTTCCGATGTGCGCTTCGTACAGGATCACATCGTTCCAAGCGGGCACGGTGAAGTTGCCGAGCCAAGGGAACGCCTGCGTGTCGACGACGATGGAGTCGCCGACGCTGTTCGTGACCTCGAGCGCGCGCGGATCGTTGCGGTCGATGAGCTGCGTCCCCGTGTCGATGACGTAGCGGTAGCGTGTGCCCGGGCCGAGGTTGCGGACATCGACCGACCAGTTGCCGTTGCCCTCGTACGCGAGCGGCGTGCGCGTCTGGGACCAACCGTTGAACGGACCGCGCAGCCGCACGCCTTGGGCGTTCGGCGCGAACACGCGGAACGACGTGCCGCTGGCACCGGTCGCCGGGTCCGTGTACGGGATCGCGCCCATGCCCGGCCGAGCGGAAGGCAGCGGCACGCCATCGAGCGTGATCTCGTACGTCGTGCCGTTCTCGCGCCAGACTCCGACGAACCAGAACCCCGACTGCAGGCGCGGCGTCGTCGTCGCGTCGACGACGATCGTCTCGTTCGCCGTGCCCGGCGTCGCAGCGGAGAAGTCGAAGTCGAGCAGCGTCGGCGTCGACGCGCGCTTCACGTAGAGGTCCGCGTTGGCGCCGTTCACCTGGCGCAGCTCGACGCGCAGCGCGCCGTCCCAGTCATCGACCTGGACGAAGCGCATGTCGAAGGCCCAGCCGCGATGGCTGCGGGCGGGCGGCGCCGCGGGGACGTTCGGGAGTTGAACGCGGCCGCCTTGCAGGGCGGCGACGGTGAGGGAGAGGGAGAGCGCGATGGACATGGCGGGGCGGTGCGTCGACCCAGGGCCCAGGGACCCTTCTCTAGGAGGCTATCCAGACCGATCGTTCTCGTCGAGCCCTGGCGTCTCCGCCCAGCCCGCGGCAGGCCCGCGAAGAGCCCCCCCGCAGAGCCGCCCCGCAGAGACTCCCTGCAGAGACCGCGCAGAGACGCAGGAGTCCCGCATGAGGATCGGGCCCGCGCCCTCCCCGAATCGCGGGGAGCGCCTATGCTCGGGGGCGATGCAACCGTCCGCCCGCCCCACCCCGCCCCGCTCCGCGCAGTCCCTGCCGGCCCTGGGTCTGCCCCTGAGTCTCTCCCTGGGCCTGACCCTCAGCGCGAGCGCCCTGGCCCGCCCCGACCTGTCGTTCCCGGGCTTCCCGGGCGCCGGCGGGCTGCAGCTCAACGGCGCCGCCGCCGTCACCGGGGGGCGCCTGCGGGTCGCGCCGGCGACCCCGAACAGCCGGGGCTCGGCCTTCGCCGTGGAGCGCCAGCGGGTCGACGCCCCCTTCCGCGCGGAGTTCCAACTCAGCCTCTCGGGGGGCGGCGAAGGTCTCGCTTTTGTCATCCAAGGCGGGGCCCCCACGGCCCTCGGTCAGGGCGGGGATGGCCTCGGGTACGCCGGCCTCACCCAGGCGCTCGTCATCGAGTTCGACACCCTCTCGAGCCTCCTGACCTTCGACTCGGGTGATAACGAAGTCTCCGTCCACTCGGGCGGCGCCGGTGCGGTTTCCGCGAGCGAGCTCGGCTCGCTCGGCCTGACGAACCTGGCGCCGAACCTCGACGGCGGCGTGCGCAACGTCGTCATCGAGTACGTGCCGGGGGCCCTGCGGGTCTTCGTCGATGACACCATCCCGACGCTGCAGGTGCCCGTGGACATCGCAGCGCTCTTGAATCTGCCGGACGGTCGCGCGCACATCGGCTTCACGGCTTCGACGAGCCTCAGCGTGCAGCAGCACGACGTGCTGTCGTTCCAGTTCACGGAGCAAGCGTTCCCGGTCACGGGTAACCGCGCCCCGAGCGCGCCGCCCGTCAACGAACCCGTCGGCGGCGGCCAGCTCCAGAACCCGTTCGACGTGCACATGGAGGCCGGTCCGTTCAGCGATCCCGATGGCACGCTGCACACGTGCAGCGACTACGAGATCTGGACGATGTTCAACCCCGAGCGCGTCTGGCGCACCGACTGCATCACGGGACCCGAGCGCGTGCACACCCACCTCGGTGATGGTGTGTTCATGGGCTCGCACGCGGGTCGCACGGAGCTGATCGCGCAGACGGCGTACGTGATGCGCGTGCGCTTCAAGGACGCCAGCGGCGATCCGCGCACGGAGTGGGGCCCGTGGAGCGAGCGCGCCTTCCAGACGGGCGCCGCCAGCACGGTGTATCCCCTCGACACCGAGGACATCGTGCAGGACCCAGCGCCGCAGCTCTTGACGGCGGCCAGCGGCACTCCGGCGATCCTGCCCCCCGCCTCGCCGCAGCCGACGGTGCGCCTCGAATCGCCGAGCGGCGCGCTGCTGCTGGCGTTCGCTGGCCTCGACGGTGTGACGAACAGCGTGGTGAACACCGCGCCCCTGCCCGCGCACGTCGACGTCAAGCTGACGATCCAAGCGGGCGGCGCGGCGCTCGCGCTCGGTCCCCTCGACCTCGTCGTCGTCACGGACGAGTGCCGGCGTGTGCGTGTGCTCGCCCCCGCGGTGAACCTGGCCCAGGGGCAATCGGCGTCGTTCTGGGTGTCGTCGGACGGTGCGACGTGGGAGGTCAGCGGCGGCCCCACCACCCCGACCTTCACGAACCGCGCGCGCGGCTCCAGCTTGCCCTGGGTCGCCGTGCAGCCGGGTTACGAGATCGAGGTCGTCGCTTCAGGCCTGCGCCTGCCCGTGAACCTCGCGTTTGCGCCGCCGAATCCGGCCCCGAGCGCGCCGTTCCTCTACGTCACCGAGCTCTACGGCGACATCAAGGTGATCCGCAACGACGGCATCGTCGGCACGTACGCGACGGGCCTCCTGGGTTACACGCCTTCGGGTACGTTCCCGGGCTCGGGTGAACAAGGCATGGGCGGGATCGCCGTCGACCCGCAGACCGGCGACCTCTACGTGAGCCTCCTGCGCAACAGCGGCGGCGGCAACCGGCACCCGCGCATCGTCAAGCTCACCAGCAACGACGGCGGCCTCACGGTCGCGACGCAGACGACGCTGCTCGACATGCCGGGTGAGACCCAGGGCCAGTCGCACTTCATCTCGCACGTCGAGTTCCTGCCGGACCGCACGCTCTTGGTGCACAACGGCGACGGCTTCGATGCGGCGACGGGCCTGAACCTCAACTCGTACCGCGGCAAGATCCTGCGGCTGAACCTCGACGGCACGCCGGTGTCGACGAACCCGTTCTTCAACGGCGCGCCGATCAACGCGCGCGACTACGTCTTTGCGTACGGGCTGCGCAACCCCTTCGGCGGCCGCCGGCGCGCCTCGGACGGCTTCCACTACATGGTCGAGAACGGCCCGTCGGTGGACCGCTTCGCGCGCATCGTGTCCGGCACGAGCTACGGCTGGGCGGGCGCGGAGTCGCAGATGTTCATCAACGCGCTCTACAACTGGAGCCCCGCGACCGCGCCCGTGAACCTGGCGTGGGTCGAACCCCAGGTGTTCGGCGGCAGCGGCTTCCCCGCGGACAAGTGGAACAAGGCCTTCGTCAGCGAATCCGGCCCCACCTGGGCCGCTGGCCCGCAGGCGCGCGGCAAGCGCATCACCGAGTTCGAGATCAACTCGAGCGGCCAATACGTCTCGGGTCCGACGACGCTCGTACAGTACGCGGGCACGGGCCGCGCCACCGTCGCGGGCCTGATCGCTGGACCCGACGGCCTCTACTTCACGGACCTCTACGCGGACCAAGCCACGAACCCCATCGCGGTCGGCGCGAACGTCCTGCGCGTGCGCTGGCGCGGCGCGAACCTGGGCTCGTGTGGCTCGGTCGGTCAGACCTACTGCGCGCCGGCGGTGCTCAACTCCTCGGGTGAAGCCGCGACGCTGACCGCGCGCGGCAGCGCGCTGCTCGTCGACAACGACCTGCGGCTCGACGCGGAGCGTATGCCGCAGAACACGCTCGGGTACTGCCTCGTCTCGCGCACCCAGGCCCAGATCGCACAGCCCGGCGGCAGCACGGGCGTACTGTGTGTGGGCGGTGTCGTCGGCCGTTACATCTCGCAGGCCCAGAACACGGGCGCAGCGGGCGCGTTCACCGTCGCCGTCGACCTGAACCAGCTCCCCGCGCTCGGCCCGGCGACGATCGGCGAGACCCTGAACTTCCAAGCGTGGTTCCGCGACTTCCAGATCGTCAACACGTCGAACTTCAGCGCGGGTGTGTCGGTCACGGTGCAGTGACGGTCACATGAAGTTGCGGGTTCGAAGGCCCGAAGGCGCGTTCGGAGCTTCCAAGTCGAAGCCGAAGAGGCGCCGCCGCACCCAACCACCGTGCACGCTTCGAGCGCGCTGCGCTCCAGCCGTGCGCGGCGCGTGGGGGCGCGCGTTCGGGCCACCCGTGTTGGGGCCTTCCTTGAAGTGTGTTGCGAGCGGGCATCCCCCTTCGCGCGGAGTCGGGGACGCCGGAACACCTCGCCCCGACGAGGGCGTCCACGGAGTCCAGTCGGTTCCTGGGAGTGACCGACGCGCGGTGGCGGACTACCTGCGGTAGACCCACCGTAGACCCCTCGATAACGATCTCCGCGTGTTCATCACCCTCGCGCTCCTGCTCGCTCAATCGCCGCAGCTCCCCAGCGTCGTGTCGCTGCAGGGCACGCCGGGGGACGATGACGGACCCCATCGCCTGTACTTCACGCCGGACTCACGGAGCATCGTCGTCCACCACGACCTCGAGGGTGGCACCTGCTCGGTGACGCGCCTCGATGTGGCCGGGGGGGTCGCGACCGCGCGCTCGGCGGAGTACCAAGAGACACACTCGCTCGCGGTGTCCCCGGACGGGCGCCTCGTCATCGTGCCCGAGGAGTATTCCCTCCGCGTGCGCGTGCTGGCCCTGCCCAGCCTCCAGCTCCTGGGTACGGTCCCGGTGACGGTGGGTTCGAACGCCCACCTCTTCGCGACGATCGATTCGACGGGGACGAGGGCGGTCCTGCAGCTCGAGCAGGGCAATCGGCTATGGGTGCTGAACCTCGCCCAGTTCGTGCAAGAGCGTGTGGTCGTGCTCGGGAGCAGCCGTACGACGAATGGCGTCCAGCTCGCTGCCGACGACGTCTCCGTACCGTTCTTCGATCCGCAGTCCGTCTTCACGGTCGACATCTCCACGGGCCTCGAGTCGGCTCGCACCCCCTACTCGGTACCCGGCACGGGCGCGGCGCTCGCGTTGAGCGGGGATGGCAGGACGTGTGTGGTCGTCGTGAGGGACCCCAACTCGACGACCTTCCATCTCGAGCGCTTCGCCGTGCCGGGGCTCGTCAGCCTCGGCAGCGCGACGATCAGCCTTCCGTTCCAGTTGCTGCAGTACTCCAATGTGCAGAGCCCAGAGCTCGACAGCCTCGGCGCGACCCTCCTGCTCGCGACGACTGCGGGTCCCCTCTGCGTCGACACGGCCACTGGCCTGGCGCGGTTGATGCCTGGGTCGGCCACGCTCGCTGCGCTCGCCTCGAGCGGGGACCGCGTCGTCGCCGGTCAGGCCGTGAGCACCCTCGTCTCCGACGCGCGCACGGGTGCGCTCCTCGCGTCGTTCCCGGGACGGGGAGACGACGCTTCGGTGCGCTCCCTCGCCATCTCGCCCGACGGACGCTTCGCAGCGCTCTCGCGCTGGCAGAGCGATCGCATCGAGGTCTTCGATCTCGGGGGCTCCGCGCCGACCCGGGTCCGCGACATCTCCAGCGGCTTCGGCGTCGAAGCCGACGGCCCGTACCAGTTCGCCTTCGGAGCTGATGGCGCGCATGTCGCGGTGATCGGCCGCGACTCGGACGATCTGCGCCGTGTGGCTCTGACGAGCACGCCGGCGGTCACAGGACGCATCGCGCTCGATCGGGAGCCCCTCGATGTCGCGCTGCGGGCCGACGGGCGCGCGCTCGTCGTGCACGGCCGCGGCGCGAGTCTGTCCGTGGTCGACCTCGATGGACCGCAGGAGCTCAACCGCTACGCTTTGCCCCTGCCGGCGCGCAGCGTGGAGCCGGAGCCCACGGGGAGCCGCGCTTGGGTCGTGCTGGAAGGGCCGACATCGCGGAGCATCGCGCTGATCGAGACGGCCACCGGCGTGCTCGTGCGCTCGATCCCGTTGCCCGGCGGCGCCGGTATGTCCGCGGGGGGGCAAGAGAGGCTCGGCCGTGTGCTGTTCGACCTGCCAAACGGTCGAGCGTTCGCCGCTTCTCCCGATACGGCCGAGCTCGCGCTCGTGGACCTCGTCCTTGGACTGGTCGTCGCGACCGTTCCAGTGCCCGCGACGACGCGGGACGCGGCCCTCACAGCGAGCGCCGATGGCTCCGTCGTGTTCCTCCACGCGGGCGGCACGGAGGTCAGCGCGTTCGATGTCACGGCGAGCGCCCTGTCACCCCGTTGGTCGTGGTCGTGCCCAGGCCCCGGGAGTCAGCACTTGGTCCAGGACCCACAGATCCGCCTCGTCGACGGCGAACGCTCGCTGTTCGTATCGAGCGAGTTCGGCTCCTGCACGTCCCGATGGACCTTGCTGGATCCAGCGACGGGTCAACCACAGAGCACGCTCGGCTTCCTGGAGACGTGGGTCGAGGTCTTCGGCGACGAGCTCTGGGCGGATGGGGCCTCGTACTCGCCGGGCTTCCAGCGTTATCGGGTCTCGAACGGCACGGCGACCTTCATCGGGGACGAGGTCGCGTATGCGACCTGCTGCGCGCGCCCGGTCGTGGATCCGATCCGCCAGAAGGCGGTCGCCATGACCGATTCCGGTCCCTGGAACGATCCACAGGACCGGCTGCTCGTCCTCGACCTCGTCGAGGACACCGCGGCCTGTGCGCCGTCCGCGCCCAATGCGACCGGCGTCGGCGCGACCTTACGCGTCGACGGTCGCGGCTGGGCTGGCGCCCCCCACGTCTTCGTCGTCGAAGGGCTCCGACCGAACGCGATGCCGGGATACCTGCTGTTCGGCAGCGCCTCGGTGCCGCCGATCGCACTGCCGTTCGGAGTCGGCAGCCTGTGCCTCGGCGGCACGCTCGGGCGCTTCAGGCAGCAGGTGCAGAACGCGGACAGCGCGGGGCGACAGCACTTCTTCGTGGACACCACCGCGCTGCCGTCGGCGGTCGGCCCGGTGTCCGTGCAAGCGGGCTCGTCGTGGTCGTTCCAAGCGTGGTACCGCGACACGGACCCTGCGGGCGGCGCCAGGTCGAACACGAGCACGGCGCGCGTGGTGCGCTTCGACTGAGACGGCTCCGCCCAGGAAACGCGCGACGGGCCGCGCGGACGATCTCCTGACCCCGCTTTCACGCTTGGCGGGCCTATGATGGCCCTATGGCCACTTTCCTCGCCACCTTGATCGCAGCCGCCGCGGCCCTGCAAGCGCCCGCGCCTCTTGCGCCGCAGAGCGAACTCCCGGAGCCGGCCACGGCGCGCATCCACGTGGTCGGCGCCAGCCTCAGCGCGGGTACGGGCAGCTCGCTGGAGCTCGTGACGAAGCGCGACGTGCCCCTCGGGCGCGTGCTCGCGTGTGCGCTGCCCGCAGAGGGTGTCACCGTCGTCGACCACGGCGACACGTGGTTCTTCATGGACCCGACGGAGCGCGGCCCCAAGCAGATCACGGCGGCGTTGGAGGCCGCGCCGACGCTCGTCATCGCGTTGGACTTCCTCTTCTGGTACGGCTACGGCGACCGCGTGCGCGGCGACGACGCCCGGATGGCGCGGCTGGAGCTCGGCCTCGCGGAGCTCGATCGATTGGCGTGCCCGATCGTGATCGGTGATCTGCCGGACATCTCGCTCGCGCTGCAAGGCAAGGGCCCCCTGGGCCAGCCGATCGTGTCGCGCAGCATGTTCCCCAGCGCCGAGGGCCTCGCGCGGCTGAACCAGCGCATCCACGAGTGGATGGCGGCGCGGCCGCGGGTGCACCAGGTGGCGCTCGGCGCGATGCTCACGACGATGCAGAAGGGCGAAGCGCTCGTGCTGCGCGACAACACCTGGAAGCCGAAGGACGTCAGCGAAGCGCTGCAGGCGGACCTCCTGCACCCGACGGCGCGCGGCTCGGTCTGGGTGGCGCTGGCGACGGTCGACGTGCTTGCGCGCGCTCCGCTCGGTGTGCCCGCGGAGCGCTGCGCGTTCGCCGAGAAGACCGTGCTGGAGCGTTTGATGGCCAGCACCGAGGCCGAACGCGCGGCTGAGCTCGAGAAGCGCGCCGAGCGCGAAGCCCGCCGCCGCGAGCGCGAGGAGAAGCGCAAGAAGACGGAGTCCGAGCGAGACAAACAGCCCGTGACCGCGGGCGGCGTTTGATTCGGCGAACTTAAGCTCGCACGGCGACCCAGCCGCTGTCACGCTCCGCCGCCCGGCCTTCTTCCGAGAGCTTCACGAGGCCCGCTCTCAGCGAGCGTTCGGCGATCGGCAGCAGGCGCTCGTCCCCCAGGTCCTGGTAGACCTCGCGCGTGAGCGCCGCGACTGTGCGCGGCTCCGGCCGCAGCGCGGCGACGAGCGCGCGCTCGCGCAGCGCGCGGTGCTCCAGGTAACGCTCGAGCGCCTCGGTGCCCTTGGGCGCGACGGGTCCGTGCGCGGGGTGCAACACGCCCACCTCGAGGTCGCGGACCCGCGCGAGGCTCGCGAGATACGTCGCCAGGTGCCCCCCATCGGCGGGGTCGATCACGATCGTCGAAACCGTCGAGACGAGGTCCCCGGCGAGCAGCGCGCGGTAACGCGATTCGAGGAGACAGAGGTGCCCCGGCGCATGGCCCGGTGTGTGCAGCGCCACGAGATGCCAGCTCGGTGTTCCGTCGGGGGCGGTGCCGAGCTCCAAGCGCGCTCCGTCCAGCAACGCGACGGTCTCGGCGTTGCCGAGGTCGAGGCGCTCGAGCGTCGCCGGGTGTGCGTAGACCGGCACGCCGTAGCGCCGCGCGGTGGCCGCCGCGCCGCCGACGTGGTCGGGATGGTGATGAGTGAGGACGACCCCAGCCACCGCTGCGCCGGCCGCGATGCGGGCATCGACGAGGTCCTCGAGGCGCTGCAGCTCACGCGGGTCCGTCGGCGCCGGATCGACGATGAAGAGGCGCGCTTCCCCCACGACGTAGGCGTTGGTCGTCGTCGCGGGTGGCAACGTCACCGTCGCCAGCGGAGCCATCACGATGCCCGGCACGTTGCGGATCGTGTGCAGCCGCCCCGCCTCCAACGCCTCGAACTCGCGCCCGATCCCGGCGAGGAAACCGGCGAGGCCGCGCTCTTCGAGCTCGGCCAAGAGGTAGAGCACGGGCGGTGCGATGAGCGCCTCGCCGCGCCGCCACGTCGCGAGCCACTCGCTCGGGCGCGCGAAGCGGCCGTCGACGAGCTCGCGCTGCGCGTCGCGCCCGAGCACCTCGGGCGCCGCACCGTCGGGGGCGACCACGTGCACGAAGCGCGTGCGGTAGCGCACCGGAGCGAACGCCGGGGTCGTCAGCGTGCCGAGCGAGCGCGCCGCCGCGAGCGCGCCCGGCGCCGCGTCGAGCGCGGCGCGGAAGCGGAGCCCCGCGCCCGCAGCGCCACCGAGGAGCTCCCGCCGCAGCTCCGCCGGCATGGCGCCGCCGAAGAACACCCCGGTCTCTTCGAAGAGCTCGCGCAGCGCGCAGCGGTGCAGCGCGGTGTCGTCGTCGGCGTCGGCGTTGCCGTCTCTGTCGCCGTCCCCGTCGCTCGGGTCGAGCACGCCGCCCGGGAACGCCCAGTAGCCGCCGAAGAACCGGAGCTCCGGGGCCCGCAGGACGAGGTAGACCTCCAACTGGAGGCCGGTGCCGCGGGTCATGACCACCGCGGTCGCAATTCGGGTACGCGCCATCGGAGGACTGTAGCCTAAGGGAGCGCGCGCCGGAGCGAGCCCGCAGTCGGCCGCGACCCTCCCCATGAGCATTCGGATCGACGCCACCCACCGCCAGAGCTTCGAGACCAGCGGCTTCGTGCACATCGAGCGCTTGCTGGACGAGCCGACCATGGCCGCCTTGGAGGGCACGCTGATGGACTTCCTGCGCGGCGCGATCCCGGTCCAGGGCCGGGACTTCTGCGACATGGCGGCCGAGTACGCCGCGGCCGACTCCGACCGCTCGACCGCCATCGAGCGCCTCGATCTGCTCAACGTGATGCTGCCGCGGCGCTACCACCCGGCGTGGCGCGGCAACGCCTACGAGCGCGCCGCGGCGGAGGTCGCGCGCGCGCTGCTCCCGGCCGCGACCGAGCTCGATTACGATCAGATCGTCGCGAAGCCCCCCCGCCGCCCGGGCGCGGTCTTCCACTGGCACCAGGACCTCGCGTACTGGCCGACCACGCCCGCGCCCGAGACCGTGACGGTGTGGCTCGCGTTCGACGACACGGCCGAGGACAACGGCTGCCTGCGTTTCGTGCCGGGCAGCCACCGCGAGCCGAACCTGCGCCCGCACCGCCCCCTGCACGCGGACCGCGATGCCTCGCACACCCTGGTCGCCGACGTCGATCCCACCCGCGACACGATCGTCTCCGCCCCGATCCGCCGCGGCGACGCGCTGTGTTTCCGCGAGCGGGTCCTGCACGGCTCCGGCGGCAACACGAGCGATCGCTGGCGCCGCGCGTACGTCGTCGCGTTCCGCACCGCCGCGACGGTGGCCGCCGAACGCGCCATGGGCTTCACGCACAGCCACAACGACGACCTCGGGGTGTTGAAGCAAGTCAGCGGGCTCACCTGAACGGAGCTCGGCGCGCAGCCCCGTCTCAAATCGCCCCAGCTCGCTCCGACCTCCGAGCGACCAGGCCGTTTGCCTCGGTTTTGCGACGCGGCGCGATTTTTTCTTTCGCACCGTTACGCGGTGGCGGGAACAGCGCAGGCCGGTGACGATGCCGGGGCCCCGCACACGAGCCCCGATGAAACACCTCGCCCTCTCCGTCACCCTCGTCTCCGCCACGCTCTCCTCCGCGCTCGCGCAGCGCAGCGGGTCGGTGACCGTGACACGTCAGGCCCCGAACGCCGCTGCGTCCGCCGCCCACGGGGCCGTGGTGTCCCAGCCGCTCGGAGGCGCGCGTCCGCGCATCCTCCTCACGGGGTACTGGCCGCCGTCGAACGAAGCGGTGCGGCCCTTCAGCCGCAGTGCGACGCAGAATCCGGGCGGTTGGCAGGGCGCGGACTGGCGGGGCCTCGGCTACGACATCGTGTCGTACTTCCCCGAGTTCGCGAACCCGAACTGCTCGAACTGTGGGCGCGGCAACGGGGACCTCGAGGTCGACTACCAGGACACGACCGCAGACTTCGCGGCGATCACGGCGCAGGAGCAGCCGATCGCGATCATCACGTTCAGCCGCGGGTTCATCGATCGCTCGTGGGAGGTCGAGATGAACCAGTTCAACCGCACGGCCTGGATCCCCGACTTCCTCGCGCCGACGTTGCCGACGCCGCAGCCGCCGGACGGTGGCTTCGTCAACAACTTCAATCGCCTGTCTGCGCTGCCGGTCGAAGTGATCGTCGCTCGCGTCGCGCAATCGGGCCTCAACATCAACCCCGCGATCTGCTTCTCGGGTGACGGCGGCGGGTACCTCAGCGAGTTCATCGCGTACCTCAGCGTCTGGTACCAGAACCAGCACCGCGACCCGCTCGATCCGGCGTGGTGCATCTCGGCGGGCCACATCCACGTCGGCGGCCAGCTCGACTGGCCGACCGCGCGCCAGGCGGTCGAGCGCTCGCTCGAAGCGCTGATCGACCACCTCGACGGCGTGCGCGCCTGCACCCCGCCGCCCCAGCCCTACTGCGGCCTGACGCCGAACTCTGCGGGTGGCGGCACGATGCTGCACGTGCGCGGCGTCCCTTCGCTCTCGGGCAATCTGCTGGGCTTCGCCGCGCAGCAAGGTCCGCCGAGCGCGACGTCGATCCTCGTGTTCGGCTCGGGCCGCGCGCAGAGCCCGCTGGGCGACGGCCAGCTCTGCATCGCCGCCAACCTGCGCCGTATCGGCCCGGTCGGCGCGTTCTCGAACCGCGGCGCACAGCGCCTGCAAGTCGACCTGACCCAGCCGATCTTCGGCAACGTGACCGCCGGCTCGACCTGGTCCTTCCAGCTCTGGCACCGCGACAACACACCGGCCGGAGCGAACCTGTCGGACGCGCTCGAGGTCACGTTCTGTCAGTGATCCTCGCCGCGCTTTGCGGGGTCCTCGGCGGGTAGGTCGCGGCGCGCGGCGTCCGGCATCGGGCGCAGGCCGAGGCCGCCCGAGACGCGGAAGCCGACGACGCGGAAGAGCACCTCGCGGCGGCGCAGCGGGGTCTCCCAAGCGGCGTGCGGCAGCCAGCGCACGAGGCCGGCCGAGATCAACATGCGGCCGGCGAAGCTGACGGCGAAGACGGTCACGAGCGGCAGCGTGAACGCCCCGATGAACCAAGCGCCTGCGAGGCTCCCCGAGAGCTGCGCGAGGCCGTTGGCGAGGGCCAGGAGCGCAAAGACCTGCGGGCGCACGCGGCGGTAGGTGCGCTCGAGGACCAACGTGAAGATCGACAGCTCGAAGCCGCCCCACGCGATCCCCGAGAGGGTCTGCGCGATGAGGACCCAACCGAGCCCTTCCGCCCAGAGGAACGGCAGCGGCACGATCGACGTCAGGACCGCCGAGACGAGGAACACGGGCCGCGCGCCGAGCTGATCGACCCGCCGCCCCCACAGCGAGAGGAACGCGACCTTCGACACGATGACCGCCGCGCTCGCGACGGTGTATTCCACGTAGTCGAAGCGCAGCACCTCCAGCATGAAGGGCGCGAAATAGGGGCTGGCGAAATAGACCGCGAAATAGAACGTCGCGCAGCCGACGACGATGCGCAGGAGGCCTTGCCCTTGTTCGGTCACGAAGAAGCGCGCCGCTCGGCTGCGCGGTGAGAGCCCGCCGAAGACCGGCTCGGGCGCCAGGGCGTGCAAGACGGACGAGACAAAACGGGCGAGCGCTGCGAGCCCGTAGACGACCGCAAAACCGGTGCCGCGCACCGCGTCCCCTGCGCCGCTCGCCGCGACGGGCCCATCGGGCTCCAGCATGTTCAAGAGCTGGCCGCCGGTCAGCACCCCCGCGAACGTCGTCAAATAGATCCAGCGGTTGCGCACGCCGAAGTACTGCCCGCGGCGCGCCGATGGCACGAGGTCGCCGAACCACGACGACCAAGCCGCCGAACCGGTTTGACCGCAGAGCGCCGCGAGGGTCGTCGCTGCGATCAAGAGCTCGGGTGTGGACTTCCCCAGCGCCGACGCAACCGAGAGCGCGGCGAGCACACACGCCTGCAAGAACGCCGAGACCGCGACCAAGGGTTTGCGCGCGCGCATCCGCGCGAGCAGCGCCAAACTTGCGAGCGCACCGAGCGCGCCGACGAACAGCGGCAGCGCGACGACGAGGCCCTGCTGCGTCCGGCTCGCCGCGAGGCGCGTCGCATCCGCGAGGAAGAACGTCTCCCCCACGCCGACCATGAAGGCGTAGGCCATCCCCTCGAAGATCGAGAGCCGCATGCCCCGCTCGGTCTCGCGGGCGCTGAGCGCGCGGTCAGCGCGGGGAGGTGAGACGAGCACGGGGGTCGATCGGCGGGAGCTCCGGGAAATGTACCCGCGCTCAGCCCGGATCCGACGCGGTGCGCCGCCCCTCGACCCCGACACACGCGACGCCGTGCCGCGCGAGGAGCGCCGCCGTCACCCCCGGCCCCTGCACCAGCGCGCCGCCCACGTGCGTCGCGGCGCAGCCGCACGAGGGCGAGCGCTCTTTCAAGTACGCGCGGGTGATGCCGCGCCGCTGGCAGAGCTCCAACGCGCCGCGCGCCCCGCGCAGGAACGCCTCGGTGACATCGCGCCCCGCGTCCGTGACGAGCCGCGCGCGCCCGTCGAGGACGGCCTCCGCGCCTTCGCGCTCGATCCAAGCCGGCGGCCGCGGTGTGCCGAGGCCGCCCGCTTCTTCGGGGCAGAACGGCACGGCGAGCTGCCCCTCGGCCGCGAGCTGCTCCTCGAGCACGAGGTCGCGGTTGTGCACGCCGTCGTAGCGGCAACGCCGCCCGAGCAGGCACGCGCTGACGAGGACGGGCTCGCCCGGAGTCGCTGCAGGAGGGGCCTCGGTCACGCGCGGATCACGATAACAGAGGGCCCGACAGACAGCTCAGCGCCGCCCCTTGGCCTCGGGTTTCGCCTGCAAGGGGTCCTCGGGCCACGAGTGCTTCGGGTAACGCAGGCGCAGGTCCTTGCGCACCACGTGGTAAGCGTCGCGCCAGAAGCTCGCGAGGTCCGAGGTCACCTGCTGCGGCCGATAGCTCGGCGCGAGCAGGTGCAGGACCACCGGCACGCGCCCGCGGCCGAGGCGCGGCGTCTCCGCGAGCCCGAAGAGCTCCTGGATCCGCACCGCGAGGACGGGCGGCTTGCCGGGTTCGTACTGCACGCGATGGCGACAGCCGCTCGGCACGAGGAGGCGCTCGGGCGCTTCGCGGTCGAGCGCCTGGCGCTGCTCGCGCGAGAGCAGCCCGAGCAGGGCCTCGGCGATGGGCTGGCGACGCAGGTCCGCGAACGAGCGGCAACCCGCAGCGACGAGGGGCACGGTGCCGCGCAAGAGCGCGTCGTCGGGCGCGGGCAGCGCGAGCTCCGGGCACCACTCCGCGAGGCACGCCCAGCGCGCGAGGAGGTCCGCGAGCTCGCCGTCGTCCGCGCCGAGCGCCCGCCGCGGGTCCGCCTCGGCGGCCGCGACGAGCACCGCCTCGCACGCGGCGGCGTCGGACAGCGGGTGGTCCTGCTCGGACAGGACGAGCGCGCCGAGGCGCTCGCGCCGCCGGAGGACGACGCGCTCGCTCTTCGGATCGAAGACGGGCTCGACCTCGATGCGCGTGCGGCCGCCGTCGACCCACGCGCGCTCGACGTGGCTCGCTTGGCGCACGAGCGCTTCGCCTTGGCCGCCGTCGACCTCGACGGCGAGGAAGAGCTCACCTTCCGTGACCCCGGAGGTCGGCGCGAGGCGCACGCCGCGCCCCCCCACCATGACCCCGCGCAGCGGCTCGTCGCGGCGTCGGCACAGCCGATCGGGAAAAGCCGCGAGCAGCGCGCGCAAAAGGCCGTCCGCCGTGTCGGCGTCCCCGTCGCCCGCGCCGAAGGTCTCGTCCTCCTCGCGCAGGAGCTGCTCGGCCGCGCGCAGGACCTGGCTCGCCGCGCCGCCGCGCAGCTCGCCCACGGCGAAGCCCGTGCGGCCGCTCCGCTGGAAGTCTTCGAGCGCCCGCACCCGCTCCAGGACGTCCGAGTCCCACGCGTCCCTGGCCCGCGCGCCGTGCTCGCGCGTGAACGGGTCGCGGTCCGCCAGCAGCGCCGCCGCGAGCGCCGCCCGCCGCCGCGCGCCGAGCCGCGCCCCCTCCGTCAGGAGCCGCGCGAGGCGCGGGTGCACGGGCATCCGCACGAGCTGCCGCCCGAGCGCGGTGATCGCGAGGATCGGGCCCGGCTGGACGGTCACCGCGCCGAGCCGCTCCAGGAGCTCGGTCGCGCGCTGGACCGCCTCGCGCGGGGGCGGCTCGAACCACGGAAATCCATGCGGGTCGGCCTCGCCCCAGGCCGCGAGCTGCAGCAGGGGCCCCGCGAGGTCGAGCCGGCGCACCTCGGGCGCGGTGCGCGGCTCGAGGGTCCGGTCGTCGATCGCGCTCCAGAGGCGCACGCAGAGGCCCGGCCCCTGGCGCCCCGCGCGGCCCGCGCGCTGGTCCGCGGAGGCGCGGTCGATGCGCTCGAGCTCCAGGCGATCGAGCCCGACCCCGGGGTCGTGGCGCAGCACCCGCGCGAGGCCCGTGTCGACGACGGCGGCGACGCCGTCGACGGTGACGCTCGACTCCGCGACGTTCGTCGCGAGCACCACGCGCCGCCGCGCGCCGCGGCGCAGCGCGGCGTCCTGGCGCGCGGGGTCGAGGTCGCCGTACAGCTCGTGCACGTCGAAGGGGCCCGCGAGGCGCTCGCGCACGCGGCGGATCTCGCCGACGCCCGGCAGGAACGCGAGCACGTCGCCCCCCGACGCCTCGAGCGCCGTACGGACGCCGCGCGCCGCGTGGTCCTCGGGCCGCTCGCGCGCCTCCAGCGGCAGGAAACGCACGTCCACGGGGAAGAGGCGCCCGTCGCTCCGCACCACCGGCGCGGGCTCGCCGTCGCCGAGGAAACGCGCGACGGGGTCCGCTTCGAGCGTCGCCGAGCACACCACGAGCGCGAGGTCGGGCCGCACCTCGCGCTGCGCGCGGCGCGCCATGGCGAGCGCGAGGTCCGCATCGAGCCGCCGCTCGTGGAACTCGTCGAACACGACCGCGCCGACGCCTTCGAGGAACGGGTCCTCCTGCAGGCGGCGCAGCAGGATGCCCTCGGTCGCGAAGAGCACCTCCGTATCGCGGCCCGCGCGGCGGTCGAAGCGCACGTGCCAGCCGACCTCCCGGCCGAGCGTCAGCCCGCCCTCCTCCGCGACGCGGCGCGCCGCCGCGCGCGCCGCGATGCGCCGCGGCTCGACGACGATGACCGGGCCGAGGCCCGCGGCGACGAGGGCCGGGGGCAGGCGCGTCGTCTTGCCCGCGCCCGGCGGGGCGATCAGCACCGCCGCGCGGCGCGCGCGGAGCGCCGCGACGACGTCGGGCAGGACCGCGTCGACGGGCAGCGGAGCGAGCTCGTGCGGTGCCACGGGGGTCAGGGCGCGGCGGCGAGGAGCGCGCGCAGGGCCTCGATGCGGCGGCGCGAGAGGCCCTTCGTCGGTAGCGGCCCGCGGGACGAAGCGCTGACCTCGATCGCGCGCGCCGCGGCGTCGAAGATCAGGAGGACGTCCCCGCGCAGGCGCCAGAAGGGGCTCACCCATTCGAGGTGCAGCCAGTCGGCGGGCTCGTCGCGCCGGTCGAAGCCGCTGGGCTCGCGCGCGACGATGCGCACACCCTCGAGCCGGCCCAGGGCGCGCTCGAACTCGCGGAACGCATCGCGGGCGTCCGAGCCCTCGGGGACCGCGAGCGGCGCGACGCGGCGCTCGGGCGCCTCCGCGGAGCTCGCGATCTGGCCCGCCCGCGCAGGCAGAACGGGCAAACGGCCGTCTGCGGCTGGAGCTAGGGTCGGGACGCGGCTCGTGAGCAACGGCGGCAACACGAGCGCAAAGAACGCCGCGAGAGCCGCGAAGAAGGTCAGCTTCTTGCTGAAGGAGAGGGGAGCAGCGGGCAACGTGCGGATTCCTACGGTCGGGGGCGCGCGGTGCCCACGATACGCTCCCGATGGGTGCGCCGACTACAGGCTTGCCGCGGCCCGCGCGCGTCTCGCATGGAAGCACTCTCGAAACGCGCCGCAAGGCCCGCCACAGAAGGGGGGAATCTCGCGCGCGAGGGCGATACGATGCGGGCCGCCGCGGGGCGAACAGGGAACCATGAGGGTGGCGCCCTGGAGGGATCGTCCGCGCCGGTCACCGCCATGGACGTCTCCTTCGTCAACGTCGTCGCGCTCCTCGCGGAGGGCGCCTCCAAGAGCATCGTGAACCAGCTCATGCTGGTGGTCGGAGGGGGCGTGCTCGGCTTCCTGATCCAGTCGATGGTGGGCAAGCGCAAGGCGCACATCCACCTGCGCGTGCAGCAGCACCAGTGGGATCAGAAGTACAAGCTGGCCGAAGCGGACCGCGAGGCGGCGGTCGCGGCGTTGAACCAGAACAACATCGACGTCAAGCGCATCAAAGCGACGTTCGAGAGCCACGGGCAGAAGATCGCGACGCTGCAGCGCGAGCTCGACGAGGAGCGCAAGCGGGTCCAGGACATGCGCGGTGCGATCGGCCAGCGCGAGGACCTGACGGCGAAGCTCTCCGAGGAGCGCGAGCGGCTGCAGGCGACGCTGACGGAGCTGCGCGAGCAGCTCAACCAGCGCACCGGTGAGCTCGAGCGCAGCGGCGCGACGCGCGCGGCGCTCGAAGGGGAGCGCGAAGCGGCCCGCCGCGAAGCCGCGGCGCTCGCGGCGCGCCTCGCCGACGCGGAGAGCGCGGCCGCCGACGCTGCGGAGCGGCACGCCGAGGCCGTGAAGGACCTCGAAGAGCGCCTCAGCGAGACGACGCAGGCGAACGCTGCGGCGCTGGCGGGGCTCGAGGAGCGCATCCGGCTGCTCGAGCCGCTGCCCGACCAGCTCAGCGCCGCCGAGGCGCTGGTCGAGGAGTGGGAAGCGCGCTACGACGAGGTCACCCACACGTCCACCGCGGAGCTCGCGGCGCTGCGCGCGCGCGTCGCGGAGCTGGAGCCCGCGCCCGGGGCGCTCGCGGAGACGCGCCGCGCGCTGGAGGCCCTGCGCGCCGCGCACGCGGCGCTCGAGCGCGACAGCCAAGCGGAGCTGACGGCGCTGCGCCAGCGCGTGGAAGTGCTCGCGCCGACGCCGGAGCTGCTCGAGCTCGCACAGCTCGAGCTCGACGAGCTCCGCGCGGCGCACACGGCGCTCGCCGAAGAGCGCGCGAGCGAGGTCGAGCGCCTGACGCAGAAGGTCGCCGACCTGGCGCCGGCGCCGGGCAAGCTGGCGGACACGCTGCGCGCGCTCGACGAGCTGCGCGAGGCGCACCGCGCGCTCGCGGCGCAGCGCGAGCGTGAGCTCGCGGAGCTCGAAGGGCTGCGGGCAGCCGAGGTCGCAGCGCTGGAACAGCAGCTCCTGGAAGACACAGCCGCGCTCGAAGCGCGGCGGGTCAGCGAGGTCGAGGCGCTCGAGCACCGACTGGCGGCGGAGGTCGCGGCGCTCGAAGCCGAGCGCGTCGCCGAGCGCGCGGCGCTCGAAGCGCGCCGCTCGCAGGAGGTCGGCTCGCTCGAGGACCAGCTCCTGACGGAGCTCGCGCAGCTCGAAGAGCGGCGCGCGGCGGAGGTCGCAGCGCTGGAAGCGCGCCTCACGGATGGGCTCGCCTCGGCGGAGGCGCGCCGTGTCAGCGAGCTCGAGGCGTTGGAAGCGCGCCGCATCAGTGAGCTCGAAGCGCTGGAGAGCCAGAGGGTGGCGCAGCTCGCGGAACTGGAGGGGCGGCGCTCGCGCGAGGTCGCGGCGCTCGTGGAAGCGCGCGGCAGCGACGTCGCGGCGCTCGACAAGGAGCTGCGTGGACAGCTCACGTCGCTCGAGGATCGGCGCGCCCGAGAGGTCGCGGAGCTCGAAGCGCGCCGACTGCGCGAACTGGCTGCGCTCGAAGCGCGGCGCGCGCAGGAGGTCGCCGCGCTCGAAGAGCAGCTCGCGGTCGAAACCGCCGAGCTCGAAGCGCGCCGGCGCAGCGAGGTCGAGGCCCTGGAAGTGCGCCGCGCGGCCGAGGTTCTGGCCCTGCAAGAACAGCTCGCTCAAGAGACGGGCGAGCTCCAGCGGCTGCGTCAAGAAGAGGTCGCAGCGGTCGATAGCGCGCTGCGGGAGGAGCTCGCGGCGCTGGACAGCCAGCGTCGCGCGGAGCTCGAAGCGCTGGAAGCGCAGAAGGCAGCGGCCCTGCGCGCGCTCGAGGAGCGCCGCGAGCAGGAGGTACGCCAAGTCGAAGTCCAACGCGCCCGCGAGGTCGCGTCGCTGGAGCAACGGCTGGCCGCGGAGGTCGGCGCCCTCACGGCGCGCGTCACCGAGCTCGAGCCCGCCCCCGCTCGCCTCGCGGCGCGCGAGCGCGAGCTGACGGAGCTGCGCACGGTCGCCGCCGCGGCGGAGTCGGACCTGCGCGCGCGCCTCGCGGCGACGGAGGCCGAGCTGCGCGCCGAGCTCGCGGCGTCCGAGGCCGAGCACCTGCGCATCGAACACGGCCTGCGCGAGCGTCTCAGCCTGCTCGAGCAGGTCCCGCCGCGCCTCGCCGAGCGCGAAGCCGAGATCCAGAAGTTGCTGGCGTCGGGTGAGCGCGACCGCGCGGAGGCCGCGCAGCGGATCGCCCTGCTAGAGGCGCGCGTCAACGAGCTCGCGCCGTTGCCGGCGGAGCTCGAGCGCACCGCACGCGACCTCGCGGCGGCGCGGACGCGCCTCGCGGAGCTGGAGCCGAAGGCCTCCGAGCTCATCCGGGTGCAGACGACGCTCGAAGCCGAGCGCGAGCTGCGCGCGCGGGTCACCGAAGACAGCGGCGAAGAGGTCGCGGAGCTCCAAGCGAAGCTGACCGAACTCGAGCCGCTGCGGGTGACGCTGGCGAAGCGCGAGGGCGAGCTCGAAGCGCTGCGCGCGCAGCACCACGAGCTCGACAGCCGCACGCGCGAAGAGCTGCGCGAGCTGCGCAAGCGTCTTTCGGACCTCGAGCCGCTGCCCGAGCGCGTCGCGGCGCGCGATGCGGAGCTGGCGCGAGTGCGCCGCGAGCGCGACGAGACCCTCGCCGCACGGGACAGCGAAGTGGCGACGCTGCGCGCGCGCCTCGCGGACTTGGCGGACCTGCCGGAGCAGGTCGATGAGGCCGCGCAGACCCTCGCCGCGACGCGCGAGGAGCTGGCGCAGCTCGACGAGCGCAAGCAGCGCGAGGTGCTGGAGCTGCGCCGCCGCGTGGCGGAGCTGGAGCCGCAGGCTGCGGCGCTGACGGAGCGCGAGAAGGAGCTCGAGACCCTGCGCGCAGAACACGAGCGCGCGGTGAAACACGCCGAGCGCGAGCTCGCGCGGCTCGAGCGGCGCGCGACGCAGCTCGAAGCGAGCGAGCGCGAGCTCAAGGTCACCAAGAAGGACCTCGCGGACCTCACGCGCCAGCTCGGGCGCGAGAACAAAGACGGCGAAGCGCTCTCGAAGCGCCTCGAAGCGGCGCGCAACGAGGTCGAAGCGCGCAAGAAGGAGGTCCAAGGTGTGCGCAAGCAGATCGCGGAGCTCCAGGCGGCCCAGCGCAGCGACCAGAACGCGGCGCACGAGCTGACGAAGAAGCTGCGCACGCTCGAGAGCGAGATGGTCGCGATCAAGCTGAAGCTCGCCGACAGCCAGGAGCGGCAGCAGGAGGCCGAGCGCGAACGCGACGCGGCGCAGAAGGCGTTGAAGGCGGCGCTGCCGAAGGCGCCGGGCAAGCTGGCGCCGCGGGCGCAGGTGGAGGCTCCGGCGAAGGCGGCCCAAGCGGCTGCGGGACCGGCGACGGCGACGGCGGGCGCGACCTCTCCTGCGACGGGCCCCGCGACCGCGAAGAAAGCGAGCGCGAAGGACTCGGACGGGTCCGCAGCGAGCGGCCAGGACAACGCGGCCGAGAAGCCGAAACCGGCCGCCGGGAAGGACTCTGGCAAGGTGCTGAAGCCGCGCCCCCGTCCCAGCGCCGAGGCGGCGCCGGTGGCCAAGGCGAAGGCGAAGCCCGCTGCGAAGGCTCCGGCCAAGCCGGCGGCGAAAGCCGCGGGCAAGCCGACGGCGGCAGGGGGAGCGGGCCAAGCCGCGAGCCCCGCCGGGGGATCGGGCGGGTCGCGGCGCCGCTGAGGGCGGGCCCGGGACGCCTCGATCCGGGCCTTCGGAAGCGTTTCGGGTCCCACCTCCGGACAGGGACCCGGAAGGCCCTTCTCAGGGGTCTAGCGCCTGTTTAGGCTCGCTGCGAAGGAAGTTGCATTGATGTCCTCCGCTGCGTCCCAGGTGTTCTCGTCCAACCGCTCCCGCTGGAACCTCGCCGTGGCCACGGCGTGCCTCGCCCTCGGGGCGTGCACCGCGCCCGGCTTCGACCCGGAGCGTGGCCGCCAAGGCCCCCTACCGGGCGAAGACGAAGCGCTGCTGGGCGTGTCCGCCGCGTACACGAACCGCGAGAGCGAGGCCGTCGACCGTGAGGGGGCCGACTTCGCGGTCGAAGCGACCGCCCACGTCGCGAGCGAACACGAGGTGGGTCTGTGGGCCCTCGGCCGGTACTCGAACCTCGAGAGCGACCCGGGTCCCCGCCGGGAGGCGTGGGCGGGGGTCCTGTACCGCTACCACTGGCACTTCGGCGACCACACGAGTGTGTTCGTGGGCCCGGCGTTGGGATGGTCGCTCAGCAACAACGGCGACGGCGCAGAGGACGGGTTCGTATACGGCGCGCAGGTCGGTCTGCGCCAGTGGCTCTCCTCGACGGTGGCCTTCACGGTAACCCCGACCTACCTCCACTCGGACGACGCGGACGGCGACGCGACGGAGGATCTGCTGGTACGGTTCGGCCTCGTGTTCCGGCTTTAACAGGCTGGGTCACCGTCGAACGGTACCAGGTACGAGTTTGCGGTGAGGCGCGCGGTGCGCACGAGCTCGCGCGCGCAGCGCGCGGGCTCGCGCGCAC